>DATMQA010000001.1:0-31116 GCA_035566895.1 Binatia bacterium
AAGCCGGCTCCCCGCAAACCCAGCATCATTTTTATCCTGGCCGACGATCTCGGCTATGGCGATTTGGGCTGTTACGGCCAAACCAAAATCAAGACACCCAATATCGACAAGCTGGCAGCGGAAGGCCTTCGCTTCACCAGCTTTTACGCTGGCAGCACCGTTTGCGCCCCTTCGCGCTGCGCCCTGATGACCGGGTTGCACACCGGTCATGCTTATGTCCGTGGCAATGCCACCCTGGCACTGCGACCCGAGGACGCGACGGTGGCTGAACTGCTCAAGCAAGCTGGCTATCATACGGGACTGCTCGGCAAATGGGGGCTGGGCAACGAGCACACTACCGGCGTCCCGCAAAAGAAGGGTTTTGATGAATTTGTCGGCTACCTCGACCAGACCCACGCCCACTATTATTACCCGGCTTATCTTTGGCGCTACGACCCCAAAACCGGATTTGATGACCGGGAGATGTTGCTGGAAAACCAGAATGGCTTTAAACGTGTTTATTCGCATGACCTCTTCACGATGGCGGCGACCAATTTCATCCGCATCCACAAGCCCGACGCGGTCAATCATTATCAGCCATTCTTTCTTTATCTGGCTTACACTATCCCGCACGCCAATAACGAGGAAACCCGAAGGTCCGGCAATGGCATGGAAATCCCGGATAATGCGCCTTATTCGAATGAGTCCTGGCCGGCGCCGGAAAAAAATTACGCGGCGATGATCACGCGACTGGATCGGGATGTGGAACGGATCATGGATGAGCTAAAAGACCTCAAGATCGATGACAACACGATTGTTTTTTTCTCCAGCGACAACGGTCCCCACAAGGAGGGCGGCAACGACCCAAAATTTTTCCAGAGCGCCGGCCCGTTGCGCGGCATCAAACGGGATCTGTACGAGGGCGGGATCCGGGTGCCGATGATGGCGCGCTGGCCCCGGAAGATTCCTGCAGGCCGAGTCAGCGACCTGCCCGCAGCTTTTTGGGATTTCCTGCCGACGGCCGCCGAGATTGCCGGGGAGGAACCTCCGAGAGGCCTCGATGGAATCTCGTTGCTCCCCACGTTGTTAGGCAAGACGCAGACCAACCAGCACGCCTTCCTGTATTGGGAATTCCATGAGCGCGGTTTTCAACAGGCGGTGCGCATGGGGGACTGGAAAGCCGTCAGGCCGCAGGCCAACGAAGCTCTGGAACTCTACAATCTCGAGAGCGACGTCGCGGAGAAAACCAATTTGGCGCCTCAGAACGCCGAAATCGTCGCGAAAATAGAGGAATATCTGAAGACCGCCCGCTCCGAGTCAGCTCATTTCCCAATCAAACCACCGCCCCAGCGGACCGCCGGCAAGACCGGTGGATGATGGATGGTGGATGGTGAGTTTCAGGCCAGGTTCAGGTTTCATTTCGCGCGGCGTAGCTTCGCCAGAGGTTCAGCGCCTTTTTTATCAGTCGCGAGTAGGCCCAGGCCTTCCCGGCAGACCGGAACCAAGTGCCTTTCTTTCTGGCGACCAGGAAGCCAATCGCCCCGGCCACGAGCGGCCAGAAAGAGCGGAGCGACTGAAAGATTGAGTAGCCTCGCTCCACCCACGCCAGGGCAGGCTGGAGATTCGAGAGATCGCCGGCAATCTGTTGCCGGAGGCAACCACTCTCAGCCACCAGAAGACGCCGGCGTGCCTCCATTTGACTTATTTCCTCGAGTTCAGCCAATCGCAGTCCTTTTTGATTTCTGAGAGTGTGTCCTCCAACGGCGCGGGAGCCGAGCGAAGTTCCTTGCGCAGGGCAAGGAAAGCCACCACCGCGCCCAGTGCATACAGCACGCTCAGTCCGACGAGCACGGGCCCACGGGCGTTTTCTCCCACCAGAACCACGATCGTGGCCGTCACCAGCACCAGCGCCATGCTTCCAAGGAATACCGTTACCGCCAGCAGGACGAGGACCTTAAGCAGCCGAGCCTTTTGTTCCTGAAGCTCGACCGAGAACAGTTCGAGTCGGTTCTGGGCCAAGGCCAGAACGCCCGCACCGGCTCGGCGGAGCGATTCCAGAATCCCTGCTGGCTCGGTAGGCCGCATCCTACCTGCGCCGCGCCAGCATGCCAATCAGGAGACCGATGCCGAAAGCCAAGCCGATGGTTTGATACGGATGGTCGCGGACAATGCGGTCGGCGGCTTTGGCCCGTTCGACGGCTTGTTGTTCGGCGCGTTGGAGCATCGTCTTGAGGTCGTTGACGAGCTTTTCGGTTGCCGGGCTGCGCAAGCCGGAGGGAGCGGTTTCAAGTCTGGATTCCATAAATATCCTTTCGTAACTGGGTTAGTCGTTGTCTAACTTCGTTCTTCTGAACTGCCTGATGGAATATCGCTCCTCCTGGGCCAGTGTCAAGAAACGATCGGTAAAACGTGAAACCTGAAACGTGAAAATCGTCGGGCATTTGGTCACGAATCTTTCTGGACAACCGACCTCCGAAGAGATTCACGTTTCACGCATCAGCCTCGCCTTTGCCCAGTTCGAGCTTGAGCGCCTGGAGTGAGAGCTGGATATCGCGGATAAAGGCGGCGAGGGAGACGATCAGGCAGGCCATGCAACAGATAAACAGCAGCGCGATGGCCAGACCTACTTCGAGTTGCCTGAGCACCGAAAGAAACAGCACGATGATCAGCACCGCGACGAGCAACAGGCTGAAGGCGGCCATCGTAATCGAGAGCCGGACCAGACGGGCGCGCCGATAGAGGATTTCCACCTGAGCGGCCAGCCGAGCACGGTCGGCCTCACTGACTTGCCGCAGCTCGCCGCCCAATTGGCGGGAGCGGTCGATGGCACGGCCAAAGCGGTTGGTCAGACTTAACAGCAGCAAGCCCACGCCGGAAATAAGAATGACCGGGCCGATGGCCACTTGCAGCACTGGAATCAATTCGCGAACGGGTATGGACGGCATACTGGAAAAAGGCTAGCCCCGGCGCGGGGCAAAGCAATCCGAAAGCCCATTGCAATTTGAGGTCCCGCGATTAACTTTGCCTGTATGGGCAATCCATTCTCCATTGCGGCCCACTGGTCGGGCGACTTCGACGAAGCGGCCCTGCAGAAATGGACGGAGGAGTTGCGCCGCCAATTGGAGGCTTCCCAGGTTTCCCTGGGTCTGGTCTTCATGGCGCCCAGATTCTTCCCCTATGCCAAAGAGGTCCTCGAGATTTTCCAGGTCCATGCCCGCATCCCGTTGCTGGCCGGGTGCTCCAGCCAGGGCTTGATTGTCGGCGGGCAGGAGGTCGAGCAAAATGCCGGGTTAACTCTCGGGCTTTACGCGTTACCAGGCGCGGACTTGAAAGGGTTCCATTTCACGCAGGAAGAAGTCGAGGAAGCCAAAGGCCCCGGTTACTGGCGGCTGGAGACCGGCCTTGAGCCCAACCAGACCAATGGCTGGCTGACGTTCATCGACCCCTTCCATCTCGACAGCGAAACCTGGCTGCGAACCTGGAACGAAGCTTACGCACCGCTGCCGGTATTGGGCGGTCTGGCCAGCGGCGATTTCCGGGAGCAAACGGCGCAGGTCTATCTGAACGGCGAGGTTTTGGAAGAAGGCGGCGTGGCGATTTCAGTGGGCGGTGACGTGCGGCTAGCCGGGGTGACCTCGCAAGGCTGCACCCCCATCGGCCAGACCTGGACGCTGACGAAAGTCGAGCAGAACGTCATCCACGAAATTGGGAATCGTCCGGCTTACGAGGTCCTGGCGGAGACGTTCAACCAACTCCCGCCGGACGAACAGAAGAAAGCCAGCGGCAATCTCTTCATCGGCCTGGTGGTCAATGAGTACTTGGAGGACTTCCATCGAGGAGATTTTTTGATTCGCAATCTTTTAGCCGCCGACCCGCGCTCGGGCAGCATCGCCGTCGGGGCCTTGCCGCGCCTGGGGCAAACCGTCCAGTTCCAAAGGCGTTCAGCCGCCGCGGCTACCGAGGATATGAACGAGTTGCTCACCCGCGCCAGGGGCCAACTGGGTGAAGTGCCCATTTACGGCGGATGCTTGTGCTGCTGCAATGGGCGGGGAAAGAATTTGTTCGGCCGTCCCAACCACGATGCGCAGATGGTCCAGCAACGGTTCGGGCCCCTGGGCCTCGCGGGCTTCTTTTGCAATGGCGAAATCGGCCCGGTTGGCCAAAAGAGTTTCCTCCACGGTTATACGGCTTCCCTGGCGCTGTTTGTCAGGAAGTCTTAAGGAAGCAACACCACCCGATAAAATCGCTGGGTGGAGCCGTTCAGAACGTTGGTGGCGGTGATGGTCGGGCCGGTGGCGGTTGTGTCCGGGAGCAAATCAATCCAACTGGAATTACTCAGAGAAGCCTCGTACTGGAGCCGATAAGTATGCCCGGCAACGGCGTTCCAGGTCAGGACCGCCATGCCATTGGAGACGCTGATTGAGCTTACCACCGGCGGATTCAACAGCGGGGAGACAACCGTGATCCGGGCCCAGGCAGTGCCCAGGTTAACGGGACCGTCATTGGCCTGGTAGATAAAGGCGTCCGTCCCGAAAAAGTTGACGGCTGGCGTGTAATTGAAACCGCCGCTGGTGTTAAGCGTCAGGCTTCCGTTGGCGGGCGCCGTCACCGCAACCGAGGTAAGATTGGTGCCATAAACCTCGGTGTCGTTGGCCAACAGCCCGGGAGGACCAACGTTCAACACCGAGTTCTCGTTGACCAAATAAGCATCGTCGGCAACCAGCGGACTGACCGTCACGGCATCAAATGCCATTTGGTAGCCCGTCGTGTCGGTCCACATATCCAACGAGACTCCGCCGCTCGGATAGGTTAAAAGGGGATTATCCGCGACCGTAAAAAGCTGGTTGCCATCCAGGAACACCGCAATCTGATTTCTGAACATCGCCAGCTTAACCGTGTGCCAGTTTGTCCCAACCGCTGCCAGGCTCACCTGCTGGAGCAAGGTCCAGTTGTTCCAATCCGTAAACTTAATCAATTTCAGGACATTGGAGCCGCCCGCCGAGCCTTCCGGGTAGAGCCAGGCGCCATAATGGGTGCCGCTGGCAGGGTCCACGCGGCCACCCAGACCGGCACCGTAAGCGCCTACCGGAAATTGAAGCTGCGCCTGCGCCGCATAATCCAACCAGCTATTAGTCAGGAAGACATTGGCATAAGTAGCGAGGGCATTTGTCCCGGCCACCAACTCACCGCCCGTAACCGTCCAGGTCCCGGCGCGCGCCACCCAGGGCGTCAAAGGCCCGGGATCGGAACCGCGCGCAAAGTTGTCGGAGAAGAGGGCGGGATTTGAATCGGATAGAGTGACGGTCGCCACCGCGCTGGTGCCCACGCCGTCGCGGGTTACATAGGTGAAACTGTCGATTCCGCTGAAGCTGGGGAAGGGTATGTAGGTGAAACCGCCATTGCTGTTGAGGTTGAAGGTGCCGTTGGTCGGGCCAGTCACCAGCACCGCCGTCAGGTTGCTGCCGCCCAGCCCCGCAAAGTCGTTGGTCAAAACCCCGGGCGCGGGCACGGTCAGGACGGGTCCGGAATTGAAAGTAAAAAAGTCATTCAGAGCTGCGGGGCCCAGGTTGTATTTCACCTGGCCAGTGGTGACGGAGGTTCCGACCTGCAGTTTGAGCACTTGCCCGTTGGTGCGATAGGCGCCCGAGCCGGCCAGGACGCCGTTAGTAAAGACCTGGAGCCCGGAAAGCGCGCCCGAGGGGAAGAGAAACTCGATCGCCGTATTGGTGTTGGCGGCGCCGGTCAGGGAGAAGGTGGTGACCGATTGGTTGAGGTTGGTGGCATAGGAACTGACCGTCATCTGGGCATTGGAGCGTTGCAGCCACCAGTTGTAGAGACTGATGGCGTTGGCGGGCCAGAGCCGGGGGTGCAGATTCGTGTTCATGCTGTAAGCAACGTAATCTCCGTGCAGATCGTTGGTGGTCAGGTGATGCCCGTAAAGATTGATGAGCGCGCCCAGGCTGTAATAGAAATCGACGAGTGCCCGCTCGGTGGTGATGGTGTGCCCGGTCTCCATGGCTTGCGAAACGGTGCTGCCCACAAACCAGTCGCTCACCGGCAAGGTGACCATCGGATACCGCTTGCCCGAGGTAGCGGTCGAGATGGTCCAGTGCGGGAAGGGACTGAGCTTCTGTTCGCCGGTGGTTTTGACGCCCAATTGAGCCTGGATGTCCAGCGAGGCCTCGCGAGTCGCGTCGAAGTAAGGCGCGACCCAGACGCGCATGCCATTGGTCATCAGACCCGGAAACCACCCTTCGATATCCACAAACGAGTTGGACACTGAAGTTAAGGCATACGTTTTGCCGTCGGGAAAGCCTGGGGGAACGGTGTCCAAGGCCTCGTCGGGACCCCAGTGCCAGAAATCGTAATTATTGGTGGCGAGCGGCGGGTTGTTGTAAGGATTGCGCAGGCCGCCATTGTGGGAGCTGATGGTGGCATTGTCATTGGTAAGGGCGCGCCGCAGGCTGGCGATGACGGCGTTGGTATCGTAGGTCGCGGGCATCTCGACGCGCAGCGTGCCGGTGCAGAAGTAGTAATCGCCTTTGGCCCCCAGCGCCTTTTCAAACTGGGCGAAGGTTTCGATGTTGTTGATCTCGGGCTGATAGTCTTCCAAATCGTGTCGAACCACCAGGGCTGCATCGTAAGCGTAGGGCCAGGGACTCAGCCGGGACACGGGCAGTTTGGCGGAATCGAACGCCCACTCGATGGCTTTACGAAAAATCACATAGGTGTACATCCCGGGTGACCAACCGCTGGTTCCCAGCAGCGGCTGCATCGGCGCGTAGTAGATGAAATGGCCGTTGCCGAATTGCTTGTCCAGGAGGCAAGGGGAAGCGTCACCCGCGGCAAGCACGGTCGCGTTGCTGGCCGCGACCTGCCACACGAGCGCGGCGGGGTCCGGGTTTGAGGGATGGGGATAGATGCCCCAGGGGGTTTGTTCTGCGCCGGCAGGCATCTCCCAATTCAACAGCACGCCGGTCGGGATGTGGCTCATGAGGCGGTGTTCGATTGGTTTAAAAAGTGTCGAGTTGGCGCGCCAGTTAGTCACGCCGGGAACGAGCATATGCACTCCCATCTCCCGGCCGAAGGCGAAATCGCCGCGAGTCGTGCCGTCCGGGTTGCGTGTGAACGCAGACGAGCCGATGAAGAGGAATCCGCCGGCCGCAACGTAGTTTGTGAACGAGGCGATCTGGTTATCGCCGATGGCTTCGGCGGCCAAGCTGATCACAATTGGATAGGCGGGCCGGCCGTTGGTATCCAACAATCTGCCCCCGGCAATATCGGCATCGCTGACCACCTGGAAGGCGGTTCCGTCGGAACGAAGGACTTCCTTGAGTGATTCGGGCATGAAAAAGTAATGCCAATTGGTCGGCCACCATTGCATCCCGGTAGTACCGGGGCCGGAGGGTGTCGGCGGTGAAGCGGCTACGGTTTCCAGGGCACGAGTCAGTTCTGAATCGTGGATAGCCACGAGCGGTCCGCCTCGGGCTGGACCGTTGGTCACTACCAGGAGCGAGCTGACGCCGGGGCTGATTCCAGCATGAGTGACATCTGAAGCGGTAACCGTCAGGCTCGTGCCGGCGGTCCGAAGGTATACCGTGAAGTTTTTGCTGCCGTTGTTCAGGGCGGCATCGGCCGGCAGAATCGCCAGCCGGTCGTTCGAGCTCAGATGCACGGTGTCATTCGTGCCAAGCAGATTCCAATACGCATCCACTGACTCGACGCTGATCGCAAACGGGTTCCCGGTTTGCTGGGGAGCGGGCAAGCCGGCGCGGCCGGTAGTTGTGCCCGGCGCGGCGGTCTCCCCCGGCAGCACAACGAGCAGGCGGCTGAACGGCCCGGCAACGACCGAAACAGTGCTGGACGTTGCGGCCGTTAAAGCGCCGCTGCTGAATCGGAGCGTAATGTTCGTGGCGGCCGCGGCAGCCACATTGGTGAACGCCGCGACCCCATTGACCGCGGCAATATTGGTGTTGCCGAGCAAGAACCCAACCCCGCCGCTGCGGCTGGCGGTCACGACCAGGGTATCGTTGCTGCGGATATTGCCGTAGGCATCCTGAATCAAGACGACGGGTTGTTGTGAAAAAGGCACTCCCGCGGTTGCCTGGGCCGAAGGCTGAACGGCCATCGCCAGCACGCTCGCCGCGCCGGGATTAACCGTCACCGAAGGGCTCGTGCTGGCGGTCTTGGTGCCATCCGTAAGGTCACTGGCGGTGAGGGTCGTTTGCGGTCCGGCCGTCTTGAACGTGACGCTCAAGCCCGCGGTGCCTGCGACCAGGGCGGAATCGGGCGGCAGAGTCGCGCGCGCATCGCTTGATGCCAGATGAACCACGTCCGTTCCCGTTTTGGCCAGGTTCCAATATTGGTCGGCGGCGTTGATGGTCGCCGTAAAGGCTGTGCCGGCGGTCCGTGGCGAAGGGGAGCCTGTTTTCCCATTCGCCGTTCCCGGCGCGGCCGTTTCGCCCGGCATGAGCAACAGCAATTGGACAAATGCTCCCGCGACTTCGGTCAAGTTGCCGAAATTGCTGCCGTTGGAACCGTCGGCCGAGGTGGTAAGGCCACTGATGCTGGCTGTCCCGCCACCCGTGGTGGGCTGGTAGATGTGCTTGCCGGCGGCCAGCGGCGCAGTCTGGGTGGGGCGCACCTGCAGACCCGGGCCGATGGTCAGCGTGTCTTTGCTCGCGGTGCCGAGTACAGTCAATGTAATTTGCAAGGTATGGGCATCGGTGATCGCGGCGCTGGCCGAGAGAATATCGCCACCGGTAGTGAAGCTGGTGGCGGGGCTCGAGTTGGTATTGAACTCAAAACCCGCCGGCGTTTTGAGCACCAGTGTCACACCCAGTCCAGGCTGAATGTCTCCCTTGTTGCCTTCGGCGATCTGGATATTTCCTAGCGTGGTCCAGTTCCCGGAGCCTCCCGGGGCCGCGCTGTCGGCGGGGATGGTAGAGCCGCCTGAGGCGCCTGTGACCGTGACTGACGCGCGTCCTCTATTGGAAAATGAAAAAGCCAACCCCACCACAACCAACAGTACTCTCAATCTGGTGTACAGCATCGGACTTCAAAGCTAACCCTCCCCTCGGTGGCAGGGGAGCCACTTTCCGCGCGCGTTGAGGAGGTTAAGCGAGCGATAGCGGGTTGGCAAGAAATTTCTGGAGCGATACCGCCCCGGACTCATCCGGACACTGCCTCCGGAGTGCGCCCGTCCGCGGGCGTAGTAATATCCACGCGCAGTCTCGCTCACGACGATTGCAGCACGCCCGCTTCAGAGAGTTCCGCTCCGCCCGAGGACGGGCGTACTTCGACGTTTTGGACGATCCTGGGGTAGTGTCCGGATGCGCCCGGTGGGACCTGCCCTCCGCTCCCGCCACGCGTACGCATCTTTTCTTGACGCTTCACTGATGCATTTCAATAATCTGGTTAATAGTGCTAATTAAATTCAGAGCGAATGCCCTGGTCACAAACCCGATGCGTGCGCCAACCTCGGCGGCCCGCTCCTCGTAATGAACACGCGCGCCAGGCGGCGGGTCATTGTCGCAGCCCTGGCCGGCGTGATTGCCGGGGTGACACTCTCACATGTCATCGAACCAGGAGTGATGGTCCAGGCGATGACACTGCCGGGTGGCACACCTGCCCTTCGACTTTCCTCTACCGCCCCGGGAGCGCATCCGACTGCGCTGCTTGCCCATGGCGTGACCGGTTCAAAAGAAACCCTCTTTCGCTATGGAGAAGCGCTTGCCGCTGCCGGATTCGATTGCACCCTGATTGACCTTCCTGGACACGGAGATTCGCGACGGGTATTCGCTGGCCGCGACGTCGGGTTCAAACCGGCAGAGGTCGCGCGAGCGCTCGGCTCAGTCGACGTCTTTGTCGGCCACTCGATGGGCGCTGGGGCCGGCGCCCGGAGCGTTCGCGAGGCCGGCTTTGCGCCGCGGCTCTTCATTGCCGTTGGTGCCGATCCGATGCTGGGCGAGCATGGCCCGCCGTTGCTGTTGCTGGCGGGCCAGTTCGAGGAATTCGTGAGCCCGGCGCGGCTCAAAGCCAGAACCGATGCCCGGCTCGTGCTCTCGCCCTGGTCCGACCACGCGCTCGAACTGCTTGATCCATGTCTCGTGAAGGAGGCCGTCGAAGCCGCGTGCGTGACCGTCGGCAAAACGCCGCCGGCTGCTCCCACAGCCTGGTTGTGGCGGTTGGCCGGGCTCGTCCTCGGGATGGCGGGCGCGCTGGTCTTGAGTTTTTGCCTGCCCGAACTCCCTCCCCGGCTCGCGGCAGCGCGTGGAGTCCTCGTTGCCGCGGTCGTTATCACTACTCTCGGCCTTACCATGGGTACTTGGTTCGGCTGCGTCCCGTATTGGCATCGTCTGCCGCTCCAGCTCGTTCTAATGGTTGTGGTTTGGCTGGCGGTTAGCGGGGTCGGCAAACTCGGATTCCCGCGGTGGAGCCTCGCTGCGTTAGGGGCGGGGTCGGCGCTTGTTTGCGTGCTCGGGGCGGCTAGTGCCAAGCCCGGGGAAGTGGCTCATACTTTTCTGTTGTTGTCGCTCATCACGGTAATTACGGCGATATTGCTCGCCGATGGCGCGCTCCTCGGCTGGCTCGCCGGTCGGGGCGGTTCGCGGCGGGACGGCGACATCGCGATGGTCGTTTTCGTTGGCTACGCCGTCGGACAATGGATACCCAAGTTCTTTTGAGGAAGAGCCAGATGATTTGCTCGGAGCGCGGGACGTCCCGGCCCGCAGCGCGTTGACAGCAACACGCGCGTCGCAAGTGATTAACGCGCACGTTGACTCCGGGCGGCTTCGGGGCGGGATGACCCGCGCTCCGTCCTCGGCTTACCTCATGAGCTTCGCGCCTGCAAGCCAACCCTGGGAAACGGCAAGGCAATGCTGGATCTAAAGCCGTAACTTCACACTTTCTCCGCCGCTCGCCGGAGAAGATATTCACGCAACGCCGGATCATCAGTGAGGCTTGCGGCGCGAGTGAACGCTCTTTGTGCCTCCTCCTCGCGATTCAGCAATTGGAGGATGTGTCCGCGAGCGGCCCAATAAGGCTGGTAGCCGTTTGTTCTGCCGGCAGGAATCTCTTCGAGAGCCGTGAGTCCGTCACTGTGCTGTCTGGTTTGAGCGAGTGCCACGGCTCGGCCAACGAGTGCGCCAACTCCCGGCGAAATCCTCACGAGACCTTCATAGAGCAAAAGAATCTCCGGCCAGTCGATGATTCCGGTCCGCGCGCGATTGGCATGGATGGATTGAATCGCCGCCTCCAGTTGATACCGTCCCATCCGTTTGCACGCCGCCGCAGTTCGCAGATGCTCCTCGGCTTCCTTCATCAATGAGTGCGACCAAAGGTTCGGGTCTTGCCGATCGAGCGGCACGAATTCTCCGTCGCCCGCATAGCGCGCCGCACCGCGCGCCTCGCAGTGGAGCATGAGCGCCAGCAGGCCGCGAGCTTCGGGTTCGTTTGGCATTAATTGAACAACCGTCCGGCCAATGGAGATGGCCTCGCCGGCAAGCGCATGATGCGTTGCGCTCGTTTCCATCACGCTTTCCCAGCCGGTCGTGTAAGCGGAATAAATTGCGTCCAGCACGAACGAAGTTCTTTCTTCCCATTCGGGCGGTTCGGGCACGCGAAACGGAATGGCGGCGTCGCGAATCTTGTTTTTCGCGCGAACAAGCCGCTGGCTCATCGCCGCGGGCGAAACGAGAAACGCCGACGCGATGCGCGCCGCGTCAATGCCGAGAACCGTTTGCAACATCAGCGGCGTGCGCGCAGCGGGATCAATCGCCGGATGCGCGCAGACGAAAAGGAGTTTCAGCCGCTCGTCGGGAAAATGCTCGCGCTCCTCCGCGATGCTCTCCGCCTCTTCGGCGATTTGCCGCAGGAATTCCTCCGATTTCTGCCGCACCTGATGGTGCCGCGCGGCGTCAATCACGCGATTGCGCGCGACGCGCAACAGCCACGCCTCCGGTTTTTCGGGAACCCCATCCACTGGCCATTTCTCCAGCGCCGAAACGAATGCTTCGCTCAGCGCGTCTTCCGCTTCGGCAACATCGCCGGAGCGCGCCGCGATGTAGGCGATGAGTTGGCCGTACGAATTGCGTGCGATAGCTTCAATCGTCGCGTGCGTGACGCCTTCGCTCATCATTGAAAACGGCTTCGATCGGTGTCCGGCCGCTATCCGTAAATTCGCGACCGGCTCTCCGAGAGGTCGCAAGACGGTATTTTGCGCAAAATTCAGACCCGTAGCGAGCCACGAAATCCCCTGCCGCTATAGTAAGACTCCGCACCGTTGTGGTAAAAGAAGACACGGCCGAATCGGCGATCGCCAAAGAGAGCGCCGCCGAGTTTCCTCATATCAGCAGGCGTTTTCACCCAGCTCGACGATTTCGTATCAAACTCTCCGAGCTTCTGCAGCTCCAGATATTGTTCTTCCGTCAAAAGCTCAATGCCCATGGCCGCTGCCATATCCATTGCGCTATTTTTTGGCTTATGTTCCTTCCGCGAATCCAGCGCTTCACGGTCGTAACAAAGACTCGTGCGGCCTTTGGCACTTTCCGCTGAACAATCAAAGAAAATGAATTCGCCCGTCTTTTTGTCATGACCGACAACATCCGGTTCACCGCCGGTTCTTTCCATTTCGCTGAGTGACCACAGTTTTTCAGGATTCGCTTCGAGCCTTGCTTGGACTTTGGTCCATTCAAGCCCTTTATGTCGGCTCATGTTTTTTTCAAAATGGGCTTTCAGTGCGCTAAGCAGTTCTCCAAGTTGTTTTGGTTCCAACTTCTTTCTATTGCTGTTTATGTTGTTCATACTTTGTGAATCCAGCGCAGAATCGAACGTTTCGTCGCATTATTCATGATGATCTTTGAGGTGTAAGGGTTGGGTCGTGGGCAGCATCTCCAACTCAGGAGTATGCAAAAAGCGGACGCACTTCGACCGCTGAAGTAGCCGCCGCAGGGTTGCGCGCGGCCCATTCCAACGCGGCGTCGAGATTCGGCACATCAATAATGACGAAGCCGCCGAGGAATTCCTTCGTCTCTGCATACGGACCGTCGTGGACCTGCCGCTTCCCGTCGCGCACCGAAACCATCGTCGCCGATTGCGGCGGCTGCAAACCCGCCGCCGTAACCACAACGCCTGCGGCCCGGAGCGCTTCGCCGTAGGCTTTGCCCGCCGCGGCCATTGCGCTATCGCGGCGTTCGAACTGTTCCTGGGGCTGGAAGACAAGGAGTGCGTATTTCATAATGCGTTTCGATTTTTGTTTTTTCGCCGCGGCAATTCCCGCAGCTTCACATTGATGACGTGCCATGAGCGCCGATTTCGACATTTGAGCAAAAATAATTTCACGGCATAGCCAGCCGCCTCGGGGGCTTCCATGAACCAGTTCACGAATGCGATTAGTGCCAGAACATAGGCGACGGGCGAGCGTCGAAACTGCGCTCCAGCCAAGGAGGGCTCTTTCGTTGCACCGCGATCAGACATGATTGCCCCAACGACGCACATCCGTGGCGCGCCGCCAAAGACGCACGATATGAAACAGAGAGGCAATTGGCGCGTCCACTGCTTGTGCCTTGTTTGCATTCACTGGATCCATTCTCCGACTCTCTTGAGTGTGCCGTTGTGACATCGCGGACACTCGCAGGCATCTGGAAGGCTGAGGCGCATCGTCCCCATTTTCTGACATTTATGACAGGCAGCGCTAGAAAGATCTGGAAGGTCACTGCCGGGCACTGGCAACACGCCCCTCCGGACCTCGACTGCATTGTCACGGTCGTCTGCCTTTAGCGCGTCGGAATTATTCCGGATCAATACGCCGGGTGTCTCGTTGGTGCATTGCGAAAACATCCCTCCCGGGTAATCCACGACGAAATCGGCGCCACAGGCAGAGCAGACGGCAAGGTCCATGTGGTGGCCGGGCCCCAACAGCAGTTCGTAGCCGCATCCTTCACACACGTGTGTTGTGCCGGTCAATCCTCTCATTGCAGATGCCAATGCTTCGGTCAGGCGCTCGCGTCCCCGCGTCGCCTGGGCCCGGTTGTTCGCAGTTCTCCATCAGTACAACCTGCCCTTTCCGCCGGGTTTGAGCATGCCGTATTGCTCAAGGTCCGCAATCGGAGTTTTAGGCCATGAGACAGGCAGGGTGATGACTTGGCCCCCTGCGGGAATCTCAAGAGGTCGTTTGCGGAACGGGAACCTTTCTACTTGAGCATACCTCTTCCCGTCTTCCATCCGGTATAGAATGACGTTGAGTTGGAGATAGTACCACCCGGCCGGTCGACGGAGGCGGAAGCTTACTTCCAGAGTCCCGGTGATGTCTTCTCGCTCGAAATGAGTTGCCTCACCAAGCTGTGCTTCATCCAGACGTGCTTCCGGCGGCGCAACGTCGGGGAAAGGTGGTGGTGCGTCCACGCTGCTGACTTCAAAGAGAGACAGCGAAGCCGAATAGCCGATGAAGGGAGGCAGGTCTGCAATTCGAACTGTGCCCGTCACCTCACCTTTCTTCTTGAATAGAGACATGTTCTCCTCTCATTGCCAACGGTGTGCGCAGCCACGCCGGGCCTCTGACGCCCGGCAGGCAAAGGGACGCTCTCCCGGCGCTGGCTGGCGCGATTTGTTCGGCGACGACTCGTCCATATCTCGCTCACTTGACTCTACGCGAGGACCGGTAGCGCAACAATGCTAAGACAGCGGAAAATACTGCGCCGAACACCATCGCGAGCCTCCATAAAAGCATCCAATTGCGAAATCTCGGATCGCCCTGGCGTATAACCTCATCGTTGACTTGAAATCCTTCGCATTCATATCACGTTACACGGAAAGATAACCCGCCTAGGCTCGTCGAGCGAGGTTCTGCAAACGGTGCCAGGCAGGAGAATCCTGGTCCAAGATAGCGGAGATGGAGAAAAGGGTGTGACCGAGCTGGTTGAGGCGGCGGTGGGATGGATCGGCTCGCACCACGTCCGCCGGCTTTTCCCGCAAGGTGGCTTCGTTGGCGGCCATGCCCTGTTTGACACGATACCAGCGCAGGAACTGGGAGACGGCGGAGAGGGAGGTTTTGAGGTCCTGACCCGCAAGCCATTGGACCGTTTGGGAGAGGGAATGGGTGCGGGCGAACTCGGCGGTTTGGGCCTGGCGCTCGTCAGGGAGGTTTTTGAGCCTGGCATCAGAGCGGGGCTTCATGAGATCGGAGACAGCAGGGCCGGAATCGTAGAATCGGAACCCGGGAGGTCGAGGAATAGTGTTCATAAGCAAGAGGAGAATAGTGAGGATTAGTGATGGAGCGGTGAAGCGTTAAGGCGTTCGACGCTGAGGTGGTGCCGTGCGGTGGAAAAAAAATTTATTATCTTACAAGAGCCTGCAAGAGACTGCAGGAGTGTTAAATAGTGTTAATATGCAGGGAAAAGGCGCTCACCGGGCGACTGGTTTTTGCGCGATGGTTGTTTTCTCATTTTTAATATGCTCGGGGGCCGGTCGCGCTCGGCGACACAGCTCTCCACTATATATGGCGCGACCAACCTTGTCTGACGGCGGACAAGTGTTTTTTGATGGCGCTGATCCTGGCTTCCGACTCCTCGTGCAGAGCAGCGGCCTTCGTCAGCGCATCCGCAGCGTGGCGAAACGAACGACTTGCCTTGTGCTTCTTCGTGTGCCAGCCCTTCGGAAAGCTTCGTCGGACTTACCCGAACAGCCGCCACCCAGAATCAGCGTCAAATGCCAGTTGCTCGACTAAAGAGAGGCCGCAGTCCGCTTCGGGCCTGTCGTGAAGACTTTCGGGCGAGATGCGCCAAAAATCAGGGCTTTCTGCAAACTGCCTGGCGAGTTGCGAAAGTCAGGCTAAAGAGGCCGGAAATCTGAGCCTCCTCACGTCGGCTGCTACGGAGAATGATTTTTGAAGCGCGCTGCTCAGCAAATCCTTGGCAGTTGCTCGCCGCTGGCCATATCCAAAATCCGCTGGGCGCCGATGGTGCTTTTCAAGAGCACTTTCGGAGCCGGTTGCTCGCCAACGTTTCCGATGCGGCACGCACCGGCGCCCGTGGGATGCGCCCGCAGGATCGCCAGGGCCCGCTCGGCCTCTCCCTCGGGCAAAAAGAGAGCGAACCGGCCCTCGCAGGCAACGTGGAAAGGGTCCAACCCAAGAATCTCGCAGGCGGCGCGAACATCTTCGCGAACCGGGATGAGCTTTTCTTCGACCAGCAGCGTGCGCTGGGCCGCCTCGGCGATTTCGTTGAGGACACTGGTCAGGCCGCCGCGCGTCAGGTCGCGCAGACAATGGACCTGAACCCCGGCGCCCAATAGTTCCAGCACGAGGCCGGCCAAAGGGGCGGAATCGCTTTCAATGGCGCTCTCGAATTCGAGGCCCTCGCGCACGGCCATGATGGCCATTCCGTGCCGGCCAACGTCGCCGCTGACCAGGATGGCATCGCCCGGCCGGACGCTCTGGGGCGCAATCTTGAGGGAATGCTCGACCATGCCGACACCGGCGGTGTTGACGAACAGGCCGTCGCCCTTGCCTTTATCGACCACTTTGGTGTCGCCGGCAATGATTTCCACGCGTGAATTTTGCGCCGCCTGTTGCATCGAGGAGACGATTTTCCACAACGTGTCCATGGGGAGCCCCTCCTCGATAATGAATGCGGCGCTGAGGTAGAGGGGCCGGGCGCCGGCCATCGCCAGGTCATTGACGGTGCCGTGGACGGCGAGCGAGCCGAGGTCGCCGCCGGGGAAAAAGAGCGGCCGGACGACATACGAATCCGTGGTGAATGCCAGGCGTTGTCCGCCGATCTCAAAGACGGCGGCATCGTGTTGTGAGTCAGGCAGGGAATTGCGGAAAGCCGGCAGGAACATTTTGCCGATGAGCTGGTGCATCAGTTTGCCGCCGCCGCCATGGGCCAGGAGGACCTGGGGATAATTCTGGATTGGGAAGGGGCAGGAGAGCGTGAAGTCGGAAGGGGCGGACATGGTCAGAAAGGGAGAAAGGCGATTGGTGAACGCGGCGGAGCCGCAACCAAAGAGTTAAATAGGTTAAAAAGGATAGATAAGTTAAATGGGGGGAGACGCGACTTGTGACGATCGCCTAAGGATTCGAACAAGCTCAGAAAATCCTGAACGTGCACGAAAGATATACGATCAAACATGTTCGACCTCCGGACGCCGGTAACGGTAATAGGCGGCGCAGGCGCCTTCGGAGGAGACCATGGTTGCGCCGAGCGGATGCTCGGGGGTGCAGCGGGTGCCAAACGCCGGACATTCGTGCGGCTTGATTTGGCCCTGTAAAACCAGCCCGCTGAGACATTCCGAGGATTCGTCCACCCGCAGCTCGGCGACGCCGAACCGGCGCTCGGCATCGAAGGCGGCGTAGGCATCGCTCAGGCCCAACCCGCTTTGCTGAATCTCCCCAACACCCCGCCATTTGCGAGGGATTACGCGGAAGACTTCCCGGATGAGCTGCTGGGCCGGCTGGTTGCCTTCCCGGCGCACGGCGCGGGTGTATTGGTTCTCGACTTCGGCCCGTCCGCTCTCGAGTTGCTCCAGGCACATCAGCACCCCTTGCAGAATATCCACCGGCTCAAATCCGGTCACGACGATCGGCACCTTGTCCTTGGCGGCGATCGGCAGGTACTCTTCGTAGCCCATGACCGTGCACACATGGCCCGCGGCGAGGAATCCCTGCACCTGGCACTGGGGCGAGCTCAGAATGGCCTCCATCGCCGGAGGCACCAGCACGTGCGAGACGAGGAGCGAAAAATTCTTGAGCCCGGTTTTGGCGGCCTGGTAAACCGCCATGGCCGTCGCCGGCGCGGTGGTTTCGAAACCGACGCCGAAAAACACGATTTCCTTCGAGGGCTGCTGCACGGCCAGCTTCACGGCATCGAGCGGCGAATAGACGATGCGCACGTCACCACCGCGCGCTTTGACCGACAGCAAATCGGTGGAGCTGCCCGGGACGCGGAGCATGTCGCCGAAGGAGCAGAAGATGACTTCGGGCCGGGCGGCGATTTCGAGGGCTTTATCAATCAATTCGAGTGGTGTCACGCACACCGGGCAGCCTGGCCCATGAATGAGGGTGACTTGTTTGGGCAGCAGTTCGTCGAGTCCGAACTTCACGATGGCATGGGTCTGGCCGCCGCAGACTTCCATGAGGTTCCAGGGCCGGGTGGTGACATGGGCGATTTCCTGCGCGTATTTCCGGGCGGCTCCCCCGTCGCGATATTCGTCGAGGTATTTCATTCAAGGGAAGTTGGCCGTAAAAAGGCACGAAAACGCACAATAGTCTCTAAATCCTTTTGCTGTTTTTTCGTGCCTTTTTTTGGCCGGTTTCTTCCAATTCGCTCAAATCCTCCATTTCACGCAGGTACTCAAAGACTTTGTTGGCCTCTGCTTCGTCGAGCCGGCTGATGGCGAAACCGACGTGGACGATCACGTAATCACCGATGTTGGCTTCCGGGACATAAGCTAAGCTGGCTTCTTTCAGAATGCCGCCGAAATCCACTTTGCCCATCCGCAAGAGCGGGTCCTGGCCGCTGATGCTGGTGATTTTGCCTGGAATGGCTAAACACATTGGAACCAAGCCTACACCCCGCGCGGCGACGGGGCAACGATCGGTTGGCGGCGCCCGAGCACTCGGCTGACCGCCGCGTGGAAGTGCCCGGTCCGCGTTTGAGTTAAATTCAGACGGCGTGCAGCACGAAGTAGGGTTGACCTTGCCAGCCTGGGTTCAGGCCCGGAAACAGCCAGGCGGCGCCCGAACTCTCGTGGCATTCGAAGTGGTACTGAAGCGGAAAAGGTGAATCCGTGTAGTCTGCTGGAAGAGAAGCGCGATAGACCTTGCCTTCGAGCGCCATTTCCTCCACCTGCCAGGTTTCGCCCTGGTTCACGTGGCGCAAGCGCAAACGCAGGGAGCTCACCTTGGCGGTGGCGGCATAGGCAGCGGCCCAGACAACCAAGTTCGCGGCAGTAGGGACTTGGAGTGTCCCGCTTTCACCTGATCACCGCCACCTCATGGTCCAACACTGATTTCACTTCAAAACCGGCCCAGCCCGCCTTGATGTTGTTCGCTCTTTTCCCACCCGCCACTAGAAACTGCGTCATCCGTCCGCGGACATCGTGGGGAAGTTTGACCCGGACGCGCAGCGGGCCGACGGGAATCAATTCGTCAACCGGCGCGCGCCAGGTTCCGGCGCTGGTCAGATTGACCAGGTGCAGGATGAGACGCCCCGGCTGCCTATAAAAATGGCAGTCTATCAGCCCCGGCCCTTCAACCATCAAAGGAAAAGTGTCGCGGGCACACCAGCGCACGAGGTTGGCCAGCAGGTCACCCTGATCGGGGAGGTTATCCCGCGCAAAGCGCCGGTCGAGGTCAGCGGGCAGAAACGCCGCTCGGCCGGTCCCGTTGCCGCGGTCGTTAAGAATCAATCCGGGAATGTCCGTGCGCGGTTGGCGCATCCACGAGCTTTCGGGCGGGTAGGCCGGGAACGATGGGACAAAGGTGAGCGCCACTCGCGCATTTGCCTCTACCTTTAGCGCCTCCAGCGTCCCGCCGAAAGGCAGGAGGTCCGTTTCCTCAAAGCCCCGCAAGACTGCCTCACCCGCTCCGCCGGAACTCTCGACGGCTCGGTCCAATCGCAAATAAGTGTGCTGCGTTTCGCTGGCCCACCTGCGCCGGGCCGAATCGTGGAGCCCCACACGTTTCTGGTCCACATGAGCGCCGAACAGCTCGGCCAACGCGAAATCGGGCCGGGGCTCGCCCCATTCATTGGCGAGGCTGCTTTCGCCCGTCGCCAGCAACCCGCCGCCGCCCTCGACGAACCGGCGCACCACCGCGATTTGTGCGTCGGTCATGGCAACGAAGTTGGGCAGAATCAGCAACGAAAAGTTCGCCATGTCTCGCTCGAGATGGTCCGCGTGAACCGGCAGATAAGGAATGCGGGCACGGATGAGGGCTTGCGTGATGCCGCGCCACGGTTGCTCGACCCGCGACTCGGCGTCGTCGCGCCCATAGAAATCGGTGTTTTGCTGGGACCAGACCACGCCCACCGACGCCACCGGTTGGCGGTTCACGAGGAATTCTTCATGCGCCTGGTGCCAGCGGTTGATCGGCTCGACCGTGCGAAACGCCCGCCGGTCCTCCTGGACCGCGCCCACATGATGCCACCAGGGTTGAATCCCGCCGGCAAACCCTTCGAGCATCCACATCCGGGCCTCGGCCGCCGGTTTGGCGCTCAGGCGAAAACCTGGCCGGCCGGCCTGGTAGAGCGCCATGCTTTCAGGAATGAGTTTCTCCCAGCCGAGCAGGCCATGAATGAGCTTGCCCGTCTCCCCGTTGTTTTGAAAGCCGCTGGCGTCGCTGCGGGCCTGGTGATCCAGCAGGATGATTTCGGCGCGAGCGCAAATCTCTTTGTAATCGCGGAAGCTCTGCGCCTGGCCCGCGACCGAACCGCTGTTCATCCCCACCCAAATGCAGTCCGGGCCGCCCGCCTCGCGGGTGATGCGATTATTCAGGTCCCAAACATCGAGCCGGCACTTGTAACTCCATTGAATCCACTGCCGGTAAGCCGGGTCATCCCAATTGCTGGCCCGCGGCAACGCCTGGCCGGTTTCAGCGCGGAACTTGCGCGTGCAGTTCTCGCAATAACAAAAACCGTTGCGCCCCAACCCGCTCCAACTGTTGTCCGTGAAGCCTTCGGGGTGGTAGCGCGCGACGATTTCGCGAAGCACGTCAGGAATGTACTCCCGAAAGTACGGTCCGTTTACGCAACTGGTGTAGAGCTCGCCGCTGCGATGAGGCCTCCCGGATGCGTCCACGGCAAACCAGTCCGGGTGGGCGCGGTAGAATTCCTCGCTGGCGCGGCTGGAATCCATTCGGGCCAGGACCGCCAGCCCTTGCTGCCGCGCGGCCTGAACCAGCTCGCCGAATAAATCCCGCTCACCAAGGAATTGCGCGCGGCGATGCAGCGGAAACCGGCTGGGATAATACGCGACGATCCCGCCGGCGTTGACAATGATGCCTTGCACTTGCGTCCGCTGCCAATACTCCCGCCACCAGCCGATATCGTAACGAGTCGGATCGAGCTCCGTGATATTAGTCTGACCCCAGCGCAGGACGTGCCGATACCACGGCGCCTTTGCCGCCCGGCGGGCATCGCTGTTCTTAGCCGCGCTGCCGGCCAACGCGCCCAACTCGGCACCTGCAACAGTCGCGCTTGCCAGCGCGAGCTGCTTCAGAAAAACCCGGCGAGTCGCGCCAACTTGGGGTTTATCGGTCTCCATAAGTCACCTTCGGCGCCAGGAATTCACCACAGACTGACTGCGATTCTCCCTCTCCCCAGGGAGAGGGCAGGGGTGAGGGGGAACGGGGCTTCGGAAAACTGCAAATCGCCGCCTCGCAATCGCTCTTCAAACTGCATTGCTTACGAAAAGTTTCAGAGCCGTTATTTCGCACTCTCCCGCACTGCTTTTCCCGCCGCTGCCAGGTTGGCCAGCTTCATCTCCGAATATTTCCGGGACAGAACGACTCCCTGCGCACCGGCCTTCAGCGCCGCGCCGGTCGCCGCATAAACATCATCCGGCGTTGTCTTCTTGTCGTTGGCGCCGGTGGGAATGTCGATGTCGATGCCCGGATAAATCCGGCATTTACCCTGAACATCGGCCAGCGCGCGCTTCGTCTCGCGCAACACGTAGTCGGACGACAGCCCTTTAGCGGCAACCTCGTGGAACGGAGCCTCGCTCGGATAATCCAGCCACTCATTATGCAAGCGCATTAACTCGTCCTTGGGCACGTCGTGGAAAAGGCTGGACCCGACATTGTTGATGTATTCGGCGTAACGCGGGCCGCCGCAGTTGTTGTAGAGCACGATTTTCAAGTAATCGGCAACCTTGGCGAACTCGGCGTAATTCTGTTCGGCGCGGAAGAACGGGCTGAACGAGTTGGCATGCCAGATGTGAAAACCCACCTGCACCGACGGCCGGCTCTTCTTGGCCGCCTGGTAAACGTCCGTGTAAATCGCGTGCTTGCTGTCCGTCCAAAGCTTTTCCCAGGCGAGCAACTCAGGGTAATCGAGCAGGAGCCGCCAGAACTCGACAAAATAACCGTCGGTCGGCCGTTCGTTGGCGCGAGAGGCGCGAACGAACTGGTTGAGTTTCTCGAAACCTTGCTTGGCCCGCTTAACGTCAATCCCGCGTTCTTTCGCCGCCTTTTGATGAAACTCGCAAAAGCAGGTGACGCGCGAAGCATCGCCCCGCCCGCCGTGCCGCGCGCTCAAGGCATTATTAAACGGCCCCTGCCGCTCCGAGCCCCACATCACTCCGTCAATCTCATAGGATTGGCAGTAATCTTCCGTCAGCCCGATCAGGAAGTTCCGGTAATCGGGGTGCAGCGGGCAGAGCGTGCCTGCGGGCCGGCCTTGCCAATCCACCTCGCGCAGTTTCTCAACGCCCGGGATATCGGCGCGAAAAGCATCTTCATACCACGCATAGACTTTCATCCCGCGCCGATGCGCCTTGGGTAGAACTTCGGCGATAATGTCCAGGTCGCCATGGTCGGGCGCCTTGGTCTGCTTGAGCGAAGTATGCGTATAGAACTTCGAGTGCGGCGTGGCGAAATTGCCGCCGTGGAAATTCAGATCATACTCCTGCTTGCCATGGTCGGGCAGCGGTTGGTTGGGAATCTGGCGCCCGGCAATCCCGCGACCGTAGGTGAACGTCGCCAGGTAAATGACATTGACGGCCCCGCGCTCCTGCATTAGGTCGAGCACTTGGTCGGTGCCTTCATCGACAAATGAAATCGCGCCGACCTGCAGGCCGATGTGTTTTGCGGACGGTTCGACCTGGGTGGCAGCAGGAAGCACGGACGGCCCGAGCGCAGCGGCCGCCAGGGCACAGGTGGAAGTTTTGAGGAATTCGCGACGGGTGAGTTCCGAGCCTTTGGCATTCATGCGCCAATTCTGCAAAGCCCCCGCCCGGGAGGCGAGCCGAAAGATCGGCGCGCGGACATTCCTGTCAGCAGTAACTTCCAAACGCCAGCGCAGCTCACCAGGTCGGAGCGCGGACATTCTTGGCCGCAGCAACTTCCGAACACCAGCGCGGCTCGGATTTGCTGCCAATCACCCTCGTAACTCGTTGCTGCGGACACGAATGTCCGCGCTCCGGTGCATTTTATCGCGAGGCTTTCGTTTCCTGCACCTGCAACTCTTCCAGCTTGACACCTTCGCGGCGAAGCACCGTCGCTTCCACCTTCGGCACGAACAACTGTGTCTCCGCTGGCAGGCGCGTCGCAATGCCGTCGAACGAGTGCGTTTTGTCACGGGCCAGCAGCGTATCGATCGTGCCTTCGCCCGCATTATACGCGGCCAATGCCAGGTGCCAATCTGCGTAATGGCCATGAAGATACCGCAGATATTTCGCGGCAGCCTCACCGCTTGGTTCGGGGCGAAGCCTTTGATCCAACGGCTCGGTCCGCAAACCGTACCGCTTCGCCGTGGCCGGCATCAGTTGAAACAGCCCAGCCGCGCCGGCCGGACTGCGCGCCCTCGGGTCAAAGGAAGATTCGACTTCTGCCAGCCAAACCAATTCCGGCGGGACCTTCTGCGCGACAAAAACTGGTTTGAGCGCCGAAACGTAAGCGCTCGCGTTTTTCGGCCATGCCCGCTCAGCGAGCCTGGCCTTCCAAGTGTCCCGCTCGAGTTGCGGCGTGGGATTGGGAACAGGCCTGGGCGGCTGCCCTGGCTCCGGCTTTGGCGGCGGAATGGTGAGCCGGAACTGGTCGGCCACATCGAGATAATCCAGGCGCGTCTTGAGCCACACCGCGTACGGCAGCGTTTCCTCGTAGCTTTCGAGCAGCGGCAGGATCGTTTTGGCACCCTCTTTGAGTGGCGCCAGCTCGACCACATACTGGCCATGGAAATCTTTCTGCACCTCTGCCAGGAACCGCTTCACCTTTTCCTGGTCAACGTCCTGTAACGCCCGCAAAGTATCGTCGTCGAGATTTTCCTTCGCCCAATTCTCGGCGGCGCGGGTTAAGTCATCGAGGGTCATGGCGCCGTCCTGTCCTGACGCCTGGAACGCGAACGCGCTCACCAGCCACAGCCCAATCAGGCACAGGTTTCTCATGGGTGGATCCTAACCTCCCTGCCGTTTTGCTCACAAGCAATATGCCCAACTGCGGAACGCGAATCTCCTATCTCCCATCTCCCATTTGCTTTGACGAATGCCCGAACTCCATGCATCTTTCCACCCATGACACCATACATTCTCATTCGCGCGCTGCTGGTGCTGTTGCTCCTCCAGGTCGTCTCCGTCCAGGCGGCTGACTCCCTTTACGGCATTCCCCTCAAAGACATCGACGGCAAATCGACGTCGCTGAAACCCTACGCCGGCAAGGTGCTGCTCATCGTCAACGTCGCCTCCAAGTGCGGTTACACGCCTCAATACACCGGCCTCGAAGCCATTCACGAGAAATACAAAGACCAGGGCTTCTCCGTGCTGGGCTTCCCGTGCAACCAGTTCGGCGGCCAGGAACCCGGCAGCAACGAGGAGATCAAACAGTTTTGTTCTTCGAAGTACCAGGTCAGCTTCCCTCTCTTTGACAAAATCGACGTTAACGGCCCCAACCGCCATCCGCTTTATGTAAGGCTGGCCGGGACCGACGCCCCTTTTCCCGGCAACATCAAATGGAACTTCAACAAATTCCTGATTGGACGCGACGGCAAAATCTTGAAGCGCTTTGACTCGGGCACCAAACCCGACTCGCCGGAATTGACCCAGGCAATCGAAGCCGCACTGGCGGCCAAGTAAGGGACCGCAGAGTTGGTACGTGGACCAGATGGGGCGCTCTTTGGGTTCGTTTGTGGCGAGCCCAATGCCCTCGCACACATCGAAAGCCAATGTAGTTGGCATTCCCCTCACCCCAACCCTCTCCCGGAGGGAGAGGGGGAATCGCGATGGATTCCGAAGAATTTATTTGCGTTCGTTTCGATTTGATTTAATAGTCAACCATATGGTTGAATATAGTTCGAAGGTGTTGGACCGGACTTTTGGGGCGCTGGCGGATCCAACGCGGCGCCGGATCCTGGCGCAGTTGGCGAAGGGCGGAGAGTGTGTGACGCGCCTGGCGCGGCCGCATGCGATGTCGCTGGCGGCGGTGTCGAAGCATTTGATCGTTTTGGAGAAGGCGGGGTTGGTGAAGCGGTGCCGGCAGGGGCGGGTGCATGCGTTGACGCTGGAGGCGAAGCCGATGCAGGAGGCGCAGGCGTGGATCAATCGGTATCGGGAATTTTGGGAGGGGAACCTGGAGCAGCTTGAAAAATATTTGGACAAACTACAAAAACAGGAAAACAAACATGACGACGCTAAATAATGAAGTGCGGAAGCCGGATGACGCCACGTTAATCGTGAGGCGAATGCTGAACGCGACGCCGGAGCGGGCGTTCCAGGCGTGGACCTCGCCGGAACATATCAAACAATCAAAGCGTGATTTTTTACCCACTGATGTCCGGAATACGACTGCTCATTCGTCGTACCACTGAAACTGAAACTGAACAAAACTGACAACGGTTGGTCTCGCCGGCGCGGGTTCAGCCAAAAACGAAAAGGGTAATTATGAGCACAAATGCAAAAATGTCTGAACCGAAGAATCTGCAGCGAGAACATAAAATCGTCTCGCGAGAGGAATGGCTTGCGGCCCGGCTCCGGCTGCTCAAGGAGGAGAAGGAGCTAACGCGGCGCAGCGACGAGCTGGCGCGGCGGCGGCAGGAGCTTCCGTGGGTTCGAATCGACAAACAGTATCGATTCGAGACCGGCGAGGGGAGCGCCTCGCTGGCAGACCTCTTCCGAGGGCGCTCGCAGCTCCTTATCTACCACTTCATGTTCGGGCCCGACTACACGGCAGGCTGTCCGTCCTGCTCGGCGATCGCGGACGGGTTCGACGGCTTGGTCGTCCATCTGGCCAACCACGACGTCACGCTTTCGGCGGTGTCGCGGGCGCCGTTCGCCAAGCTGCAGGCGTACCAGCGGCGGATGGGCTGGAGCTTCCCCTGGGCGTCCTCGCTCGGCGGGGACTTCAACTTCGACTTCAACGTCTCGCTCACCGAGAAGCAACAGCGCGAGGGGACCGTCGAATACAACTACCGGCGCGAGGCGGCGTTTACGGAAGGCGGGATCGGCGACTCAATGACCAAACGCGGCGAGGGGCCTGTCGCCGAGCACGCGGCCATGACCGGAACCGACGTGGCCACCTACACGCGCGAGAGGCCGGGCATGAGCGCGTTCGTACTCGAGAACGGCGTCGTTTACCACACCTACTCCGCTTATGCGCGTGGGCTGGACGGCCTCTGGGGCATGTACCAGTGGCTCGACCGCGCCCCCAAAGGGCGCAACGAAACGGGCACCTGGTGGCGCCGCCACGATGAATACGGGCCGCTTCACCAAAACGCCGGCTCCTGTTGCCACGCAGCGGAGGCGCGCGCGTGAACGCCCGCCACTGCTGCCCGAGCCAGACGCGAGCCGGCGACAGCGCTCGCCGGCCCGTGTCGCGGTTGCGCCGTGGCGGGGAGCTCGCCGGCTGGCTCGTTCCGAGCGCTGCGCTGGCACTGCTTCCCAAGTGTCCCCTATGTCTGGCGGCGTATGTGGCCCTCGCGACCGGCATCGGGCTCTCTTTGCCGGCCGCCACTTACTTGCGGACGATACTGGTGGTATTGTGCGCGGCGTCTTTGGTTCTCCTTACTGCAAGACGACTGCGGAGTTTCATTGCGCGGGGAGTCAGCCGGCAGTGATCGCTTTTCCGAATACCGGCACAGCCGCGCCATTGATAGCCCGGGCCGCATCCGAAATGAGGAACAGGATGACCTCCGCGATTGCTTCGGGCGCGATCCATTTGGAGAAGTCGGCGTTCGGCATGGCTTTGCGGTTTTGCGGGGTGTCGATCGTGGCCGGCATGATGCAGTTCACATTGATGTTTGAATTCTTGAGTTCGTCGGCCATCGATTCAGTAAGGCGAAGCACGGCGCTCTTCGAGGCGCTGTAAGCGCTGTAACCGGCGCTTCCCTGCAGACCGTCCCGGCTGGCGACATTCACGATGCTTCCACGGCCCTGCCCGAGCATCTGTGGAATCACCGCGCGGCAGCACAGAAGCGTGGTACGCACGTTCGCGCCGAAAAGAAAATCCCAGTCAGCCAAATCCGTCTCATGGGCGGGCTTGCCTCCCCTCCAGGCGCCCACGGTGTTAACCAGGGAATCGATTCTCCGGAAACGAGCGAGCGCGGTTTGCACCGTCTTCGCCAGCGAATCGGGCTCCGCCAGGTCAACACCGCCCGCCAGAAAGTGGTCCGTGGAGTTGACCAGGTCGGGATAATTCTCCTTGAGCCGCTCGTTTGAACGGTCCACGAGCACGGTTTTTGCGCCGACTTTTTGAAGCTCACGGGCGGTCGCCAGCCCAAGGTTCCCGACCGCTCCAGTGACGATAACCACCTTGCCGGCAAGTGGATGAGAGGGTGTAGCCATGAAGAGTTCATCGTCCATCGGACGCGTTTGTGCAAGTTCGGGAGCCATTATTCGGACCGGCCGTGATTCTCTCCGCTCCGGAATAGACGTTCATGGCCTGACCGCGCAGGAAGCCGACGAGGGTTTGTCCGCTCTCGCGGGCGAATTCAACCGCCAAACTTGAAGGGGCGGAGATCGCGCACACGAGCGGAATCCGCGCCGCGAGGGCCTTCTGCAAAATCTCGAACGAGGCGCGCCCGCTCACCAGGAGCACGTGCGAATCGAGCGGAAGCCGATTCGCGAGCAAAGCATGGCCCAGGACCTTGTCCACAGCGTTATGCCGGCCAACATCCTCGCGCAGCACAAGGAGATTGCCGGTGGAATCGAAGATGGCGGCGGCGTGCAAACCTCCCGTTTGCGCGAAGGTCGCCTGGGCCGACCGCATCTGCCCGGGCAAAGCCACGAGGACTTTGAGCGGGACAGCCAGGTTCGAGGTGACCGGAGGGAAATGCTGGTGGACGGCTTCGATGGAAGCTTTGCCGCAAAGACCGCAACTGGAGGTGGCGAAGACATGGCGAGTGAGGCGCTCAAAATCCACTTCGACGGCCGGCGAGAGAAAGACGTTCAGGGTGTTGTCAGGGCAATCGGATTGGAGGCAAGGCCCCATTTCCACGATGTCCTGGCGGCGATGAATGAGGCCTTCGGTGAGGAGGAAACCCGCCGCGAGCTCGCGCTCGTGACCGGGGGTGCGCATGGTCACGGCGATGCTGCGCCCGCGAACGCGGATTTCCAGCGGCTCTTCCCGGGCGAGGTTGTCAGCGCGGCTTTTGAGCCTGCGGCCGGCCCGAAAGGGAACGACCTCGATTCCCGAAGTTGCCGGCGACTGCTCCAAGCCAGGTTTGGGAGTTCGCTTCGACATTGGGTCGTGCCGGTGTATCAGTCCGAGCTGCCGTTGGTGAGCCGCTGGACGCTCACCCGGGTGTTATAATCCGGCACGCCGCCGGTGGGCTCGGTAACGCCCCGGCGGATGAGCACGTTTCCTTCCGGCCAATGGATTTGCAGGTTGCCCCGGGCAATCGGCGCCAGAAAAACTCTGCCCTCGAATCGGCCGATTTCATTCTCCAAAAGGACGCGATCATGTTGGCTCAGGTGCAGCTCGACGGCGTCCTCGCGGCTCATCAGCACGGCATCGCGCGGCACCCCGTTGATGGGGTCGACCTCCGCATACACCAGCGAGTTGAACTGCTTCCCGCGACGCGTCGAGACGATGAACCTGGCCGGAGACCGCAACCCGGCATCCGGCTGTTTCTCCGTCACCGCCGGGCGAGGCAGCGGCACGGGTCGGAAATGGGCTTTGCCATCCGGTGTGGGAAACTTCCCGCCGGCGCACAGGTGCGGCCCGCCGTATTGGACGGCGTCGCCGATTTCCTTCAGGCCCTGCACGCCCTCGTAAAACGGAACGACGCGCGGGATCTCCTGGCGAATCTGCCACCCGGTTTCGCAACCCAGCAGGTGCGCGCGTTCCGGGCAAACTGCGGCGGCAAGGTCACGCAGGATCTTCCATTCGGCGCGGGCCTCGCCCACCTGGCGCGGGAGCTCCGGGCTGAACATGATCCGCCTTTCGGTGCTGGTTTCAGTGCCGCCATCGTCCTGCTCATACCGGGTTTTGGCGGGGAGCAAAATCACCTCTTCTCTCGCTTCGATGAACATTTGGTCGGTCAGGATGATGTCCTGGTGGACGCGCGCCGGCACGTTCGCCAGGGCCAGGCGGACCTGCTCAGGCTCAGGCAGCGTGCGGAGGAAATTGCCCCCGAGGCAGTAGAGCAAGTCGAGCTCACCCGCAGCGGCGGCCTCGACCATTTCGGGAGCCGTAAGCCCGCGCCAGTCGGGCACTGAAAATCCATAAAGCTGCGCGAGCGCGGCGGCATTCTCGGCGTTGATGGGTTTGCCGCCTGGAAACGCGGTCGAATAGGCGCCCATTTCGGCGCCACCCTGGACAGAGGAGTGGCCGCGGATCGGCATCAGCCCGCATTTGTCACGACCCACGAAGCCCTTTGCCAGTCCGAGGTTCAGTATCATCTGCACGGTATCGCCGCCAAAAGCGTGCTGGGTGACGCCCATGCTCCAGACCAGCACCGCGTTCCTGGCCCGGTGAACCAGCATGGCGAATTCCTCCATGCTGGCGCGCTCCAGGCCGGATTGCGCCTCCAGGGCCTCGAATTCGAGTTTCGAGAGTTCGGCTTCGAGCGCCTCGAAGCCAACCGTGTGGTTGCGGATGAATTCGCGATCCTGCCAGCCGTTGAGAAACAGGACCTTCAACACCCCACAAAGGAATGCAATGTCGCCGCCGGTGGACACCGGGAACCAGTAATCCATGATGTCCGTCCCAAAAGCGGCGCTGCTCAAAGTGGACGGAACCCAATAGCGCTCCATGCCGGGTTCGCGATACGGGTTGACCAGCACCACCTTCGTGCCCAGCTTCTTCGCCTCGTGCAGGTATTTCATCGCGACGGGCTGATCGTTGGCCGGGTTGGCGCCGAAGAAAATCACCAGGTCGGTCCCATACCAATCCTTGTAACTGCACGTGGTGGCCGCGACGCCCAGGGCGTGTTTCATCGCGGCGGTACTGGGGGCGTGACACAGACGGGCAGCGTTGTCGATGTTGTTCGTTCCAAGGAAGCGCGCGACTTTCTGCGCCACGTAATAGACCTCGTTCGTCACTCCGCGCGAAGTCAGATAAAACGCGAGCCGTTTGGGGCCGGTGACGCGGATGCGGGTGGCCACCCGGCGCAGCGCCTCGTCCCACGAAATTCGGCGGAAGCCGGGCGCGCGCTTTTCACGCAGCATGGGAAAAGGCAGACGGCCCAACTCGCGCAATTGGGCATTGTTAAGCCGTGTGAGTTTTGCGACATCCTCCAGGAGCGTGTGCTCCAGCGCCGGCATGGTGTTGAGCCGGAGCAGGTTCAAACGCGTCAGGCAAAGGTGGATGCCGTCGATCGTCCAATCGTGGAACCCGGCCACACCCAGCGCGCACCCATCGCACACTCCCCGGCTCAGCACCTTCCAGGCATAAGCCAGGTTGTCGCGATTTTTCCATGCGACGGCGGCCATGTCGCGGAAATGCTTGGGCTTGACCTGGCCCAGGCCGAAAGGCACGGCCGATTTGAGCCTGGCTCTCCAGTCCTTTTGGAGTTTGCGCGTGGGCATTGCACAAAGAATAACATAAAAATCAATGTTTTCACCAGCCGGGTGCGAACCAGTCAAACGCCTAATCTTATCATTCTATCAATCTGAGCACATTAGTGATGCCGGCCACATCAAAACATCGATAAGTCATCTAAATTTCGGCACCGAACCTGCTCTTTTTTACTGCCGGCTGCATAAATCAGAAATTGATATGAACCTTAAATTCTTCAACGACCCCCATGTCATACACCATTCCCGGCGTCCCCTGGCCGAGTTCTTCGGCCGGTTCACCCATCTCTTTTCGCACAAACACGCCATGCCCAACCCCGCTCTCGATTGCGCCGCCTTTCCTCAGGTCCTCCCCGGGTTCCTCGAACGCCGCCGGGAAGGCATCCCCGATTCCATGTACCAGGCCATGGCCGACATCGAGACCGTCGCCGCTGAAAAACGTCCCCAGTTCGAAGCCGCTCTCCACCAGGACCCCGA
>DATMQA010000002.1:0-20810 GCA_035566895.1 Binatia bacterium
GGTTGGAATCGCATAGTTCGGGCTGATGCCGCCGCCGCTGCCGATCCAGGTCGTTTCGGATTGCCAGGGGCCCCCGGCTCCGCTGGTCGTCAACGAGGTTCCGCCGACGGAAGTGATGTTCGGATCATCTGCCGGGGCGAAGATGGCGTTGGTAGAATAGGCGCCGCCATCGCCTGAAGCGACAAACATGGTCTGGCCTTGAACGGCGAACTGCTGGAAAACCTGATCCATGGTCGAGGGCGGCGGTAGAAAGCCAAAGGAACAACCCATCTGCTTGGCGAGGTTATCCGTCGCCATGCGGTTAAAAATATCGATGGCACTGTTTCCCTCATAGACCAGGATCGTCGCTCCCGGCGCCATGCACATCGCCATATCAATGTCCAGCGCCTCCTCGCCATCATCGGCGCCTGCGGGTGGAATTCCCGTGAAGCCATCGAGCAAAATATTACTCACGACGATGCTTGGGGGCAGGCCCGCCGCCTGTTTGTAGAGGATGATGTCATTCGTGAAGTACGGTCCGAACTCGAACAGCCCAATGTACTGCCCCAGACCGGTCAGCGGCACACCGCGCGCGTAAGCAGCGCGGAAATCGTTTCCAATAAAATCCCCGCCCGGGCCGGAACCTGTGGCATAAGCCTTGACCTGCACGTTGGTGTCACCCCCCTGCCCTGCGGGACCTCGCCTCAGACCCACGGGTCTTGGCGGCATGTAATCGTCCAAGCCGCTGATGTCGAGGATGGGAAGCCCTGCCGGCACGGACGGCTCGGCATCCGGCGCGTGAAAATCGCGCGGCTCGGTCGGATGACGATAGACCCGCAGCGTGACTTGAAATGCTTTCTCAATACTCGCGACGGAGGCGCGCACATCGAGAACGACGCGATTGGGATGAGTACCGGTGACAGTGAAACCATTTCGTTTCGCAAACTCGATCACGGCTTGATAATCCTGCTCCGTCGGCCCAAACCGTTCGGCAAATTCCGGCGCGCTCAGGTAGTGCTGGTAATTCGTGCTCGCCGGGTCGTAAAGCTGCTGGAGGAGCTTCGAGAGGCCTTCCTTATCGCGGAGCGGCAGACCGATGGCCAGGTTCAAGTTCGTGGTGGCCGAAAGCCGTCCGGTTGGCTGCAAATGGTTCAGCCCGGGCGGAATGTGCCCGTGCAATGCCAGGGTTTCTGCGGCTCCGGCGGTGGTCAGGAGCGCAGCGGCCATTAGTCCCCGGAGAAGGCGGGGGCGAACTTTGGAAAAAGCGAAGCAGATCGGGTTCATGGGCATGGCTTCAACGGTGCTGTCAGATTGAGCTTATCATATATAGTGCATGTTTACCCGGCCAAAGTCAGGCTTAATTCGCGGGAGGCAGTGACAGGGGCGACATGCGGCATACTGGTCTAGTGGAGCCAACATTTGCACGACCATTTCCTCTATGCAAGAATAAAATCCATTATATCGCACACCTGGAAGATCGCGTTTCCTGCACACCGGACAACTAGCTTGGCGCAATTCGGTCCCGGATATGATTTCACATTCACCTTGCCAGCCCGGCGGTTTAGTGCAAATTGCTTCGCCTTTCGAATTATGGACTTGAAACTTCCTGCGCTCGGTGAGGGTGCGGACTCAGGCACAGTGGTGAATTTGTTCGTCAAAGAAGGCGACCAGATCACCAAAGACCAGCCGATTCTCGAATTAGAAAACGAGAAGGCCGTCGCCACGATTCCGTCCACGGCCACCGGCACGGTGGCGAAAATCTTCGTTAAAGCCGGGGACAAACTCTCCGTGGGCCAGCGCATCCTGAGTTTGACGGATGGTGGCGCGGCACCCGGCGCGCCAGCCAAAACACCCGAGTCAGCCGTCCAAGCCGAAGCCCCCGAACCGCAGCGAACCGAGCCGGTTGGCCAGAAAGAAGAAGCGGAACCTGAGGCCGCTGCGCGCGAACTCAAACCGGGCCAAGCCCCCGCCGCTGCGCCTTCGATTCGGAAGCTCGCGCGCGACCTCGGCATTGACCTCACCCGTGTGCGCGGCAGCGCCCGCGGTGGCCGTATTGTGCTCGAAGACGTCCGCGCCTACATTCACCGGCTTCAGCGGCTGGCGGCGCAACCTCGCACGGCCGACCCCACTCCTGGTGCTGCCTCCGCGCCGGTCGTGAAACCCGCACGCGAACCAATCGACTTCGCCAAATGGGGGCGGGTCTCCAAAAAACCGCTCTCGCCATTGCGCCAGGTTATCGCGCGGCGAATGTCGGAAAACTGGAATGCGGTGCCGCGCGTGACCCAGTTTGACGAAGCGGATATCACCCACCTGAATGCGCTCCGAAAGAAATACGCCCTCGCTTATGAGCAGAAAGGCGCGCGGTTGACGTTGACTTCGTTCGCACTCAAAGCCGCCGTGGAGACGCTCAAAAGGCATCCGGCGCTCAATTCGAGTCTCGACGAAGCGACACAGGAAATTGTGCTCAAAGAGTACTATCACATCGGCGTCGCGGTGGACACCGATGCGGGTCTGATCGTCCCGGTCATCCGCGATGTGGATGCGAAGAGCCTGCTCGAACTTTCAAAGGAACTGGAAACGCTCGCGAAGAAGGCGCGAGACCGAAAAGTCTCCGGCGAGGAACTCAAAGGCGGGACCTTCACGATTTCGAACCAGGGCGGGATTGGCGGCGGGCACTTCACGCCGATCGTGAACAAGCCAGAGGTGGCGATTCTGGGTTTAGGACGAGGAGCGATGAAGGCGGTGGTTCGCGAGGAGCGGATCGAGCCACGGTTGATGATGCCGGTGGCGCTGTCGTACGATCATCGGGTGATCGACGGGGGCGTTGCGGCGCGGTTCATCGTGGATTTGGTCGCGGCGTTTGAGAATTTCAAAGAAGACGAGGTGAACCTCTGATTCGTCCTCCTCGTCGTTCTCGTTCTCGTCCTCGCACTTATATGAACAATTTTTAGCTATGGACCCCATTACCACTGAAATCGTTGTGCTCGGCGCTGGACCCGGCGGGTACGCCGCGGCCTTTTACGCGGCCGACCTGGGCAAGAAAGTCATCCTGGTCGAACGCGACCCGCGCCTGGGAGGCGTCTGCCTCAACCGGGGCTGCATCCCATCCAAGGCGTTGCTCCATGCGGCGCACACCATCACCGCGGCGCGTGAATCCGAACATCGCGGGATTACGTTCGGCGCGCCGACGGTTGATGTCGCCAAGCTGCGAGTCTGGAAAGAATCCATCCTTACCCGGCTCGCGGGCGGCATCGCGCAGTTGGCCAAGATGCGCGGCGTGCAGGTGATGCACGGGCGCGGTTACTTCGAAGATTCGCGGACGCTTCGCGTCGAAACCGACCAGGGCCAGCAACTGGTCCATTACGATAAAGCTATTATTGCCGTCGGCTCACGCTCGGCCATGCCCAAGGCTTTTGACCTGGGCAACCCACGCATTATGACCTCACGCGAGGCGCTGGAAGTGGAAGAGGTGCCGGAAAACCTGCTGGTCATCGGTGGCGGCTACATCGGGATGGAATTGGGCACCGTCTATGCCGCGCTCGGCAGCAAAGTCGTGGTGGTCGAGGCGCTCGACAGCATCCTGGCTGGGGCCGACCCGGACCTGGCCAGGCCGGTGGCTGCCTACGCCAAAAAGGCATTCAAGGAAATCCGGCTTAAAACCAAGGTGGGTAAAATGTCCACCAGCGGCAAACAGATCAAAGTCGAGTTCGAACTGGACGGTCAAAAGAAAGAGGAACTCTACGACCGGGTCCTCGTCGCCGTCGGGCGCACGCCCAACGCTGAAGACCTGGGCCTGGAGAACACCAAGGTCTCGTTCGACGACAAAGGCTTTATCCACGTCAACGACAAGCAGCAAACCACCGACCCTTCGATCTATGCCATCGGCGACATCGCGGGCGGCGTGCTGCTCGCTCACAAAGCCTCGAAAGAAGCCCGCATCGCCGTCGAAGTGATTGTCGGCGAGGATAGCGCCTTTACCGACGTCACCATTCCAGCGGTAGTGTTCACAGACCCCGAGTTGGCTTGGTGCGGGTTGACTGAATCGGAAGCCAAGGCCAAGGGCATCGAGGTGCAGGTGGCCAAATTCCCGTGGGCAGCTTCCGGGCGGGCGCTCTCGTTTGATCGGCCCGACGGTTTGACCAAGCTGATCATCGAGCCGGACACCGAGCGTATCCTGGGCGTTGGAATCGTCGGCACCGGCGCGGGCGAACTGATTGCCGAGGGCGTGCTCGCGGTGGAGATGGGCGCGACGGCCAAAGATCTGGCGCTGGCAGTGCATCCGCACCCGACGCTTTCCGAAACGCTGATGGAAGCGGCTGAAGCTTTTTACGGACATGCGACGCATACGATAGCGAGGAAGAAGGCCGCGGAGAGTAGCCAGTAATCAGTGGTTCAATAATCAGTCTTCAGTGCTACTGCTCGCTCCAGTGATTACTTGATCACTGATTACTCTGATTAGTAATTACCGACTACAGCCTCCAAATAGGTGTTGAAATCAGGTCGTGGCAGCTTACTATTCCCTCGTGCCGGTTTTCGAACCGGCGCAATGGTTCGGGGCGTAGCGTAGCTTGGTAGCGCGTCTGAATGGGGTTCAGAAGGTCGTGAGTTCAAATCTCACCGCCCCGACCATTTATTCATTCCGCACTCGAAGCTTATGCCAGCGCTTCCGAGAATGCACTGATGGACGAAGCGTGAAAGCTGGTTAAAGGGCAGCTAGTCCTTTCACCTTTGCAAGGGGCCCGGCTTATCGTACATATTTGCTCCCGCTGTTGGCGGCACCGTTATGAAACCCGAAGTCGAAATCTACGATACAACCCTGCGCGATGGCAGCCAGGGCGAAGGCATCAATTTTTCCGCCTTGGACAAGCTGCGCATTGCGGACAAGCTGGACGCTTTCGGGATTCATTACATCGAAGGCGGGTGGCCGGGCTCAAATCCGAAGGACATGGAGTTCTTCAAGCAGGCCGCCAAACGGAGGTGGAAGAACGCCCGCATCGCCGCCTTCAGCATGACTCGGCGCAAATCAATCGCGGTCGAAAGCGATGAGTTGATGCGGCAGATCCTTGAAGCCGAGACTCCGGTCGTCACCATCGTGGGAAAGAGCTGGCTGTTGCACGTCAACGAGGTCTTGCGCGCCAAACCTGATGAGAACCTGGCGATGATTGGCGACACAGTTCGGTATCTCAAAGATCATGGCAAAAAAGTCATTTATGACGCCGAGCACGCGTTCGACGGCTACAAGGATGACTCCGAGTACGCCCTGGCGACCTGGCAGGCGGCCGAACATGCCGGCGCCGAATGCATCGTCCTGTGCGACAGCAACGGCGGATGTCTGCCGAAGGAAATCAGCGATATTGTCCGCGCCGCCCGGGGCCGGCTTAGCGCCCGGATTGGCATTCACACCCATAATGATTGCGGGCTGGGCGTCGCCAATGGCTTGGCCGGCATCGAGGCCGGCGCCACGCAAATCCAGGGCACGATTAATGGTTATGGCGAGCGCACCGGCAATTGCAACCTGACCAGCGTCATTCCTCTGCTCCAGCTCAAAGTGAAGCAGCAGGTCCTGCCAGCCAAGGCACTGCCAAAATTGAAAGAGCTTTCCGAGTTCGTGGACGAGATTGCCAATGTTCGCCACGACCCGCGGCAGCCGTGGGTGGGACAGACCGCTTTTGCGCACAAAGGCGGCATGCACGTCCACGCCATCGACCGCGTGTCCCGCAGTTACGAGCACATCAATCCCGAAGCCGTCGGCAACCACCGGCGCGTGCTCATCAGCGACATGTCCGGCCGCACCAATATTTTAATGAAAGCGGTCGAGCTGGGATTCAAGCTGCAGCCGGACGCCCCGGAGACCCGGGCCATCACTGCCGAGGTCAAACGTCTCGAAGGCCTGGGCTATGAGTTCGAAGCGGCGGAAGGCTCGCTCGCCTTGCTCATCCGCAAAATTCTCAAGCACCAGGAACCGCCGTTTAAAGTCGAAGGTTACCACGTGTCCATTCGCCGCGACCGCTCGATATCCGTCTGCCAGGCCAGCGTGAAGGTCATCGTCGATGGCGTGACCGAGCACACGATTGCTGAGGGCGACGGTCCGGTGAACGCGCTGGACGGCGCGCTGCGCGCGGCCCTGATCGGGTTCTTTCCACAGCTCAAGAACGTGCAACTCGAGGACTATAAGGTCCGTATCCTCGATTCCACCGCCGGCACCGGCGCGCGAACCCGAGTTCTCATCGAGTCCACCGATGGCAAAGAGCAATGGGGCACGGTGGGCGTGCACGACAATATCATCGAGGCCAGTTTGCAGGCGCTGGTGGAGAGCCTGGAGTACCGACTGATGAAGAAATGACCTCAACCACGGATGAACACGCACAGGAAACACCAAACTCCAAGCTCCAAGCTCCAGAAAAGCTTCAAACTCCAAGCTCCAATCGTTCAACCGAGATTGGATTATTGTAATTTGGTGCTGGGAGTTTTCCTGGTGTTTGGTGTTTGGTGTTTGGTGTTTTAATATGCCGGAGATTCCCAAAGCCTACGAACCACAAGCCGTCGAAGAAAAGTGGTACGACTTCTGGCTGAAACAGAATTGTTTCACGGCCAACGCCCAGTCATCCAAGCCTGCCTACTCGATCGTCATCCCGCCGCCGAATGTCACCGGCATGCTCCACATGGGGCATGTTCTCAATAATACGATCCAGGATATTCTGGCGCGCAAAGCGCGGATGGACGGCAAAGAAGTCCTTTGGCTACCCGGCACCGACCACGCCGGCATCGGCACCCAGGCGGTCGTCGAAAAGGCGCTCCGCAAACAGGGCTTGATGAAGCACCGGGACGAGCTCGGGCGGGAGAAGTTCCTGGAACACACCTGGGCGTGGAAGGAAAAGTACGGCGGCATCATTATCCAGCAGCTCAAGAAACTGGGCTGCTCGTGCGATTGGACGCGCGAACGGTTCACGATGGACCCGGCCTACTCTCGGTGCGTGCAGAAGGTGTTCGTCGAGCTTTACAAGAAGGGCCTCGTTTACCGCGGTAAACGCATGGTCAATTGGGACCCGGCGGCGCGCACGGCTCTTTCGGATGAAGAAGTCGAGATGGTCGAGGAGAAAGGCCATCTGTGGCATCTCAAATACCCGCTACTGGACGAGAAGGGCCAGACGAAGGCCGATGAGTTCGTGGTTGTGGCGACCACCCGCCCAGAGACGATGCTTGGGGATGAAGCCGTCGCGGTGAATCCGAGTGATCCGCGATATACGAAACTTGTGGGCAGGAAGGTGCTGTTGCCGCTGCAAAACAAACCGATTCCGATCATTGCGGATGATTTTGTCGATCCGAAATTCGGGACCGGCTGCGTGAAGGTCACTCCGGCGCATGATCCGAACGATTACGCGATGGCCTCGCGCCATAACCTGCCACTGACCGTCGTCATCGGGCCGGATGGCGCCATGACCAAAGAAGCAGGAGAGGATTTCGATGGCCTTGACCGGATGGAAGCGCGCAAGGCCGTAACCGAGGAACTGACCGAGCAAGGCCTGCTGCTCAAGACCGAGGATTATGTCCACAACGTCGGCTACAGTCAGCGCAGCCACGTGCCGATCGAACCATACTTGAGCGAGCAGTGGTTTTTGAAGTATCCGAGTGTGGAGGCTTCGACGAAGGCTGTCGAGGAAGGGAGAATTGCCTTTCATCCCGAGCGCTGGACAAAAACTTACTCGCATTGGATGCACAATCTTCGGGACTGGTGCATCAGCCGGCAGCTTTGGTGGGGACATCGGGTGCCGGTGTGGACCAAGAGTTCGGTGACTTTATCCCAGTCCGACCCGAAGAATCCCATAGTGATCACACAGGTCGTGGCGGCCTTGTCCGATTTGCAATCGGCAGAGACGTCGCTCTCGGGCAAGGAGGCGCATATGACGTTGTTTCGGCTCCATGGAGACGTCTGGGAGGCAGCAACCGACTCTCCCGAGGAAGGTCGATTTCTGGAGGCGGCCGGCTTCACCCAAGATCCCGACGTGCTCGACACCTGGTGCAGTTCCTGGCTCTGGCCGTTTGCCACAATGGGCTGGCCGGAGCAGACCGATACGCTCAAGAAATTCTATCCCACGACCGACCTGGTAACCGGGCCGGACATCATTTTCTTCTGGGTCGCGCGGATGATCATGGCGGGATACGAGTTCATGGGCGACCTGCCGTTCCGCAACGTCTATTTCACCGGCATTATCCGCGACAAACTCGGACGGAAAATGAGCAAGAGCCTCGGCAACTCGCCCGACCCGCTCGAACTCATCGCCAAATACGGCGCCGATGCCCTGCGATTTGGCACGATGCGCAGCGCGCCGCTCGGCCAGGACGTCCTCTTCGATGAAAAGGACGTCGAGTTGGGTCGCAACTTCTGCAACAAGCTTTGGAACGCCTGCCGGTTCCGGCAGATGCAAGGCGGGAAGGTGCAGAGCGAAATCGCGCCCGAACTGCTCACCGGCGACGACAAATGGATTCTGCTCAAGCTCGACCAGGCCATCCGCGAGATTACCACCGCCTTCGCCGAGTATCGGTTCAATGAAGCGACCCAAACGCTTTATCGCTTTTTCTGGAGCGAGTATTGCGATTGGTACGTCGAGGCCAGCAAGGCGATCCTGTCGGCGCAACGAATGGCCCCGGTTGGAGCAGAAAAAGATCAGAGCCTCCTCGCGTCGGCTGCTACAGCGGAGAGCCTCCTTACGTCGGCTCCTACAATTCTTACGTCGGCTCCTACAACGGAGGGAGAGAAGAGGCGCGCGAATACACTGGCAGTGCTCGATTTCGTGCTATCGCATACGCTAAGACTTTTCCATCCGTTCCTACCGTTCATCACGGAAGAGCTCTGGCACGGCATGGGGTACCACGAGGAGATGCCGGAGGACCAGGGCGGCAAAACGATCATGTTCGCGCCCTGGCCCAAGCCGTTTGACGAAGATTTCCGCGCGCATTACGGGCTGGATGGCTGCTATCTCGAAATCGTCAATACGAAATACGAATTGGTCACCCAGGGCCGAAACCTGCGCCGCGAGGCCAATATCCCCGCCAGCAAGAAGGTTAAATATGCTCTTAAGCCTACCGGTTACCTCCCGCCGCACGAAATCGAAGTTCTGCGTTTGCTGCTCAACGCCGAGACGCTGGAGATGAACTCGGATTATCAGCCGCCCAAAGGCACCCCCGTGGTCCATTCGGAGCTGGGCGACTTGTTCCTGCCGCTGGAAGGCCTGGTCGATGTCGAGGCGGAAAAAGCGCGGCTGAAGAAAGAGCTGGAGAAGATCGAAAGCGAAATCGAGAAAGCGGACCAGAAGCTCAACAACCCGAACTTCACCTCGAAAGCACCGGCGAAAGTCTTGCTGGAACATCAGCAGCGGCTGGCTGAATGGCAGGCCAAACGCGAGAGAACCAAGGCTTCTCTGGACGCTCTGAACGGGTGAACCTAGAGGCAAAAAGATGGAGGCAAAAATATTATGAAACCGAGCTCCTTTGCTGTGGCGGGGCTTTTATTGCTCGCGTCAGCAACCTGCTTTTCGCAACAGGACGTCCTAACACAAGCGAGCGGGCTCGAACTGCAAGGTCATTTCAAAGAAGCCGCAGCCACGCTGGATTCTGCGTTGGCCGGGAAAACACTGGCCCCCGCTCAACGGAAACAACTCGAATTCGAACTCGATCGGCTTGAACGTATCAAAAGGGATTTTCCCTTCACCAAAGACGGGCTCTTGGCCGCTTTGAAGAAATCCGTCAAAGACCTGACTCCCGGCGAATTCGACAAGTGGGTCAGCGAAGGGCGCTTCGACAGCCGCGAAATTGACGGCAGCTGCTATTTCATGACATCGAGCGTCAGGAATCTTTTCTTTCGTTATCCCGAGTTGGCCGCCCGCCAGGTGCCGCCCAAGGACACCACGAAGTTGCAAAAAGCCCGCCTCGAGAGCTGTCGGGCCATCAAACAAGCCGCCGCAGCCGAGAGAAAGCCTTATGTCCTGCCCAAGCGGTTCCACGCCACCATGACGGTCACCGCCAAAGCGAACGCCGTGGCGCCGGGCGAGACCGTCCGCGCCTGGCTGCCGCTCCCGCGCCAGTATCCGTACCAGACCGATTTCGAGTTGGCTTCCGCAACTCCTACCCCCAGGCAGCTCGCCGGCAAGGATAGCCCCATTCGCAGCGCCTATACGGAACAACTGGCGCTTAAGGACAAGGCAACGGAGTTCAAGATCCAATTCGACTACACCACCTTTGGGGTGAAGTTCGACGTTAAGCCGGAAGCGGTGCAACCGTGCGAAGCGGATCCACCAGACACGAAGCAATTCACGCGCGAAGGGCCGCACGTCGTATTCACACCCGAGTTGCGCGCCCTCTCCGCGCAGATCGTTGGCAACGAAACCAATCCCTGCCTCAAAGCCAAAAAGTGTTTCGATTGGATAGCCGAACACATTCGCTACAGCTTCGCCATCGAGTATTCGACCATCCGGAATATCAGCGATTACTGCCGGAGCAAGGGCTATGGTGATTGCGGCCAGGAGGCGATGCTCTTCATCAGCCTCTGCCGGCTCAACGGCGTTCCCGCCCGCTGGCAATCGGGCTGGAACACGTTCCCCGGCGACGAGGATATTCATGACTGGTGCGAGATTTACCTCGCCCCGTACGGCTGGATGCCGGTCGATCCTTATATGGGCATCTTCGCCATGCAATATGCGCCTGCCCTCGCCCCCGCGGAGCGGCGCGAGATTCGCGATTTCTTTTTCGGCGGCCTCGACCAATACCGCATGGCCGCCAACGGCGACCACAGCCAGACCCTTACTCCCCCCAAGCAGTCGATGCGTTCGGACGACGTCGATTTCCAGCGCGGCGAACTGGAAGCAGACAACCACAACCTTTACTTCGACCGCTATAACTACGAGTTCAATTTGAAGGAAATTAAGCTGCCGCACGGGAAAATCGATTAACCCCGGCTTCTGCGCCAAGCCCAAGGACCTCCCTCGTGAAACAGAAGCAAATGGATCTGACCCTGGCACAGAGTGCCACCGTCAAAGCTGCTCGTTCGGTCGGCGTTTTGATGCGCCGTTGTCTGCACCTGAGCAAGCGCGCGCATGAGGTCACTCAACACGACATCAAGCTCGACCTGGATGTTCGTTCTCAAAAGCTGATTCAAAAGGCGCTCTATGCCGCATTTCCCGAAGTCGCGTTGGTGGGGGAAGAAGGAGTCGCCGGAGACCCCCAGTCCGAATATCGCTGGGTCGTCGATCCCATCGACGGCACCGTCAATTTCGCCTACGGCATTCCGCACGCTTGCGTCTCGATCGCCTTGCAGCGGCGGGGGCCGAACGGAAAGCGCACGCTCTACCCGGACGGATACGAGACCCTGGTCGGGGTCGTCTACGATCCCTTCTGTGACGAGTTGTGGAGCGCGATCGCCGGCCAACCCGCGCGACTCAATGGCCGGGTGATTCGCGTGAGCCGGCGACAGAAGCTACCGGAAGCCATCGTCTCTATCGGCTTTGCCAAGACTCGCAAGAATCTTGAAGCCACCCTGCCCTACTTCACCGACCTGGTCCATCGCGTGCGCAAGTTGCGCATCATGGGCTCGGCTGCGCTGGCCCTGACCTACGTCGCGACCGGCCGGTTCGATGCTTATATCGAGCGCGGCATTCGGCTCTGGGACATTGCGGCCGGCGGGTTGATTGTCGAAAGCGCCGGGGGCGAGTTCTGGCGCGAACCGGTGCCGGGCGAGCATGCCTACCGTATGATTGCCAGCAACGGGCTGCTGCGCCGGCGCCTCCGTGTGCCGGATTGAATTTGCACTTAAGCGCCGGATGGTTATCATGATTTCATGAGCCGTTGGCGTTTTGCAGCCTGGATTTCCCTGTCCCTTTGTTGTGTCAGTTCAGTACGGGCCGGTACGCTGGCTCAGTTCCGGACGGTGTTTGGCAATGTCGACGTGGAGCTCTACGATCAAGACAAGCCGGTCACGGTGCAGAACTTCATTCGTTACGTTCAAAGCGGTAAGTTCCAGGACGAATTTGCCCATCGGTTGATGCCCGGCTTCGTGGTCCAGGGTGGAGGCTTCACCGTCACCAATCGGGGCACAACCAATTGGCAGATCGCGCCGATTGTGACATACGCGCCCATCACGAATGAGTTCGGTACCGGTCGGCGCTTCAGCAACGTTTATGGCACTATCGCAATGGCCAAATTGGGAGGCGACACCAATTCCGCGAGTTCAGAGTGGTTCTTCAACCTCGCTGACAACAGCTACCTTGACGCACCCGACACCAACAACTTCTTTGTCGTTTTCGGTACCGTGCTCAGGGGGACGAACGTGTTAAACATCTTGAATAATTTTCAGTACTATACGGGAATACAAGCGAGCAATCTGGTCCTTCATCAATACTACGCACCACCATTCGACGACTTGCCGTTGTTGTATCCCAGCCTCGCGGATACCAACCTCCTGTTTGTAGACATCTCGTTGCTCTCGGTTCAAATCACCGCCACGAACCACCAGCGCCAGATTTCGTGGAATAGCGTCAATGGCAAGACCAACCTGGTCGAGTACACCACCAACCTGCCTCCAGCCTGGAAAACGCTCGCATCGACAAACGGCAATGGCAACCGCTACACCATCACCGACCCTGCGGCCACAAACACTTTCCGATTCTATCGGGTGAGGGTGATTTACTGAGAGCGAAATCGGCCGGTTTGCGCGCCGTCCAGTTGAGGGCCGTTTGAGATCAGGGGTTACACCTGTTTGGTCAACCGCACTCCCAATTGCAGCAATTTCTGCGCGTCGGCATCCGTCTTCGCTTCGGCATAGATGCGCAGAATCGGCTCCGTGCCGGAACCGCGCAGCATCAGCCATGACGTATCCTGCGCGATGAACTTGACGCCGTCATAGGCTTTGATGTCGGCCAGCGGCGAGCGCAGAAGTTTGGCAGGGGGATTCTTCTGCAGGAACGCCATCAGGGCTCCGCGCTTTTCCAAGGGGAAATGCGTGTCGATGCGACCGTAGCAATGGGGTCCGAATTCCTTCACCAACGTCGCGATGAGCTTGTTTACCGAGACGCGCTCGGTGGCGAGCATTTCCAGCAACATCAATCCCGCCGCGATGCCGTCGCGCTCAGGAATATGCCCAGGAAACCCGATGCCGCCGCTCTCTTCAGCGCCGAGCAGCACTCCGCCTTTGATCATTTCGGCCGCGATATATTTAAAACCAACGCCGGTCTCGACCAATTCCAGTCCGTAGGCCGCGCACATTTTGTCCACCATCGACGTCGTGGTCAGCGCTTTGACGACCCGGCCCCGCCCTTTCCGGTTCACGACGAGATGGCGCAGCAACAGGCAGATAAGCTGATGCGTCGAGAGGTAGTTGCCTCGGCCATCCATGCCGCCGACGCGGTCAGCGTCGCCATCGGTCACCAGGCAGATATCGTGCGGGTGCTTTTTCAGGAACGCCGAGCTGCGCCCATAATTCTTCTCGATGGGTTCCGGGTTGATGCCGCCGAACAAGACATCGTGCCGCCCGTTCAAAGTTGTCACACGGCAAGTCGTGCCGGCCAATAACTGCTCGAAGCAACCCGCCCCGACACCGAACAACGCTTCGTGCGCAAAGCGCAGTTTGGATTTGGCGATGAGTTTGAAATCCACCAACTTTTTCAGCGCGGCGTAATGCGCCGGCCGAACATCCTGGATGGTGATTTGGCCCTGCTTGATGGCCACGGCCAACTCGGTCGCCTTTACCGGATGGCGGTCCAGGAAGCTTTCCACGGCCTGGCAGGTTTCCGATTCGGCGGACCCGCCGTAGTGGGATTTGAGTTTGAAGCCATTGAAGATGGGCGGGTTGTGGCTGGCCGTGATCATCACGCCGCCGATCGCCCGCTGCACCTTTACGGCAAAGGAAACCGAGGGCGTGGGCGTCGGGTCGGGGGTGAGCACAACCTGGAAACCGCTGCCGGCAAAAACTTCGGCGGTGCACTGACCGAACTCGTTGGACAAAAACCGGCGGTCATAGCCGACGATCACCTTTTGCTCGGTGCCAGCGATCGGATTGCCGAGCCAATAGTCTGCCGTGGCCTGGGCAACACGCTCGACGTTTTTGAAAGTGAAGTCTTCGGCGATGACTGCGCGCCAGCCGTCTGTACCGAATTTAACTTGAGCCATTTACGCGGGTTGCGGGTTGAGCGTTGGGGGTTGCGGGTTAGATGGTTTGGGCTGGGCGGCTTCGGCAACCTTGCGCATCTTCCGCACCGCCGCAGTCATATTCCGCTGGCCAAAAAGGGTCGTACCGCTGATGAACGCATCGGCGCCGGCGCGGGCGCAGTCAGCGACGGTCTTGAAATCGACCCCTCCATCCACGCCAATGGTGAAACCGAGATTCCTTTCACGCCGCCACCGGGACGCTTGCTGGACCTTGGTGAGCGTTTCGTAGATGAAGGACTGGCCACCGAAGCCCGGATTGACAGTCATGACGAGCAGTTCGTCAATTTGCTCTAAAAACGGCTGCGCCATGGTGATGGCGGTAGGTGGATTGATAGCCAAGCCGACTTTCTTCCCGAGTGATTTGATTCTCCAAAGCAGCGCGGTGACGTGCTCGCCGAGTTCGACGTGGACGTTCATCTGGCTTGCGCCGGCCTTGGCGAAGGGCTCAAGCAGAATCTCGGGTTTCGAGCACATCAGGTGCACATCGAAAAAGAGCTTGCTCAAAGGGCGCACGCTCTGAACGACAGCCGGGCCGAAGGAAATGTTCGGCACGAAATGTCCGTCCATGATATCCAGGTGCAGCCAGTCGGCGCCGGAACGGTTGACGCGCTGGACTTCCTTACTCAGGCGGCTGAAATCTGAGGCCAGCAAAGAGGGCGCAATAATCATCGCGGCTACGCTAAAGAGCCGGAGGGGAAATGTCGATTGGGAATTGGGTAAGTCCAAAGTCAAGCGACTTTAGACCTTCGACTTAGACCGCTGCGGGCGCCGGCGAACCCAGACCTCCGGGCAGCTTCGGCTGGGCCGGTTTGCCGGGGACTTCCGGCAACGGGGTGCCGGCCGGCGCGCCAATTGGCGGATCGACCTGCGGGGCAGGCGGAGGAGGAGTGAACTTGCCGGTGCGAACGATCTCCTCGACTTGCTGGCCGTCAAGGGTTTCGTACTCGAGCAAGGATTTAGCGATCAGCTCGAGCTTATCCAAATTGCCCGTGATGAGGTCTTTGGCAGTCTTGAAGGCGTGATCGATGATCTTCTTTACCTCGGCGTCGATTTCCTGCGCCGTAAATTCACTATAAACCTTCGCGCGCGCCACTTCACGGCCGAGGAAGATGTACTCGTCGTCATCGCCGTACTGGACCATCCCGAGGCGATCGCTCATGCCCCACTGGGTCACCATCGCGCGGGCCATGTTGGTCGCCTGCTGGATGTCTCCGGCCGCGCCGCTGGAAATATCGCCGGAGACAACTTCTTCGGCGATACGGCCCGCCATGGTCATGGCGATCATATCGAGCATCTCTTTGCGGCGGCGGTTGAGGACGTCGGTCTTGGGCAGCGACATGGTCGAGCCGAGGGACTGGCCGCGCGGGATGATGGTCACTTTGTGCAAGGGATGGGTGTGCTCCAACAGCACATTGACCAACGCATGGCCGGCTTCGTGCCAGGCGGTAAACTTCTTTTCCTCGTCGGTCATGGCAAGGCTGCGGCGTTCGCGGCCCCAGCGGACCTTGTCGCGCGCCTCTTCCAATTCCACCATACCAACGGCCTTTTTGTTTTCGCTGGCGGCCAGCAGGGCGGCTTCGTTGAGCAGGTTGGCCAACTCGGCGCCGGAATAGCCAGGGGTGCCGCGCGCGATCACGGACAGATCGACCGCCGGGGCCAGCTTCACGTTTTTGGCGTGGACCTTCAATATGGCTTCGCGGCCACGGACGTCGGGCAAATTGACCATGACCTGCCGGTCGAAACGCCCCGGGCGCAGTAGCGCCGGGTCGAGCACATCGGGCCGGTTGGTCGCGGCGATGATGATGATGCCTTCCTGGGTATCAAAGCCGTCCATTTCGACGAGCAAAGCATTGAGCGTCTGTTCGCGCTCGTCGTTGCCGCCACCCAGGCCGTGCCCGCGGCTGCGACCCACGGCGTCAATTTCATCGATAAATACCAGGCAAGGCGTGTTTTTGCGGGCCTGCTCGAACATGTCGCGCACGCGGCTGGCGCCGACGCCGACGAACATCTCGACGAAATCCGAGCCGCTGATGCTGAAAAAGGCGGCGTCTGCCTCCCCGGCGATGGCCTTGGCCAGGAGCGTCTTGCCGGTGCCCGGCGGGCCGACCATCAACACGCCCTTGGGAATGCGTCCGCCGAGGCGTTGAAACTTTTTCGGGTCTTTCAGGAACTCGACCAACTCGGAAACTTCCTCGATAGCCTCATCGATGCCGGCGACCTCTTTAAAGGTGGTTTTGTTGCGTTCCTTGGCGAGGAGCCGGGCCTTGCTTTTGCCGAAGCTGAGCGCGCCTTTGCCGGCCATCTTAATCTGGCGGATAAAGAAAAACCAAATCAAGGCGGCGATGAGCACAAACGGCAGCACTCCCACCACCATGCTCCAGACCATCGTGTTGGGCTCGCGCGGTTCAATCTCCTTCATGCTGAGCAGCCGGGCCTCCAGGTCCGGCGTCAACCGGGCCTTGACCCGGAATGCGACCTGGTCTCCAGACCCCTTGTGCTCCGGGTCCTTGTAATAGGCCCCGGTGATTTCGTTCAAAGATGAACTTTGCGGCGGGCTGTAATTGATCGTCGCTTTGGCGATCTGGTTGGAATCCAGCAACTGCTGAAAGCGGTACTGAGTGAGCAATTCGCCCTGGGGCTCAATCCGGTCTTTGAAGAGCACCAGGAGGATGATCCCCCCAAAAATCGCAATCCAAACAATCCAGGTGCGCGGGGGCACCTTGAACTCGCCGCTTTTCCTGGGGTTCTTATCGTCGTCGTTATATCTGTTCTCGTCGGCCATTATAAATACAGTTGCGCCCAAGCTACCATGTTCACCCCAAGGCCGCAACCCATTGGAAGTTAAAGCCGTTGCCACCGCCAAAGCAAGCGGCGAATCGTGGCTTTTCTGAGCTTAAATCGATCCGAAATCCGCTGCCCCTCCACCCAAAACACTTCACCGAGTGCTGTGACACCAAGCAAAAGCCGGTGGCGTCGAGGCCGTGGCACCTTTTGATTGGTGAAAAAGTCCTGTAATTTGAGTGAATGGCGCAAGCCAATGGGCTGAAACCGGTCGCCGGATTGCCAATGCCGAAGCAAAATCGGCGAACCGACCTTGTCCGCATCGAAAAATTCCTGGGCCGGGCAAGGAAATTCCTGGTCCCGGGAAGGTTTTAGCGAGCCAACCGGCAAGTCCCGGGAAAGCCGCCATTGAACGCGAACGCCGTCGAACAACATTTCCCCTGCCCTGCCATTCAGCGAAACCTCGGTTGAGCCTGGTCTGAACTCGCATGATTCTACGGATTGTAATCGCACCCGGCCATCGGGATCCCGAACCACGGACAATTGGGAAGGGGTTGCACCTTGAACGAAACCCTTTCGTCCTCGTCCTCTTCCTCCTCTTCCTTCTCGTACTGGAGGACCGACACTCACCGGCTTTTCAGGTGCCAGCCGCAGTTGTTCCACCAATTCAAAGTTCGGATCGAGTCCCATACCGAACAATTGCAGTTGCAGGCAGCGCCGCTGGATTGCGACCGGGAGCTCTTCGAAACCGGTTGAGGAAAACGCAGTTTCCCGCAACCACTTCCTCGCCAACTCGCTGCTCACCTCGGCTTCGGCGCCGAGAATCTGCATGACGCGCAGGACGGTTTTGCCGAGCGCGGGCTGATATTTGGTTCGCAGCAAAGGCAGCAACTCGTGCCGAATGCGGTTCCGCTGGATATCCAGGCACGCATTGGTCGCATCTTCGCGGAAGGGGACCTTCCTCTCGGCGGCATACCTCCGCAAGCCGGCCTTGGATTGGTCCAGCAGCGGGCGCACCAACTGGATTTTGGGATTGCTCGGAGATGGGCTGCGCCATCTCATCCCGGCCAAGCCTTCGGCCCCGCTGCCGCGCAAGAGCCGCAGAAAGAACAATTCAAGTTGATCATCCACATGATGGGCCACGGCAATGCTCGGTGCTTTAACCTTCGCCGCAGTCCGCGCCAGGAAATTGTGCCGCAGCTTCCGCGCGGCCAATTCGAGCGAAAGCCTGTTGGACCTGGCGAACCGGCGCACGTCCGCACGCTCCACGATGACCGGCAGCTTCAATGTCTTGGCCGTGCGCTGGACCAGGCGTTCATCGGCGTCACTGCTCCGACCCCGGAGCTGGTGGTTTAGATGCGCCACCGCCAAACGCCAGCCATTTGACCGGGCCAACTCTGACAAGACATGCAACAGGACCATGGAATCAACGCCGCCGGACACCGCCACCAGCACCCGCTGGCGCGACCGGAGAAGACCGCGTCGCCGAATGCTTTGCTGGACCTGCTCTTCCAACTGGGTCACCCCGGGATGCTACCCAACGGCGCAACAGGGGCAAGGGGATTGGCGGGCAACGGGGCCCAAGCTGGAGCAGGTTAACATGAGTGAAGCGCTTATGATTGACGTTTTTTATTTTTTTAACTCGGAATAACTCGGAATAACTCGGATCGGAGAGTCTGGCCAGGGGCCGAAAAGCATCCTTTGTTTTGGCGCGGATAGCCGCGACTTAGCGCCGCTGAGTTCCGTCTGCAAACTGAAGCACATTGACATGAGTGAAAAAAATATCTACCTGGATTTACCTGGATTCACCTGGATTTCAGGGGTTTTTAACCTGGACTGGAACCTGGACTGAACCTGGACCTTTGATGAACTGGTTGGCTTCAAGCAAGTAAACTCCGGAAGGGTTTCATTTGAACTCCGAATAGCGACGGATAGTGACGGAACGGTGGCGTGGTTGGGAAGAACGCGGGCGCCGGCCCCTGGCAGGCGGACGGCAAAAAGGGAGGGAAGCCCCTCGACTGAGGGGCGGGCACAATTCACAGGTTGAGAACATGGGTTCTCTTTCTCAATGCCGACGCCTTACCGGCTTTAGCCGGTTCGCGCAGCAGACGCGATTACGCGCACGCCTAGTACAGCATGAAATGATCCAATTCTCAGACTATCAAATATGAGATGGGGGCATGAGAAGTTGAGCCTCGCTACGACGACGTCCAGCCCCAGCGGCCAGCGGGGCTGGAGACTCATTCGGACAATGCGCACCAAAATGCAGCTAAGGTGCGACGTGAGGGTCGCTCTTCCGCTCACGCGTGCCGTGGTGGTACTGACCAAAATATGCGCCGCTCTTTCGAGTTACGTTTCCAAGGTCCACAGAAACGTGGATTCACTGCGTTTGACGGACCATTGGTTTTCACGGGGCGCTACGGGATAATCATTCGGATGCACCTGCAGCTTGAAGCTGGGACCCGCCGGCATGCCCAGGTCCACCCATTGCCGGACCATTTCCAACAACTGGTCCCGCGCCGAAGCGTTCCCGTAGGCAATCAGCCAATCATCTTTTGCCAGGACGAGCGAGCGCCGCTCCTGGTCCCAGAGACCAAAGTAGTGGTCCTCCAACGGCCGCTCAGCGGTCTTTCCGGTCTTGAAAGCGCGGAAGCGCGGCTCGGAAATGCCGAGAAAGAATCGGATGCCCATGGTGCGCCAGGCGAACGATTCCGGTCCCTTGCCTGCCCACCAGAAGCGGGTCCGGGACACTTCGCGTTGCTGCAATTCCGGCCATTCCGGGAGTGTGTTCGGGGCGGCAGGGTCCAGGCCCTCAAGCTGATATTTCCCCCGCAACTGGACAAACGCGCACGGCATCGAGTCAACCGACTCGAAGTGGTCTTTGGTCTTTCGCAACACAAACAAGCTGTCGCCGCCGCCTTCGAGCTTGATGACGGCCATCAAGAGGCCGCCTTCTCGAAGCTGGTTATGGAAAGCGAGGGGAAGGTCATAGGCACCGGCGGTGAAAATCGCCCGGTCGTAAGGGGCGCCTGCAGGGTAGCCGTCGCCGCCATCAGCAGCGACAATGGTGACATTCGTGCTCCCGAGCGTCTGAACGGTCTCCGCAGCCGCCCTGGCCACTTCCGGGATGAGCTCGAGGCTAAACACGCGCCCTTCGGGGCCGACCAAATGCCCCAACAATGCTGCATTCCACCCGCTGCCCGCGCCCAGTTCAAATACGGTCTGGCCCGGCTGGAGCTGCAGCATATCGAGCATGCGCAGCACGAACGATGGCTGCGAAATAGTCGAGGGGATGTTGCTATCATCGTCGCCGAACAGCACGAGCGGCCGGTCAGCGTACAACGTGGCGAGGTGCTGTTCGAGGTTCTGGGCCGTCACCTCACGCCACCCGGGCGTTCCCCACTCGCGGTAGCGTTTGACAAAGAGATGCCGAGGCGTGGCGTGATAGGCTCGTTCCGTTGCCTGGCTGATCGGTGTCTTGTAGAAAAGGCGACGGCTTTGCTCCAAGAGCTGTCGTTGATATTTCTCGATCGTCTCCATGCTCATTTGTAAACCAGAAGGGCAAGTGAGGGAGCTTTCACACGCCGAGTTTAATCCGCGGCTAAATTGGATTGAATCAGAAAATTGTAAATATCATGAACCATTCGAGGTAAGTCGCAAATGCCGCAGCGGCGGGGTTTTCCGTCTCTGATATGCAGAAGGTTCAGCAAAATATTTCGGGTCGTTCACCGATCCTGAGCCAAAAGTATCGGGCTGAATAAAAATCAACAGGGAAAGCATTAATACAGCATTAACAAGCAGTCAATAGCCGTAAACAGCACATAAATAACGGTGATTTTGGTGCTTTTATTTTT
>DATMQA010000003.1:0-5977 GCA_035566895.1 Binatia bacterium
GATAGGTTTTCTTGTCCGCCGAACCGCGGGTCAGCCGCAAGGGAAGGGCTGGCCTTATGAGGGCTTGAGCCGTATGAAGGGAAACTTTCATGTACGGTTCTGAGAGGGGGGCGGGCTGGCAACAGCCCGCCTCTACTCGACGTGGCGTGACCGGCGGCCGGGAGGATGATGGATTAATGGATTGATGGATGATGGGGCCAGACTGGAGACGTTGCGCGCGCACAATATGTGTTTTCTTGCGCTGCATCACGATGAACTCAATATCGTTCTTGATGATGGCGTTCAGCTCGCAGGGTTGGCCCAGAAACTTAGAGCCGTTTGAGACCTCGTACGAGGCGTTGGAGATTTTGTGCCAAATGGGAACCAGAAAGCGGCACAGGTTAATCGCACCGATGCGGGGAGGCCCAGCAAGGCCGTCTCACAATTCCGACCAGGAAGTCGCGAGGTATCCACGACTGGGGCCGATGGAGAGGAGCGCCTCGTCGAAATGAAAATTGTAATGGCCGTTCATGGTGATTGATTTCGTGACGCTGGAGCCGATGAGGCCGTTATTGTTGCCGCCTCCGTTCAGGGTGAGGTCCGCCTCGGGAGCGTAGATGGCTCCGACAAAACTTGAATTGCCGCCGTAGGTGATGCTGGTGACGCCGGGCAAACCGAAATAGAAGAAGTTTTGCGCTTTCCCGCTCTGAACGGTGGTGTTGCCGGTCAGCGAACTGCTTCCCGAGACCTGGTAAACCATCAAAGTTCCGGACACACCGCTGATTGCGTCAATGAAAATGTTCCCGGGGCTGAAACTCGAAGAATCGACTCGGAGCGTGACGGTGACACCGGGGGCAACATAAACGCTGCCCGAGTCGGTGGTGTAGTACGAGCCACTGACTAAGAAAGCGTGGTTGTAGATTATCCCACCAATGATGGCCGGGACGAAGGGCGCTGGCAGGAAGGTTGTCGGCGGTAAAGCGACATCAGGAAACTGGACGTTGAAATCGTTGTAGATCTTGCCGGAAACCTGCCCGGCACCGCTGTTGTATTGGGCGCCCGTCCCCAGGTAAAGGTTGCCCGCGATCGTGTGGTTACCGAGGTTCACGGGCCCGAGCATACTGGCGACATTCCCGTTGGTGCTGGTTTTGCTGGAGTCATATTGGCCGTTGGTGCTGAGGTTCGTTTTGGCCGAGTTGAAGCTGTCCGCGGCCAATCCACTGCCATTCATCGTGATGGAACTCTTGGCCCCGAAAGCAACATTGAACAGCGGGAGGTTGCTACCCGTGACCTGAACCACGCGAGACAGGGTAGCAGAGATAGTCGGCAAGGTGACGTAGCCCGTCGAATAGATGGTCGGCGTTATATTGTTGGAGTCGACAACAACGCTATAGGAACCACGAAACAGGGTCCGCGATACCGGACCGAAGAAGGCTCCTGAGTTTCCCCAACCGTCGCCGGAGCGGCCGGCGCCGGAATTCAAGTGCGCCATGGCCTCCTCAGCCCCGGCTTCGGCGAGGGTCATGGCGGCATTCCAACCCTGCGAGCGGATTACCGAGCAGTCGTTGGCACGAACCAGCCCCATGTAGCTGACCAGGACGAGTGTGGTGATGGCGACGCTACACAGGGCGATGATCAAGGTGCTTCCCTCGGACCGGCGTTGTTTGCAGGATTGAATTTTCATACGGTCATTTCTTTAGTTCACTTTGTTGCGAAGCACGACTTGAGCGGTCTGCACATTCTCGGTGTTCACTTTTTGATTCAGAATCGTGCGCGAACACTTCCAGGACATGCTGATAAGTTTGCAGAGCGTTGGGTCCAGGACCCCCGACGAATTGGTGGCCGGAATGAACAGGAAATTTGTGGAGGTAAAGGTGGGGGTGCGTTGAAATAACGCAAAATTCCAAGCGTCGCAGCCGGTCAGGAGGGTGATGGTGGGCTGGCCGGTCATTTGCAGGCTGACAGTGCGCGCGGTGGGATTATAAGTAAGTTGGACCGTTTGGCCCCGGTTCGCATTGGTTAGAGTAAGAGAGGGGGAGGTTGAATTTGTGCTGAAAGCAACCACGGCGGTTGACTGGCGGATCGCTCGAGTCTCCGCGTCCAGCGCGTACCTGCTTTTGGCGTCCAGATCTTCGTAATTTCCCAGCGCGGCGAAGCAGCGCGACCCATACAGGCTGGAGGTAGTGACCAGGCCGATGAGAGCTGTCGCGAGGCCAAGCGAGACCATTACCTCAACCAGCGTTAGGCCACGGTTACGCCCATGGGCGAAGGCCGAACGGCTTCGCGGCAGCCTCATTGAGTCGCCCCCCAGATGTAGTTTTGCATGCCATTGAGGGCTACTTGCGTCTGCAATTGGCAGGAGCGAGTCAGTTGCTTGCCGCCGTTGAAGTTGGTCCAGTAGAGAGTGACCGTCACGAGCGCCATGTTCGTTTTATACGAGGCGGAATCGGCAACGTTGGTGCAAGGGCCGGTGGTGACGGTGCCGTAATACACGACCCCCGAACTCTGGTTCGTGGATGCGAGGGGGTCATACTTCTCCTGAAAGGAGATCGGGCAATTGGAAAGCTGATTCCAGGTACACAACCGAATCGCTTCGAGCTTCTGTAGGCCAACCTGTGTGGCGCGAAGTTCCTCCCGGCTCGACTGAATTACAGTGAAAGTGAACGAAAAACACGCGTAGAGGGAAGCCATTGCGGTGGCCAGGATAAGAACAGAAATGAGCACCTCGGCCAACGTAAAGGCCGTCTCTCCCCCGGTGGTCGCGCCACACCGGTTTCGCTCGTTTTGGCATTTCAGGTTCATTTTCTACAAATGGGCTGGATCTATGTCGAATCCCTTAGCGACCCACCGCTCATGCACTTTTTTTCGTTCACGCATCCTTGAGCAAGCGCGTCGCGGGCCAGAACGGCCAAACCAGCCTCCGGGGAATGCGGATTTTTATCCTGGGGAATCCCTGGTGCAGGTCCCGGGGGTTCCCCGGTGTGACCTGAATCTGTCGATAACTCACTGCCCGGCTTGTCGTTCGGCCGTCGCGCCGGCCCGGTGCGCGACGGGTTCGTAAGACGTCCGCGAAAGATATATGTCAAGGCAGTGAGGATGATTTCCTTGCCCAGGACCGGCTTGGGGATGAAACCGCAACCACCTGAGACGGCGGCCTGGCCGCGGGACTCCAGGTCGCTATGGCTGGTGACAAATACGATGGGGGTTCGCGTGTTGGCCTTGGTTTGGTGAATCCTGGTACAAGTTGTAAATCCATCCATGCCCGGCATTCGCACATCCAGGAAAATCAAGTCGAAGGCCTGTTCAGTGGCTAGCGCCAGCGCCGCTTCGCCGCTCTCCGCGCTTTCCGGCCTGGTGAAGACGAGTTGAATCGCTCCCGCGATAGCACGCAGGGTGATGGGATCATCATCCACTACCAGGATGCGAGCCGGGGGCTCAGCGAGGCCCGGTTCGACCCCGGCGGCACATAGCTCCTCAAGCAACTCAATGGCGGCGGCGGCGGCGTTGAGCGTTGACGGACGGCAAAAATCAGGTCGCTCGAGCAGTTTCTGCAGCAGTGCAGCCAGGGCGCAGCCCAAACGCTGAGCCGCCCTTAGTTCAGCGCGCTCAGCTTCCTTGGCAAAAGAATGTACTCCGATGTAGAGCTGGCCGAGCAATTCCTGCTGGACGTTCAAATCCTGGGTTTGCCTGAGCGCATGGAGCTGGCTTTTGAGGCTTTCGAGATGGGCTGGTGCATGCGTGACAAGAGCGCCCGCAAAATCCAACGGCTTGCCGCCTGCTTGCAAGCCGGGCCCGCCGTGGTTCTTGCCGACGGTCTCGCCGGGCGCCGCAGGTGGTGACGATGGCGGCAGCGGGGGCGTTGCCTTGGGACGCAACTGGCCTTCGGAGCCTGGCTGGCCCTCGCGAGCGGTCGTTGTTTTGGCCTGGCCTACTTGCGATTCTGCGGCGGACGCAAGAGCACCCGAGGAAACAGACGTGCCGGGAACCTCGGCGCACACGGTACTCGGTGCCGGGAGCGCGAGTTCGGCACTCTTTTGCACAGAGAGCGGGTTGACCAGCCCCCGCTCCTGGCGCGCCCCCAGGACCAGGGTGAGGGCCTTCACGGTAATCTCGAGGGCAAGGAACGGTTTCCCGATCAGATGCTGGCCGCCGCTTAAAGCACCCTTGGCGCGGGAATCAAAATCGCTGTGCCGAGTGACAAACACCACTGGCGTCGTCCGATTAAGTGGCGTGGTGTGAATCTTCGAGCAAAGCTCAAACCCGTCCATTCCTGGCATTTCGACATCGAGGAAAATGACATCGTAAGCATGCCTGGTTGCGCGTGCGAAGCCGGCTTCCCCATTGGCTTCGAGGTCGGGCTCAGCGAACGCTTTTTTCAGGGCCACCGACAGCGCACGGCGGCTCACGGCATCGTCGTCCACCGCCAGCAGTCTCACGGGCGGCTGCGTCGCCAGTTCCGGTTTCATTCCCTGGACACATAACCGGTGCAGCAAGTCCAGCCCGCCGGCCGCGGTCTGCAGCGTGGAAGCAGTCACATTCGATTCCTTGCCGGCGAGCTGCTTCAGAAGCCCCTCGAGAGCGCATGCCATCTGCCAGAGCGGGAGTAATCCAGGCTCGCCGGCGCGTTCCTTGACGGACCCGAGCTGCCTGGAGAGTTCGACCAGCATTCTCTGGCGCTCACCGGCATCTGTTGAACGAGAGACTTCGCGAAAAAGGCTCAGCGACTTCGAAACGTGCCTCGGCGCCCAGTCAGAGAATTTGGTGGGGGCACTGACTTCTGCCGGCGGTTGCTCCTTAACTTCCGCGGGTCTGTTGTTAGCCATAACCGGTGCTTCGGCCGCGCCCGCGGGTGCCGGTGAAATCGGACCTACCCGGAAGGCCGCGAAAAACTCCTCGGCCAATGGCTCCGTAGTAACGGGGTTGCCTGGCGAAATGCCTGCGTTTGCAGGTGCCGGGTTCCTGAAATCAACCTGCCCCCTGACCAAACTGCGTGCCGACCGAAGTGCCAGCCACCCAAGGCCGAGGACCGCTAATGCCAGCAGAATCACATCCCGCGCATGCCAGTTGAGCAAATCATCGCTGTAGTTCCGCGGACCGGGCGCCGCCGCCCAGCCTGGGATACCGTCGTGTTCTGCGAGGCTGAGAATGGAATAGCCAGCCAGGTTGGCGGCCCGGTCCAAGTCCAGCAGCCGGCCCCTCGCCTTTCCTTCCAGAACTTGCGCTGTTGCGCCCGAAAAGACGGCCGGTTGGATTCCAAATCCGAAACCGGCTTGGAGTGAAAGGAGCATCACGCCTGTCACGGCGGCAAATCGCCGCACGGCTTCGACAAGCGCCAAAGCCGGCTTACTGCCGCGCAACGCGGTGTGAACCGCCCGTTTCAAGTGCATGGTTTAAGAAACATGAGCAGGTGGTGTGCCCCATGGCCCTTGCATTTGGAAACCTGGATATCGTTGTTGGCAAGGAGTAAAGCACCATAACAATATGGTAATTAGCCACTTGTGATGATGCTTGCCCTCGCGTGGCTCTGTTTGCCTTGCGCTTTTATGCACTGGCGACAGTTTCGGTCGCCTCTTTTTCACGCACGAGCTGACGGTTGGGAGAGCTGCTGCGGAAGCGGAACCGCCGCCGCGATGGGCTCGACCGGGACCGCGGGTGCAACGCGGGTTTGGCGGTTGGGAGTAGCGTTTGGGCCAGGCCGCAGGTCGCCGCGGCGGTCTAAGGACTGCAGCCGGCGGCGCAGCACGAGGGTGAGCGCTTTGACCGTGAGTTCGAAAGTGAGAAAGGGCTTACCCAACAGGTCCTGACCGCCAGTGAGGGAGGATTTGGCGCGGGACCCAAAATCGCTGTGGCTGGTCACGAAGACAACGGGCGTGGTTTGGTTTAGAGGGGTGCCATGAATCCGGAAGCACAGTTCGAACCCATCCATGCCTGGCATTTCTATGTCCAGAAAGATCACATCGTAGGCCTGCTCTTCGGCGCGAAGGAGGGCAGCGTCGCC
>DATMQA010000004.1:0-2298 GCA_035566895.1 Binatia bacterium
GTCAGCGCCCAAAGCGGTATTCGGGAAATACACGGAATTGAGCCGGGAAAATGGATCCTTCAACAAGACCTGAGAGACATCATCAAGATTCAGGTCGGTGAAAAGCTCTTCGAAGCGGGGAATGGTTTCGAAGTACCCCGCAGCGTCGGCCAGGTCCATGGTGACGCGACGATGGCCCGGTCCTTCGGCAATCCGGACGTCCGCGGCTCCGAGGGCGCGAAAGGCTTCCAGCGAGGCGTGCACCAGCATGGGATGCGTGTTGATGGTGGTGCCGGGATCAAATTCCACCAGATTGGGCTTGACGACCACTCGCTTGCCCTTCACGTCGACGCGGTGGTCCACCAGAAGCCGCCGAACGGTCTCATACAAGGACTGGTTGTACGCCGCACGGACTATAGAAACGCGCGGCTCCGGCAGGCGGCTCCCCACAAGCGAACAGCGCGTGAGCGCCAGGCAGCCGGCAGATGCCATCAAGGCTTGACGACGCGTCATTCGACCTGTGATTCCTTCGTTCACCGTCTACTCCAAGAAAATGTTTCTGCCGCGCAGGGCCGCTCGCGCCAGAATGCAAAGCGCCGAGTCCATGATCTGCCGGCAGGGCAGCTCGCGCCCCGGACCCTTGGCAGCAACGCCGTGGGCTTGCAATCCCAACTGCAGCCAGCTCAGCCCTTCCGCCGACTGGCATCGCCTGGCTTGTTCCTCAGCCGCCGCCAGCGCTCTGCCAATCTTAGGAGATGGCGTCCCGCTCAACGCCAGGCCGTTCAGCGCCAGCAAAGCCTGGCCGGTCGTTTCCGGGTAGGAATCTGCCTCGACGCCCAGCACACTGCTCCGTCCGTAATTCCAGCCTCCGTCTTTGCACATGCGATCGAGCAGAAATTGACGGCCCACCTGGATGCGCTCTTGTACTCCACTCGAGACCCGCAACCGCCGCGATTTTTCGAGTGCCAGAATGCTGATGGCGGTGGGCGCGACCCACGCCGCCGCACCGGGAAAAAACGGCCAGCCCTTGCGAGGCTCAGGCCCTGAGCCGTCTCCAATCAATTCCCTGCGAAGCCTGTAAACCAGCGATGTCTCCTCGCCCGTCTGACCCATCAGCCAGTCGATCGCAGCAGCTTGATGCGAATGCCCCAAGCTGTCGGGGGGCAGCAAAGCCACCAGCGATGTGACCCACGTGCTCTGGGCAACCGACGGCCGTGGCGGCCATCCGCCATCCGGGCGTTGCGAAGCGCGAAGCCAGGTGAAACCCCGCTCAATGCTCCGTGGATCGCCTTTCTCGACGGATTGCGCCAGCAGGGCTAAGACCGTGGGCTCCGTCCACGATCCGGCGGTCCTGCGATACGGCCAGCCGCCGTCATGGTTCTGCAGGTTTATAATGGAGGCGATATCAAACATTTAGTTGGATGGTGAAAAAAGCTCGGGAGATATAAGACACCACAACCCCGAGCTCGGAAAGTCCGGCCACCGGCGTCGATCTGGCATCCCCCCTCAGGAAGAGTGCCGCATCGACGCCCACCCACATTGCGGTCCTGAATTCAGACCGCTCGGTTGTAGACCCAGACCATCCCTCCGAGATGGTCCGGGCGGCCGGCCTCCGAAATCGGATCCTTGCCGCGCATGCTCAGCCCCCTACCGCTGGACTTTGCGTTTGCGCCGGCGCATCATTAGCATCACCAGTAAGAACCCTGCGGTGAGCCAAAGTACGGTTTGCATAACCATGTCATTCATGATCGGCGGTTCTCCTTTCTATCCTTGGAATTGCTTCATCAACGGGAAGAGATACTTAAATACCTGCAACAGACCGGGGCCGGCCGCCACTACGAGCATGGCCGGTAAGATGAAAAAGAAAATTGGGAATACCAGCTTCACGCCGACTTTGCCGGCACGCTCCTCGGCTTCCTGTCTGCGTTTGACGCGCAAGAAGTCCGAATGCGCGCGCAGCGAATCTCCGATGCTGGTCCCGAACCGGTCGGTCTGCACCAGAACCGCCACAAGTTTCTGAAGTTCCGGTTCGCCGGTACGCTCCGCCAGGTTACGCAATGCCTCGGAACGGCGTTTGCCGGCGCGCATCTCGAGGTTCACCAGGCTCAGTTCTTCGCTGAGCTCTTTGTGAGTCATCTGCAATTCGCGGCCTACGTGATGGATCGCCTGATCGAGGCCCAGGCCGGCTTCTACCGACACCACCATCATGTCGAGAGCGTCCGGCAAGGAAAGGCGTAGAGTATCTTGGCGCTTGGCGATCTTTTTGTCGAGCATAAAGCCCGGAAAGTAGTAACCCATGAACCCCGCAAAACCCAGGGC
>DATMQA010000005.1:0-27521 GCA_035566895.1 Binatia bacterium
AGCTTCTGCGATGTTGCGGCCCAATCCGCTTCCGCTGCCAGTTACCAACCAGACGTTAGACGATGTGTTCATACTGTTTTCCTTTCGGCGTTGTGATTTGTTGTTAATTGCCTTGCTCGTGCTGCGACATTTTTCGGTCACGGCTTAACGCTCCCAGGCGCCAGGCAACGAAATTATGGGCTTCGGTGTGCGAACCGGCTTTGAAACAAGCCGGGTTCTTCCGCTCGCTTTCGCCTTTCGTTTCCTATTCGCTCTTCCATTTCGCTTCATAGAGCTATACTCCCAGATTGATGCGGATACGTCTAAAACATCTTTACGATTGAACCGATATCCCCGCCGAATGGAATAGCTAACCCACGCCCTGGGTGCGAAGCAGCCGTTTTCTCTTCGCATGACGGGAGTCGGACAGCGACCGCGGTTCGGCACTCGCGGTCGCTGTGCGCGGGGATCTGTCAGTCTAGGCTTGCACGAGCCGTGGGGTGATCTGTGCGCTCGGTGTTGTCTTCCGCGGTGGGCGGGGCGGTTCCGTAGCGCTGTTTCCAGTTCGCGTCACGCACGTGCTTCTCCACGATTCGGATCGCCTTGTCGAGCCAGTCCCGGTCGGCGCCCAGGCGCTGGAGTTCGACGGTGGAGAACCACTTGCGGGCGTTCTGCGTCGGCTTGCCCAGTGGGCCACGCGGAAATAGCCGGGTTAACCGCAGCCAGCAAGCGAATATAAAAGATCAGGTTTAAACTGCTCGCAGCAGGCGGGTTACCAAGCCAAGTCTTGAGCAAGGCGGGCGTAAGAGGACAGACTTTTTCGCGGCATGCACTTTCGACGTGCTCAACGTACATCCGTAGACGACGCCCCCCTCGCTTACCAATTTGTTCGACGCTACGTTTCAGAATCTGGCGAACCCGTTCCCGCGTGAGGCGAAATTTTGCCCCCACTTCTCCTAGAGTCGGAACTTGGTCGCCGTCGCCTCCCAACCGGAGGAGAAGAATTTCCCTATTTCTGCCCCGCAAATCCGTGATAAGCGCATCAAGTGTTCGGACTAGATCCGAAACGCTCCACGGGACGTCCGCTTCCTCCGCGAACTCCCCATGCGTAGCCAGCGATTTCTGAGTATGCCTGCCCGTGCAAATCGCCGAAGAGCCGAAAACCCTTAAACTGTAAAACGTGTTGAGGCCGCAGCGACACAGCAGGATAGGCTGGAAGTCGAGTTCCACGTGCCTCCAGTGGGATAAAAATGGTTTCGTCCGTGCGCGATTCTGAAAGGAGTTTTGTATAAAGTCGCCCTTTCTCGGTGAAGGAGTTGTCCCGCGCGCCATGCTCGTCCGAAACGCCATTGAACTCACGGTTTCGGACCCCGCTAGGGGCAAAATCTCCCCGTCTCGCCCGCTCAATGATCTGACCGATTTCCGAGAACAGCGCCCTGCCATTGTCACTCGCGCGCTGGAAGTCACGCAGCGAAGCCCCGGCTAGATCTCCGAGCGCTGCAATCCGCAATCTGTGCAGCACGGATGAAAGCTGGCTCGACTGCGGCAAATTTGAAACCCGCACTCGGCGGATGCTCTCTGGGATGAAAAAGGTTTGATTCGCTGTTGCCACTGCGTTGCTTGTGAATGTGCCTAAAAGGCTTTACTTCAGCCATGCAATTTTGATGTCGTTTTCGAGCGCTTTGAACTCCGGGTCACCGGTGACGAGTTCGGCCTTTCTCTCCTTCGCCAGTGCCGCAGCAAAAGCGTCGGCCAGGCTGATTCTGAAGCGCGCCTTAAAATCGGCAGCCGTGTCGGCGAGGGCGCGATTAGTGGAATGGAAATCGATGGGCAAACCTTGAAGAATTTTCGCGGCCTCCGCCCATGCTTCTGCCCCGTCCTTTTTCACAATCGAGTATTTGACCTCAGCGTAGTTTACATCGGTCATGTGCAGCGGGTTGTCCTTTTTGCCGGCGGTCACCAGTAGGCTTTCCATCGTTTCAGCGCCCGGTTCGTCCCGGAAATATGCGATAAGAGCAAAACTATCGAGCACCTTAGCCGGCATGGCGGTCCTCCAGTTCCCGTTCGTGCTTCTTGTGCTCGCCCCATTCCTGGGAAAGCGGACGTTCCCCCGGTTTGCGCTTGAGGATACCACGACCCTGTTTGATCAGCGCAGCCGTTACCGGCTTCAGAAGGATGCCCTCCGGCGTGGCCTGAACCACGGCTTTCGTGCCGTCCTCAATGTGGAACTGCTTGCGCAACCAGGCGGGGATGACGACCTGGCCTTTAGTAGTGAACCAGACGGAATCGGTCTTCATTATATCACCCATGAATCAAACTCTGACATTTGTCTAAATGTCCGTCAAGGTTAAAATAGTAGGACAATTCCTCAGGAGCCAGATCACCTCGAAGCCACGGCGGTGCATCTCTGCGCAACGAGGGTCAGGGCGCGGGTCAACCGTAGGTTGGCCTTTCAGTTGGGCGTGCGAACGCTTGCGCTTTCGCATGTCCTCCAGGATGACCACAACAGAAAAAGATGTCTGGTTTTGCGCCTGGTGTGGCACTCGGCTGAGTTTGACAAACAATGGCCGTGGAGCCGCCACGGCCTGTTCCGAAGCGGAAGGTTTTCGCGGTATCTACCGCTGTCTTACTCCGCCGCCTCAATTTCACCGACCTCAACCGTTTCTATCGGCTTGATCCGGTAATCGCAAACAAGCTGAATATCCGCGCGGCCCTTTTCCGGGTTCCGCAGGAGAACAAAGCGCAACTCGGCCTCAGCTTCGTTCGCCGGCTTTGAATACCTCACAATGTCGTTTGCTTTCATAACACCAATATGCGTGACCGCTCACGCATAAACAACAGAATTATTCACGTGCGCTTCGAGCGTTTCGCCCATCGCGCCACCGCCGCTTTGCGCGCGCTTTCCCGCCTCTCCTGGGCCGTCAGCTTTATGGCCCGGGCCTTCCCGCCCTTCAATCCGCCCAAACGCCCAAGCACTACGGCCGCCGCATTCTTCGTTTTCGTCATGCTCAACTAATGTCACAATTCGTTTAAGGATTAAAGCGCAGTTAGCATCCGTCCGTTCCGTGCATTGGTTTCTCGATGACAAGGATGATACGCGGTCAAGTTATTACCTTGAAGACGCCGCGACGGAATTCCAGGTGCAAGGCCTTGAACTCGATTGGACCTGCGTGACCTGGGATGCGGACCTGCGCTCGGACGGTTCGGGCTGGAGCTTCCATGATTTTCGCGGCAGCCGTTGGTTGAATATCCGCGACGACAACAACCGCGTTTACCTGCGCAATGCGTATCGGGTGCTGCTGACCCGCGCGAGGCAAGGCATGGTTATTTTTGTTCCGCCGGGAGACACCGCCGACCCGAGGCGCTCACCGGCGTTTTATGATTCGACTTTCAATTATCTTACCGGGCTTGGCATCCCGGCGTTGAGGTGAATTTTACGACCCTGGCTCCCGCGCGCTCCAGGTCTGTTGTTGATTCAAGGTGTTGGCTTGAGGACGCGGACACCATCGCTGTCTTCGATTAGGTTATGTTTGAGGGACCAGGGGTCGAGTTTGACGACGAAGACCTGCAAGCCTTCACGCCGGGCCAGTTTGAGGGCGGGAATCATGTCAGTGTCCCCGGAGAAGAGGATAATGCGTTCGACGACCTTTTTGAGTGAAAGCGTGGCGACATCGATGCCGATGCGCATGTCCACCCCCTTCTGCTCAAAGTTGGGGTAAACGTCCCTGTGGGTTGGGGCCACGGGGGCACCGCCGGACAGGAGCGCCTGGCGGTAGGTCTCGCTGAACTCCCAGCCGCGCGCTTTGAGCTCGCCCCGCCGGAGGGCGACAAATCCTGTCTGGCCGAGGTCGAAGAAGAACTGCTTGCGAGCTGAATACGCCGGCATGGCCCGGTAGTCGATTTTTGAGCCGTTCACCGGGTTAGTGACTTCGCGATCAAAAGGCTCGCAGTCATAGTAAAAGATGCGAAACAGTTCTTCGTCCGGATCGAGCACAGCTTTGGCGTTTTTGACGACCTGCGCAGCGTTGGGCCAGCCGTTTGGGAGGCCGAGAATTTTGCCCAGTCCTTTACTAAACCAGCCACCGTCAATGAGGAGTGCGGTCTTTTTCATAAGGAAGAAAAAGCCCACAGACCCTTTCGGGCCTGTGGGCAGGTTTTTTGCCAGCCTACTGGCGTAGCGGATTTAAATCCGTGAACGTCGCCGTTCTGGGTACAATGTGCTCCATTGTATCCCATCGGGCAACAGAAATCGCAAGCAGGCTGGATGCCAGACGCACCTCGGGCGTCCCAGCAGGAAGCTTGCATCGGTTCATAGTCCATAAAAGCAGCTCATGTTGCGGCCAAACGGAACAAGATGTACGAAAATTCGGCACTGTTGAGGTTTGCCGGAGAGCAAAGGGGGTCACCCATTAGGGCGGGATTGCGAGCGCCAAACCGCAGATATCCTAGACCATCACTCTCATAATATGCATATGGATTGATGGATGATGGATGATGGAGGCTAACCGGAAATGTTCACGTTCGGCGGAGGGGAGAGCGGCAAGAATTGTTTTTCAGCGACGCGGACAGCGGAGGTTTGGGGGATGATGAGAGCCGCGTCGCTGAAAAATTAGATTTGTGTGGGAACGTACCCCCCGGGTGGCGGACGCTTTTAGAAGGGGAATTTTAGTGAAGCGTCCTTACCCGGGGCTAATTTCTTAAACCCCTGGCGCTGGCGGGGTTTTTTAGACGGGGAGTGGATGGGTGATGGATTGAGGGGTTGGTGGATTGATGGAGGGCGGGGCGAGGCTCCGTCACGATCATATTATCGGCGACGAAGATGGTGCCGTAATCCTGGCAGCCGGGTCCCGGCGCCACCCAGTGAACCACGACGCTGTTGAACCCTTCTGCGGAACTGAAAGCCAGCGTTTGCGACTGCCAAGTGCAGGGACACAAAGCCGTCGCGTTGGCGGTCACGCTCCCAACCAGCGTGCCGTTCAGGTAGGCCGTCACCTGCATGGTTTAGAGCATTATGGGATGATACTGCGAGAAAAAAGCACGATTTCTTTCGTGTGCTTCGTGTATTTCGTGGTTTGTCTGTCTGAATGGTTCTGTCATCCGCCCCAGAACTGCTGTTATCGAGTTTTTGTTCGCAACCTCGGGCATTTTATGGTAAGGACATAGTATTCCTATGAGAACCGGCGCATGGCTTGGTGTTGTCTTGTTTGGTCTGGTTTCGTCGCTGACGTCCGCGACCACTCGTTATGTAGATTCAACCAATCCCAATCCCGCCCCTCCTTATACGAGTTGGTCTACTGCGGCCACGAATATTCAAGATGCTATCGATGCGGCGTCGCCGGGGGAGCAGGTGTTGGTCACCAATGGAGTTTATCAAAGCGGCGGCCGGCCCGCGCCCGACGGGTTCATGACCGTCGTCGTGGTCACAAACCAGCTCACGCTCCAGAGCGTCAACGGCGCGAGCGTCACTGCCATCGACGGTGGCCAATCCATGCGCTGTGTTTATCTGACCAACGGCGCAATGTTGACAGGGTTTACTGTCAGCAAAGGGAAAAACTTGAGCGGTCTGGGGGGCGGCGTTTGCTGCGGCTCGTTCTCCAACGAGGTTGTGGCGAGTTGCCTGGTGCTGAGCAATTCTGCCTCGAGCGGAGGCGGCATCAACCGGGGGACGGTCAGCAATTGCGTTATTGCCTGGAACACCTCGTCGGGCTCGGGTGGAGGAGCGGAGTCCTGTCTTTTGAGCAATTGCATCCTTTCGAACAACACCGCTGGTCTGTTCGGCGGCGGAGCGTCGGGCGGTATTTCGGCGCTGAACAACTGCGTGGTGGTGGGCAACATCTCGATGTACAATGCCGGCGGGGTATATGGGTCCATCCTCAACAACTGCCTGGTGCTCAGCAATTTTTGCCGAAGCGTCGGATTTGCAGGCGGGACCTATGAGTGCATCATGAATAATTGCACGATTTGCGGCAACTCCGCGCCCGCCGTTGATATGCTTTCCGGTGGGATCGTTCCCCAGGCCAACAATTGCATCATCTATTACAACATACCGGCGGGGGCGGGCGCCAACTTCACCCCCGGCGCAACATTACACAACTGCTGCACCACGCCCCTGCCGGGCGGGAAAGGCAACATCACTAACGCACCGCTGTTTGTGAATCTTCCAGGCGGCAACTTTCACCTTGCCTCCAGTTCGCCGTGCATTAATTCCGGCAACAACGCATACGTCACGACCGCCACGGATTTGGACGCCAACCCGCGTGTTGTGGGAGGTACGGTGGATATCGGCGCTTACGAGTTCCAAAATCCCGCCTCGATTATCTCGTACGCCTGGCTTCTGCAATACGGTTTGCCCATGGATGGTTCGGCAGATTTTATGGACTCGGACGAGGACGGCATGAACAACTGGCAGGAGTGGATTTGCGGTACCAACCCCACCAATGCGGCTTCGGTCTTGAAGATGCTCGCCCCGCAGCCTGGCTCTGCGTCGGCAGCAGTGACCTGGTTGAGCGTGACCAACCGCAACTATTTCCTGCAGCGCGCGGCCGACCTGAGTGCGCAACCGGCTTTTCTAACAGTAGCCACCAACATTCCCGGCCGGCTCGGGAACACGACCTACACCGACACAAACGCGGCCGGCACCGGGCCGTTCTTTTATCGGGTGGGTGTTCACCAGTGACGCCGAAGACCCACCAAAACCAACGGCACCTCGAAACCATCGAACGGGTCGAAGGGACAAGGCGACGGTGCAGATTAGTTCAGTAGGGCTATCCTATTGACTCCACCGACCACTACGGATGGTGTTTTGGGTTAGCTACCCAAGCCCAGGACACGCTGCAATCCAAGCGCACTAGCCCCGTTCTTCTGGCTCGTCACCTGCCAGATCGCTCGGCACCACAGCCGCAACGGCAAACGGCTATCTTGGAAAACGGTCCCGGCAGTCACCGTTGCTTGGTGACGACAGTGGGCGCAGATCAGCCGCCCTCGAAGCGCGGGCCACGCTTTTCGCCCGCCACAACTTGGGCAGATAAATCCTTCGGGCCAGCGAAGTGCCGCCAGGTAAGCACGGCACTGCTCTTCGGTGGCAAATCGCCGTTCCAGTTCCAAAAGCGTCCGCGGATAGTCCTCTACCACTCTTTTCTACTACAGCTTGGGGTCGGTGGAGTCAATAGGATAGCCCTATAGTTCAGATTGGTCATGTCGTTTGGTGTCGTTTGATGTCGCCGCCAATGGGTAAAGGCCCGGATGGGAAGTGACTAGCAGTTACCAAACTATTTGGCAGCAGGGAGCGCGCGCACAGGGGGTGTGTACAGAAGGGGTTGACACATTGACAACGCCCTGTTTACCGAGGGATTGTGCGTTTCAAGGGTTGCCAAAGGATCATCCCTGAGGGTTGCCGGGGGGCTGGCCGGGTTGAACCACGGAGGCACGGAGGCACGGAGGGCGAATGGGCAATGAGCGCGAGGGTTGATCCAATTGCGGAGCAGGTTGTCCGCTTTTCCCATCATCCATCAGTCCCTTAATCCATCATCCTGTGCGGTTTCAGCATTTCAGCGTTTCAGCTTTTTCCTGGTCTCCTTTCCCTAACGGCTGAAGCTCGCTGCTGGTTAACGGGGCGAAACGGCGAGGCAAGGATTAGGATTAAGATTACGACCAGGATTACGAGGAGAAGGTCTGTTGGGATGGCATTTTAGCGCGAAAACCTCGGTAAATAGCGGCTTGGGATGATGGGACGGACTTTTTACTCTCTCCCCAGAGAAAAAGAATTCCAAGGCCGAAGGGTTGCATTTCAGCGTTTCAGCTTTTCCCGCTTTCAATCAAGCCTGCTCGAGCCTAATCAAGCCACAAACGCTTTCCGGACACGCAAAAGTTGCAGTTAATTTCACTTGGTTTCACGAAATTTCACTTGGTTTCAGGAAATTTCACTTGGTTTCAGGAAATTTCACTTTATTCCGCCAAATTACAGTTCGACCGTTTTCCGCCAACGGGAGCTTGGTGCTTGGTGCCTGAGGTTTCTTTGGTGTTTGGAGCTTGGTGTTTGATGTTTATTCCCGAACTGTGGTCCCGTGGTCCCGTGGTCCCGTGGTCCCTAAGCGCAGGGGTTGACAACTTTGAAGGCGGGAATAGCTTAACATCTATTGCCGAGTCTGTAGCAAAATGTGGTGTTATGTACCCGGCGCGAGTGAGCAGCCCGTTTCCAATCACAACCTATGAAAACGAAGAGTGCATTCCATCCCCGATGCCTGATCGGAGTGACTTTAGTCATCATCAACTCGGGTGTGTCAGCGGCCCCACTGGCTTGGTTTACCGGACCGCCTTTAATCGAGCCGGTGAGCGGAGCAGCAACCACCGCCGGCGGAGGGTTTGGCAACATCCTCATCGGCGGCGACGGAACCACCTATTTTCCGTTCCCGATCGGTTTGGTGGCGACGAACAGTTCCTGGACGATCTTTCCAGCGTTGAACGCCACCGCCCCCATCGCCGGCGGAGCCGCGGGCAACGGCGACCCGATTCTCTTCTTTGGGGGGACCGACGGCTCCAACTCGACCAGCGCGGCCATCAATTATAGTCCTTCCGGAGATACGGTGTCTGCGGTTCCTTCCATGAACGCAGCCCGTTCCTACCTCGGTTATGCGACGGTCGGTGGCAGCGATGCCTATGCCATCGGCGGTCTGGACCAAAACGGAAATCCGCTTGCCTCCGCGGAGACGTACAGTGCAGATGCGAATACCTGGGCGCTCATCGCCAGTCTCCCGACACCCCTTTATAACTTTCCTGCGGCCTATGACGGGCACAACTACATCTACGTCTTTGGCGGTCGCACCAACACAACTCTGGGCGCCGAAACCGCCACCGTCTTCCGCTATTCGATTAGCGGCAACACCTGGACCACGGTTGCCTCGATGCCTGTCGCGGCCGCCGGCAGCGCGGCGGCTTTTGGGCCGGACGGTAAAATCTATGTTGTGGGCGGTGTTTCCGCGGGCGTTACGCTCGACGTCGTCCAGGTCTATGCTCCCGGTGCCAATTCATGGACCCTCTCGACGCCGTTGCCCCAGGCTCTGAGCGCCGCGGCCATGGGCGTGGATAGCCTGGGACGCCTAATCGTCATGGGGGGCATGGACGCGAGCGGCAACGATGTCAACAATGTGTGGCGCAGCCAGCAACTGCTCCTGCCGGACAGCGCCCCGGCGTTTACCCAGTATCCGGCCACGAAAGGCGCTTACCAAATACTCTACAGCTCATCGATCGTCGCCACGGGGGCTCCCCCGCCGTACTATACGCTGGTGAACGGGCCGACCGGTTTGTCGGTCGGTTTTTATAGCGGTGCCATCGCCTGGACGCCTCAAGGGGATCAAATCGGTTCCAATTCCGTGACCATCCGGGCCACCAACTACTCCGGCTCTGTCGATTGGACCTTTAACATCACCGTTGCGCCGCCGCCCCCGCTGGTCCCCACCAATTTGATGCTGCTCGCCGTGACCGACACCTCAATAACGCTGTCGTGTGACCCCGAGAATCCGTTCGTCGGTCCGGTTACTTACTCCATCTATTACGTGACCTCATCGGGAGGGAGAGTCCCACAGCCGGTTTACCACTTGCTCGGCACCAGCCCCACGAACGTGATGACCGTTTCCGGGCTCCAGGTTGGTCATGGTTACAGCTTGGTCCTGAAAGCCTCGGCCCACGGTATTACAACCGGCTATTCAGCGCGGCTCGGGGTGGTAACCACCAGTCCGCAACCGCCTCAAAATCCGCAGGTAACCGGCGTGACTTCAACCAGTATTTCCTTTTCCTGGGGCGCATCACCAGGGCACGAGCAGAATAGTGCTTTCTCGGATGTCGTGAGTTATACCATCAGCCAGTACATTCCAAGCTATGGCTCCTATCAGCTCATTCCGAAAGCGACCGGGATTACGGATACCTCCGGAACGGTAACCGGCCTGACGCCCGGCTCCGCGGAATTCTGGGTTATCCAGGCCTTCGACGCCCAGGGCTTTGCGTCCTCCCTGCCCTTCTTTGACATACTCGCGGTAACGAATCCCGTGCCGGTGCCCCCGCTGACGAGCGGCGGCCAGGCGTTGCCCGGCGGGCATTTCCAATTCTCCATCCAGGAGCGAGGGGCGGCGATTCAAACGGTTCAAATCCTGGCCAGCACGGACCTGGCCGACCCCAACGGGTGGGTCCAAATCGGTTCCGTTTTCCCCAGTAGCAGCCTGTTTACGTTTACCGACACCAACGCCGCGTTGTATCCGACTCGCTTTTATAAGGTAATTGCTCCGTAAGCGTGAGGGGCAGCCTGGTGAATTGTCTACTGTTGACGTGACCCCCCATCCAACTACGGTTATCGATGGAGCGCAGGGCTGAAGAATTAGATGAAAAAAGCTGAAACGCTTGGGGCAAAGCTGAGACTCACTGGTGGAAAAGGCGGCAACGGGCGGGCTGGTCAGGGCGCGAGCAGCGCCCGGTAGAATCGCGCGCTATTGGTGGCCTCGGTGTCCCGGATCAGAACCGAGTTGCACGGTGCGTTGGTGCCCAGAAGGGCCAGCCAATTGCCGGAACCGAGGTTGGTGCTCCGCAGGATGGTATAGTTCTGTCCAGCCAGGCCGTTCAAGGTGAATTGAAACTGGCCGCTCGAAACCGCTAATGGAGCTGCCAGGACCGGCCAGTTGGTTCGCGTCACGACGAAGTTGACGTTGCTCGCCTGGCCGCTAACCAGCGTCACGTTTGAACTGCCACCGATGAAGCCCCGGATTCCCAGGTCGCCGCCGTCGGGCCCGGGCTGCCAGGTCCCCGCCTGGACGGCGAGGCTGTAGGCGGCATTGGTGCGTCCGCTGCGGCCGGCGGCATGGAAGCTGTTCGGCTGGTCGCGGGCTGACATTTCAACCCCGAGCACCGGATTATTCAGGGTGTCCTTGAGGGTGCCGTAAATCAGCGCGGTGGGCTTGGATAATGTGAAGTTGATATTTGATATGCTGGCGCTGGTGAGCGTGACCGGGGTTCGGGTGGGATCGAGGTAGCCGGCGTCGGGTGCGGCCTGGGTGCTGGGGTGCACGTTCCAGGTGTTGGGCGTCACCAGCAAGGCGTAGTTCCCATTGGTGTCGGTTATGGCCAGTGCGGCGAGATTGTTGCCGGTATTGGCATCGACGGACAGCGCAGGAATGCCCAGGCCGGTGGCACTGTCGGTCACTCGGCCCGCGATGTAAAATGTGCCATTGGTCACCACGAGGTTATTGGTAACTGTTTGGCCGCAGCCGACCGCGACCAACGCGGTTAGATTGAAAATTGCCCCGTTATTGTTCAATCCATTGATGCCATAGATCCCTGGCACACAGTAGAATGAATAGTTCCCATTAGTGTCCGTGAGCTTGAGCCCAGTGGCCGTTCCAACCAACGACTCCAGGCCCACGACGCTGTTGGTCACCGGCAAACCCGTTCCGGCCCACGTCAGCCGCCCCGTCACGGTTTGAGAATAAACCTTTTCCGTGATGGTAAAGGCCTGGGTGACCGAGGTGAAGCTGCTGGCCGGGTCCGACACGCGCAAGAGGGATTTGCCCAGGGCGAAGGTGGCGCTCGTGGGCGGAAAGGAGAGCACCATTTGGATTTGGCCGTTGGTCAAACCGTCATCGTCGCCCGGGAGGTTGAGGTTTCGCACACCGGCAACGAGCGGTACCTGGCCGTCGGACACCTGGAAGCTTTTTACCAGCGGATCGCCGGCATCAATGATTCCGTTGGCGTTTAAGTCGGCGTACCACTCGACTTTGACCGCCTGGCCCGGGGTCAGACTCCCGATACTTAGGGTAAGGGTGCCGAGGTAAGTGTTAGTGATGTTGGCGGGGTTAAGCGCCACGGTGATGCCGCGGGCGACCGGCGCACAAAACAGGCTGAGCGCGGCAAGGGTCCACGAACCTTTCCGCAGGTCGAAAACACTGAAACTGCCGCGTGCTGTCATAAAACCAAAGTGACCCGAAACAAAGTGACCCTTGCCTCGTTCCGGGGATATGGCTCACTTTAGAGCACCGGTTGCGCGGGAGTCAAGTGTAAAGTCCTCCTTGCGCCGGCTGCTACAACCGGTTTACGGCCGTGGATGGTATTTCCGGTGCACTTCGCGCAACCGGCTTCCGGCCACGTGCGTATAGACCTCGGTGGTGCTGATGTTGGCATGGCCGAGGAGTTCCTGGATGACCCGCAGGTCGGCGCCGTTTTCCAGCAGGTGCGTTGCAAAGCTGTGACGCAGCATGTGCGGGGTGACGTTGCGGGCGATGCCGGCGCGGCGAACACGCTGTTTGATGCGCAGCCAGAGGGTGACCGGGGCAAAGGGGGTGCCGCGTTTGGTCAGGAAAACGCTGGCCGGCGAACGCGCGGTGACGAGCTTGGGCCGGCCCGCTTCGAGGTAACGCTGCAAAGCGGCCACCGCCTTGCGGCCCAGCGGGACCACCCGTTCCTTGTTGCCTTTGCCGATGACGTTGATGAAGCCGGCTTCGAGGTGCAGTTGTTCGAGTCTCACGCCGCGGAGCTCGGCCAGTCGCAGGCCCGAGCCGTAAGCCAGCTCGAGGACCGCATGCTCACAGAGATTTTGCGGCGTCTCGGGAATCTCCGACGTGAGCAGCTTTTCGATTTCCTGGCTGGTCAGCGAGCGGGGCAGGCGTTTCCAGCGGCGCGGCAGCGACAGGTTTTCGGCGATGTTCGCCGGCAGGAGTTTTTCGTTTTCCGCGAAGCGATAGAGGGCGCGCAACGCGGCGATTTCGAGATAAACGCTTTCGCCGCTGAGCCGGCGGGGGGACTCTTTGGGTTGATTGGCCAAACCGCGCTCCCGCTCGTGTTGGAGGAAGGCCATCAAATGACGAAGCTCGACCGATTTCCAATCCGGGAGACCCTGTTCTCCAGCCCAGGCGACGAATTTGTTCAGCAGCGCCGCGTAAGTGCGCTGGGTATGCTCGGCCTGTCCGCGCTCGTGGCGAAGGTGTTGGAGGAAATCTTCAACCAAAGTTTGCACAGCTTAACCATGGCCACTGGCCTGCCCGCGTTTGCGCCGCTCTTCGAATAATGCCTGGAGTTCCGCGATCGGCTCAAGGTCCTTCGGCCGTCCAGCCGCGCGCTTGAGTTGGATGAGTCGCTCCAGGGTGACGCACGGGCAGGGGCCTCCAAAGGCCTCCATCACCACGGTGTAGGGCAGCAACTGATCGTAATTGCCGCCTCCTGCGACTTCACCCAGCAGATCGATGTCCCCGAGAGTGGTGGTCAAAGTGAAGTTCAAACCATTCCGCACGGCTTGTTCATCGAATTTGAAGGGCAATCCGGCCGGGGCGCCCCGCAAGTATGGTTGAAACGGAGAGATCGCCAGAATCAATCGGCCGAGGTTTTCCCTTTTGCGCGAGTAAACCAGGTCCAAATCAAAGGTTGCCCTGGCCGATCCATGAAGATTTGCAGCTACCCCTCCGATCACGATGAAATCCACGCCGTTGTCCCTCAGCACCCTGAGAATCTTCTCGTACTCGGTGATCAAGTTTCCTCTCCGCGATGACGTCGTCCTGCTCGCCGCATCTCGTCCAGAAATCGCATGAAGTCCACGAACTTCTCAGCTCTTTGCGCAGGAGTGAGCTTGAGGTTCTCTATCAGCAAGGTTCGATCAACGTCTCGTTTAAACGCCTCAATGAGCGGATCGGAGGCGTCAGCGGGAGCCAACTCCGACAGTCCACAGCGGGGTGGTTCCGGCAACTCTCGAGTGGGTGCCGAAGGGAACGGTGCTGCGCGTTTATGCAGTTCCATCGCGCATGAATCTAGCCCCATTGGGCCCGGACGCACGCCAAAACTAGAGCTCTTTTCCCGTCAACCGCTGGTACGCTTCCAGGTACTTGGCCTGGGTCTTGGCGACGACCTCCGGCGGCAGCTCGGGGGCAGGCGGGGTTTTGTTCCAATCGAGTGTCTCGAGGTAATCGCGCACGAACTGCTTGTCAAAACTCGGCTGGCCCTTGCCCGGCTGATATTGGTCGGCGGGCCAGAACCGGGAGGAATCCGGGGTCAGCACTTCGTCGATGAGGATGAGTTTGCCGTCGAGCAAGCCAAACTCGAACTTGGTGTCGGCAATGATAATCCCGCGCTTGCGGGCGTAGTCGCGGGCGAAGTTATAAATCTTCAGGCTGGCGGCCCGGGCGCGCTCGGCGATTTCGGCGCCGGCGATGCGGGCAGCCTCTTCGAAGGAAATGTTTTCGTCGTGACCGGTCTCGGCCTTGGTGGCTGGAGTGAAAATCGGCTCGGGCAATTCCGAGGATTCCTTCAAACCGGCCGGCAGTTTGACGCCGCACACAGTTTGCCGCTCGCGATATTCCTTCCAGCCGGAGCCGGCGAGGTAACCGCGCACGACGCACTCGATGGCGAGCGGTTGGGCCTTCTTGACAATCATGCTGCGGCGGGCCAACTGGGCGGCGAAGGGCTGCAGGTTGCCGGGCAAGGCATCCGGGGCGTGGGAAATCAGGTGATTGGGCTGAAACGCTTCGGTCTGCGCGAACCAGAAATAGGAGATCTGGGTCAGCACCTCGCCTTTGCGCGGAATGCCATTGGGCATGATGCAGTCGAAGGCGGAAATGCGGTCCGTCGCGACAAAAAGCAAACGGTCGCCCAGCTCAAAAATCTCACGCACCTTCCCGCTCTTGAGCTTTTTGAAGCCGGGCAGGTTTAATTCCAACACGGTTGAATTCATTTGGGTCGGCATGCGGTCAATATGCCGTGCGGGATGGAAGGTTCAAGCCAAAGTGATTGGCCATTACCATTGATCCTGGCCGCGGCTTGGCACACCATCCGCCCATGCAAAGCAAAGCGTTCACTTCCTGTTTGGGCCTGGTGTGCCTGATGCTGGCGGAATCCGGTACGATTCGCGGTGCGGCACCGGCTGACGCTGGGAGATTGATGATCGAGAAGGTGCCGTTCGGAACAACGAAAGAGGGGGAGACGGTCGATTTGTACACGCTCAGGAACGCCAAAGGCATGACGGTGAAGGTGATGACTTACGGCGCAATTCTTTATTCGGTCGAGGTTCCGGACAAAAACGGGCGGTTTACCAATGTGACCGCCAACCGGGAAACGTTGGCAGATTACGAGAAGAAGAGCGCGTGCTTCGGGTCATTGCTGGGCCGCTACGCCAACCGCATCGCACAGGGCGAGTTCAGCCTGGATGGACAACGCATCACATTGCCCCGCAACGGCGGACGGCATCATATCCATGGTGGGGTTAAAGGTTTTGATAAGCGGGTCTGGCAGGCGGTGCCGCTCAAACGAACCGATTCCGTCGCGCTGAAGCTGAGTTACACCAGCAAAGACGGTGAGGAAGGCTATCCCGGGACGGTGAACTGCACGGTGGTTTACGAGCTGAATAACGAGAAAGAATGGAAGATAGATTACACCGCGCAAACCGACAAGCCGACGCCGATTAACCTGTCAAACCATGCCTACTGGAACCTGGCGGGGGCGCAGTCCGGCACGGTGCTGGACCAGGTGCTGACGGTGAAGGCGGACAAGTATTTGCTGGTGGACGATGGTTTAATCCCCACTGGCGAGACCGCGCCGGTGGAAGGGACGCCGCTGGATTTTCGGCAGCCGCACGCCATCGGCGAGCGCATCGGCCAAATCACGGAGAAATGGTTTAACGGAGGTTACGACCACTGCCTGGTAGTCAATCACCAGAAACCCGGGGACTTGGTTTTGTGTGCAAGGCTTAAGGAGCCGAAGTCCGGCCGGACGATGGAGGTTTTGACGACTGAGCCCGGGGTGCAACTGTACAGCGCGAACATGGCGAGCGGCTCGATTGAAGGGCCTGGAGGTTACCCGTATCCGAAGCACCTGGGCATGTGTCTGGAAACTCAGCATTTTCCGGATTCACCGAACAAGCCGCAGTTCCCTTCGACCATTGTCAGGCCGGGAGAGACTTATCATTCAACGACGGTGCTGAGGTTTGGGGTGGCGAATTAGTCGCTAAAAGTTGATGGCGACAAAAGAACCCGGCGCGGCAGGGCCGGAACCAACGAGTTAACTGAGTTAAGTGGGTTAAAAGAGTTAAACCACTTTTGTGAGCGTTTGTGAAGGTTCAGTGTTTCTGGCGGATGAAATCGATGGTGGGGAAGGGCTCATTTTTGCCGCGTGTGCGGAGCAGTTCATTGACGCGGTGCCAGGTGGCGAGCCAGAAATCGGTCTCCACGTCCCATCGCGCCAGAGCTGTGCCCAAGCGATAGGGCGTGTTTTCCTCGAGCCAAGCTTGTTTGTAATGTTCGCGAAGGCCGCTGGAGGCGTCCACGAGGTCCGCGAGCATTCCGTGGTCCTGGGCGTTCATTTGGATGCCGATGTAAAGGGTTACCAGTTGGGTGTCGGGGTTTTCTTTCAACTGCCGGAAATAGCCGGCCCATTCCACCACATAGAGACTTTTCATGCCGAGGTAATCAAAGAGTCGCGCGGCCATGTAGAGGCTGTTGAGAGTGGGGTCGCCCGGTGCCAGGCGCATCGCGCGGGCGATGTGTTCTTGCGCGGTCTCGGCCAGGAGGCGGGCCTGGCGGCATTGGTCCTGTTTCTTTTCCAGGCGGGCCAGATGATTTGGCTCAAGCGGGTCACGCCAGAACCCGTGCTGGGTGGTGTTCTGGAGGATGTCCTGGAACATTCCCTCGACGGTTGAGAGTTGTTCGAGGGCGGTGGCGACTTCGGCGGCGACCGCCGGAGCATACATCTGCGCAGTGTAATCGGCAAAGAACGTGTTGGTGTCCACCGGCGTTGCTTGCCATCCGGCAGCGGCCCCGAAGACCAACCCCGCCAACGATTGCCGATAAAGCGTCTGGGCCGAATCGGTCCAGCCGGTGTTCAATATCCCCAGCGTCTTGAATTTTTTGCCGCTGGCGGTCAGGCCGTTGATGTCGGTGAAAGAGCGGTGGTAATCGGGAAAGATTTCGTTCCAGTTCCAGATGGCAGGGGTTACCATCGTTGGCACGTTGGCCCTGGCCAGCGGCTCGACCCAGGCGTCATAATTGGTATGAGCTTCATAGACCCAGGGCGCGGCGATGGCGCCGCCGGGCAGGTCATTGAGCAATTCGGGGTGGTTGGAAAGTGTGTTGGCGCCTTCGTTGATGTCGGCCCAATAGAGGAGGTGTTTGCCGCGATGCTGGGCTTGGGTGGCGACGTGGCGGAGCACTTCGATGAAAGTCTTGAAGGGGTCCTTGCCGGGAGTCATTCCGAGCTTGCCCAGCGACCAGGGTTCATCGAAGCCGACATGAACCCACGGGCTGGGGAAGAGTTTCGCTGTTTGCTCAAGCAAATCATCAATGACCGCCAGGGCGCGCGGGTTGCGGGGGTCGAACTCGTCCCCGTAACGGGGCAAGCCGACGTCAGCGAACTTCTCGACGCGGAAGAGGTCGTGCAGGTGGCCGTAAAGTTCCATGCAGGGGACCATGTCGATGTGCCGTTTCCGCGCGTAATCGATGAGGTGGCGGACTTCGTCCCTGGTGTAACGGGCCTCCCCCGGATTCACCAACTCGTAACCGTCGAACTCGATGCTGAGTTCCGAATAGAAGTAATATTGGTTGGCCTTGAAACGGGCGAGCAAATCAAGCTGGCGCTCGATTTCGGTGACACGAAGTAATTGGCCGTGGCTGAAATCCATCATAAAACCGCGGTAGGCCAGCGCGGGCCAGTCATGGATTTCGGCGGCAGGAAAAACGGCATCGCGCCCGCTGCCTTCGACCATTTGCAGCAGGGTTTGGACGCCGTAGAACAGCCCGGCCGACGAGGGCGCCCGAATCTCAGCGCCTTTGGAGGTTACCCGGATAGAATAGGATTCGCGCGAGTCCGGGCCGGCGGTTTCGTTGTTTGTGGGAAAGGGGGGAGGCGTTTCCAGTGCGGGTCAAAAGGATGGCGTGATGGCCGCCGCGGTGGATGGAGAGCGGCGCTTGAGCAATGGCGGACAAGCGGGACGCTAAATGCTCGGCGGCGAAGCGATCCTCGGCGTTGGGCGCAGAGGTGAAGCGGATGGAGAGGCCAGTAAGGGGAAGAGAGCCAGTGAGGTAATGGATTTCCCGCGGGCGAGGGAGGAGGGGGTTGTGAGCAGCGAAGGCCGAGAGCCCTGAAAGGCAGCCACAAAAGATCACAAAGAACACAAAGCGGCAGAGCCGTAACCAAAGAGTTAAATGGGTTAAAAGAGTTAACCGAGTTAAATGAAGGACACGACTTTTGCGAACGCACAAGAAATTTGCGCAAGCTGCGCAAGCTTTGATGGACAGTAGTACAAAGCGGTAGAGCCGTAACCGAAGAGTTAAATGCGAGGACGGGCTCATAGTGTTCGACGGAACAAGAGCGTTGCGACGGCCATGGCGATGGCAGTGAAGCCTAGCAGGAAGCCGAGGTCGGGAACAACCGCCATCAAGCCGGTGTTTTTGAGCGCCAGTTCTTTGAAGCCGTGCACCGCGTAAGTGAACGGGTCCACAGCGGCGATGACTTTCATCCAGACGGGAAAGGCCTGGATCGGATAGACGGCGCCGCTGGGGAAAAAGAGCACAGTATTGAGGACCCCAAAAGTGGCGCGCGGCACGAGCGGATCGGTCACGCGCACCATGAGCAGAAACATCATACTGATGAGGGCCAGGGCGGTGGCCACGACTACTAGGAACATGCGCGCCAGCCGCAACGGGTCCAAGGGAGCGGGAATGCCGGCGATGAGCGAGCCGAAGATGACCAGCACGATGCCGGAGATAATGGCCTTGGCCGTGCCCGCCAGGTTGAAACCGAGGATCAGCTCGAATTTGGTGATGGGCGTAACCAAGTAACCTTCGTGCAGTCCGCGCGCCTTGTCATCGATAAAGATGATCCCGCCGCCAATCATGGCGGAGACGAAGATCGCCAGCACAATCGTGCCGGGAAGCAGGTATTGAATGTAGGGCACGTATGGGTAGATCTCGACCACGGAAAGCGCCGCTTCGACACTGAGGCGCGGCGGCGGTTCCTTTTGGTTGTAGGAGGCGAAAAGTTGATTGAGGGTCCCTTCCAAGGCCGAGGCGACGAACTGGTCGGTGTTGTCTTCGGACAGCGCCACGCGCGGGTTTTCGCCGGCCAGAACCTTGCGGGAGAACTGCGGCGGGATGCTCACGACGCCGTTGATCTTGCCGGAGCGCAAATCGCGCAAGGCAGCGGCCTCGTCGCTGTAAGCGGTGGTCTCGAAAGTGCGGGCATTGGCGGCGACGGCCTGGAACATTTCTTTGAGTTTAATCGCCGGCAAGCCATGGTCCTGGTCCACGACGCCGATGTGGAGGTGTTTGACTTTGCCGCCGAAGGCGTAGCCCAGCACGACCAGTTGCACCAGGGGCATGATCATGGAAACGATAATGAGGGTCGGGCTCCGGCGGAACCGGCGCAGGTCGCGTTCAATGAGGGCCAGGATGCGATTCATACGAACTTACTTGGGCTCATACATAAACGCGGAGGAATAGACGGTGTCAGTTTTGAGGGTGTCGCGCAGTTGATGACCGGTGTAATGGACAAAGACGTCATCCAGCGTAGTGCTTTGCACGGACAGGGAGGTGATGTTGGCACCGGCGTTGCGCGCGGTTTCCATCAGGGCGATCGTGGTGCGCGGGCCGTTGTGGGAAGAAATGCGGAAGACGTGGTCCTGCGATTTTACGTCGGCCACCTCCGGCAAATTCCGCAGGGTATTCTCCCAATCAGACGGCACGTCGGAAAAGCTGACTTCCAGGATATTTTTGCCGGGAATGGAAGCCTTGAGTTTGAGGGGTGAATCGAGCGCAACGAGTTTGCCGTGGTCGATGATTGCGATGCGGTCGCACAGTTTGTCCGCCTCATCCATGTAATGCGTCGTGACGAGGATGGTCAGATCGCGCTGGCTTTTCAGCTTCGCCAACATGTCCCAGACGGCGACGCGGGAGACGGGGTCCAGCCCGGTGGTGGGTTCATCGAGGAAGAACATCTTTGGCTCATGCACCAGTCCGCGGGCAATCTCCAACCGCCGCCTCATACCCCCGGAGAACATTTTCACGGGTTTGTCAGCCCACGGTTCGAGATCAACGGCTTTGAGCAATTCCCGGACCGAGTCGCGGCGCTTCTCGCGCGGCAGGCCATAGAACTTGGCGAAGATGGACATGTTTTCCTCGGCGCTTAGATCGAGATCGGACGTCATCGCCTGGGGAATGACGCCGATGCTACGCCGGACTCCGTCGGGATCTTTGATGATGTCGAATCCGTCAACGCGAGCGGTCCCGGCCGTGGGCGGGACCAGGGTGGTCAACATACGGATGAGAGTGGATTTGCCGGCGCCATTTGGCCCCAGCAATCCGAAGACCTCGCCGTGATTGACGGTGAAGGTCAGGCCATCGACAGCGACAAAATCGCCGAAGCGCTTGGTTAGATTCTCGACTTCGATGTCGGCCACGGTGAAGCGTTGGAGGTTGGAGGTTGAAAGTTGAAAGTTCGGTACCGAATAGTCATGGCTTTTTCAGATCCAGCATTACATAGGCGGTCATCCCGACGGCCAGGCTGCGGTCGGCGTTGTCACAGCGCAGGCGGATTTCGAAGGTTTTGATATCCCGCTTGGTGCGGCTGACGTCGCGCTGCGTAGCGTAGTCGGCATCTCGGCTACGGTAAAAAACAGTGCCCTGGCGCTCAGTGCCGGAGGGGAACCGCACATCGAGCTGCTTGCCAATCGGAATGCGGTCGATATAGGTTTCTTCGACATCAGCCCGGACCCAGAGATTGTCCTGGTTGATAAGGGTGACGATGGCCTGGCCGGGACTGACCACCTCCCCTTGCCGCGCCGCCCGCAGGTCCACGATGCCGTCGAGCGGCGCTCGGATTTCGGTGTAATTCAAGCGCACCTGGGCCTTTTCCTTCTGCGCCCCGGCGGCGGCCAACTGGTGAAGACTGGCTTGGACCGCGGCGCGGCGGGCGGCGACTTGCTCTGCATTCGCCTGCGCCAGCGCCACGGCCGCCTGGGCTGCCTGCACTTGTTTGCGGAGCGATTCCACGCGCGCTTCGGCGCCCTCCTTGGAGGTGCGGGTCTGGTCGTAAGTCTGAATCGAGTCCACGCCCTGCTTGTAAAGACCTGCTTCGCGGTCGAAATTCAGGCGAGCGATCTCGAGGTCGGCCTGAGCCTGGGTGACCTGGGCCTGCGTGGCGGCGAGATTGGCTTCGGCCTGCCGGATTTGGTTGGTGGTCTGGGTTTCCTGGTACTTCAAATCGGCTTCGGCCTGGCTCACCTGGGAGGCCGACTGCTGTTCGGTGCTGGCGTAAAAGGCCATGTCCGCCTGCCACTCCTGCGGCTGAATCACAGCCAGGAGCTGCCCGTTCGTGACCGGGTCCCCCTGCTGGACCAGCAGGCGCTGGATGCGCCCCTGGATGTCCGAGCCGACGATGACTTCATCGGTGGTGACGATGCCGGTCAAAACGAGCCGGTGCGGGCGCCGGGTGGCGGCGTAGTAAACACCCGCAGCCACCACCGCCACGACCAGAATTAATATCGGGATTCTGCGCTTCATGTTTTGGTTGATCCAGGCTCAGTGAAGAGGCTACAGCGGATGAAATCGAGCACTTCCTGTTTGCGACGCTTGAGGTTGGCTTTGGTATAGGCGTCGGAATGGCCGAGCAATTGCAGCACCGGCGCGGCGGAGAAATAGAACACGATGAGGGCGATGATGGAGATGGCGGTGTGAAAGCGGTCGGCGCGGCGGAACTCGCCAGCCTCCATGCCGCGCTCCAGCAACCGGCCAAAGGCCTCGCTGCGGGCCGTGAAATACTTGCGGACCAATCGCTCCGGGACCTTGCCGCCGGCGCTCATTAACTGCTGAAAAAGGGACGCATACCGGTGGCGGGCGCTGATGAAGTCAAAGTGCAGGCCCACATAACGCAGCAGGACTTGGCGCGCCGAACCGGGCGAGGTCAGGACCTCGAGGGCCTGCCGGTTGAACTCGCGGAAATGATCTTCGACGACGGCCTCATACAGACCCTCCTTGCTCTTGAAGTAGTAATAAATGAGTGCCTTGTTCACCCTGGCCTCGGCGGCGATCGCATCGGTGCGCGCGCCGGCGAGGCCAGAGCGGGCGAAGATACGCTCGGCGGCGGCCAGGATGGCGGCGCGGGTCTGGGCGCTGCGGGCCTGGGTGTGAGCGGAGCGAGGGACATGACCGGCTGGTGCCATAAGTTAACTAACCAGATGGTTAATTTTTAATGCCGAACAATGGCGGTGTCAAATCCCTTGCTTACCTCTCCACCGCGCCCCTTGACGCGGGGCGGACGAAAAACTAGCTTGTTCGCCGGTTCTGGTGGTCGTAGCTCAATGGTAGAGCCCCAGATTGTGGTTCTGGATGTTGCGGGTTCGAGTCCCGTCGGCCACCCCACCCAAGAACCAAGGATGGAGCGAGCGAGCTGTGACTGAACCATTGAGTTTGGCCGTTTCCGGCCACATTTGCGTTAATTTCCCCACGGCCAAAACATGCGTTTTGGCGAAGAATGCGTGCAGCTTCACGGGAGAATGAATCAGTTGGAACCTGCCCAGAATTCGACGACTCAGCAGCCCGGCTGGCAATTGAGGATCAGAGACGCTAGCCACTAGGCCATCTTCAACCAAGGGCACGAAGCAGGCGCGATGGATCGAGTGCTTTTCGCGGAGGGCGTGGAGGTCGCCGGCGGAATCACAGATTCGCGCTTTCATGAGCACGGCGCTGGCGATTCCTGCAACACGGCCTGCATCTCATCTTCGGACTCCCTCCGAAGCCGCTTGAACTCACAACGCACCATCTTGTCCTGCGCTGATACTCCTGGCGGAAGAACCTTGCAGAGCTGGTTGTAACTCAGCGTTCGCCCCTCCGTGAGCAGTTGGTTCACTGCAGATTCGACAAGGATCCTGGTGAAGTTCTCGCGGTTCCGCCTGTTTTCGGTTTGAAGCACCCGGAAGCGGGACATGACTTGTTGTGCAAGGTCAGGAAACATTCGCTTCGCCACTGTCTGGTCGACCCCGAGCTGTTTGCACGCTGCCTTGAAGGAAGGCGGGGGATACTCGCTGGCTTGAATCGATGCTATCAGATGTCCTCGCACAATCGCCGGCGAGTGCCGCTGCAACGCGGGTTGGATCTGTTCCGCCAAAGCCGGTGGGATCGAGCGCGAGCACTGCAGTTGTGCCGGGCAGACTTTATGGAGGATCCAGTCGCTCGCATCACCGCCGAAGCAATACGCCAATCTGAGCAGCGATAGGGGAGAGGGCCTCTGCTTTCCAGAGCTCCATTCGACCACTGTGGTTCGATGAACTTTGAGAACACGAGCAGGTGCAGAAGTGTTGCCGTTGAAGTGATGTTTGACCAAGTCGCGCACATTTGATGGAGAAACTGGCTGGAGCTTTGCAATTCCGGGGCTTAGCGTTCAGATGCGACTACCCGCGCGGTTGACCAGAATGTCGATCGGAACGGTTCGAATCAGGAGTTCGCCGACAGCGTCTCAATGGCTTTCAAATCGGTCACGTCCACGCAAAGTGTTTTGGCATTTTCACCGACGACCTGGCGCGCGACTTCGAGTTTCTTTGAATCCATATCGCAAAGCACGAGCTTGACGCCGAGGCCATGAAGCTTTTTGGCGATGGCGAGTCCGATGCCGGAGGCGCCACCGGTGACAAGGGCTTGCTGCTTTTCCAGTTTTTCTTCAAGGCGTTGCGATTAAATATCAGCGGAAAATTTTCTTTGCGGCGGCGGCCAGATGCGCGCCCAGCTGGATGGTTTCGGAGAGTACGTCCACCTCGTTACAATGTTCCCAGTCAATCCACACATACTCCAGCGCGAGCCAGCCGTTGAATCGGTATTTATCCAACACCTTTAACGCACGGCTGAAATCAATCGCGTTTTGCTTGAGGCTACATTGCAATCGGCCTTTACGGGCGCAGCGGGCGTGGAAATGTGTGGCGCGGGCGGCGAGCGGTTCGACGCGCGAATCCGGAATGCCTGCGCGGGTGAAATGGGCGTAATCAAGGGTGAAGCCGAGGCCCGGCGCTAAAGCCGCCAGTCGCAGGGCGCGTTCCGGCGTATCGGTGATGGAACCGAGATGCGGCTCAATCGCCACCGTCAGTTTCATGGCGGCGGCGTGTTCAACGCGCCACAACAACTCGCCGGCGGCGCGGGCCAGCGACTCGGCGCGCGATTCAGTTTTGAAAACCACACCCGGCAAAATTGTGATGTGTTTTGATCCAGCGGCGGCGGCGTAATCCAGTGTCCTTAAAAATTGCTGCCTGACAAATTTTCGACGCGCCCCGTCGGGATGGTTCACGGCTAAGTCCACAAAGTTTTCATGGAGCTGCAGAAAAACATCCGCCGCAACGAGACCCTCCCGTGCTAACCGGCGGCAAAGAGCGGCGCCGCTCCGGCTGGGATGGCGCAATTGTGCTTCGGGACGCAAATGGCTTCGACCCGCGAATAAACCGATGTCCGCTCCGGGGCACCCGACCAACGCGATCACTTTCAGCGCGGCGTCGTGTGGCAGCAGCGGAAAACTGAAATCGGCGCAGCTAAGTTTGAGTTTCATCGTCTTCAATTAGCGTTAAAGGACGGCGAACCGGCTTGTCGTGATTCGCGGTAGAGCGCGTCCAGTTTTTCCAGCACCGGTTCGGCATCGCGCCCGTCGCGAAGGGTTTCCTGCAATGCTTTGCCCCCACAGGTTTGCAATGGCACATAACCGCTGTAACGCGGACGGATGAACGCTTCTTCCTGTGTGGTTCGCGTGCCGCTGAAAAACCCCCCGCACAACACATCGATCGAGGGATCATTCCATGCGGCGCGGTGCGAAGGTTGTCCGCCCGCGTTCGCGTATAGTGTTCTTTGGGTTATGCCGCCGGCGACGAAACATGCATAGTCGAGCGTGGTTTCCATGTTATTGCACTTCGTGGTGAGCGCGATGCCGGTTCCTCCAAGCGCACTGCGCAATCGCGCAGCATTTGGCTCCAGGGAAATCAGATTGCCGAAGCGCAGGCGGTGGCGAGCAAAGCCGTCGCGGGCGTAATTGTTGTACGTGTAGGCAAACGCATTCCACGCGAAATCGTCGGTGGCGGCCATGCGCTCGGCGATTTGAATCGGATTCCAATCAAAAATGGCCCGCGGCATCGGCTCGGTGAGTTCGCGCAGCAAGTTCAGGGCGGTGCGGGTTGCATGGCGCGGAGCGATCTGATCGGGAGCGGTACAAGGGTTCGACCCGAGGGCCTTCAGCAACATCAGAAAGTGTAGAAAGAGGTCGGCGTTGAAGGCGGGGAGCACGGCGATTCTGCGACGGGCGAGGGCGATAGCCTCGGCCCAGGTTGCCGGCACGGGCAACCCGGCCCGTTCCATGAGATCGCACCGCCAGCTTGGCGCGGGCGCGGCGGCGTCAATTGGCAACGCCAGCAATCGGCCCGCATAACAGTAACTTTCGAAGGTCGCGCCGATGGAATTCTGCGCGTATTCATTGAGCGCGGCCGGAGACAGAAGCGGCTTCAGGTCGTGAACAAGATTTCTTTCGAAGGCGAATCCCGCCCAGGGATGGTCAATCACGATTAAGTCAAATTTGTGCGCAAGCTGATCGAGCGGCATGTGGCCGAACTCGTCCAGGGCGCGTTTTTCCCAACGGATGCGAATGCCGGGGTGGGTTTCCTCGTAGCGCTGGGCAGTTGCGAGCAACGGTGGAAAGGCGCGACTGTGGTCCCAGGCGATGCCAGTGAGCAGAACCGACTGGCTCATGCGTTCTCACGAGCCGCGGCAGGTTTGAGCCGGCCTGCTTTTCCGTCGTGGGGGCATTTCACCCCGCGAACTTGTTCACAGCGATTGGTCTCCGCGGATTCACAAGCGGCTTCGATGATCTCCATTGAGGCGAGGCCAAGTGCGCCGGGCGAGCCGTTTGGCGTCCTTCCCAAAATCGTGTCCACCAAATTCAGCGCGGGAGATTGGCTTGGGTAGATTTCCTTTTCCGCGAGCGGTTTAAACTCGGTGCGTTTGTCAGCGAAATCAATGAGCGTCATGCGCCCGCGCCAGAGTTCGAGCAGTAAAATGGCCTTGTCGCCGAAAACGCGGACTTCGTAGTTGCGCTCGCACAGCGGTGTGGCGGCGGTGCTGGCGATGGTGACCAGGGCGCCGTTTTCAAGGGTTATGGTGAGGGCGTTGTAAATGTCGTTTGGCGAACCGTCGCGGTCGAAACGCGCGTAAACTTCCGCCGGGCGCTGGCCGGTCAGGAAGGTGAGATAGGCGGCGGCGTGTGAGACCTGGCAGAAGATTTGTCCACCGCCGGCAATGGCGGGGTCGTTGTAGGAACCTTCGCGGGGTTGGATATAGACGTTATCCAGGTTGTGAGTGGGGGAGGTATTGACGCCACGCAGGAGCTTGTCGATCGGATTGGTCATCAGCACGGAAATCATCTTCACACGGCCGAGCGCGCCGGAATGAATGAGCCGCCGCGCTTCGATGCCGTGAGCAGTAAAATGCCACGGGCAACTGACGAGCAGATGGAGTTTTTCCTGGGCGGCAATTTCGACCAGTTCGCGCGCCTCGGCGACGGTGAAGGTCATCGGTTTTTCGACCAGGACATGCAGGCCGCGTTCGAGCGCGGCCTTGGCCTGGGCATAATGAACGTTCGGAGTCGAGGAAACGATGACGGCGTCGAGGTCCTTGAGCGCAAGAATCTCTTCAAGGCTGGTGCAGGCGTATTTCGCGCCGAAATCGCGTGCGATTTTGTGCGCCTTTGCCTTTTCGCGGCTTTGTACGGCAACGAGTTCCGCGGCCGGGTGCGATTTGAGCGCAGGGATGTGGGCGGACGTGGCCCACCAACCCGCTCCAATTACTCCGACACGCACTTTCTTCATGGCTTATCCTTTGAATGGCACAAGCAAATCGCGTTTCAATTCGACCCCAAATCCGGGTTTGCCGGGATTCAGTGAAACTTTGCCATTTACCGGCAGCGGCTCGCCCTCCAGCACGCTGAATATCGGCTGGATGTCCATTCCTTTGCCGACGGAGAGATATTCCGCGTAGGGCGAATTGGTGTTGGCCATCACAAAATGGTAGTTATAGACCGACGAGCCGTGCGGGATGACAGGCATGTCGTAGGGCTTGGCCATGGCGGCAATCCAGCGCGTAGGGGTGTAGCCGCCGCACCATTGCATCTCCGGCTGGATGATGTCGGTAGCGTGATGGTGAATGATATCATGAAAGGCCTTGTAATGGAATTCGAGGTTGCCGGTCGCCAAGAGAATCGGCGCAATGCGAGCGCGCAGAATGCGGTTGCTCTCGGTGGCCGAGCCGTTTTGCAGCGGGTCTTCAAACCATTTCACGTCGTAATCGCGGACACGCTCGGCAACGCGCGTGGCGAATTCGATGTCCCATGAAAGATAGCAATCAATCATGATCTCCATCTCATCGCCGAGTTCCTTGCGCAGTTTGGCGATGAGCTTTTCCATTTTTTTAATGCCATCGCGCCCGCTCTCGACGCCCCATGGCGCGGCAATTTTCACACCGAGAAATCCGCGGTCGCGCCAGGCGGCCACATAGTCGGGGTGAATGGTGACGTAGCAG
>DATMQA010000006.1:0-9911 GCA_035566895.1 Binatia bacterium
GCGATGGAATGTTGCAGACTCACGTTGAGTTGGTTCATCGCGCATGAGGTCGGCTATCGCCTCCTCCGGCGCAATCCCACTCTCAAAGTGGCCGGTTTTCATCTGCCCCTTCCTGGCCGGTTTTGAGTGCCCGCTGACACCGAACCGAATCCATTTCCAGTTCCCGGGCACAGTCATCGGCATGTTGTTCTCGTCGACCGCTCGAAACTCGTTACGTGCGCCTTTGTGCGAAGCCCCATCCGACTTCAAACGACTGCGGCGCTCGTTTAGCGCCTGCTCCGCCGTTCCGTCTTGCGTCGCGTTCTGCGGCACGAGACGACCTTGGACGGCGAGGGAGAGGATGGCTTGGCGGAGCGCAGGGACTGAATCAAGGATTGGGGATGAATTATGAAGGATGAAGGAGCACTGCTTCCGGAAATCCTGTTCGTCCTTGGCGGCGGTGAGGTGGTCGAGGGCAGAATGGACCAGGCGGGTGCGACGTTCGTGGGCGGCGGTTTGGCGGGCTTCCAGTTCGTCGCAGAGGGCCAGGAGTTCCTCGACTTTGGCGACGATGCGGCGTTGTTCGGCGAGGGGAGGGACCGCGATGAGCAACCGATATGCCTCGTTACGGTTTAGGCCTGGCTTAATGCCCTTTCCAAGGAGGTCGAGCCGCAGGGCCTTCAGGAGATAAAATGTGAAGCGGAGATCCAAGGGTTTTGGGGGCACAGCGTAGTACGCGACATCGGTTGGCCAGCACCGGCCTTCCGAGAGGTTTACTGCACCTGACGAGCCCTTGCGGCCGACGATGATACACGGTGGTTCGACGAGGAACTCATCGTGCCTACCCACTATGCCGTTGGAGCCGTAGACCGGGTACTTTCCATCTATGTTCCTACTTCTGGCTGGTAGGTTGGCCCCGTACTCCAGGATCAAGGCTTGTCCGAGTCTGAGCAAGGTCCAGTTCGGCGGCGAAACAAACGGCAGTTCTCCAGACTCGTTCGTGAGTTCTTCGATTTTTTGAAACGAGGGCCTAGGCTCAGACTGGTCCTGTGGCGTGAGTCGGCCTCGAATGGCTAATTCAAGCACCAGTGCACGGAGTTTGGTGATGGCGTCCGGTGTGTCACCGAGCGCTTCGAAGTGCCGTAAAAGTAGTTCACGGCTTATGGCCCATGGCTGGGAGAAGGGCCGTTCTCCCCGTACCGCGGCGTGTGATTTTGGCAGGGTGATCACGGTTACTAGAGGACTTCTTCCAGGAAGAGGATTTTGTAGATATTGGAGCGCTTGGCACGGTCGGACTGTACGCGCAGTTCGACCGGTTCGGTGGACGATTTTGAGAGTTTGAAGGTTCCGCAACAGAGCCATTCGCGGTCAGCGGATTTGACGCAGACCGGGATTTGGTTTGATTGCCGACAAAACAGGTCAGCGTATCTGGCGATTTCGGGGCCATTCCCGGCGAGGATGATGTTGGGGGCATCGGGGTTCAGGTCGGTGGTTACACAAGCGGCCACGACGTGCGTTCCCTGGTGTGGAAGGTAGTACGGCGGCGAGCCGTCGGCGCCGGTTTGTTCCAGGATTTGCGCCCAGGTGTAGCGATGGCCTTTGGTTAGGGGCATGGGATTAGACACGTTGGGAGGGCAAAACAGTTGAAACGGTTGCGGCGTGTATCGAGTTCTGAGCCACCCCGCTGAAGCGGGGTGTTAATGAGAAGAGGGAGCGAGAATCGCGCTCCACGAGGAAGGGGGGTAGCAGTGAGACACCAGAAAACTGACGCTCTCGGCAACAGCGGGGTGTTAATGAGAGGTGGGCGCGTTTCATCGGAGGAGGGCGGATTCGAGTTCGCGGCGGAGTTTTTCGCGGACCTCGGCGACGGCGGCCTGGGCCTTTTGATATTCGGCCAGGAGTTCGGCCGGGTCACGGTGGGCATCATCCACGACATTGGGATTTTTGACATCGAGGTTGAAACCGCGCGCGGCGATGTCCGCGAGCGAGACGCGCCAGGCGAGTTCGCTTTCTTTGCGTTTCTTTTCCTGGCCCGGTCTGCCCCACCATTTTTTCTCGGGTTCGAATTCCTCCATACGGATGGGTTTGGTTTTATTGTAATTCTTTACGGCCGGCGGGTAGGGATGCTCGTAGTACCAGATTTCTTTGGTCGGTTCGCCTTTGGTGAAGAAAAGCAGGTTGGTTTTGATGCCGGTGTAAGGGGCGAAGACGCCGTTGGGCAGGCGGACGATGGTGTGGAGGTTGCATTTCTCGAGCAGGTCCTGCTTGATGCGGGTTTTGACGCCTTCACCAAAGAGCGTGCCGTCCGGCAGGACGATGGCACCACGGCCACCATCGCGGAGCAGGTGCATGATCAAAACCAGGAAAAGGTCGGCGGTTTCCTTGGTGCGGTAGGTGGCGGGGAAATTCTTTTCAGTGCCGTCTTCCTCCATGCCGCCGAAGGGCGGGTTGGTGAGGATGACATCGACGCGGTCGGCGGAGGTGATACTGGCGTAGGGCCTGGCCAGGGTGTTGTCGTGGCGGATGTTGACCGGGACCTCGACCTGGTGGAGGAGCATGTTGGTGACGCAGAGCAGGTGCGGCATCGGCTTTTTCTCGACACCGCGGATGCTGTCCTGGAGGCGCTGTTCGTCGGCGGGGGTTTTGACCTCGTGCTGGCGGATGTGTTCGATGGCGCAGGTGAGGAATCCGCCGGTGCCGCAGGCGGGGTCGAAGATGATCTCACCCAGGCGCGGGTTGGTGCGTTCGACCATAAACCGGGTGACGGCGCGCGGGGTGTAGTACTCGCCGGCGTTGCCCGCGCTCTGAAGGTCGCGGAGGATTTGCTCGTAGATGTCGCCGAAGAGATGGCGGTCTTCGGTGCGATTGAAGTTGATCCCCTCATTCAGCTTGTTGATGACCTGGCGCAGGAGGGTGCCGGACTTCATGTAATTGTAGGCATCCTCGAAGGCAGCACGCAGGAGGTGGTGGCGGGGGGTCGTGCCCTTCAGCTCTTTGAGGCCGGGGAAGAGGTCGTCATTGATGAATCTCTGGAGTTCATCGCCGGTCATGCCTTCCGCGTCGGCCGCCCATTTGCGCCAGCGCAACTTTTGGGGCAGTGGGGAGCGGTAGTCGTCGCGGGTGGCCTCCATTTCCTCTTCCTGGGCGTCGAAGATTTTGAGGAAGAGGAGCCAGACGAGCTGGGAGATGCGCTGGGCGTCGCCATCGACGCCGACGTCTTTGCGCATGATGTCCTGGATGGATTTGATGGAGGCGGAGAGAGACATGAGTCGAGTGAAGAATGCAGAGTGGAGAGTGGAGAGTGAAAGTTACGCTACGCGGGAATGCGTTTTCGTGGTTTTATGCGATAAGGAATGGATTCTTCCTTGATGTGGAAGCCGATTTCGAGTTTGGGTTCGGGCTGCGGCGGAGCCATGAGCTGGCGGATGGCTTCGAACAGGGAGCGGATGGCAACGTCGTGGCCTTCGATTTTTTGTTCCAGTTCGGTTAACTTACGGGCCAACTCGGCGTGGCTGCCCAGGACCTGGCGGAGTTGAACGAAGGCGCGCATGATGGCGATGTTGACCAGGACGGCCCGCGCGCTCCGGAGAACCGTCGAAAGCATAGCGACGCCCTGTTCGGTGAAGGCATAGGGCAGGCTGCGGCGTCTGCCGCCCCACTCGCTTGAAATGCCAATCTGGCATTTCAAGTCTTCGGCTTCCTCGGCCCTCAGTTGGAACATGAAATCGGGCATAAGATCGTCAGGAAAACGGGCGCGATCATGCTACCTGATAAAGCTGCGCCTTCAAATCCCGCAGTGCAGTTTGGTACTGCGCCCGCCCGCCGAATTCGCGGACAATTTCGACGGGAGTGCCGATTTGAGGGAACGGCGTGATCTTGAGGACATCCGACGATTCAAATGCTTCGAGGCCCTGGTCGGCGTATTTGTCCAGCAGCGCTTCCATGACGGTGCGGGCCCTGGCACCATAGCGCCCGAAGTAGTTCCGTTTCCGCACGCGGTCGGCGCGTTCTTTTCGAGTGAGCGGGGGTTGGTCGTAGGCGACATGCAGGATCAGATCGAACGGGTCGTAATCGCGGCCAACGGCTTGTTGAAGTGCCTCGAGGGGGAGGCCCTGTTGTTCCAATTGGTGAATGATGGCGCATTTCTTTTCGGCACTGGACCATTGGTTGATGAACTCGTCCATGAGGGCATACTGCTTCCGGATCTGAGTACGGGTGTAGTCTTTGACAGACTCGGTGATCAGGCGGCCATCACCGCCCATGTACTGAACGCGCTCGCGGATGACTTTCACGGGGACTGTGTCCACGTGGTATTTGGGCCGGCCCATAGGCGGGTCGGGCGGCAGTGGTCCGAGGTCGCCTCCGGGTTCGGGCGGCTCCGGGGGCTCGCCGGGGTCCGGTTCGTAGATCTGGACGGGCTCGCCGTCGAAATCCGGGTCGGAGAAGAGGGAGGTGGCGCCTTTGAAATCCATGATTGTGAACCAGGTTTTGCCGTACAGGTCGAGGATGCGGGTGCCGCGGCCGATGATCTGTTTGAAGGTGGTCATCGACTCGATGCGCTGGTCGAGCACGATGAGTTTGCAGGTCTGGGCATCGACGCCGGTGTTCAGCAGTTTGGAGGTGGTGACAACGACCGGGTATTTGCTTTCGGGCAGGATGAAGTTGTCCAATTCAGCCTTGCCCAGAGGCTCGTCGCCGGTGATCCGAATGACGTACTTGTGATTCTTCAGGACTTCATCGCCGTTCCACATGATGAGGGCCTGGCGCATGCGCTCGGCGTGGTCGATGTCCTCGCAGAAGACGATGGTTTTGGCGAAGCGGTCGGTGGCCTTGAGATATTCGGTGATTTTCCAGGCGACGATTTTCGTGCGCTGATCGAGGACCAGCGAGCGGTCCATGTCGAGTTGGTTGAAGAGGCGGTCCTCGATGAGCTGACCGTATTTGTCGAGCTGGCCGGGATTGGGACGCCAGCCGTCGATGTCTCTGTCGAGGTCGATGCGGATGACCTTGTAGGGGGCGAGAAACCCATCGGCGATGCCCTGCTTGAGAGAGTACGTGTAAACGGGGTCGCCGAAGTAATCGATATTGGAGACTTCTTTGGTTTCTTTGGGGGTGGCGGTGAGACCGATCTGGGTGGCGGTGCTGAAGTACTCGAGAATTTTGCGCCAGTTGGAGTCCTCGGCGGCGCTGCCGCGGTGGCACTCGTCAACAATGATCAGGTCGAAGAAGTCAGAGGAGAATTCTTTATATATATTAGCCAAGTCCTCGGTGCCCGAAACGGCCTGGTACAGGGCGAGGTAGATTTCGTAGGACTTGTCCACCTTGCGGCCGGTAATTTTGGTCATCTTGCCGCCGAACTGCTTGAAGTCGTTGACGCGCGCCTGATCGACGAGAATGTTGCGGTCGGCGAGAAACAGGATGCGCTTTTTGGCGCCGGTTTTCCAAAGCCGCCAGATGAGCTGGGAGGCGACGTAGGTTTTGCCGGTGCCGGTGGCCATGACGAGCAGGACGCGGAGCTGGCCTTTGACGATGGCTTCGATGGCGCGATTGATGGCGATTTCCTGGTAGTAGCGGGGTTGCTTGTCCGGGCTGGCCAGGTGGTAGTCCTGCTCGACGACCTGGGCTTGCTTTGAGGAGAGGCCTTTCCAAATGCAGTAGCGACGCCAGAGTTCGGCGGGGGATGGAAACGCGTCAAGGGTCAATTCCAGTTCGACCGGGTCGGATTGGCCGGTGCGGTCGTGGAAAATGAAGGCGTCGCCGTTGGAGCTGAAAACGAAGGGGACGTCCAGGGTGTGGGCGTAGTCCAAGGCCTGCTGCATGCCCGCGCCGACGGAATGGTTGTTGTCCTTGGCCTCCAGGACCGCCAGGGGAATACCGGGTTTGAAATAGAGGAGGTAATCGGCGCGCTTAGGCTCGCCGCGGGTTGAGAGTTGGCCGCGAACGATGACGCGGCCTTTTGTAAAGGAGACTTCTTCGCGGATCTGGCTCATCAGGTCCCACTTGGCGCGCACGAGCGCCGGGGTGATGAACTTGGTGCAGATGTCGCGTTCGCTTAACCTTTTCTTGTCAATTCGGGACATTGGGCCACGTTTGACCGCGGCGCCCCGAGCGGGGCGAGCGGCCCTGCCAACAGTTTGAGCCCGCTGGTGACGATGAGGTTGGCAGAAGAGGGGTTGCGGTGCCAGATCTATCAACAGGCGACTCCGGAGGGGGTTTGGGGATAGGGCCGCCAGCAAATGGCAAATGGCGGATGGCAAAGGTTTCCCGACACCGGTGGGGATTGTCCGCTCGGACCGGTAGGACGGGTCGGACGGGTCGGACGGTCGAAGGAATTTCCCAACGGCCGAACCACCTCGCTGAAGCGAGGTGTTAATGAGACCGACCTGTGGTTGCACGATTCGCCTCGTCCCTCCGTATTCATTGAGCATTGAGCATTTGATATTTGCCATTACTTTTCGCCGGGGGTGTTATTTATCGAGGAGGGGGCGAAGGCGGGGTTGAGGTCGGCGAGGTCGTAGCCTTTGGCTTGTTCGTCACCGATGCGAAGGTTGCGGGAGGCGATGCCCAAGGTGCTGAGGCGGCGGCCGAGGTTGACCACGGTCAGGGGTTTTGGGAGGGATGATGGATGTTGGATGGTGGATGATGTGGACCAAGGGCGGTCGGGGATTGCGTTCAGCAATTCGACCAGGGCGGAGGAGAAGAGGCGTTGGGCGCCGGTCTGGGCGAAGATCTGGCGAATGTCGGACAGGAGGGTGAGGCCGGGGTCCCGGGCGGGCGGAGGTTCGGCGGTGAGTTTGTTGAAGGCGTCCAGGGCGCGGGCCGGCCATTCGCCGCCGGCGAGCTGGGCGACGGCGAAGAGCGGGCGCCAATTATCGGCCAGCCGGTTGAAGACGCCCGGGGGTATAGCCGGTTTGCAGGCCTTGAGGGCTTCGAGGTTGTCTTTGGCCCAGCGGGCGAGTTTGCGGCCGAGGGTGGTTTCGAGTTCGGTATGAAGCGGGTCGAAGGGTTCGGCGATTTGACCTGGTCCGGCTTTTTGCATGAGGATTTCGATGGAGCGGTCGCGCAGGGTCGAGGGCAACGGGCCAAGGCTGGCCAGCACGGCGGCGGCGAAGGCGTTGAAACCGCGGATGATAGTGCCGCCTTCGGCGCAGCGGTAGGTGCGGGCGCCGCGTTTGTGGCAGGAGTTAAACAGGCCGCGGTGTTTGTCCGAGCGGGGAAGGTAGGTGTCGGTTTCATCGAGCATCAAGGTAACGCGGCGCTCGTCCACCAGGTGGTAGATCACGGGGAGGCTGACGCTTTCGGTGCGCAGGGGCCGGGGCACCAGGAGGGTGAGGATGTCCAGGGCAGTGGTTTTGCCGCAGCCGGGTTCGATGGAGTAAAGACTCAGGCGGGGGACGATGTGAAAGGCCTCCAGGACATGGGGCAGGTGAACCCAAAGGGCCATGGCGTCGGGAGCGCCGGGCGGCAGATACAAGCGGCGGGCGGACAGGGCGGAAAGTTCGGCCAGGAGCTGGGCGCCGTTGACCGGTTCGGGCCAGGGTTCGATATCGCGGAAATCAGTGACCTGGTCCTGGACGCGGAGTTCGGCGCGGCATTTGGCGACGGCGGAGTCGAGGACCCGGACGCGGATTTTAAGGCGGAGGGCTTCGGTTTTGCGGACGCGCTCGTAGTCGACGGGGGAAAGGCGGGCGAGGCGGGAGAAATCGGACTCGGGGGAATTTTCAACAGAAGGGGGGGGATTTTCGATTTTTGAATTTTGATTTTCGATTGGGCGCGAAGGTATAGGCGCCGTGGGTTGGGTGGGCTCCGGATTTTTAACAGGAGGGAACGGAGGAAGCAGAGAGCGATTTTGGATTGGTGTGGGCGCCGAGGTTTGGTCGCGCGCTTCCCCCTCACCCCGGCCCTCTCCCTTGGGGAGAGGGAGCCCGCGCTCCGAATTTTGGATTTTTGAATTTTGATTTTCGATTGGTTGCGAAGCTACAGGCGCCGTGGCTTGGGTGGGCTCCGGATTTTTAACAGGAGGCAACGGTTCGTTTTGGGGAGTTGAAGGTTCACCCGTTTCGACGGTTGCAGGTTGAGGGGTGGGCGCTTCTCCCTCACCCCGGCCCTCTCCCGAGTGTGGAGTGGTGAGTGCAGAGTGCAGATTTTCGGAAATCTTTGGCGAGCCGTTTCCTTGAGTTGGAGGTTGGCCGTTGGAGACCGCCTTGGCCGGGCTGTTCTCCGTTAACTCTGTTACCTCCTGTTGAAATTCCGGCGGGGACAAGGTGGGAGCAGGCAGCGGCCAGGTGACGCCGGGGGTGCGCTCAGCGATCATCCAGAGGTGAAGGGACCGGTGCAGGGGGTGGAAGTTCGGATTGAGGTCGAAGTAGCTGGGCAGATGGGAGATGGCGTCCTCGAGGAGGGCGGCGTTTTCCGGGAGGGCGAGGGTTTCGATGTCCAGGAGGGCCTGGAGTAGACGGGGGCCCAAGGTGCTGGTGTTGCTGAACTGAGCGGCGGCAGCAGCACAGAAGCGTTCGTAGTTGTGTTCGGAGTTCAGAAGGTCGATGGCTTGCGGGGGGAGGCAGTCCGCAAAGCCTTCCAGGAAACGAGTGACGAAAGAGCGGTTGACTTTGGCGATGATGCGGGGGTCGGTGAAGAATTGAAGGTGAGTATTGATCGAATTCATAGGATGGATACTGGATTATTGGATGCTGGATGACGGTCTATTGGATGATGGATTAATGGATTAATGGATAAATGGATGATGGATGGGGGCTGGGGCCACGAAGGCCCGAGCAGAGGGCGCAGCAGAGAGCGCGGAGGTGGAGCTCCGGCTACGAAATCGGCTGTCGGGCAGCCGGCACAATCTGGCGAACATCGGGTGCATTTGCCTGCCGAGGGCCCGCAGCAGGCGTTTACTCTGGGGTGGTCTGTTTTAGACCCGCCCACCACATTGAAAGGCCGAGAAGATATGAAGCAATCCAGCGCCCACGTTAGTATATCTTATTAGCCATTTTGCCAGCTTATGGGCAAAACGAGGGATTGGCCGGAAATACGGAGGTGAGGGGCATAGCGTGAACGGGATGGGGGAAAGGCGGGGGAAAGGTGGCGGTGTCAAGCTTTTGGGAATGGTGGACAGAACCTGGACAGACGGTTGCCCAGCGGAGCACGGCACGCAACAATGTGTTACGCGCGGGATCGACAGCAGCTCCGAGCCGCGCCGGCGTTTGGAAGTTGCTGCGGACAGGAATGTCCGCGCTCCGGTGGCGGGACGCAAAGCTGTTCTCGCTTGACTGCTTCATCCTGTTAAGCCTTCATGGACCGCTATGTGGATTGGCATGCCGAGATCAGCCGGCCGACATGTTCGCCCCGGCCGCCGACGGCCACAAAGCGGTTCAGCGGAGGAAGTTTTGAGGTGAGCGACGAGATAACGCTCAGGCCTTCAAAGAAGACGCAAGGGCTCATGCTCTTTGTTTCAATACTGTTTGTGCTCGCCGGGGTTTTCATTCGTTCGCACCAGACCGGATCGTCTGATGCGTGGATGGCTTACGCGTGCATTGGTTTCTTCGGGCTTTGTGCGCTGGTGTCTGTCGCGCAATTGCTGCCGGGAAGTTCGTTCCTCAAAATTGGAAGGGAAGGATTCGAGTTTCGGACGCTCTGGCGTGGAGCCAGCTTCCGCTGGTCGGACGTTGAAGAGTTTGGGGTGGCAGAGTTTACGTTGCACCATTCGGGAATTCCGCAGAAGAACAGGATGGTCGGTTTTCGGTTTTCGCCGTCATACGAGAAGGGGGGGAAGAACCTGGCTTTGCGGCGGCTGAACGAGGGTTTGGTGGGATACGAGGCGGCGCTTCCGGACAATTACGGCATGAAGCACGAGGAATTGGCTGCCCTCCTGAACCGGAAGAAGGCGGAGTATACATAGCCACCAATAGCGGTTGTTGTTCGGAACATCG
>DATMQA010000007.1:0-125163 GCA_035566895.1 Binatia bacterium
AGGGGCATCGGCAAGGGTGGCTCCTGGGGGGAACAAAAACCGGCCTTCTTGTTTTTGAGAAGCAGGGGGCAGCGGGGCAATCTGGCCCGTGTTGATTGACTTATCACCTCGGGAGGATAACTTATCCTGGCAGAATGAAAGCACTTCCTCAGCTCGCTTTGTTTCTGGCTGCCGTTGTCCCCGGGCATGCTGGCGATTTGCCATCGCCCTGCCGCCAGTTCCTGGACTCGCATTGCACCGAGTGCCACGACGCGGACATGAAGAAGGGCGGGCTGGATTTAGCGGCGTTTCCGTATGACTTGGCCCAGCCGACCAACTTTGCCAAATGGGTCCTGGTGCACGACCGCGTCAGCAACGGTGAAATGCCGCCGAAGAAAAAGCCGCGACCCAAGGGAGTGGAGCTTGAACTGTTCCTCAAGTCGCTTTCCTCGTCCCTGGTCTCCGCTGAGCAGGGCCGCCTCGCCGCCGAGGGGCGCGCGACGCAGCGCCGGCTCAACCGCTACGAATACGAGAATGCCTTGCGCGACCTGCTCCACGCGCCCTGGCTGCAAATCCGGGACTCGTTGCCGGAGGATGGCGAGGCGCTGCGCTTCAATAAGGTCGGCGACGCGCTGGACATGTCCCACGTGCAGATGGCGCGCTACCTCAGCGCGGCGGATTACGCTTTGCGCCAGGCTATCGCGCCGTACGCCGAGCCGCCACGCCTCAGCGTGCACCGCTATTATGCGCGCGATCAGCGCAGTTACACCAAGCCGATGGAGTTCGATGTGTTCAACAATGCGCCCGAACGTGCCACTTTCCCGGTGCTGGGTTTCAAGGGTCAACCGGACGTCCGCGCGGGCAAGGCGCCTATCACCAGCACGAACGCCCAGTTGCGCGAGTTGGAAGGCATGGGCGTGGTGGCAAGCGCCTACGAGCCAATCGAGCCGAAGTTCAACCAGTTCCGGGCCCCGGTTGCGGGCCATTACAAGCTGCGCTTCAACGCCTATTCCGTCTGGGTCGGACCGGGCGAAAGCAATAAATGGTTCATTCCAAACCTGGACGACATTTCGCGCGGTCATCGCGACGAGCCGATCACCATCACCGCCGATACCCCTCCCGGGCTGCTGCGCACGCTCGGCAATTTCGATGCGATGCCCGAACCGGCCGTGCATGAACTCGACGTTTGGCTGCTCGCGGGCGAGATGATTCGGCCGGACGCGGGGCGGTTGTTCCGCTCCCGGCCCGGCGCCGGCCGGTGGCACAATCCGCTCGCGGAAAAGGACGGCCAGCCCGGCGTGGTCTTCCGCTGGATGGAAGTCGAAGGCCCGATTTACGACCAGTGGCCGCCGGCCGGACACAAGCTGCTCTTCGCCGACCTGCCGATGTCTAACAAAAAGGCGGCACCGATTGATGACAACCCTGCCCGGACCAACCGCTTGGGCCAGCGCCGATTCAAACCGCCGCCGGGCGTCGAAGTGGTGTCGAAGCAACCTATGGACGATGCCGAGCGCTTGCTCCGCCAGTTCATGCGGCAAGCCTATCGCCGCCCGACCGATGACACGGAACTGAAGCGCTTCCTCCCCGTCGTCCGAACGGCCTTGAAACAGGGTAACTCTTTTACCGACGCCATGGTGGCTGCTTACACCGCCGTGCTCTGTTCGCCGGAGTTCGTCTGCCTCGAGGAAAAGCCCGGATGCCTGGATGACTACGCGCTGGCCTCGCGTCTCTCGTTTTTCCTCTGGAACTCGGCCCCGGATGAGGAGCTGCGCCAATGCGCCGCGAAAGATGAATTGCACCAGCCCGATGTCTTGCGCGCGCAGACGGAGCGGTTGCTGGCCGATCCCAAGTCGCGCCAGTTCGTCGAAGCCTTCCTCGATTACTGGCTCGACCTCCGCAAAATCCTCGCCACCGCGCCCGACGCCGGATTGTATCCGGACTATTACCTCGACGATTTGTTGACCGAATCGTCGCTCGAAGAAACCCGGGCGTTCTTCACCGAACTGCTCCGCGAGGATTTGCCCGCGCGCAACATCATTTCCTCCGACTTCGCCATCCTCAACGAGCGGCTCGCCGCCCACTATGGCCTTCCGCCGGTGTCGGGCGTCACCTTGCGCCGTATTCCCTTGCCGCCGGACAGCCCGCGCGGCGGCCTGATGACCCAAGCTGCGGTGCTCAAGGTTACCGCCAACGGAACGACCACCTCCCCTGTGTTGCGCGGCGCCTGGATCATGGAGCGCATCCTCGGACAAAAACCGCCGCCCCCGCCGCCGAGTGTCCCCGCCCTTGAACCGGATACCCGCGGCGCGGTCACCATCCGCCAGCAACTCGAACAGCATCGCTCACAGGCAACCTGCGCCGCGTGCCATGCGAAGATGGACCCGGCCGGCTTTGCCCTGGAGAACTTCGACGTCATGGGCGGCTGGCGCGACCGCTACCGCGCCGAGGGCGGTGGCACACCGGAGCCGGGCATCGCCAAAAGCGGGCAGAAATTCGCCTTCCACTATGCGCTGCCTGTCGATGCCAGCGCAGAATTGCCGGATGGCCGGAAATTCCGCGACATCCGCGAACTCAAACAACTGCTGCTCGCCAACGACAAGCAAATCGCGCGCAACCTCGCGAAGCAGCTCTCCGTCTATGCGACTGGTGCCCCGGTTCGCTTCGCCGACCGCGAGCAGATTGAGCTGCTCCTGGAACGCGCCAGTTCCAGCCATTACGGCGTGCGCAGCCTGATCCTCGAACTCGTGCAGAGCCGGTTATTTATGGACAAGTAATCAGTAATCACTCAAATGAACACTCCCTCCCTCTCCCTCGGGCGCCCACTCTCGCGTCGCAAGTTCCTCCGCGGCGCCGGCATCCTCCTCTCTCTCCCGATGCTCGAGGCGATGACGCCCGTCTTCGCCGGTCTCGCCAAAGCCGCCTCCGGCGCCACCCCTTCCTCGAAGCCGCGCCGGATGCTCGGCATTTGCAACAATCTCGGCCTCCTCCCCGATCAATTCTTCCCCAAGGAGACCGGGCGCGATTACGCCCTGTCGCCCTATCTCGAAGTGCTCAAGGAGCATCGCGACGATTTCACCGTGTTCAGCGGCGTGTGGCATCCGGACGTGGACGGCGGGCATCCCGCGGATAATTGCTTTCTCACCGCCGCCCCGCATCCGGGCAGCGCCGGTTTCCGGAATACCATTTCGCTCGACCAATACATCAGCGAACGCCTCGGCCATCTCACGCGCTTTCCGTCGCTGACTCTCGGCGTGAACGTGCTGCAGGGCCAGCGCAGTCTTTCCTGGACCGGTTCGGGTGTGCTCATCCCGTGCGAGGAAAAGGCCGCGGATGTTTTCGCCCGAATGTTTTTGCAGGGAACCAGGGCCGAAACCAACGCCCAAATCCGCAAACTGGAAATGGGCCAGAGCATCCTCGACGCCGTGGCCGGCCAGGCGAAGTATTTGCAGCGCACCGTCGGCGCGCGCGACCGTGACCGGCTCGACCAGTACTTTACGAGCGTCCGCGACCTCGAGCAACGCATGCAGATGTCACGTGAATGGGAAAACAAGCCCAAGCCGAAAGTCAGCGCGCCAATGCCGCTGGATCCCGCCAGCCCCAAGGCTTACATGGACAAGGTGAAGCTCATGTACGACATGGCGCGGCTCGCCTTCGAGACCGATTCCACCCGCTCCATCTCGCTGTTGCTCGACAGCGTCAATTCGCCCGCTATCGAGTTTGGCGGCGTCAAGACCACCGACGGCTATCACAATCTTTCCCACCACGGAAGGTCCAAGGAGAAGCTGGCGCAGTTGAAAACCATCGATGAATGGCACATGAAGCTGCTGGCCGAGCTGTTCAGCGAGTTAAAAGCCGTGAAGGAAGACGGCGAGCCGTTGCTCGACCGCACGATGATTCTTTACGGCTCGAATCTCGGCAATGCCAACACGCATGTGACCACGAACCTGCCGACGCTCTTCGCCGGCGGCGGTTTCAATCACGGCCAGCATCTCGCGTTCAATGCCGACCACAATTACCCGCTGCCGAACCTGTTCGTCTCGATGCTCCAACGCCTGGGCCTGGACACCGACAGGTTCGCCTCCGCCACCGGTACCATGCGCGGCCTTGAACTGGCGTAGACCGGGTAGTGTCCTAAGGACACTACCGTAGACCGTGTCACCAGTACTGGTGACTGGCAGGGATCTGCGGCTGAGCTAGTATATGAGCGTGTTAACGGTGGTCCTTGGCAGGACTGCTGAAAAGAATTTGAGTTCTCTTTTGTAGAGTGTGTCAAAAAGGCCGGTGTAAAATCCGGCCTTTTTGTTTATACACATAAAACTCTCAACGCCCGAACCCTGCTTGACTAAGAGGGCGGGGCGAGAAAACTCAGTCATGCCATGAAGCCAGTTTGATCATCCGTTTGACCACGCTCAGGGTTTGCCTAAACTGCGGAGGTTTTGCAGGCCCTGCTGTACCGTCCCGGAGGCTTTCGTGAGGCCAGGGGCGTACTTGTCCGCGACAGAGGCGATCAAGTCTTTCTGCGAGGGCGTCAGGTTTGCGTTCGACGCCACTTTCTGTATCGCGGGGGCGGCGGCCGTGATCTCGCCTTTGCGCAGCGAACCGACAATGGTCGCCACGTCAGTTTGTGCGCCGTCGAGGCTCGAGAAGTTGCGCTGAACGACAAACGCCGTTGCCAGGTTGCCCACGTCCTTCGCCAATTGCGTTTGTTGCGGAGTCAGGCTGGCGGCTTGGGCCGCTTGGTAAAATGAGGCCAGCGCCGAAGAATCTTTGCCGCCGACCAGCGATTGCACGGAACTTGCCATTTGCGATTTCAGCGTAGAGTTCCCAGGGGCCGATGCCGTCAGGGCGTTCACTTTGTCCGACAATTCGGTTCCCACCGAACTAAGCACCTGGTCCTTTTCCGTTTTGGCCATCGCCGCAAGCTGGGAGCCCGCGCCCGACACAGCGGATTGGGCGGCTTCTGCTGGGGCCGTCGCCGGCGCTGTTGCTGGCGCGACTGCCGATGCGGTCTCTGCCGGCGCCGCCGGCGTAACTGTCGATGCCGTCCCGGTCGGCGTCGCCGGTGCAACTGCTTGGGGAGCGCTTGGCGGCGGTGCGGCCTCGCCAGACTTCGCCTCCGGGGTTGAGGATGAATTACCGCAGCCGGACAATAAAGCGGTTGCTACGCCCGCGATCACGAACAAGCCAAGGAGTGTCGGTCTCATAGGCTTCCGATTATGCGCGGTTCCGGAAGAGGAGCAAAGACTAATTCTAGCAATGCGCGGAATGGGTGCGGAATCACCGGCCGAAAGCTCCCCATGTCACCAGAACTGGTGACTGGCGAGGATCTTGGCCTAAGCTAAGATACAAGGGTGTTAATGGTGGTCCTTGGCGGGACTGCTGAAAAGAATTTGAGTTCTCTTTTGTAGAGTGTGTCGGAAAGGCCGGAGTAAAATCCGGCCTTTTTCGTTTTTTGAGGAGAGGCGCTGGTTTTCCTTTGCTCGTTCCGATGGTTCTTGTGACTTTTTGTGACCCTCCCCATCACTTTTCTCCGCGAGGAACGGGTTCCTTCTTGATGCCTCATTCACTGGCCGCATCAGCGGTCCGGAACTACCCGGAAGCGTACCCGCTCCGCCTTCCGCTTGTCCGGGGGCCGGTAGTGACCTAGCCTCGCGGTTGATGAAAACGCCCGCGCGCGCCCCAACGATACCCGCATCCTCTCTCGCTACCATCCTGATTCTCGCTTGCTGGGTTTTCGCGAACGCAGCGCCCACTCTGGACGGTGCGCTTAAGGAGGGCGACGCTTCGAACGCCACCGAGGCGCCGGGCGATGGAGCTTGGGCCTTCCAGCCTCCCCGCGATGAGTTCAGCCCTGACGCTCTGCTCGATTTGCGGCGGCTCAACGAAGCGGTCGCCGGTGAGCATGGTTTTGTGCGGCGCTCAGCCGACGGTAGCGATTTCGTGCTTGGCGATGGGCGGCCCGCCAGGTTCTGGGCGGTCAATGACGCCGCGTTCGACAAAGCTCTCGCCCGGCACGCCCGATTCCTGGCCAAACGCGGTATCAACATGGTCCGCTTTCACGGCAATATCACCCCTGGCGGCAACGACTTGTCGGCAATTGACCGCGTTGACCGCGACCGGCTCTGGAAAGAGGTCGCGGCGATGAAGAAGGAAGGCATCTACGTGACTTACTCGCCCTATTGGGCCGGCGCCTCGCGCGCAAAACCAGCGATGGGATACCTCGATGACGGCGGCAACCACAATTGGGGTCTGCTGTTCTTCGACCCAAAACTCCGGCAAGCTTACAAGAACTGGCTGAGGCAGGTGCTAACCGAAAAGAACCCGTACACGGGTGTTCCGCTGGCTCAAGATCCGGCGCTGGCCATCATCCAGATTCAAAACGAGGACTCGCTCTTGTTCTGGACGACTCAGGGAATCAAGGGCGCTGCGCGGCAGGAGCTGCGCCGGCAATTCGGAGCCTTCGCCGTAAAGAAATACGGTTCGCTGGACAAAGCCAAGGCGGCCTGGCAGGGAGCCGCCCCCTCGCCCGACCAGGATGGCCCCGACGACTTCGCCAACGGCGAAGCCGCCCTCTTCATCACTTGGGAATTGACCCAGCACCGCGGCAATGCGGGGCAACAGCAACGATGCGCCGACCAAATGCAATTCCTCACGGAGACGATGTACCAATTCAACAACATGATTGGCGACTACCTGAAAAACGACCTCGGCTGCAAACAGCTCGTCAACGCCGGCAACTGGCGCACCGCCGACAACGTCACGATGCTCGATGCCGAACGGTTTTCCTACTCCGCCAATGACGTAATGGCGGTGAATCGCTACTACGACGGCGCCCATGAAGGCCACAACAAAGGTTGGGCCATTTGCAATGGCGATCGGTTTACCGACGATTCCGTGCTGCGGCGACCCCGCGAACTGCCGCTGACGCTCAAGCAAGTGGCCGGTTTCCCAATGATGATTACGGAGAGCTCGTGGGTCCCGCCGCTGAGCTACCAGTCCGAAGGCCCGTTCCTGGTGGCGGCTTATCAATCGCTGACCGGCGTGGACGCCTTCTTTTGGTTCGCGACCGGCGAGGAAGACTGGCGCCAGCCTGGCTCCGCCAACGGTTTTCTTCCGTCCGAAGGCAAATGGGTGTGCGCCACGCCGATGCTCATGGGCCAGTGGCCGGCCGCGGCGCTGATGTACCGGCTCGGATATGTCAAGCAAGGTGCGCCTGTCGTCTCCGAGCAGCGCGCCCTCTCCGACCTCTGGCATCGCCGCATGCCCATCATCGCCGAAGATGCCGGCTATGACCCCAATCGTGACCAGCCCAACCTTTCGAAGGAACCCAACATCAAAGGCGGCATCGACCCGCTCGCTTATCTCGTCGGTCCGGTCGTGGTGAAATACGGTGGTGACCCGGCACAGAGCCAGGCCGCTGACCTGACCCAGTACCTCGATCGCCAGCGTAAAACGGCCCGGTCCATAACCGGCGAACTCACGCTTAACTACGGCGAAGGCTGGTGCAAACTCGACACACCGAAAGCGCAGGGCGTCACCGGTTTCCTCAAAACGGCGGGTACCTGCAAATGCTCCGATCTCGAAATCCGCTCCGGGAACGATTACGCCACGGTGTTGGCGGTCGCGATGGACAACCAACCGCTGAAAGCGTCCGCTAAAATTCTCGTCCAGGTCGGCACTGCCGAGCGGCCGCTCGGCTGGAAAACCAAACCCGCCCAGGTCGCCGGCCGCGCCGGCGAGGAAGTGGTTAGTTTCCGCCACGCGCCCTGGATGATCGTCGGTGCCGACATCGCGCTTGCCATTGCTAATACGACCCTCAAGACCGCCCGTGTTCTGGACGCCAACGGCATGCCCGTCAAAGACATCCCACTCGAGCAGTCCGCCGGTCGCAACACTTTCACGTTTCCACCTGACGCGCTCTACGTCGTGCTGCAGTAAACTTTCTTGTTTCTTGTGGAGACGACGTAACGAGCGGTCGGTTTTGTAGGAGACGACGTCAGGAGGCTCTGATCAAATGTGCGGCGCTTGATGGAATGTGAGGCGGCCACCGCGCTGCGTCCTTGTACTTCCATCCGCCAGGATTTTCTGAGCTTGTGCAAATCCTTAGCGTATCGCCTACAAGTCGTGTCTCCCCCATTTAACTCTTTTACCTTTTTTAACCTATTTAACTATTTGAATGCGGCCACGTTTGCCGGCATTTAATATTCGTGCTAATCTCCACATTATGCCCGCCCGATTCCTGCTTGCGCTCAGCCTTGCCGTGCTCGTGCTGCCGGTGCGCGGAATGGACCAGGCCCGCGTCGAAACGCGAGTGGACGACGCAGTGTCGAGGTTTGGAGTCACCGGCCGGAACGTCCTGGTCGCCATCCTCGACCGCGGGATTGATTGGCAAAACAACGACTTCCGCAACACCAACGGCTCGACCCGCATCGCAGCGATATTTGACCTCACTGACGATACCGGCTCCAATTCGCCGGCGAACCCTTACGGGCTCGGAACAATTTACACCCGGCCGCAAATCGACGGTGCCCTGTCTCACGGCACCAACCTGGTCACCCGCGACGCCTTGGGGCACGGCACGACCACCGCCGCCATCGCCTGCGGCAATGGCCGTAACCTTTGGAAATATCGCGGCGTTGCCTTCAACGCCACGATCATTGCGGTCAAGATCGTCGCCGAAAACGTCCCCGCTCACAATGGTCAGCCGGCGGAGACCGCATTTTACGATCCCAGCCGCATTCCGGTTGCCATCAATTTCGTCCGCGATCAGGCCCGGACGCTGGGCATGCCCGCCGTCATGCTGCTGAACATCGGCGCCAGCGGCGGGCCGGCCGATGGAACCAGCAGCCTTTGCCAGGCGCTCGATGCAGCGGTCGGCCCGGGCATCCCGGGACTGGTATTCGTCACCGGCTCGAGCGATGACGGCGGCACTCCAAATCATGCCGGCGGCACCGTCACCCAGGGAGGAACGACTGCCATCGGCATCCATATGGGGAACCCGGCCCCGCTGATTTTCGACCTGTGGTATCCGACCAACGATCAGTTCGACGTGACGATTCAGACGCCCAACGGCACCTTTGGCCCCTATCCCTCCCCAAGCTTGAGTTTAGGCTATGACAATCAGTCTGCCGGTGATTTTCAGTACTATCACTACAGTGGCGACTGGAATTCGTACGGCGCCGCTAGCGGAAAACGTGAAATCTACGTCAGCCTGCTTGGTCCGAGCGGTGATTACACCATTGCCCTGTCGGGGGCAAATGTCGCGGACGGACGCTTCGATGCTTCGCTCGACCCAGCGCGGTTTTGGGACACCAGCGCCAATAGCAATTACTTCACCACCTACGTGGTCGCCGGCAAAACGGTCTGGGACCTGGCTGGCGCCCCGAACAACGTCTGTCCCAACGACTACGTGCACCGGACCAATTGGGTCGATATCGATGGCATTCCGCGTTCCAACGGCGGCCAGGGCGGAATCGGCCAGCTTTGGGAAGGCACCGGCATCGGGCCCACCTATGACGGGCGCCTGGGCGTGGACGTCAGCGCGCCGGGCGACAGTGTCTTCACTGCTTACAACACCAACTCCTATTGGGCCACGTTCCGATTCAACGAAATTCAGGACGGCAACGGTTTGTACGGCCGGGCCAGCGCCACCAGCGCGGCCAATCCGATTGTCACCGGCATCATTGCCCTGATGCTTCAAATGAATCCCAAACTGGACGCCGGCACGGTGAAACATCTCCTCCAGCAATCCGCCCGCGCTGACTCCTTCACCGGTGCGGTGCCGAATGTCCAGTGGGGCTACGGCAAAGTGGACGCCTACGCCACCGTGAGCGCCGTGACCGCGACGCTGCCGCTCCTTTCGTTCACGGGCTTGAGCAATCATCAAGCCCACGTGACCGTCCGGCAAACGGTGCCAGGCTGGCAATACGTCCTTCAGGTATCCACCAACTTTTCTTCCTGGGCGCCACTGCTCACCAACACCGCGGCCACCAACAGCCTGCAAATGCTCGATACCAATGCCCTAAACCAGTCACGCTTCTATCGGGTCGCAATTCCATGATGTGTCCGCCAGGCTTTTCTGAGCTTATGCCATTCCTTACAGCCTGTTTGGAAAATGCCGTGTTTGGGCCGGCGCGTGACCGGTCCCCGGTCGCAGCAGCCGCAATCTGTGTCCTGCCCACTGCGAGCGGGGACCGCTCGCGCTCCGCGGGCATTTTCCAAACACGCACTTAGTGTATCGCCGCAAGCCGCGTCTCCCCATTTAACTCATTTAACCCTTTTAACCTATTTGACCCTTATATTGGGTAGTTGTCCCGATTCGTAGCGCCCGGTGGCGATACTGGTGCATAGTTGGTATGCTCCATGCTAAGTTAGTTGCCAGCGCCAGTCATACTTAACCAGAGCCGCTCCAGTGTCACAAACTGGGGCGGTTTTTGTCCTGTCTTGTGTCTCGAAAAGGATTTGAGGCTCTCCGCGGTATCAGACGTGCTCGCCGTTCCGGGAGCCTTGACACTGCACTCTGGCTGGAAACAGGCCACCAGGCAGCTAGCAAATCGCAAAATACGGCGAGCCGAGCCTTGCTTTAAGGGTTACTCAAAGGCCATGAACGAGAAGCGTGATGCTCCTGAAGTGGAAGCAAATCCCGCTACGGAGCACAAGGCCGTATTGGTCGAGACCGCAGGATTTCAATGCATGGCGTATCAAGATTGCCATGGAAAGTGGAGGAGTTTCTATGACCTCGAACTGTTGCCTGGCAAGGTCGAAATCGTCACCTCCAATTAAAAGTCCGTTCACATTTTTCAGCCTCGGTCATCCCCCCGCCTTTTGTACTGCAATAGGCGAAATTGTTCGCAAGCTGCGAGGAAATTTCTCCCCATTCGCTTTTGTGCCTTTTTGTGGCCATCCTCCGGCCCCCTCCGTTGGCTCTGTTTCCTTCTGTAAGATCCGTGTCCATCCGTGTCCATCTGTGGTTAGCTCCCTTGGGTTGCGGGGTTTCACACCACCCGCATCTGCACCGCATCCACGATTTGTTCGCCCACCAGAATCGAGCCGATCACCACCACGGTGTCGCCCGCTTGGAGCCGGCCTTGTTGAGATAAGCTCTTCAGCGCGCTTTCGATGGTGTTCTCGGGGTTGATCAGGTCGAACGGAATCACGAACGGCGACACCCCCCAGCTCAGGGACAATCCGCGCGCCACTTCCTCGTTAGGGCAGAGCGCGTAAATCGGCGAGTAGCGCGGGCGCTGCCAGCCGGTGTGCCGGGCCATGTGGCCGTGCAGCGTAATCACCAGGATGGCCGCGGCCTTTAGCTCGTTGGCCATGACCACCGCGCTCTTCACCAGCTTCTGCCGCGGCGTGGTCATCTCCGCCTGTTCGAAAAAGTGTGCGCCGCCACTCCGCTCAATCCGCCGCGCGATCCGGTCGAACACTTCGACGCAATGCACCGGATATTTGCCCACCGTCGTTTCCCCGCTCAGCATGATCGCGTCGGCTTGCTCGAACACCGCGTTGGCGACGTCCGTGACTTCCGCCCGGGTCGGCATCGGCGAGGCAATCATGCTTTCGAGCATGTGCGTGGCGACGATGACGGGCCGGCCGTGGGTCAAACAGGTCTTAACAATCCGCCGCTGGATGATCGGCAGCTCCTCGTAGGGCATTTCGATGCCTAAATCTCCGCGCGCCACCATCACCCCGTCAGCCTCGCGCACGATCGCCTCGAGATGCCCGAGCGCCTCCTGGTCCTCGATCTTGGCGATGACCAGCGGGTGATGCCCCCTTTCGCCGAAGAGCTCCCGCAACTGCATCAGGTCCCGCGCTTCGCGCACGAACGACAGCGCGATGAAATCCACCCCCAGCTCCAGCCCCAGCTTCACATCGGCGATGTCCTTGGCCGTCAGCGCCGGCAAACTCACTTTCACGCCTGGCAAATTGATGTGGCGGCGGCTGCCGAGTTTGCCTTCAGTCAACACCTCGCATTGGACTTTCTTTCCGTCCTTGGCGAGCACCTTCATCTGGATGGCCCCGTTGTCGATCAGCACCACGTCCCCGGTGTTGATGTCATTGACGAAATTCTCGTAATTCACATCTACCGAGTGCTCTTCTTCGCTCTGTTGACCCCGCACCGTAAGCGTGAATCTCTGGCCTGGCTGCAGGTCCAGCGGCACCTTCAACTCCCCGGTCCGGATGGCCGGACCCTGGGTATCCATCATGATCCCAATGAACTCCTGCCGCGCACTTGCGGCCGACCGGATGTCGCGCAGGACGCGCCGCACCCAGTCGTGGGGCGCGTGCGACATGTTCAACCGGAAAAGATTCACGCCCGCGTCAATCAGCCGGGCGATCATCTCGGCGGAATCGGTTGCCGGCCCAAGCGTGGCGATGATCTTGGTCTTGCGCACTGTGATCATCCGCGAAAGATACCCCGGCCAAAAAGGAAAGGAAGCCCGCAGTGCCGCATCGGACCGTACCATGCCCGTGTCACCAGTACTGGTGACTGGCGCAGATCTGGGACTGCGCTAATCTATAGGCGTGTTAACGGTAGTCCTTGGTGGGACTGCTGAAAAGAATTTGAGTTCTCTTTTGTAGAGTGTGTCGGAAAGGCCGGAGTAAAATCCGGCCTTTTTCGTTTTTGGCGGCCGGATTACGGCACTGTAACGGAGGCAGTCTGGGTTTTGCCACAGATGGTCGCCGAGACGGTGTAGGTGCCCTTGGCCGCTGGTGGCCCATAAGTCATGCCGGACGGCCCGAGGTTTTTGGTGACCCCATTCGGGTCGGTGATGGTGACGGTTACCGCTCCGCCGGGGCAGGGATTCGGCGACGAAGTCCCAATGAGTCTGACGAAATGTTCACCCGTGGCGGCATTATAGGCATGCATAGCCGACGCGACGGGCTTGCAATCGCAGGCGGGTTGACCGCTGGCCGCCACGGCGATGTCGAGGGTGATGGCAACGACGGTCTGCGGCGTGACCAGGGTGATCGGTAGGGACTGGCCGACGGTGACCACGCTGACCTGGTGGGTGGTGGGGTCAAATACCTGCACGGGTGTATCTACATTCAGGTCGATCAATCCGATTGGTATGTCGAAGAAGCTGTAGGTCCCGGTGCCGGCAGTGGTTTGGATGGGGCCGTTCGGGTCCAATTGCACCGTCACTCCCGGCATCGGCGCGCCGTTGCTCTGTGTTATGGTGCCGAACAACTGACCTTTGGGCAGGTTGAAGCCGAGCCGGAAGAAGCGCGCCGGGTTGGTGGCGGGCTCGCAGTAATAATCAGCGACGCCCAGCAAAGATTTCCATTGGGCGCTTGGTCCCAAGGTATCCGCGGTCTCGAGCAGGCCGCTGCCGGGCAAATCGCCCGGAGCAGAAACCTGAATGATCGTTGGCGGGGCGGATGTATTGGAAGCGGTAGGCCGAAGTGTCAGGGGTACTTTGCTGGGATCGGCGAAAAAGACCTGGACGGTCTCGCCGGGCTCGATGGCGGGCTGAACGGCGAAGTTGTCCGGGAGAAAAATGAACGTCGAATCGATGGTTCCAGGCGGAGCTGAATTGGTGTCGCCATGGCGGTAGGTCAACAACACGTCTCCGACTACTGGTTTAAAACCCATCACATCCTCCAACAGGACCGGCCAGGTGACCGGGTTGGCGAAGTAAGCCGAACCGGACGCAGGATGCTCGGCCAACGGCATGAGTGCGTATTTGCCGCTGAAGGTGAATTGCTGCGGCACGCGGCAGTAGATGAATGCGGCGTCGCCCGGCCCGAACGTGCCGCCGGAAGGATTCCAGACGCCGGCATTGTGGTAGTAACGATCGAAGAGACCTGTCTGCGGATTGTATTTATAGAACATCGTGCCGTCCAGGGCGGGAAGCACTTTATCGAGCGCGTTACTGCCGGAAGAGAGCGGATTGGCCAGGGGCGACAAACCCGTTGTCCGTTGGATGATGGTGTCCGTGGGCTGAGAGCCGAAGGGGACGCCCGCTAGTGGTACAGGATAGCCTTGAATGGTTATCGGCGTGCCGAAAGTCGGCGGAGCTTGCACAGCGAGCGTGGACCAATCCAACAGATCGCAGGCAATACTGACACCGGAAATATCCAGGGTGGAATTGACCGGTTTGCCCCCGGAATCAATGCTGAAAGTGACCTGGACCAGCGATGGACATTGGTCCTTGGCATTGACGACATGATCGCCAGAGGCGGTGATGTTCCGTGAGATGACCGTGGTGCCCTCGGAATTCTTGTAGGAAACTCTGACCTTGGCCGTTTCATTGCCAACCGGGGTCCAATCGGCGTGGAAATGCACCGCACAATAAGAGGAAACGGTGGTCGTACACACGTTTCGACCTGTGCTCTTGACCGCGCCACCAGGAGCGCCCGGCACCCCGTTATCAGCTCCGATCCGGCAAACGGTCGTCCCGCTGTCGTTGGTGGTGACATGTGGCGAGCCGTTGGTAAGCGGCCCGGTGCCGGTCCAGCCTGAGCCGCTATTGGTGAAGCTGCCGTTGAGTTGGGCCTGGGCGGAGCCTGCTGCAAATAGAACCAGTCCCAGCGTGATGGCCACTGAGGTGAGGCGCACGATACGGTTCGCCCGCGCCGAACCAGATACTGAACGTTCGGTCCTGTTTACGAGGGGATGCCACCGGTGTGGGGGCGCCCAATTAACTGCGAGCAAATGCGGCCTTCGGGGCTGCGACAATGTCCTGAGGAGGGCGAGAATTCTTGCTAAAGTGATATTTGTTTTTGTTTTCATACGCTTTCACCACCTACATCAACAGCGGTGGAGAACTATTACGGGAAAAGTTATCGTGCCGGCACGCAGAAGAACTGGGTCGGGACGAGGGCGGTGTTTTCTCTGCACTGCACCAGTCCAACATGCTGGGCAGCGCGCAGGGATTTTTGCGGCGCTGTCTCTCCCTCTCCCCACGGCGCAGGCCGACACAGCAGGTGGGATTGCCGGGAAATGCCTTTCGACATGACTCTGTCCGGCCATGATTCTGTCTTTTGTTGTGTTCCCTCCTGTTAAAAATGCCCTCACCTCACAGCCGCTGCATCTCCTCAATAAACTCTTTCGGCCACCGCCACAAGCGCCGTCACTTCCACCGTGCGCTCGCTTCGGTAAGTCCTGGAAGGTCCTGGAAGCCCCTGGTAGGCGCCTAAAGCCTATGCCCCTCCTACTCCAGCCGAATCTCCGGCATGCTCAGCACCACGCCTTCCCGTTGCAGAATCTCGAGTCTGCTCAGCACCGAGGCCACCGCCGCAATCCGCTGCGGGTCGAGGTTCTGCAACCAGGGCGCCGCCAGTTTGAACAGCGAACCCCCATCCGCCGCCAGCCCAACGTGGCCCGTCTCATCTTTGCCGCCGGAAAGCTGCTCCATCAACTGCTCGAGGAAATTCTTCGGCTCAGGCACCACGCGCACGTCGTAGTCTTTGATCTTCGCCTGCTCCGCCGCGAAGGCCACCGCATCGCTCATCGTCCCGAGCCGGTCCACCAGCCCCAGGTCCAGCGCCTGTTTGCCGGTATAGACCCGGCCCCCGGCCAGCTCATCGATCGGCTTCTTGAGACGATTGCCCCGAATCTCGGTCACATGGTTCTTGAAAACACCATAGACCTCGTCCATGAAAACCCGCATCCGGGCCCGCTCGCTCTCTGTGAAGACATCATCGCTCGAAAAGATGCCGGCGTTCTGCCCGCGTTTGTACTCCTTGAAAGTGATGCCGACCTTCTTCCACATCTCGGTGGTGGCGAGTTTCCCGGCAAGCACGCCGATGGAACCCGTCAGGGTGGTCGCATCCGCGAAAACTGTGTCGGCGGCGCAGGCGACGTAATACCCCCCGCTGCCGGCGACGTCCCCCATCGATACGACGAGCGGCTTTTCGGCCTTCAGCCTCTTGGTCGCGTCGAGAATGATCTCGCTGGCCGTGGCCGACCCCCCGGGCGAGTCGATCCGCAACACCACCGCCTCGATCGTCTCATCCGCCGCTGCTTTCTCCAACGCCTCCCGCACGTCGGTGCTGAACGCCCCGATGCTGCCCCCGAACGGGTTGGCCGTGCCCTTCCCATCCAGGATCGGACCGTTCACATAGACGATGCCGACCGCTGGCTTCGCTCCGGCCTTTTTCTCAGGCCCGCGGAAAAGTTCTCCCCAAATCTTCAGGAAGGCGAACGGCGAGGAGAAATCAACGTCAGCCTGGCTCTTGCGGCCGTACTTCCTGTCAAAGATAACGCCTTTGCCGTACCGCTCCTTGAGCAGCGCTTCGAAGTCCTGGTGTTGCTCGACGGCGTCGATCAGCCCGGCGGTCTTGGCTTGCTCGGCGGTGAACACACCGCTGTCCAGCCAACCTTCCACCTTGCCCGCGTCAACCTTCCGGCCCTGGGCGATTTGCTCCTTGAAGCTGGCGTACCAACTGTCCATCAGCCAATTCATCATTTCGTCGGCTTCGGGGCTGGGTTGCTCGCGCATGAACAGTTCCGCCGCGCTCTTGTAGGCCCCTTCGGTAATGAAGTCGGGTTTGACGCCAATCTTGTCCAACAGACCGCGCACGTGCAACGAGCTGCCGTGCAGGCCGGGGATCAGCACCGGGCCGGTGGGTACCACGCTGATGCGCGACGCCCCGCAGGCCAGGACATACTGCCCCAACACCAACGAATCAGCGTGGACATAAACGTCCTTGCCGTGGCCGCGAACCAGCGCCATTCCGGCGCGCAATTCTTCCACCTGCGCCGCTCCGAACGGCATCGATTCGGGCAGCAGCACCACCGCTTTGACGGCCGAGTCGTCCGCGGCCTTGCCCAGGCGCGCCACCAGCTCTTTCAAAGATGTTCCGAGCGGACCAAACATCTGGAGGGCGTCATCGCCCGGTACCTCCGTCAGCGGGCCCTCGAGCCGAAATACCGGGACGATGCTCCGCGGCTTCTCCTCGGCCGGTTGGTCCCCCGCCGCGGCCGGCGCGCGGGTTCCGGCCAGCAACAAGGCCAGCACCGCGCTCCAAAGAATTGCTGTTGCTCTTGGAAACTTGCCCTGTTCGATGCCGGCGTGAGAAAGGAGGAATTTGTTCGTGCTCATGTTTGACCTTTGTTGTCCCCATAAGGCACGACCCCGGGGTCAGAGTCAAGCCCGAGTGACACAGCCCAATTGCTCCGCTTGAAAGATGGTCGAACGATCTTTGGCAAGGTCGAGTCGCAAGTGGGTTCGACGGTTTATGTCCGAACCGAGAGCGGCAAACAGGAGGAGTTTCGTGCCGGTGACATCATTTCCAGCGGGACAAACCCTTAACTGCTAAGATGAAACTGCTTCTGGTTACTCTCCTCGCGCCCATGCCAGGCCATCCGCCCCACGTCCGGCATCGATTAGCTTGTCCACCTTCCAGTTCTTCAAATCAATCGCCGCCACCTGGTGACTGGCGTCACAAGATACGTAGGCGACCGCGCCATCCGGTCGAACCAGCACCTCCTGCGGCGAGGGGGGGACATCTATTGTGCGGGCCAGCTTCATCGACTCGAGGTCCACTACCCCGACCTGGTGGACGCCGGGCAACGCCACCAGCAACCAGTGCCCATCCGGCGTCGGCGCTGTTCCGTAACCTTTGCCTGGCATCGTGACCCACTTGGTGACCTGGTTCGTCGAAGTATCGATGACGGCAAGTTGCGGTTTGGTCTGATCAGAGGTGAATACCCAGCGATCGTCCACGGAAAGCGAGATGCGCTGGGCGGTCGAAGAAACGGGGATGATGGCGAGAACTTTTTTGGCTTCGAGGTCGAGAACGGAAACCGTTCCGGGACCAACGTTCGAGGTGTATCCGCGGCGCCCATCGCGGGTGATGGCCAGCATGTGCGACTCCGCCTGGTCGGTGGGGACGCGCCCGACAATCTTCAACGTCTGGGGATCGATTACCGTCACCGATTTGTCCAGCTCGGTGGTGACGTACAAAAGGCCGTTCTTGGGGCCGACGACCGCGCAATGCGGGCGAATCCCCTTGCCAAAATCGACGGTGCCGACGATCTGGCGCGTGCCAAGGTCAATCACGCGCAGCAAGTGGCCATCGGTCCCCGCATGGCCAACTCCCGAGTTGCCGTAGATCGGGACAAAGGCGCGTTTGCCATCGGGCGAGGCGGCCACCTCGTGGCCCGTGACTCCATCTTCCGGGACCGTCGCAATCTGCTGGCTGGCGGAAGGGTCAATGATGCCGAGGGTTTGCTCGCCCTTGTTGGCTACCAGCAGCCAGCCGTGCGCTCCCGTTGCACCAGGCTCGCCTGCGACTAGATGGGTCCCGAGCGCTGCGACCGCCATTATGACGAATCGCCGCAGTTCAGAGAGGTTCAGATCAAGAAAGAGCTTCCGTGCCAAAGGCGTTTTGTGGTTCATGCCCGCACCATTGACCGAAACGCGTCCGATGTCAAACGCCAACGGATCGGTTAACGGCGAGGGCGCAGCCCGGCGCAACTTACCGCCAGATATGTGTCAGGTTCGTGCTCCCCACGCATCAATCGGCATAGATCTTGCCCTCTCGATCCTGTCCCTGTGGTGCAGTTTGGCCGAATCGATGGCCTGACTGGCGCTAAGCCCGGACGAACGCGCGAATGAATCAACACCGAGTTATGCCCGAAACAAAATCGGTGCAGCATTGACGATGTCCTGTAGCGAGACAATGTGCCTAACCCGTCACTCTAAACGCCCAATCCCAAAGCCTCAAAAGCCTAACCTATGAAAAATATTATCGAATCCCCCTCGCTCTCAGAACAACTCGCTCGCCTTGATAAGCGAGTCGTGGCCGCGGTCGCCGACGGACGCTCCTTCAGTCCCATCTTCCTCTACCAGGACGGCCGGACCCGAAAATGGGCCTACGAAATCCACGACCGCCTGGTAACACTGGCTGGCCAGGAACGCGTGCGCGGGACCTGGTGGAAAATAAAGGATTTGAGTGTGCCGGGCGTGCTGGCGGGAGCGGTCTCGACAGCGCTCCGGGCGGACTTAATCGTCGTGGCGACCGATGCGTCCGAGGGCATGCCGCTGCCGTTTTATGTTTGGATCAAGGCCTGGCTGCCGCATCGTTCGCAAGCGGGCGGTGCACTGGCGGCCTTGCTCGGCAAACCCGAGCCGCGCGGGCCCTGGTCGGGCCGGCTCACGAAGTTTCTTCGCGCGGCAGCGCGGCAAGGACGGCTTGAGTTTCTGAAAGAAGAGCGCACGTTGCCGCTTGAGCCCGGCGCGCTTGCCTCGTCTCCTGACTAGGATCTTCAGGCAGCCGCAGCCATGCGCTGTGCCGACAACCGGTTGCTGAGCTCGTCCAGCTCCTGCCGAAGAGCAGGCGGCAGCTTGTCGCCTAGTTTTTTGAAGTAGGCTGAGGCATCGTCGAGCTCTTTCTTCCACTCTTCCGGCTCGACGCGCAGGAGGGCCTGCAAATCTTCCGGGGCGATGTTGAGGCCGCGGGTGTCCAGCGCCTCGGCCGTGGGCAGGTAACCAATAGGAGTTTCCACCGCCTCCCCCGTGCCATCGACCCGCTGGCAAATCCATTTAAGCACCCGGCTGTTCTCGCCGTAACCGGGCCAGAGCCACTTGCCTTCGGCGTTTTTGCGGAACCAGTTCACAAAGAAAACCTTCGGCAGCTTGCTGCGGTCAGTCCGTTCCGGGAAAGAAAGCCAATGGGCGAGGTAATCGCCAATATGATAGCCGCAGAAGGGCAGCATCGCGAAGGGGTCGCGTCGCAGCACTCCTGCCTGGCCGAGGGCGGCAGCCGTGGTTTCGGAGCCCGCCGAGGCGCCCTGGAAGACGCCGTGCTCCCAATCAAAGGCCTCAGCGACCAGCGGTATCGTGCTGGGCCGGCGTCCACCAAACAGGATGGCCGAAATAGGGACACCTTCGGGACTTTGCCACATCGGATCGATGACCGGGCATTGGGACGCTGGCGCGGTGAAACGCGCATTCGGGTGTGCGCCTTTACGGCCGCAGTCCGGAGTCCATTCTTTGCCTTCCCAATCGATGCCGTTGGCGGGCGCGGGCACTCCCATGTCTTCCCACCAAACATCCCCATCGGGAGTCAGCAGCACATTGGTGAAAATCGTGTTCCGGCTGATGGTCTGCATCGCGTTCGGATTGGACTTTTTCGATGTGCCGGGGGCTACACCGAAAAAGCCCGACTCCGGGTTCACAGCGTAAAGTCGGCCATCGGCGCCGAGGCGAATCCAGGCGATGTCGTCGCCGAGACAGCGCACGGTCCAGCCGGTGAGGCTGGGGCGCATCATCGCCAAATTCGTTTTACCGCAAGCGCTGGGGAACGCAGCGGTGATGTAGTGGGTTTTGCCCTGTGGAGAAGTCAAAGCCAGGATCAGCATGTGCTCGGCCAGCCATCCCTCGCGGCGGGCGACGACCGAAGCAATGCGCAAAGCCAGACATTTTTTGCCCAGCAGCGCGTTGCCGCCATAACCCGACCCGTAAGACCAGATCGACGGCTCGTCGGGGAAATGGACGATGTATTTGTTCTTCGGCTCCGGCTCACAGGGCCAGGGCACGTCAGCCTGTCCGGGCTTTAGCGGCGCGCCGACCGAATGCAGGCAAGGAATAAACGCCCCGCTGTCGCCCAGCTTATCGAGCACCACGCGGCCCATGCGCGTCATGATCCGCATATTCACCACCACGTAAGGCGAGTCGGTGATCTCGATGCCGATTTTGGCAATCGGTGAATCCAGCGGCCCCATCGCGAACGGAATTACATACATGGTCCGGCCGGCCATGCAGCCTTTGAACATGCCGCGCATCCGCTCCTTCATCTCGGCGGGGTCGGCCCAGTTATTCGTCGGGCCGGTCTCTTCCTTGGTGCGCGAGCAAATATAGGTGCGGTCTTCGACGCGGGCGACATCGCTTGGGTGCGAGCGCGCCAGGAAGGAACCGGGCCGTTTGCTGGGGTCCAGTCGGGTGAGCGTGCCTTTCTGCACCATTAGGTTGCACAGCTCGTCGGATTCGGCTTGCGAGCCGTCGCACCAATGAACGCTTGCCGGCTGACAAAGTTTCGTGGCTTCCTCGACCCAGGCAAGGAGGTGTTTGTGGTTTGTTGTAGTCATCGCCATACCAATTCTCAATTCTCAGGTTTGCAAAACCGAAAGTAGGGCTAGTCGGTTACTTAGCCTAATACAAATTTTCAATTGAACTGTTAGGTTAAACCAAATACCCTCTCCGCGCAGTGGATTTTTTGAATTATCACCACCTCCGTTATTTCTGGGCCGTCGCCCGGGAAGGCAGCCTCCGCAAAGCCGCCGAGAAGATGCGCGTTTCGCAACCGACCATTTCCGCTCAACTCGCCGCCTTGGAAAGCGTGCTTGGCGAAAAGCTTTTCCGCCGCAGCCCGCGCGGGCTGAGCCTGACCGAGACGGGCCAGCAGGCCTTCAGCTATGCTAAAGAAATCTTCGCCCTGGGCGAGGAGTTCCTCCATTCGGTGAAGCAGCGCCCCTCGGCCCGGCCTCTGCGCGTGCACATCGGCATTGCCGACTCGCTGCCCAAACTGGTCAGCCACGATCTGGTCAAACCGGTGTTCAGCCTCGAACAGCCCATCCAGGTCGCCTGCATCGGAGGTAAGACCGCCGACCTGCTGGCGCAACTCGCGGTTTACCGTCTGGATATTGTGCTGGCCAACGAGCCGGCGCCCAGTTCCTTTCACGTGAAAGTCTTCAACCATCGGCTGGGCGAATGTGCCGTCACTTTTTGTGCCGCGCCGCCCCTGGCGGCGCGGTTGACCCGCCGCTTTCCGCAATCGCTTGACCAGGCGCCGGTTCTGCTGCCGACCGCCAGTCCCTTGCGGCGGTCTCTGGAGAATTGGTTCCAGACGCGCCGGCTGCACCCGCGGTTGATCGCGGAGTACGACGACTCCACGCTGCTGAAAGTGGCGGCGGTGGACGGGTTGGGGTTTTTTGGGTTGCCGAGCCTGGCAGCCTCTGAAGCGGTGAACCGCTTTGGCTTCAAAGTCATTGGCTACGCCGCGCAATGCCGCGAGCAATTCTACGCGATCAGCGCCGAGCGGAAGCTAACGCATCCGGCGGTGCTGGCAATCACGGCTTCCGCTCGCACGCAACTGTTCAGCCGGCGGGGCGCGGCCAGGCGCGGTGAAGGTTGAACGCTGAAGGTTATCGGAGCTCTGTCGTCTCCAGAAGAAACATCGCCTGATGTGCAACCTTCAACCTGCAACTTTCAACCTTCAACCGCCCCTGCCGCTTCATTGACACTCCTCCGAGCGGCTGTTACTTTTCGCCTCCTTTGAGACAGGGCAAAATGGATTACAAAAACACACTGAACCTGCCGCAAACCGACTTCCCGATGAAGGCCGACCTGGTCGCGAGGGAACCGGCCCGGCTTGGGAAATGGGAGAGCGCCGGCCTCTACCAGCGCATCCAGACCCAGCGTGCCGGCGCGCCCAAATTCGTCCTGCACGATGGTCCGCCGTTCGCCAACGGCGAGGTCCACATCGGCACCGCACTCAACAAGATTCTCAAAGATATCGTCATTCGGTACAAAACCCTGCGCGGCTTCGATGCTCCCTACGTACCGGGTTGGGATTGCCACGGCCTGCCCATCGAGTTCAAGGTCAGCCAGGAAATGCGCAAGGAATTTGAGGCCAATGAATGGCCCAAGATCCGCAAACAGCATGAGGCCGAGTGGAAGGACAAGGCAGACCCTTCCGCGATTGAAGGGGTTGTTAGGCAGATGGCTCTCCACGAATTCTTATCTCCAAAGAACGTGCGGCAGCGATGCGAGGAGTACGCGCGCAAGTTCATCAACACGCAACGTGACCAGTTCAAGCGCCTCGGTGTGCTTGGCGATTGGGAAAACCCATATCTTACATTAGATCCAAAATATGAGGCTGACGAATTGCGCCTCTTCGCCACCATAGTGGAGAAGGGCTTTGTTTATCGTGCGAAGAAGCCCGTCTATTGGTGCATTCCGTGTCGCACCGCATTGGCTGAGGCCGAGGTCGAGTACAGGGACTATGTCAGCCAAAGCGTCTATGTGAGGTTCCCGATTGTCGGCCATCCGGGAACGTCAGTAGTCATCTGGACCACCACGCCTTGGACTCTGCCGGCGAACCTGGCCATAGCGTACAACTCGACCTTCAGCTATTCGCTCGTGCGGGTCGGGAGCGAGGAGTTCATCGTCTCGGCTTTGTTGCTGTCCGCCGTTGCCGAGAAGTGCGGCTGGCACGGTTATGAGATCGTTCGCAGCTTGGACGGCGGCCACCTGGCCCAACTCGAGTACCAACATCCCTTCTGCAATCGGCGCGGCCGATTCTTCGCCGGCGACAGCTTCGTGGATAATGTTACTGGCACTGGCTTCGTCCACATCGCGCCGGGACACGGGTTGGAAGATTACCAACTTGGCTTGGTACATAACCTGCCGATTTACTCGCCGGTGGACGACCATGGGTACCTCGTGCACACAACCGATATGCCGGCTGACAAACAGATGCCCTGGGAAATGCTAGGCAAGTCAATTCTCGAGAGGCACGGCAAGAGTGAGGCAAATGAAGTTGTGTTGCACGAACTACGCGTCCAAAAGGCGTTGCTTCACCAAGAGAACTATCATCACAGTTACCCGCACTGCTGGCGCAGCAAGACGCCCGTTATCTTCCGAGCGATGGATCAGTGGTTTATCAAGCTGGATCACGAGGTCGGGGCGGAGGGGGTTGCTCAGAGATGGGCTGGCGGGCCTTACAACTTCCGCCAAGCTGCACTAGCGGAAACTGAGCAGGTACTTTGGATTCCGGACTGGGGTAAGAATCGCATCCAGGCCGCCGTGAAAACTCGGCCTGACTGGTGCATTTCGCGGCAGCGCGCGTGGGGAGTCCCCATTCCCGCTTTCTTCTACGGAAAGACACCGATTTTGCACCCGGAAATCATTCGTAAGTTCGCAGATTTTTTTGAACAGCATGGGTCCAGCGTATGGTTCAGCACGGGCGATGCACAGCAGCTCCTTTTTGCCGCTGGAGCCCACAAACTGATCCCTGCGGAAGCGTGGTCCCCTGATTTGAAAAAATCTGCTGATACTCTCGATGTTTGGATTGATTCCGGCTCCTCTTCGCGCGCGGTCATTGCCCGGCGCGAGGAACTGCGCGGCAAAGAAAAACCATTCCAGGCGGACATGTACCTCGAGGGCAGCGACCAGCACCGCGGCTGGTTTCAATCCTCCCTCTTGCTCTCCCTGGCCGGCAACGGCGCAGCTCCGTACCGGACCGTGCTCACCCACGGCTTCATGGTCGATGAAGACCGCGAAAAGATTTCCAAGAGCAAACAAGGCCAGGGCGTTTATGAAAAACCGCAGACTTCCGAAGCTTACATCAGGAAATACGGCGCCGATGTCGTCCGCCTCTGGGTCGCCTCACAGGATTATCGCAACGACATCACCGTCAGCGAAAGGCGCATCGACACCGTTGGCGAGACCTATCGCATCATCCGCAATGCGTTGCGCTATCAGCTCTCGAACCTCTACGATTTCGACCCGGCCAAACACGCCGTCCCGGACGACCAACTCACCGGCTTGGACCGCTGGATTCTGGATGAATTCTCCAAGCTCGAACAAGAGGTCATCCAGGCCTACGACCGTTACGAATTCCACTTCGTTTACCAACGCGTGAGCCAGTTCATCGCTGTCGAGCTCTCGGCCATCTACCACGATGTCGTTAAAGACCGCCTTTACACCGATGCCGCAAACTCCGCCCGCCGCCGGTCGACCCAGGCCGCGGTCCATCGCATGCTGGTCAGCCTTTGTAAAATGCTCGCGCCAGTGCTGGCCTTTTCCGCCGATGAGGCCTGGGAATTGGTCCCCGGCAAGACCGTCGATTCCGCGCACCTGCTCACCTGGCAGCCATTGGGATTTGCGCGTCCGGACCCGGAACGCGAGCTGTGGAAGAATCTTTTCGAGCTGCGTGAGGCCGCCTTGCCCGCGCTCGAGAAAGCCCGCCAGGCCAAAGAAATCGGCAAGGCTCTCGAGGCAAAACTGACGCTGACGGGTGCCAGTCTTGCGCTGGCCACCGCCCAGGCACATCTCGAACCTTTGCGCGAGCTTCTGAACGTCTCCCAACTCGAGCTCAAGCCGGAGTCAGGAGGCGGTCCTTTAACGGTTTCGGTCACCAAAGCCGCCGGCGAGAAATGCGAACGCTGCTGGCACTGGGAAACCGATGTCGGCTCTCATCCCGAGCACCCGGCCATTTGCGGACGCTGCGTGCGAGCCATCCAGCAGAAGTAATCCCGCAGGCCAACACGCTCAACATTCACCTCTCCGGCACAAACACCACGCACACCGGCGCGCCCACTTCCATTTTCTGGCCGGTAGCAGTCAGCCGGCCGGTTTTCGCATCGACCCGGAAGACAACAATCGTGTTCGAGTCTTGGTTCTCGGCCAGCAGCCAGCGACCGCTCGGATCCAACGCGAAATGGCGCGGGGTTTTGCCCTGGGTGGATTGCCGCTCGACAAAGCTGAGCTTGCCGGTTTTTGAGTTAACCGCGAAGACCGTGATGCTATCGTGCCCGCGGTTCGAACCATAGACGAATTTGCCGGAAGGATGGACCTGCACTTCGGCGCAAATGTTTTCTCCCTTGAAGTCATCTGGCAGGGTGGAAAGCGTCTGCAACTCCTGCATCGCCCCCTGCTCCGCGTCATAGGCCAACACCGCGAGGGTGGAGGCGATTTCGTTAATCAGATACACCCACCGGCCATTGGGATGAAAAGCCAGGTGGCGCGGTCCGGACCCCGGCTTCACCTTCGCCCAGGGAGGAGCATTCGGCGTGAGGCCGCCCCGGACCGCATCCAGCCGGTAAAGGAGCACCTTGTCCAACCCCAGGTCGCACGCCAGTGCGAAGCGATTGGCGGGGTCGGGCGTAATGAAATGCGCGTGCGGCCCCGCCTGGCGCTGCGGATTCACGCTCGAGCCCTGGTGCTGAATCGTCGTGGAAGGTTCGCCCAGCTTGCCGTCGGCCTTGAGCGGGAGGGCGGCGACACTGCCGCTGCCGTAGTTGGCCACCAGCACGCACTTGCCGGTCCTATCCACCGCGACGTGGCAGGGCCCGCCGCCGCCGGACTGCTGCTGGTTGAGCAAGGTCAATTTGCCGGTCTTTTGCTCGATGCTGAAACCGCTGACGGCGCCGGCCCGGGTGCCCCCGAAATTGTTGATTTCCCCGACTGCATAGAGCCAGCGTCCGTTCGGATGCAGCGCCAGAAATGTGGGATTCTTCGTTTCGGCCGCCAGCTCCGGGGTGCTCAGCGTGCCCGCGGCAGTATCGAACCGGGCGGCGTAAATTCCCCGGCTCTTCCCCTCCGTGTAGGTGCCGATATAGACCAGCGTTGGGTGTTTGGCGGCCGGGACCTCTGCGCTCATGAGTGGAAGGTGAATCAGTCCGAAGGTCAGCACAAGCCAAAGGGGTCGTGGAGGTCTGAGCGTTTGCATTGGGGTAGAAAACAAGTTTCGTTCCTGTTTTCAACCTGGAAATCGCCCCGGCAGAAATAATGACTTTTGCGTTGCGCAACCCCGTCAAACTACTTAAATTCGGAAGTAGGCCGCACGCGAAAGGACAATATTATGTATTTCGGTGTCGATTATCATCCTGAACAGTGGGTTTACCCCTACGGAGGTACGCGCGAGGACCCTGAAGCCACTTGGGAGCACGACGCTGAGTTGATGCAAAACGCCGGCATCAATGTCGTGCGCATCGGCGAATTCACCTGGGGCCTCTGTGAACCGGAAGAAGGCAACTACGATTTTGCCTGGCTCAAGCGAGTGATGGACATTCTGGGCAAGGCCGGCATCAAGGTCGTGCTGGCCACCCCGACGGCCGCCCCGCCCGTCTGGCTGGCGCGCAAACACCCCGAAATCCTGCCCGTAGACGAGCGCGGCCTCACCAAACACGAGGGCACTCGCCGCGCGGTTTGCCTCAACAGCGACGTGTTTTGGAATCATTCCAAGCTCATCGTCGAGCAGATGGCCACTGCCCTGGGCCGGCAGCCCCAGCTCATTGCCTGGCAAATCGACAATAGCCTGGGCGGCAATTTCACCGAGGCTGCCTTTAACGAAGATACCCGCCGCGACTGGCACGGCTGGCTCGAGGCGAAGTACGAGACGGTCGAACGGCTGAATGAACTAATGGGCTTGCGCCATTGGGGCCAGGTCGTCTCGAAATGGACCGAGGTGCCGATGCCCATGACCGCCCCGACCCACCACAACCCCGCGCTCGTGCTCGATTGGTGCCGCTTCTGCAGCGATACCATCGTCCAATTCGTCAAAATGCAGGCCGACCTCCTGCACCAATTGACCCCGAATTGCCCCGTCACCACCAATTTGCGCCCGCTGCTCCACCGCTTCGACCACTTTGATTTGGCTGAAGTCATTGATTTCGTCTCGATTGAAAACACCGCTGCGCTCAAAGCCAAATCCGCCGAGCTGGCCTGCGAGATTGACATGCTTCGCTCGCTCAAAAAGACCGGCATCCGCACTCCGGATGGGGACACCGGTTTTTGGGTGATCGAACAGAAAGCGGGAAACGTGAGCTGGCAGGAGGTGAACTCGCTCGTGCGTCCCGGTGTGCTGCGAATGTTCACTTACCAATTGGTGTCCCGCGGCGCCACCGCCATTATGTTTTTCCGCTGGCGGCAGCCCCGCTTCGGCAGCGAGAAATTCCATGGCGCCGTTCTGTCGCATACCGCGCGGAAAGACGGCCGGGTTTTCAAAGAAATCTCCCAATTAGGCGACGAGATGAAGCTGCTCTCCCCTTCCCTGAAGGGCACCCGAGTGCAGGCCGAAGCCTGCATCATCTACAGCCACGACAATGATTGGGCCTTGCAGCAGCCCAACCAACCCAACAAACATTTCAATCTTCGCGAACACATCCAGCTCTTCTATACCGCCCTCCACGATCGAAATATCACCGTCGATTTCGCCCGGCCCGCCGAGGACCTCACGAGCTATAAACTGGTCTTTGCCCCTTCCTTGCATCTGCTCTCGGGCGGGGAGGCCGACCGCCTCAAACTCTATGTCCAAAACGGCGGTACCCTCGTCAGCACCTTCAATACCGGCCTCGTGGACGAGCACAACATGGCCCCGGATTCCGGTTACCCGCACGACCTGACCGATTTGTTCGGCCTCGAAGTCGTGGAATTCGACCAATTGCCCCAAGGCGAAGAAAACCACCTGACCTTCAAAGGCACCTTCCCCACCAGCCATCTGCACCCGGCCAGGCTTTGGTGCGACATCATCGAGCCCAAGGACTGCCAAATCCTCGCCACCTACGCCAAGGATTTCTACGCCGGCAAGCCCGCGATGACGATGCACACTTTCGGCCTCGGCAAGGCCATCTATATCGGCACGCTCAGCCATCAGCATTTTTACAATGATCTCGTGACCTGGTTGCGCCAAATGTGCAATCTCCATCCCCTGCTCAAGGTCCCGGACAGCGTCGAGGTCTGCTTGCGCCAGAAAGACGATATGCGCGTTTACTTCCTGTTGAATCACCAGGGGTCACCCCTCCGCATCCAGTTCTACAAACCCATGCACGATTTCCTCACCGGCAACACCTTCTCCGGTAATTATGACCTCCAGCCGCACGGCGTGCTGGTGCTGGATGAACATGCCACCCCCAAAGCTGCGGTTGAAGTGAGCTAAGACGCTTTGTTTAGCAATCACTTTATCGTTATCTGCGCCTGTTGTGGCTCTCCCTCTCCTGTTTCATTAGGGGAGAGGGTTTGGGGTGAGAGGCCGCCCCTTTGGCTCATTGGTCCGGTTGCCTTGCCTGAGCCTGAGACGGATGTAATAATTCCGACAAAAGAATTCTTGAGTGATTTCCGCTTCTATGGCGTATAAACACTGTAACGTTTACAATTAAAATATGAAAATGCTTAAAACTATCCTGCTGGCAACGTTGCTGGCCGGCTTTGCCGTTCCGTTCGCCACTCTGGCTGCTGACTTGAAAGATAACGCGGCTGACCAGAAGGACAAACCCGCCGCCCAGAAAGAAAAGCCCAAGCCCTACACGCTCAAGAAGTGCGTCGTTTCCGGCGACAAGCTCGGCGAGATGGGTGACCCCTACGTGTTCGTTCATGAGGGCCGCGAAATCAAGCTTTGCTGCAAAAGCTGCCTGAAAGATTTCAACAAGAGCCCCGCCAAATTCCTCAAGAAAATCGATGAGGAAGAGGCCAAGGCCAAAAAGGAAAAGGCGCTCAAAGGTTGAAGGCTGCTCTGGCCATCCTGTTTAGCGCGCTGCTGGTGTTGGGGCAAAGTATCCTCCCCGGCAGCGCCGCGGTGCCAAAGGCGCAGCCCTCCTGCCGGTGTGGCGGGTGCGCCAAAACCTGCTGTGTCTCACAGCCGGCGCCTGGTTCAGCGCCTCTGCCGGCTGCTCCCGCTCGCCCGTTTTCACTCAAAACGCTTTCTTGTGCGGCCCTCTCAATTGCCCCAACCCCGTTGCTGCCCGCCTCCCCGGCGGCCCACGTTTCTTCCGCTTTCCTTCCTGCCTTCAGTCCGGTTGCCGTTCCGCTGTATGAGCGGAACTGCGCTTACCTGATCTGAATACCTTCCTCATGCGCCCGTAGTGTGCCCTGATCGGGCCGCGTTGCGGGTGTGTTGTGTTCGTCTCGCTCGCCCGCGGAGTGCGCCCAAACTTCGCCAGTTCGGAAGAAATACGTTTTTGAAATGAACCTGCCAGCCGTAAGAAGATGTTTTAACCGCGGACTACGCGGATTCCCTTTGCCTTGTCCGCGAAATCCGCGATCAAGGCTAAGATCTGGACCCTGCACAAACTTTCCGGCATTTAACTCTTTTAACCTTTTTAACCCATTTAACTATTTTGCCGCAGCGCTGCTGCTGGCCGGGTGCACCGGCGTACCCACGCCAGGTGAGCGCGCTGCGCGGAAGGACGTGCGCGCCGTCGAAGGGGAGTTCCGTCCAAAAGGCCGGCGCCCGCCCCTGCCGGAGTTGAAGGAGAGTTCCAGCCTTCGGGATTATCTCCAGTTCGCAATGCTGAATCAGCCGAAGGTGGAGGCGGCGTATTATGACTGGCTGGCTTCGGTTGAACGCATCACCGTCGCCCGCTCACTGCCGGACCCGCAGTTGACCTTCCAAATGGATATTCAGGACATTGTCACCTCGGTAATGCCGGGGCTGATGATGAATTTTCCTGGCAAGGGCAAGCTGCGAGCGGCGGGCGCTGTCGCCACGGCGGAGAGTCAGTCAAAATACTTCGCATTCAAAGCCGCCTCCATAGAGAGCGCTTACGAGTTCAAGCGCGCTTACTACCAGCTTTACTTCCTGGAAGAGAAAATCCGTGTGAATCGGGAGACCCTGGGTTTGCTGAATGACCTCGAGAAGCTCGCCCGCGCCCAGAACGAAGTGGGCAAGGTGACTTTGCAGGATGTGCTGCGCGCGCAAATCCAACAGGACCAGCTCAAGACCGACATCGCCAACCTCGAGGATTCACGCCATTCACTGCTGGCCCAGTTCAAGGCCGCGCTCGGACTGCAGCCCGACGAACCCACCCCGCCGCTGCCGCAACGCTTTGAGTCCACCTCGCTGGATTTGACCTCGGAAAAGCTGTTCGCGACGGCATTGGCGCAGAACACGCGCCTCAAAGCGATGGAAGCCGACGTGCGCGCCGCCGAAGCGTCCATCACCCTCGCCTATAAAGCGCGCATGCCCGATACCAGCCTCGGGGTGATGGCTGACGTAAAGATGAACCCGACGCTATATCGACCGTGGGGCACGGTCTCGCTGCCCATCTGGCGGGACAAACTGGCGGCCTTAGTCGCCGAAGCGCAGGCCAATAAGCGCGCCGGCGAGGCGCGCCTCTCGGCCGGGCAGCTCGCGCTGGCGGTGGATTTTGCGGCGAGAGCAGCCGTGTACCGGGAGACCAGCCGGAATCTCGAATTGTTGCAGACGGAGCTGCTGCCCAAACAGCGGCAATCGCTGGAGGTGGCCCGCTCTGGCTATCTCGCTGGTCAGATCGATTTTTTTAACCTGACGGACGCGGAGCAGACCCTCCTGCGGTTTAGCCTGGATGAAGTCGAGGCGCGCACCCAACGCGAGCTCTCGCTGGTCGAGCTCTCCCTCATCATCCAGGGCCTATCGCCGTCTGGCACAGACTCCGGCTCTAAGGCTATGGGCGCAGCGGCTGCCCCTGGCGCAATGGGGCCAGGTTCCGGCGGGATGCTTCCGGGCAACTCGGCCCCGCCGCCCAAGAAGGGCATGTGACTTTAACTTGAAAATCTTCGTATGAACCTGCTCAACAAAACCAAGAAACTCGTTGCCTTGCCCCCGGCTCTGCCGGCCAGTTCAGGCGGACAGTGCGGGCACAAGGTATGGAAGATTCTCTTCCCGTTACTCCTGATTGCTGCGCTCGTCGCCAGCCTGTCATTGACCGGTTGCAGCGGCGACCAAACCTCGGCCGGGACCAAAGAGGAGCAGCTCTACACCTGCGGCATGCACCCGCAGGTCATCCAGAACAAACCCGGCAATTGCCCCATCTGCGGCATGAAGCTGACGCCGGTTCGCAAGCAGGCCGGCGCCAACCCCGGTCTAACCAATGCCTCGTCCGGCTCCGGTGAGCGCAAAATCAAATATTACAAGTCCACGATGAACCCGGGAGAAGTAAGCCAAACCCCGCGCCAGGACAGCATGGGGATGGACATGGTACCAGTTTTCGAAGATGAAGCGTCAGCGGCGGAATCCTCCATGATTACAATGGATTCAGTGACGACCCAGAACCTGGACCTTCGCACCGGCCTCGTCAGGCGCGGCCCCGTCCGGCACCTCGTGCGGACCGTCGGCGTGATTGATTTTGACGAAACCACCCTGGCCGACGTCAGCACCAAATTCAGAGGCTGGATCGAAAAACTATACGTCGACGCCACCGGCAAGCAGATGCACCGGGGCGAACCGCTCTTCGAGATTTACTCGCCGGAGCTTTACCTGGCCCAAACCGAGTACCTGCTGACGCTCGGTTCCAGGACCAACCAGGAAGGGGTTGCCGCCGAACTGCGCAAGACTGCGGCCATGACCAAGCTGCGGTACTGGGACATCTCTGAGGAGCAGATCGCCGAACTGGAGCGGACCCGCACCCCCAAGAAGACGTTGCGGATGAACGCGCCGCGTGACGGCATCGTAGTCGAAAAAATGGTCTTCGAGGGCCAGATGGTTGAAGCGGGCATGAAGCTTTACCGGTTAGCCGACCTGGCGACAGTCTGGATTCAAGCCCAGGTCTATGAACAGGACCTCCCCTATCTCAAGCTGGGCCAGGAAGCCGTAGTCAGTTTGGCTTCGCAGCCCGAGCCCAAATTTCGCGGCCGCGTAACCTACATCTACCCAATGGTGGACGAGAAGACCCGCACCGCCCGCGTGCGGATGGAGTTCCATAACCCGGGTTACTTCCTCAAGCCCGGCATGTACGCCACCGTCGAGATGTCGTCGGAGGTGTCACCCTCCGCCCTTCTGGTGCCGGACATGGCCGTGTTGCGCAGCGGCGAGAAAAACACTGTCTTTGTGGCCCTGGACCGAGGGCATTTTGAACCGCGCGCGGTGAGCATCGGTGCGCGTGCCGAAGGCAACCAATACGAGGTCCTGGACGGTCTGAAGGAAGGCGAGCGAGTAGTCACTTCCGGCCAGTTTTTGCTCGATTCCGAAAGTCAGTTGCGCGAGGCCATCCAAAAAATGCTCCGGCCTGACATGCGCGAAATGCCCGCCGCGCTCGCCGGTCATGAAATGACCTCGGCCGCGCCCGGCACCGGGACCAACCCGCCGCCGCGCAGCGCGGAAACCGTTGTGTATATCTGCCCCATGCCCGAGCACGTCTCTCTCGAGTACGACCACCCGGGCAAATGCCCCCTTTGCGACATGACCCTCGTGCCGGTCGGCCGCGAAGTCCTCTCCCGCATTCAGCCCGGCGGACGCTTGGAATACTATACTTGCCCGATGCCTGAGCACAGCGACGTCCACGAGGAAAAACCGGGAAAGTGTCCGCGCTGCGGGATGACGCTGATTCCCGTGATGGTTCGGCCCAAACTGGCTGGAGCGCCAGGCATGAACATGTCGGCCGCCCAGTTGCCCGCCAAACTCTACACCTGCCCGATGGCCGAGCACGCCGATATCGTTTCGGACAAGCCCGGGGTCTGCCCTAAGTGCGGCATGACCCTCGTCGAAACCAGCAAGGTGAACCACGGAGAAACCGCGGAGGAAAATTGGCGGAGGCAGCATCGGACTGTGGAGCGTTAGCAGCGTGAGAGCGTGAGTAGCGTAATCGGATCGAAGTGATTTAATCGAACAAAAACAAACACAAAGCGAATAAATATGAGAGTTTCAGATTACAAGGATCTGCGGGTGGACCATATCTGCGCACAGCTTACGAATATGATGAATGACGCGGCGTCCTGGTGCGGTACTGGTTGCGAATTACGTGAGGTCCCGGCGGAGTACTTCGTCAACGAGTCGGAACGTGAGAGTGTTTCGAACACCGGCCAACGCTCGAACCCTCCTGACGCTCCACGCTCTGACGCTCCCCACACTCTCACGCTCTGACGCTCCCACGCCCCCCGCCCATGCTCGCCCGCCTTATCGATTTCTCGCTCAAGAACAAGTTCCTCGTGCTGCTGGCCACGCTCGGCCTGGTGCTGGGCGGCATTTATGCCGTGCTCCACATCCCCCTGGATGCCATCCCGGACCTCTCCGATGTCCAGGTCATCATCTACACCGAATGGCCGGGCCAGGCCCCGCAAATCGTGCAGGACCAGGTCACCTATCCGATCACCACCAAGATGCTGTCGGTGCCGCATTCCAAAGTCGTGCGCGGTTATTCCTTCTACGGCTTCTCCTTCGTCTATGTGATTTTCGAGGACGGCACCGACCCCTACTGGGCACGCAGCCGGGTGTTGGAATACCTCAGCGGCCTCGGCGGGCAACTGCCCAAAAACGTCAGCCCTACCCTCGGGCCGGACGCCACCGGAGTCGGCTGGGCCTTCATGTACTCGCTCAACTCGACCAACCGCGACCTGGCCGAACTGCGCTCCATGCAGGACTGGTATCTGAAGTATCAACTCACTTCGGTCGAAGGCGTTTCGGAAGTCGCATCGGTGGGCGGGTTCGTCAAGCAATACCAGGTCACGGTGGACCCCACCAGGCTCCGGGCCTACAACCTGTCCATCGCCGACGTAGGCACGGCCATTCAGCGCAGCAACGGCGAGGTCGGGGGACGCTCGATTGAAATGGCGGAAAAGGAATTCATTCTGCGGGTGCGCGGCTATGTCCAGGGCGTGGAGGATTTGAAGAAAGCCGCCGTCGGCGTCGGGGCCAATGGCGTGCCGATTCTCTTGGGGCAGGTGGCCAACGTCCAACTCGGCCCGGACATGCGTCGAGGCATCGCCGAATGGAATGGCGAAGGTGAAACCGTCGGCGGCATCGTCGTGGTGCGCTACGGCGCCAATGCGCGCCAGGTCATCTCCGATGTGAAGCAGCGGTTGGCGCACGCCATGAAGGCCCTGCCGCCGGGCGTGACGTTCTCAATCGCCTACGATCGCACCGCCTTGATCAATCGCGCCGTCAAAACCCTCGAGGAAAAACTCCTCGAGGAAAGCGCGGTGGTGGCGCTGGTCTGCATCCTTTTCCTGTTGCACTTCCGCAGCGCGCTGGTCGCCATTGTCATCCTGCCCATCGCCGTGCTGATTTCCTTCGGCATTATGTATGGGCAGGGCCTCAGCTCGAACATCATGTCGCTGGGCGGCATCGCCATCGCCATCGGCGCGATGGTCGATGCGGTCATCATCATGATCGAGAACGCCCACAAACACCTCGAGCGGGACGCCGGCAAAAAGCCGCACTGGCAAATCATCCGCGACGCCTCGATCGAGGTGGGACCGACTCTGTTTTATTCCCTGCTGGTGATCACCGTCTCGTTCATTCCGGTCTTCACCTTGCAGGCCCAGGAGGGACGCCTGTTTAAACCGCTGGCCTTCACCAAGACCTACTCGATGGCGGCGGCCGCGCTCCTTTCAGTAACCCTGGCCCCGATCCTGATGGGTTTCTTCATCCGCGGCAAACTGCTCCCGGAAGAAAAGAATCCCATCAACCGGTTTTTCATCTGGATTTATCATCCCGTGATTGATTTCGTGATCCGCCGGCGCTGGGTGGTCATCATCGCCGCCGGACTCATCGTTGCCTGGGTCTTCTTTCCCTGGAATTGGGCGGTCACCAACCGCTTGCCTGACGCTGCTAACACCGCGCCGGCATACCTCCCCTCTCCCCAGGGGAGAGGGGCCGGGGGTGGGGGGGAACAGGTCGGGCGGAAACCTTGGCTCTCCCGCCTGAAACCCATCGCCGAGAAACTGGGCCGCCTCTTCCCTTTTCAAAACCTCGGCTCTGAATTCATGCCGCCGCTCTATGAAGGCGATTTGCTTTACATGCCGACCACCTTTCCCGGTCTTGGCCCCACCCAGGCGCGGCACATCCTGCAACAAACTGATCGGATCATTCACACCTTCACCGAGGTCCGCACCGTCTTTGGCAAGATTGGCCGCGCCGAAACGGCCACCGACCCGGCCCCAATGGACATGGTTGAAACTACCATCCAGCTCAAAGACGAAAAGGATTGGCCTGAGGTCGATATTAAAGACGACGCCGGCAAAGTCATCGCCCACCGGCGTCGCACACCGGACGAATTGGCCGATGCGATGAACGCGGCGATTCAGTTCCCCGGGCTGGTGAACTCCTGGACCATGCCGATCAAGACCCGCATCGATATGCTGGCCACCGGCATCAAGACCCCCGTCGGCATTAAAGTCGCCGGGCCCAACCTGGCCGAACTGGAGCGCATCGCCTCCGAGATCGAGCCGGTAGTGCGCCGCGTTCCCGGCACCGCCAGCGCTTACGCCGAGCGCGTCATGGGTGGCAACTACATCGAGTTTAACATCGATCGCGACGAGATCGCCCGTTACGGACTTTCCATCGGCGCGGTTCAAGACGTTTTGGAAGTCGCCTTGGGCGGCATGCCGCTCACCACGACGGTCGAGGGCCTGGAACGCTATTCGGTCAATCTCCGTTACGACCGGGATTTCCGTGAGAACCTCGAGACCCTGCGCGAGATTATCGTGCCGACACCTTCGGGCGCGCAGGTACCGCTGGGACAGCTTGCCCGCATTGAAGTCGTGCGAGCGCCGATGGGCGTCAAAAGCGAGGGCGCCGTGCCCAACGCCTGGATTTATGTCGATGTGAAGAACATCGACCTTGGCACCTACGTCCAGAGAGCGCAGCAAGCGGTCAACGACGCCATCGCGCGCGGCACCATTCACCTCCCCGGTGGCTACACGCTTTTCTGGAGCGGCCAATACGAGTACATGATGCGGGCTAAACAGCGCCTGATGCTGGTGATCCCGCTCACGTTGCTCATCATCTTTCTGATCATCTACCTCAACACTCGCTCCGCCGTCAAAACCGCCATTGTCCTCCTGGCCGTCCCTTTCTCATTGGTCGGCGCGATCTGGGTGCTCTACCTGCTGAAATACAACCTCAGCGTCGCCGTCTGGGTCGGAATGATTGCCCTGGCCGGACTGGACGCCGAAACCGGAGTTGTCATGTTGCTCTACCTGGACCTGGCTTATGCGCAATGGCAGCAGCAAGGCCGGATGCGCACTGCAACCGACCTGCGCGACGCCATCTATCACGGCGCCGTCAAGCGCGTGCGGCCCAAAGCCATGACCGCCGCGGTGATCATCGCCGGTCTGTTGCCGATTCTTTGGAGCCACGGCACCGGCGCCGATGTGATGAAACGCATCGCCACGCCGATGATCGGCGGCGTGGTCACTTCCACCGTGATGGAATTGGCAGTCTATCCCGCCATCTTCTACCTTTGGCGCTCACGCAGATTGCCTTTATCCTAATCTTAATCGTAATCGTAATCTTAATCGTAATCTTAATCGTAATCCCTTCCGCGCGGTTGTCCCTTCGGCCTAGCCGTTCCATCCGCATTACCGCTTGACGAATTCTCACTCAAAGGCACGTTGATCCCCATGAGCCGTTCCGTCCCGTTCCCACCCTTGCACCGTAATCGCACAGTGCCAGTTGGCGGAGCGCGGACATTCCTGTCCGCAGCAACTTCCAAACGCTGGCTCGGCTCGGATTTGCTGCCGAGCTCGCGCATAACACATTGCTCCGTGCAGGAATGTCCGCGCTCCGCTCCCCCCTCCCGCCGGCACCGAAGCATTACCGTGCACCACATTTTCCCGCTTGCTGCAATCCTCCTTGGCCTCTCGACGCCCGGCCCACAAACCCTGCGGGCGGCTTCCGCCGACCCTCTGGCGGCCTATGTGGACGCAGCCGATGATTCCTTCGCCTGGAAACAAATCGAGCGGCGCACCGTCGAAGGCCTCACCGCCACTCGCCTCGAACTCACCTCGCAAACCTGGCGCGGAAACGTCTGGCGCCACCAAATCCTCGTCGTCCGCCCGCCCGAAATTCGCCACCCTGACATTGCCTTTTTGTTCATTACCGGTGATGGCGACGTCGAGAAGCAGTTTTCACTGTTGCGGACCCTGGCCCTGCGCGGGGGCGCCCTGGCCGCCGCCATCAACCGTGTTCCCAATCAGCCCTTGTATGATGGCCGCAAGGAAGACGCGCTCATCGCCTACACCTTTGACCAATACGTAAAAACCGGCGACCCAACCTGGCCCCTGCTCTTTCCCATGGCGAAATCCGCCGTGCGGGGCATGGACGCGGTGCAGGCGTTTGCCGGGAAGGAATTCGCCCAAAAACCCGCGCGCTTCGTGGTGTCAGGGGCTTCCAAACGCGGCTGGACCACCTGGCTCAGCGCGGCGGTGGACCCGCGCGTCAAAGCCATTGCGCCCATGGTTATAGACATGCTCAACATGAAGACGCAGGCGCACTGGACCGAGCAGATGTATGGCCGCCAGAGCGAGCAAGTTCGTGATTACACCGACCTCAACCTCATCGCGCGGATGGACGAGCCGCGCATGGTCGAATTGCGTCAGTGGGTGGACCCCTACAGTTATCGGACCCGTTACAAAATCCCCAAGCTGCTGCTGCTGGGCACCAACGACCCCTACTGGGTAGTCGATTCTCTGCGCAATTATTGGGCCGACCTCCCGGAACCAAAGTTAGTCTTCCAAACCCCCAACGCGGGCCATGACCTTGCGGGTGGACACCAGGCCACCCAGACACTGGCCGCCTTCTTTCAAATGATTGCCGATGGCCAGCAACTGCCGCAGATGACCTGGCAGTTCCACCCGGACTCAACCAACTCTGTCACCCTCGAAGCGACCGTCAACCCTCCTGCCAAATCGTTTCGCCTCTGGACCGCCGACTCGCGCGAACGCGACTTTCGGAAGGCCCGATGGTCGAGCGTCGAGTTGCATTCCGACTCCGGCACACATGTCCTGGGCAACGTGCAGACTCCTCCGGAAGGGTTCCGGGCCTGCCTGCTCGAAGCCGAACTGGCCACCGCGACCGGCCAGACCTACAAACTTTCCACCGAAGCGCGCGTCACCCCTGACGGACCGCCCCCGCTTGCCCTCAACCGGCCCAAATCAAAGTGAGTTAACCCGGGATAGCGTTGTAGGTGAATTCCCTGGCCACAGGACGTTCTCGCGCCGCATCGAGGACCACGCGAAGCGTTTGGAGTGCGCGCAGCTTGCTGCCGCTGTCGTCGGGCGTCGGCTACGGCAAACTGATTCCACCCGGGTTCGGTTTTCGCGTATTTCGCGTATTTCGCGGTTAACTCCCGCTTTTGGTTGCGGCCCCCATCCTGAGCGCGGAGCAAATCGACCTGCCTTCCCGTCTAATCCTCAACTATGAAAACACGGCAATTTTGGTTTTTCCTGGCTCTCGTTTGCCTGCTCGGCGCTGCTGCCATCGGAAACAATGTCTCGTTGCGCTCGCGGACTCGCGGTTTGGAGCAGCGGCTTCAGAAACTGGAGTCCGCGCCACCGCGACTCGAAGCAGTAGAGACCGCGGGGTCGAGCGCGCGGGTGCAGGCCCTGGAACAGCAAGTCCGGTGTCTCGAGACCAGGCTCAGCTCCTTGTCGGAGCCGGCCCGTATTGACTCCAGCGCGGCCGAAGTCGGCTCGCTGGACTTGAGGGTGAAAACGCTGGAACGGTTCCTGACCCCGCACCTGGAGTATTTAAACCAGGGAGAACGGGCGGTTCGGTAAAAGGCCAATGGCCTCTATACGCAACTGGCCGATGGTACCCTCACGAATATCGCCCCCAGTTCGCGAGCCAAATGTAAACATGGGCGACTACATTCCAGGCATGTCCTCCGGTGATATCATCTGGCTATTTGGAAAGCGCTCGACGAAATCCAGCAGGGTAAGCCGTCCAGCCGCTCTTCTCACGGCGCCTGCTCACCCGCGGGCGGCGCAAAAACCAACTCCGCCGAGTGAGGTCCATGCCGGACCAGGACCGCCGGGTGCGGCGTCGCCAGAGCCAACAACTCATCGTCATTAAGCTCGTGAAGTGTTTGAGGCAAAGACACGGTCGTAACGAGCGCGGCGTTTGGTTCGGAGCTCACAATGTTCTGGGCGGAAAACGGTTTAGTCTCCAACCATGTCGCCCTCGCCAGCGGCTCCGTGAGGACGAGCAAATAAGGCCTTGAGTTTCCCCGGCCTACGGGGGTGTGGGAACCGTACCGCCAGAAAAGCAATGCGCAAGCGGCCACCACCGCCAGGGATAAAACGGCTCGTCGCGCCCGCGCGAAACGTCGCCGGCGCCGGACCAGCCGCAACGTTTCGCTCAGCAGCGTTTCGCGCAGGCCCGCGTCGCGGCCCTCGGCCAGGACGTCCGCCAGCAGCGGCTCAGTATTCAGTGGTTCACTCATCTTTCAACCCGCTCAACACCGCTTCTTTGAGTTTGCGGCGGACTCGCCCCAGGCGCGATTCGACTGCCTTCTCAGAGGTTTGCAGCTCCTGCGCAATTTCGCGGACGGACCGGCGCTCAAAATACTTCCATTCCACCAACTGCTTCTCGTCGCACGGCAGCGCCGCCAGGTTGCGCTCCAGCGACCCGAGCAATCGAGCATCGGCCTCGGCGTGCTCCCGTTCAGCCTGCTGAATCCGCGCGTGCCAGGAGAATCGGTCCAGGAAGGCCAGGTACCGTCGCCGCTTCCGATTCTGGTCGCTGAGGGCCGTCCGGGCCAGGACCGTAAGCCAGCTCCAAAACACCGAATCGTTCGGGAACGACTTGATATGGCGGACCACCCGCACCAGCGCCGCCTGCAACGCCTCGCCGGCGGCGTGTTCGTCACCGGCCGTGACCACGACAAGGTAGCGCCACAGCCGTTCATAGTAGGCATCATAGAAACTCCGGTAGGCAGTTTCCTCACCCGCCGCCATGCGCCGTGTCAATTCCGCCACCGCCGGCGGCTTCTCTCCACCCGAATCCACTGGCTGCGCGCAAACCGTCGGTTGATGCGATTGTGGGCCCAAATAGTTCCATGCGGCTGGTTCAGGCTACTGGCTGGCGGTCGGCGTCTCGCCGGGTTTTGCCCCTGGTTTTACAGCGAATGGGGCTGGCGCAGCCTTCGGCGCCTCCAGCGCCTTGAGCACTGCATTGATTATCTCCAGCTTGCTCGGTTCCCCCACCGCTATCAATAGCTTAGTGTCCTTGTGAAAACTGATCGTCGGCGGCTGGCTTTCCCCCAGCATCTTCCACCCGGTCTCGATTGCCGTTGTGATATCATCCACGGTCAGCTTCCGCTCCAGGTACGGTGCCAACGAGTAAAAACGGCAGCTTTTCGCGGAGGCCGAGAGTGGCGGCAAGGCGGGTTTGGTCACAAAAAAATACCAAATAGTGTCGTCGGACAGTGGCTGTTGCGGCCCCTGCCTGAAGCCGTAGCCGGTTTGAGTAACTTGGTAGGACATGGGGCCGCCATAGCGGCCCGTACTCACTGCTTCGTCCTTCTGGCTTGCGGCTCCCAGCGCCTGAAATAACTGGGCGACGTCCACGTGCTCCATTTTGAGGCCGGGCAGCTTCACATCCGCAAACTCCTCAGGCACAATCACATTGAGCCGCCGTCCCATCGCCGACTCAATCGCCGCCGCCAATTCCCGGGGCGTCCCTCCGGCAAAATTGAGGTTGAACTTAGTCAACTCGATGGGCTTGGCAGCCGTGGTGAGGCTGAGAGTCCCCGACTGGGCCCATGGAGGTGGAGTCCCCGGCTGGGCCCATAGAGGGTTGCCGGCCAACCCGAGCATGCACCCTGCCAAACAAACAGAGCTTTTTAGAAATCGTTTCATATTCTTTTCCCTTTATCCAGAAACACGCCGATACCTCCCAAATCCTTCAAATTACTTTTTGGCCTCTTGCCTCAGCCGCGGCGAATTCCCTCGGATTGCATCATGCGGGTACTGCCCACGCCATGAGATTGGCGCTCCTGTGAATCTATAAGTTGATTGTTGTCCCGCCTGCTCCAAAATGTGTAGGTGGAAAAAGTACGCTGAGTGCGAAAACCGTGAACAACAAGCAACTCAAAAAGGAGCGCGAAAAGCGTTACGTCGAGGTCGTAAGGGACATCCTGAAGGGTTTTCCGAATGGCCAACTAATCGCCGACGAGCACCAAGAGCGGCCTGACGTTCTTGTCCTGGGCACACGCGGGAGGACTGGGGTCGAAGTTACGCGTATCCTCCACCAGTCACTGAAGAGGACCGAATCGGAACGCGAAGCCGTCGTTTCAGAGGCATGCCGCCTCTACGAACGAAAAGGTCTGCCGCACCTCCACATAAGTGTTCACCTTGGCGCCGAGACGGCGTTTAACAGAAGAAACCGAAACACCTTTGCCACTGCCCTAGCGGATATCGTGGCCGCCAATGTCCCAGGTCCGAACGACTGGGCTGAAGTTGTGAACAACTGGGAAAACCCGCAGGTGTTCCCATACGAAATCCACTCCGTTCAGATTCTGCGGAATAGGGTGCTTTCCAGGAACTATTGGACAATTCCAACGTGGGGTTGGATCATGGAGAACTTCACCGAGAAGCTTCAGGAGGTGATCACAAGCAAGGAATCACGTATCCGCGGGTACGATAGCGAGTGTAATGAACTCTGGCTGCTGGTCGTTGCGGAAAACAGCACCGCTGCTGCCGGGTTTGATCCATCTGAATCAACTCTAGCGCACCCCTACGTCTCGTCATTTAACCGGGTGTTCTTTCTCGACCTCTTCAAGCGCGAAATATTCGAGCTTAAACTCGAGAGGCCGGTCGAATAACCAGACCCAAGCCAGCGCCATTGAGTAAAGTGCCCGGGTTATCCACACGCGGCCGTTCTGGGTCGGGTCGGGGTCAGGTCGGGGTCAGAATAACTTATTTTTACTACCGATCCTTATCTTTGTAATAAATAAGCGCTTCTGCCCCCGCTTTGTTCTCTTTGCTCTCCCACACTCTTCCGTGGTAAGGTCGAGTCCGCGTGAAAAGGGAAAAACGAGAGAGCCAGCTCAAGGACGCAGTCGCCACTGCCGAAGTTCTCTTTTCCCTCGGCCTCAGCGAGGCCCGCGCGATCGCGGCCGGGTTGACAGACGAAGGCCGCTCGAAATTCGGCCGGGGCCTTTGCACCGCCGTTTTGGATTTTGCCTGGAAGCGGCGACAGCGGTCCGGGACGGCCGTCTTGGACATCCGCCCGCCAGTGTGCGCCGCAATTGGGAAATACCCGGGCTTGGTGCAGCGGCTGGGCGACGCCTTCGTGGCCCTTCCAACTGCTGAATCGGGATTTCTAATAGGCCAGCTCTACACTGCCCTGCTTCCGGATGGGTTGCGAAAGGCTTTAGGTGCCTTCTATACGCCTCCTGCGCTGGTGGACAGGCTCCTGGAACTGGTTGCGCTGACGGGCTTCGACTGGAGGAACGGACGAATCATCGATCCCGCTTGTGGCGGTGCCGCCTTCCTGGCTTCCGTTGCTCCCATGCTCGTGCAACGTTCCAGCCACAGGCAGCCGGCGGCGCTCTTGAATGATATCGAAACGCGCCTCTTTGGCGTCGAGGTGGATCCGTTCGCAGCGTGGATGTCCATGGTCCTGCTCGATCTGGCTCTCTTTGACCTTACGGATGCCGCCGGACGGCCGCTGAAGAACCTTGTCGCATCCCGCGACGCATTGGAAACCCATGCGGATGAACTCGGCACCTTCGATCTCGTCATTGGCAATCCACCTTACTGGAAGGTGACCCTGACCTCCGCTCAACGAAATCGGTTCAAGGAATCTCTTTTCGGCCATGCGAACCTTTACGGGCTTTTCACCGAGTTGGCAGTCAAGCTAAGCAAGCCGGGCGGAATTATCGCTTTCGTCACGCCCACCTCGTTTCTGGGCGGGGAATACTTCAAGAACCTCCGCAACCTGCTCGAGACCCAAGCGCCGCTCCAACGCCTTGACTTCGTAAGTGATCGCGAGGGCGTTTTCGACGGGGTCCTTCAGGAGACGATGCTTGCGGTGTTCAAACGGCAAACCTCTGCGGCAAAACCGAGGATCCAAATCAATCTCCTGCAGCCTGATGACGGCACAGTGCCTGTCCTTGTCCAACAGGTCGGCAGCGTGTCTCTCAACGGCGGAGTGAGGGGTGGGCCATGGCTGCTCCCGCGCTCGCCGGGTCAGATGCCTTTGATCGAGCGGCTCAATTCGATGCCCCACCGGCTTCGCGATTACGGCTTCGATGTTGCCACCGGGCAGTTGGTTTGGAACCGCCACAAAGATCAGCTCCGCCGGACTTACGATGAAGGCTGCCTGCCAATTATCTGGGCCGAAGCAGTGAATGCGGACGGCAAATTCCATTTTCAAGCGGCTCGCAGGTCCCATCTGCCCTATCTCGAAATCAAGGGGGAGCAGGACTTCCTGATAAACCAGGAGCCTTGTATCCTGGTGCAACGGACCACGGCGAAGGAACAGAAGCGGCGCATTATCGCCGCGGTCATCCCGAACTCCTTCGTGCTCGAATACCCCGGATTCGTAGTGGAAAACCACTTGAACATGGTCTATCCCGTCACTAACAAGCCTCGATTCGCTTTGCGAACGCTCGCCGCCCTGTTGAGCTCGGCCGCCCTCGATCAAGCCTTTCGCTGCATCAACGGGAGTGTGGCCGTATCCGCTTTTGAGCTCAATTCGTTGCCGCTGCCAAGCCCCGAGCAAATGCGTTCGCTTCAGCAGGTCGTGCTCTCGGGCGGAGCCAATTGCGACATCGAAGAGCTGATCGCCCGCTTTTACTCACAAAATGGAACCAACTACACCACTACCGCCGCTCGTTTCCGTAGCGACCATCGCAAAATGGCTGCCTGAGATTTTCCCGGAAGGTACTGCCAATCGCACGTACCTCATCCGCCAGATGGCCGCCAAGACCGTCTTTGTAATGCTGTACGCAGGCGCGGTCGAGGGAACGGACCGCTGGCTCAGGCCCGATCAGGTCACCAAGATGACCAACTCGCAGTCTGCCAGGACTGACGCTTCCTCACGTGAAAAATGGGCCGCGCTCTCATCCACTTCCGGCGCGATGAAGCACGTCGGTGGCCGATGGTATGCCGCTAACACCCGAGAGCCGATCCGGGACGAAACCCTCCGGGCCGGATTGGTCGCTGTGGGCGCAGTAGTGGAAAGACCTGGGCTGCCGACCACCTCTGCCAAACCCCGCTACGCCCTTGCCCGCGATTTCGTGGACCTCCTGGTAAAGCTGAAAGGTGGTTCGGACAATGCCCTCGCCCTCATTTCTGCGTGGCAAGCGGCCCACCTGACGGCCACGGCCCTGAACCGGATAAACCTTATGCGCCGTGGCGCTGTCCTCTCGCCAACCTCCCAGCGAGTAATGGTGGCTCTCCCTAACGGCGAGACCCGCTCGATGCTTCCCGGACCGAGCAGTGTCATAACCAAGGCCGTTGTCGAAGAATTGCGGGCGCCGCCAAGATGGGCAAGGCCGGAGATTTCGGTGTTGCTTTGGCGAGGTGCGTCGCAGTGGCCCTCGGTGTCGAGCATATTCGATTGCGTACGGCCCGGCGTTCGTACCCTCCACACTACACTCAGCTCCCCTCTCCGGCTCGCAGTACCGCCCTGACGGATTACAGACTCATGATCCACCGCATTCACCGACTCCTGATGCCTCGGACGTTCAAAACAGCCCGTGTTTACCGGCCTGTGACGAGTTTCAAATTCACAAAACCTCGTGTTTACCGGGTTGTGACGGGTTGTGACGGATAGTGTGACGGCTCGGAACCTCACAAAGCACCCGTATTTACCGAGTCTGTTACGATGTGACGAGTTTAAGGGGGGGTACTATATGCATATATGCCCCTCCCTCTTCCTCCTCCTCCTCCTCCTCCTCGTCCTCGTCCTCTTTCTCTTCCTCTCTGCAGATTCAAAAACATCCCGTATTTACCAGGTCCTGGCAGATTGCAGATTCACAATCGCCCGTGTTTACCGATCCATGATGCATCGGACACCAAAAACAGACCGTGTTTACCGTGTCCTGACGGATTGCAAGTTCACGATCGCCCGTGTTTACCGGGCCCTGACGGATGCTGACGGATGCTGACGGATAACCTGACGGATCAAAAACTCAAAATCGCCCCTGTTTACCGAGGTCCTGACGACCTGACGGATCAAAGGGGGGGTACTATATGCATATATGCCTATACCCCTCCCATGGTCTTCCTCATCTTTTTTCTCTTCCTCCTCTTTCCACCTCGTCCGGCCTTGTCCATCTATCTCGAACTTCGACTAACATCGACTAACATCGGCAAACTGCGCCAAACAGCGGCTATTCGCGGATAAGTTTGCGCCGACCACGGACCGCGGACCACGGACCACCACGGGACGATGTTTCAATCTGCGCCCTGCACTCGGTGAAGGGCAGGGGGTGACGGGAATTCGTCGTTCGTTGCCCGACCAATCAAGGTGAATCAAGGTGAATCAAGGTCAGGACCTGCAAATCGCAAATCAAAAATTCCCAGGCGGTACGCCTAAAACCTCGGTAAATAGGCCCTTGGGACGGACTGGGGACGATGTTGGGACGACATTTTAACGCAAAAACATCGGTAAATAGCGGCTTGGGACGATGGGACGGACTTTTTACCCTCTCCCCAGAGAAAAGAATTCCAAGGCCGAAGGGTTTGAGCTTTTCCCGCTCTCGGACGGCAACCCTGGCAACCCTTCAAAACCAAACGTTGCCACAACCCTTGCCGGCGTTTGGTACGTGGGTGCACTTCGCGCTTGTCCTTTTGAAGTTTCCAGTTTGGAGCTTACTTGGTGCTTGGTGTTTGGAGCTTGGTGTTTATTTTTTCAACCCTATGGATCACCCTTCTGGCAACCCTTGAAACACACAATCCCTCGGTAAACAGCACGTTGTCAATGTGTCAACCCCTGTGCGCGCACGCGCTCCGAAGTAGCGCAGATTTTTAATCTGCTGTATCGAAGAATTGTATTCTGCAGTTGGTCGGACTACTCGGACTTTGGACCTTGGATCTTGGCCGCGTTTCAGCATTTCTTCCTGGACCCGCTTTTACCGGCGATCCGCAATTCGAAATTCAAAAATCAAAAACTCCGCTGGGACGCTTCGGGGACGCTTTTGGGACGGTAATTCAACGCAAAAACCTCGGTAAATAGCCGCTTGGGACGGTGGGACGACCGCGACTAACCGCGGGTAACATCGGGTAACCGCGGCTAACCGCGGCTCAATCTGCGAACAAAAACTGCAGGTCCTGCAGGGTGAGGCTTTGGGCAAATTTTTCTTCGCCCAGGACATCTTCGGCCAGGGCTCGCTTCTGTTTATGCAACGCGCGGATTTTTTCTTCGATGCTGTTTTTGATGAGGAGGCGATAGGCCATCACTTTGTTGCTCTGGCCGATGCGGTGGGTGCGGTCGATGGCCTGGTTTTCCACCGCGGGGTTCCACCACGGATCGAAGAGCACGACGTAGCTGGCGGCGGTCAGGTTCAGGCCGAATCCGCCGGCCTTGAGCGAGATCAGAAAGATCGCCGGCCCCTCGGTTTCCTGGAAGTTTTTTACCAGCTCGCCGCGGTTCTCGGTATCGCCGGCCAGGTAGAACAGCGGCCAGTTGCGCTCGGCCAGGACCGGGCGCAGCAGGTTGAGCATCTCGACGAATTGGGAAAAGACCAGGACCTTTTGGCCTTCTTCCATGATGGGCTCGAGTTGTTCGAGCAGGGCCTCGGTCTTGGCGCTGGGCGCGGCCGAGTCGGGCGCCACCAGGCGCGGGTGGCAGCAAATCTGGCGGAGGCGCAGCAGCGAGGTAAGGAAATGGAATTGTTGCCGGGCCAGCTCTTGTTGGGTCTGGATGCGGAGCAGCAATTGCTGGGCGCGCTTGAGTTCGGCGCGATAGAGCGCCTGTTGCTCGCCTTCGATCTCGCAGAGGAGATCCTCCTCGACGCGGTCGGGAAGGTCTTTGGCGACCTGGGCCTTGGTGCGGCGCAGAACAAACGGGCGCACGCGCGAGGCCAGGCGGCGGCGGGCGAACGGGTCGCCTTTGGCGTCATAAAATTTGGCGAATTGACCGCGGCTGCCCAGCACGCCGGGCATGGCATAGGCCATCAGGCTCCACAAATCCAGCAGGCGATTCTCGATGGGTGTGCCGGTGAGCACCAGGCGATGTTCGGCCCGCAGCGCGCGGGCGACCTGAGCGGTTTGGGAGCTCGGGTTTTTGATGTATTGGCCTTCATCGAGGATCACCGCCTGCCACCGAACCGTGACCAGGTTCTCGCCGACCGAGCGGAGCTGGCTGTAGTTCAACACATGCAGGTCGGCGCTGCCCAACTCGTCGAAGAAGCGGGGCAACTCGCCGGCCGACCACGAGCGCACCCGCAAGCCGGCGGTGAACCGCGCGGCTTCCGCGTGCCAGTTATCCATGACGCTTTTGGGGCAGACCACAAGAGAGGGGAGCGGTGTGGTGCGTGAGATTCCTTCCGAGCCAGCAGCTTTGTTACCGCCCGCGGCGTTGCCTATAGCCGACTGATTACTGACCACTGGTAACTGATTACTGGCCCTCGATAACTGATTACTGATTAGCGGCCGTTCTCTCAGCCACAACAGCCAGGCCAGGGTCTGGAGGGTTTTGCCCAGGCCCATGTCGTCGGCCAGGATGCCGCCGAAACGGTTGGTGGCCAAATACGCGAGGAAGTGAAAACCTTCGAGCTGGTAAGGCCGCAACAGCGCGCTCACACCGGCCGGCAGGTCAGGGGCGACCCGAGCCTTGATTTCGCCCACGCGCCGCTGGATTTGCTCGACCTGCTGTTCCGGCAGGAATTTTTTCGCCGCGTCATCCGCCAATTGCAAAGCATGCAGGCGCTGGGGTTCGGCGGATAACTCGCGGGTGCTGAGCCCCAGCCGGGCCAGGCGCTCATTTTCCTCTTCGCTTAAATCGTACTGGAGCCGGCGCCAGCCTTTGCCGGCCAGCCGCACGAAACGCCCTTTGGCATTCAGCAACAGTTTGATTTCGTCGGCCGTCAGGGTGGTGTCGGCCACATCCAGCACGACCCGCAGATCGAACCAATCAATCTCGGCTTCGGTCACGTCGAGTTTCACCCGCCCGGCGACGTCGGCGCTGACGAAGGAGGCCAGCTCGCCCTGGAGGTGAACGGTGATGTGGGGCGGCACGGTCTTGAGCCAGCCGGCAAAGACTTCGCCGAATTTGTTATTGATTCGCAGCCCGACGCCGTCGCCGTAGGTTCTTGGTTTGAGGTTCAGCGGTTCGAGCAACCGGGCGATGGGTTGGAGCGCCGCCGAATCATAAACGGTGATGGGGTCGTCCTCGCGGGCATGCTTGCGGGCAGCTTTAGGGGCGGTGTCGGTCCAGTCTTCGCCCGACCAGACCCTCTGATACCCGTCGGGCGCCTCCGCCATGACGGTGACAACACAATCCTCGGTGTCGCTGCCGGGGTAAGTCGCCTTCAACTCACATTGGATGGCAACCTCAAAGGGCAATGTGCGGACGCGCTCGCGCACGCGCGGCGGCAGTTCCACCCCGAGTGACTGGAGGAGGGCCACGCCGGAAGCTCGTTCGAGCGCCGGCGCCGGGATAAGGTTCTCCTCTCCGGGCTCCAACACGTGCGGATGCGAGTCCGGCCCGGTGAAGACGGCGTCGGCGGTCAGGTAAAGGGCGGGGCGCCCGGGAAAGGTGGCCCAAACCGGGGGCAGCGGGGCTCCGTCAGCCTGGACCATGCGCAGCCGGTAATCGTCCTGCTCACCGGCGGCAGAGGTCAGCTCCCAACGCAGAGGTTCGGCTGGACGGGCCAGGGGCTGTCCATCGAAGCGGACAATCCGGCTGTCCAGCATACGAATCCGCAGCATCCGGCCAAGAATCTCAGTGGCTTCGGCATCGTCATAGTCCAGCCGGGTTCGGTTGGCGTAATAGACGCGATGGGAGAAGAATTCCCAGATCAATTCAGCTTCGTTGCTGAAAGAGACGAGGCCCTCGTCGAGATCGGTCCGAAGCTGGCGGAAGTGGGTTTGCTTGATGGGCTCGAACTCGGTCCGGCCTGGACGCCGCCATTGCAGGCGGACGCCGGTCTCATCGACGACCAGTTGGAGGTCGATCTCGCCCTGAACCGCGGGCGCCGGCTGGGAGAGCTCTTGTTGCAGATTACCCAGCGCTTTCTTCCAGCGCTCGACCTCCCGCGAGCGGCGCCACTGAGCCAGGCGCTCCTCGACGAGGCTCAGGTCCGTGATGGGCAGCATGAAATCCGGAATGCTGCCGCCTTTTTTCAGAACGGCGTGGGCTATATAGAGCCAAAATTCATACTCGCTGGGCGGGAACTCCGGCCAAATGTTCAGACCGCTCCAGGAGTACTCGAATTGTGGAAATCCCAGTTGCTGGAGGTCCCAATTCGTAAGTTGCTGGTTTTGGTTGCACCGCACATAAGCGGAATGGAGGCGTTTCAAAAAGCTCTTTTCCTCCTGGGTGAGGGACCGTCCGGTGGTGACGGTAAGCCGCCGCGCCACATCGGCGGCGTCGGTCGTGCCTGGTTTCACGCGGGTGGTGGCCAAACGGGCCACCGCCCCGCGCAGGCCCGCGCTCAGGCCGCGCACCGCGGCGGTGTTGTGTTCCGCCAGCAGCGCACTCATCGCCGCAAACGCGTGCTCGCAGTTGAACCCCTGCGGGCATGAACATTCGGCATCCCAACCTTCCCCCTGGTCAAAATCAAGGCGCACGCCGTACTCCTGGCCGTCCAGGACCTGGGCCGAGTAGGACCTGCCGGGTTTCTCGGGAACCAGGCTCCGCACGCGCCCTCCCCTGAAGCAAGCCTCCCCTTTGCGCCGGGCAGCGAGGGGGAAGCGCTTCAGGAAATCCTGGGCGGCCTGGGGGTCCAGCAACTCGAACGCATCGTCCACCTCCTGAATATACGAGGACCGTACGCGCCGACAAGCTTGCAACCAGCTCAGTGCAGGCTGGCAACCTGGCCCGTTGTCCCATAGACTCACTGGGTTCGATGGAACTTTGTGAATTTGCCGAGCGCGTCCTCTTCGCCACCACGCTGGAAGAAAAGCTCCAGTGCCCTGCGGTCATCACGGATGAGCGGCCGGGGCTGCCTTTGGCCACGCCGGGGGCGCCGGGACGGCCTGCCGAATTACGGTTCAAGCCACGTGACGTGGGCAAGGGGGATTTCCAGGGCATTCATCGTCTCGAAAACGACCGCGAGCGCGGGCGCCTGCTGCATTTCTTTGCCAATCACGAATTGCTCGCCACCGAACTGATGGCGCTGGCGCTCCTGCGCTTTCCGGATTCGCCCCCCGCCTTCCGCCACGGCGTGCTCCAGACCCTTAAGGACGAACAGGAGCATACGCGGCTTTACCTTCGTCGAATGCGCGACTGCGGAGTCCATTTCGGCGAGCTGCCCCTCAGCGGTTATTTCTGGCGGGCCATTTCCGGCATGGCAAGCCCGACGGATTACGTTGCCGGTTTGAGCCTGACTTTCGAGCAGGCCAACCTGGATTTCGCGCGCCACTTTGGACGCGGGTTTGCTGCCGTCGGGGACAACGAAACCGCGCGCCTGCTCGAGCGCATTTACCACGACGAAATCGGCCACGTCGCTCACGGTTTGAAATGGTTCCGTCGCTGGAAAAATCCCAACGCGAGCGACTGGGAGGCGTTCTGCGGGCAACTGAAGTTCCCGCTATCGCCGCAGCGCGCCAAGGGGTTTCTGTTGAACGTGGAGGGCCGCCGCGCGGCGGGATTCGATGCCTCTTTCATTGACGAATTAAACGTTTATTCCCATTCCAAAGGCCGGACGCCCAGCGTGTTTGTGTTCAATCCGTTTGCCGAGGGACGCATCGCGCTGGGCAAGTCTTTCACGCCGGTGAAACACCAGGTGCTGCTGGCCCGCGACCTGGCGAATCTGCCACAGTTTCTTTGTCGCAAGGACGATGTCGTGCTGGTGCACCAACGTCCGTCCGTCCAATGGCTCAGCACGCTGAAGCAAGCGGGCTTCGCGCTGCCGGAGTTTGTTGAACTCGAAGGACAAGGCATCGGGGCTTCCAATCCCCTGGTGCGCCGCAAGATTGCCGGCCTGCGCCCGTGGGCCTGGGGACCGGATAGTGTTGAATTGCTGGAGCCGCTCTTTCGAAATGTCACTGACGAGAACGGTGTCGCGGGCCAATGCTTCAACGAAAAGCGCGCGCGGCTGTATTCGAAAGCCTGGAGCGCCGCGCTGCTACGAAAGGTATTATCGCGCTGGCCGGCAGAATCCTGGCTTTGTTCCGAGAATGAAGTGGGCGTCGCGGCCGGCAGTGTGGAAGAGGCTCTGGCAGCGATTGCGTCCATTCGCCGACGGGGCCATCACAAGGTGGTCGTCAAAGAAGCCATTGGCCTGGCCGGCCACAACGCGCTGCGCCTATGGGAGCCGGAGTTGCTCGAGGCACAACACCGCTGGCTGGCGAATGCGTTACGCAACGGCGGCCAACTCGTGGTCGAGCCCTGGCTGGAACGGGAGCTGGATTTTTCCGCTCAGTTTGAGATGGGCACCGGCGGCTTGAAGCTCTACGGCTACACGGGCTTGCTCAACGACCGCAAAGGGCAATTCCAAGCCAACTGGGCCGCGGCCAATTACGACCGCCGCATTCCTGCCAGCATCACGGGGCTCTTCCGCGCGCCGGCCGATTTCTCCGACCGGCTCAAGCGTCTCTATGGTGGCATCTGTTCGCTCCTGGAAGAGGAGTTCCGCCACGCCGGTTTTCGCGGCCCGGCGGGCCTCGACGCTTTCGTTTATCGCACACCGCAAGGCGAACCCCGGCTCAAACCGATCGTGGAAATCAACCCTCGCTATACCATGGGCCGGGTGACGGCGGAATTGATGAAACAGGTCGCGCCCGGCAGCCACGGGTTGTTCCGGCTGGTGAACCGCGCCATGGCGCAGGCGGAAGGATTTGACGATTTCCACGGTTACGCCCAGGCGCTGACCGAACGCTTTCCTTTGCGCCTCGAGGGCGCGCCGCTCTTAAAAATCCGCGAGGGAGCGGTTTGCCTGAACGACCCGGGACAGGTCCAGGTCTGCCTGGCAACCTTTCGAGTCAGCCGGACGTTGGACGTCCTGGTGAGATAGCACCCGTTAAGAGCTGGTCGATCTTTTCCTTCACCCGCTTTTCCATTTTGATGAGCGGCGGCCAGCGCCGTTTGAAGCCTTCGCCGGCCAATTTCCTGGTAGCGTCGATTCCCATTTTCGAGCCCACGGCCATCTCGCTGGTGGCATGGTCGAGCACATCGGCTGGACCTTTGGTAAAAATGGCATCGCGCTGGGGATCGGTGTTGGCGCAGAGCCGGAAGAGGACTTCGCTGGTGTGGTGCACGTTGACGTCGTCGTCCACCACGATGATATACTTGGTGAACATCATCTGGCCCATGCCCCAGAGGCCGTGCATGATTTTGTAGGCCTGCATGGGGTAGCTCTTTTTGATGCTGACAAACACCAGGTTGTGAAACACGCCCTCGGACGGCAGGGCGATATCGACAATCTCCGGGAAATTCATTTTGAGAATCGGCAGAAAGAGCTTCACGGAGGCGCTGCCGATGTAAAAATCCTCCATCGGCGGCAGGCCCACTATCGTAGCGGGATAAACCGCGTCCTTGCGGTGGGTGATGGCGGTGAGGTGAAAAACCGGATACGGCTCCGGCAGGGTGTAATAGCCGGTGTGGTCGCCGAAGGGCCCTTCGTCACGCAAGGGTTCTTTGGGGTCCACGTAGCCCTCGAGGACCATGTCCGCGTTGGCCGGCACTTCCAGATCGTTGGTCTCGCACTTGATGAGTTCGACCGATTGCCGGCGCAAATAACCTGCCAGCAGGAACTCGTCCAGGCCGTCCGGCAGCGGCGCGGTCGCGCAGAAGGTGAAGACCGGGTCGCCGCCCAGAAACACCGCTACCGGCATGCGGGTGCCGGTCTCGTAATAACGCCGCCCGTGGCGCGCGCCGACCTTTTGCAATTGCCAGTGCATGCCGGTGGCGCGCTCGTCATAAACCTGCATCCGGTAGAGGCCGACGTTACGCTCGCCGGTATCGGGGTCTTTGGTGACGACGCACGGCAAGGTGAGAAAACGGCCACCATCCAGCGGCCAGCACTTTTGGATGGGAAGATTCAATAGAGTGGGAAGAGGCCCGGGCAAGCTGCCAGCCTGGGCATCAACGCCCGGAGCGGCGGGCCAAGGTTCAGTGCGGCGCGGCGGAGGTTCAAACTTGTGAATCACCTCTTGGCAGGGCCCGCTCTTGACGGCTTTAGGTTTGGCGTGGCGCAAGTCCAACGCGGTGCCGAGCAAGCGAAGGGCCTCCTTAAAACTGGTGGGCGGCTTTGCCTTAATGAGCGTGCCAAGTTCGGCTGCGACGGCATCCACCGAATCGGCGCCCAGGCTCAGGGCCATGCGCCGGTGTGAACCCAGGGTATTGATCGCCAAGGGAAAGGGCGAAACCTCTCCGTTCACCGTAGGCTTTTCAAACAACAGCCCCTGGCCGCCGCCGGCTTTCTTCATTTCCCGATCCGCAATTTCGGTGATTTCCAATTCGGTGGCTACAGGTTGGGAAAAGCGCTTTAGTTCGCCCACGGCCTCGAGCCGGTTGAGAAAATCGCGAAAGGATTGGAACGCCATGGGCCGAAGGTTACCAGAATGAGCCGGCCCCGCAAGAAATGGCAGTAGCGCAGATTTTTAATCTGCTGTATCGCAGATTTCCAATCTGCGGACGGTTGAAATTCTCACGACGCAGCCAATTCGACGCCCGCAGAATACAATTCTGCGATACAGCAGATTAAAAATCTGCGCTACTTTCCTGGCAGGTCCGAAAATGCAATAATGAGCCAGGGGCGCCTCGTCATCGAAATAGTGCTTGGAACGGCTTAGGCCACGACTAGAATCTTCGCCCTTCGGCTGAGCGTATCAGGACTTATGAAGAAGAACGAGTTGGCGAGAAAATACCGGGTTGAAAACGGGAGAAAATTCCGGCTGACGGAGTTCGACCCGGCCGACACCTGGAAACTCAAATCCAAGGAGCACGCGCAGGAGTGGCTCGAGGAAGGCGTGGCCCAGCTTAGCGAGTTTCAATCCAAGCTCTATGCCGGCAACCAGTGGGCCCTGCTGCTGATTTTTCAGGCGATGGACGCCGCGGGCAAGGATGGGACGATCAAACACGTCATGTCGGGCGTCAATCCGCAAGGCTGCCAGGTGGTCTCGTTCAAGGTGCCATCGGAGGAAGACCTGAACCACGATTTTCTCTGGCGCACGACCAAACACCTGCCGGAGCGCGGACGCATCGGCATCTTCAACCGCTCCTATTATGAGGAGGTCCTGGTGGTGCGCGTGCATCCGGAGCTGTTGGCACGGCAGAAACTGCCGCTGCCGCTGTTGACGAAAGGGATTTGGGAAGAGCGGTTTGAAGACATCAATACTTTTGAGCGGCACCTGGCGCGCAACGGCGTGGTGATTCGCAAATTCTTTCTGCACCTCTCGAAGAAAGAACAACGCCTGCGCCTGCTCAGCCGGCTGGAGGAACCATCCAAGAACTGGAAGTTCTCGCTGGCCGATTTGCAGGAGCGGCGGCGCTGGGATGACTACATGCTGGCCTATGAGGACATGATCCGGCACACGGCCAATCGCCAGGCGCCGTGGTACGTCGTGCCGGCCGACCACAAATGGTTCACGCGCCTGGTAGTGGCCGAGGTGGTGGTCGAAGCCCTGCAATCGCTAGACCTGAAGTATCCGGAAGTAGGCGCGGCCAAACGGCGCGAGCTGGCCACGGCGCGCAAGGTATTACTCGCAAATAAAGGGAGGTAAGAAACCTCCAAAGATCATTGCTTCACCGCGGCAGGAGGCGAATTCGTTTCCCTGACCGGATGCTCCTTGGCTTCGAGATTGCGGGTCAGTCGTTTTTTGAGGTCGAGGTACATTTCATTGGTGACTGCATTAAGATGAGCGTGGACTTCGGTGAAGCGCCCCGCCATGAGCTTGATGCGCGCAAAATGGATATAGACGCCTTCGCGCTCGATTTCATCATGAGCCAAATGGAGCGCGTTGGTCCAGGCCTTGAGGGCATCCTCGGTGCGCATGGGCTGGACGCCGTAATAACTTTGCGCCACATCCGAGGCGAGCGGAAAATTCTCCGGATCTAGCCGCATGGCATTGCTGTAAAGTTCGAAGGCTTTGGCAAAGACCTGTTCCTCGGTGATGCCGTAGTACTCCTTGGCATCCGTCCGGAACAGATACACGGTTGTGCCGAAATTATGATAATAGACCGGCTCGAGCGGATTAAGCTGAATGGCTTTGGTGTAATACTCGAAGGCCTTTTTGACGGAACCGATGTGGCCGTTGATGTTCGCCAGGTTGTTGTAAATGGCCGGGTTATTGGTATCCACTTCCAGCGCCTTTTCCAACTGCTCCTGCGCAGCGTCCTCGTCCTTGATGTCCCCCAGGAAGCTGGCGTAGGCCACCCGCGCGCGCGAGTGTTTGGGATGGCGCTGCAGAAAATCCTCATAGGCCTGGCGCACGGGTTCGAAGCGCTTCTGGATGCGCCGCTTCAGCTCGACCGGAGCCACTCCCGCCCCTTTCTCGGCAAACTCGTTGTTCTCGCGAATCCACTGGTCCACCTCCGCCTGGGCGGCGTCGTCATCCGCCATGAGCTTCTGAAATTCTTTTTCAATTGAGTCCTTCGGGTCCGTTGCCGTGATGGAAGGGCCTGTGGTTTGGGGCGTGAGATTGGTGACCACCGCAGGTTGAGTGGCCGCTATCGTGGCGCCCAGAATACCAATAAGAAGATTGCTCACTAGTGAAGACTAGCATTGGGCCGGAGCCATTGCCAATCCCCTTCCAAAACACCAAACCCCAAACACCAAGCTCTAGGAAAACACCAAATTCCAAACTTCAAAAGTCTCCGGTTCGAGGTTGTCGTTTGGAATTTGGCGTTTACTCTCCCACCTTGAGCAGGATGCCTTGACCTGGCATCAACCAGAATCCGTCCTTGGCTATTTCGAAGGAGAGTAGCGCGCCGTCGACGGCGGATACAAGTTTGAGGTTGGCGCCGCTCGATTTGGTTTTGAGGCTCAGGTTGGCGGAGTGCTCGAGGTTGAGATTGACCAGCAGGGCGTAGGTTTCGGCGTCACGACCCTTGAACTCGCCCACCATCAGAGGGGACGAGCAAGTAACCGTGTCAATGACCTGCCCCGGCAAGAGCGGCAGGCCATCCACAACGGGTGGTGAGGAAAAGAAAACACCCGTCGAGGAAAGCCGGCACAGGACCGGGGCGAGGGCCGCGACCTGCCGGTTCACTTCGCGGAGGCAACTCCAGGTCGGGGTCTTGTTTCCGGCGGCATCGATTGGAGCGTACTGGTAGCCGCGTCCATAAAAGGTGTACCAAGTCACGCCGCGAAATCCAGCCGCGAGCGTGGTGTACGCCTGGAGCAAAAGGTTCGCCGGCGAGGGGATGGGGTGTTTGGGTTGGAGTTGATTGGCGGCGACGATGTGCAGATAGGGCAAATGGTGCTCCTGGGCGACGCGGCGCACCTCCAGCATATTGCGGAAGTAACTGGCCGCCAAACTGCGGTTCTGCAAATCATCAGAATATTGGACCATATAATTGTCATAGCTGAGGAGTTGTGGCTTAACGTCGGCAATGAAGCGTTCGAGGTATTCAGTGTAGTTGGTGGTACCAAGCTGTGACCGGTCCGGCGCGCCCAGAGTTGCGTAGTCGGGAAACAGGTTGATGTAGGCTAGTTTTCCGGGCGCGTATTTCTTGACTGCCGCGACCGCTTTTCCCAACGCTGGAAAATCGCTGAGGCCTGGCTCGTCCATAATGAAGTAGCCCCTCAAGGCAATGTTCGAGCCGCCGGCCTTGACCATAGCCCGGATGCGGCTATTGATTTCCTCATCGGCAAGGTTCTTCCATTCGCTCTGGTACTTCAAAGGGAGCACGCCATCACCGGAAGGAAGCAGAAACGCGCCCAGGCCCAGCTTGCGGCACTTGGGCAGGTGCTTGGGCCGGACAAAGCCCGCCATGTTGAAATGGCACTCGGCGATGCTTTCTAACCCGTTGACCTCGGAGTCGTGCGCCTTGCCGTCCCAGCCCTCCAGCGGGTCCCAAGGCAGGATGGGGAAAAATTCAGGCTGCGTGATGTCGCTGGAAGCCAGCTTGTCGGTTGCCTTCGTCGCTGGAAGGAAAACCAGGAGAATCAGGCCGGCCACAAGGAGGGTGCGCTTCTTCGGGAGGATTTGCATGGCCTCGTTTTATCACACGCAAATACTGGTGTCACTCGCCGGCTCGGGTCCAAAGAGTAAGCCTGCTGGCAGGGACGAAGGCGCACTCCACACGCTTCGCGCGGTTTGGTAAGACTGTTTACGGAAAGGACTGGATTACCGTCAGGTTGGGAGTTCTTCCCGGGGCGTTGACGAACAAAATGGGTTGAGTGAGCCTAACCGAGTAAGGTGCGCGGACCGGATAAAGCCCGCCTGGAGCCAGGGGTGGCTGGCTTCGCTGACCCGCGCCGTTTACCGCATCGTCCGAGACGCCGAGCACAGTTCCCGTCACCTCAATCGGCACGGCAGCCGCAGTGTCGGATGGCACAATCACCAGCCCGGAAGCCTGACTTTTTGTTTCATTTTTAGCGTCATCGCCGGAGGGTAAAATCAACGGGAGCGCGGGTTCAAACGGAAGGGATGCGGTGGCGGCCAAGGGTTGCGGGCCCGAAGCGATCTCGAAGTCATGCTCCATCATGGCCGAAATCGCCTCATCGCAAACGCCCAGGTCGCGCAATTGGACGATCTGGTCGGCGCCCAAATTGAAGGTGCCCGCGGAATCGATGAAAGAAAGCATTACCCGGTCCGGTATGCCGGCCTGCGCCAGTTTCAGTATTTCTGTAAACCAGACTGAGACATAGGGTTTTGGGGGCACGGCAGCGCGGTTCACTCCGGCAGCGCCCAGGACAGGGGAAGTTGGTTTTGAAAGCAGTGCCGGCGAAACATTTGGCGCTGGCAGAGTCGCATTAGTCACCGGCGGCCCGGGGTGCATGGCCCCGGTTACATAGAGAGGGTTGGGCGTCGAGGTGGTCTGCTCCTCTTGGGCCGCGCTGGCGGAAACAATCGCCAATGCGAGCACCAGCCCGGGAATCCAGCTTGCCAACATTTGCGTTTTCATAATGGCCTCATGCTGCTCTGCGCTGCCCGCTACACCCACTGACTCGAAATCACCCGGCCATATTCAAAGTCCCCGTGGACACAGGCTTCGAGTCTTCACGGAGCCAGCCGCTTCACTTAGTCTTGGGCTTGGGGGGCTTGGGGGGCGGCGGTTTGCGAATCTCGGCATCGAACGTGCCGGCGACGAAACTCTTGGACTCGTCCGGCAGGGCGATAAACAGCTTGCCGGTGATGCGGCCATTCGCCGCGGGGCCAAAGGCTATCTTTAGGGCGTAGCCGTTGGGGATGTTTTGATTAACACCTTTGTTCCGGTCGTCGGTCCAATGCAAGGTGACTTTCGGCAAAGGCGGCACGCGCTCCGGGGTTACCTCGAGAGTTTTGCCGCTCAATTCCTCTCCCAGCTTGGCGAAGAAAACAATGTTGATGCGCAAATCCTGCGAAGTTCGGCCCTGGCGCAGCCCAAGGTTCCCACCCTGCAACGAGGCTCGCTCACAAAGAAACCCGCCGCCGTGAATGCTGCCGGCAGCGACCTCATCCGGCACGATGGCATTGGTCAGGTCCAGGGTCCAACTCGTGTTGGTTGGAACCGGATGCGTTACCAGAGGCACCGCCGGCTTGGCGGCCAGATCATTCGTCACCTGTGTTGTGGACTTGGCCGGACCGAAAAGTTTGCCGCGCAACAGGAAAACCGCTCCGCCCACACCCAATAAGCAAACCACCAGCAGAACGGCGGGAACAATCGAATGTCGGCGGGGGGTGAGAACCCCCGAATCGAACAGCGTTGCCGTTGGCAATGGCCGGGGTTTATCGGCCTGCGCAGCCGAAAGGATAAACTTCGAGTCACCGTCGGTGGGCGCCTGGGGGACGATGATTTTGCGGAAGCAGGTGGGGCATTCCAATTTGGTCCCGCTCGCGCTGGCGGCAGCGGTGATGTGCTGCCCGCAGTTCGGACACGCAAATTTGAATTCGCCCATCGGTTTGGCAAACCATTCCACAGCTAGAGCGGGAGGACAATGATTTTTTGCTCGTCATTGCTGCTCGATATGGAATTGTAATCGTGGTCGCAATTCGCTGGCGATTACGATTAAGATCACAACCAGGATTACGATGAGCAAAAAGACCTTGTCTGTTTCGCGCAGCGGACGCTTTGCCGGCGCTCCGGCGGCGGATGTAGCGCAGTTCACTGAATCCGTCTCCTTCGATTGGCGGCTCTGGCGCCACGACCTGGCCGGTTCAATGGCCCATGCGCGGATGCTCCAGAAGGCGGGCCTGCTCACGCGCGCCGAATGCCGCGCCATCCTTAAAGGGCTGGAGGGCATCTCGAGGGACATTCAAGCCGGAAAGCTTCGATGGAAGCCGGAACTCGAGGACGTGCACATGAACATCGAGGCCGAGCTGACCCGCCGTGTGCCCGCCGGCGCGAAGCTCCACACGGGACGCTCGCGCAACGACCAGGTGGCGCTGGATCTGCGGCTGTGGCTGCGCGCCGAGATTTCGGAGTTTCTGGAAGAGATTCGAGCTCTCCAAAACGCGCTGGTCGCCTTGGGCCTGCGCGAGAGCGAAGTCCTCATCCCTGGCTATACGCATCTTCAGCGGGCGCAGCCGGTTTATCTGGCACACCACCTCCTCGCGTATGTCGAGATGCTGGCCCGGGATGGCGAGCGGCTGCAACAGGCCAGCGCCCGCACCAACGTGTGCCCGCTCGGCGCCGGCGCCCTGGCCGGCTCGACGCTGCCGCTTGATCGCGAGTCGGTCGCCCGCTCGCTCGATTTCATTGATCCAAAAGGGCGGGTCCAGGTGGCGCAGAATTCGATGGACGCGGTCAGCGACCGTGATTTCGTCGTCGAGTTTTGCAGCCACGCCGCTCTGTTAGCGGTGCATCTCTCCCGGCTGGCCGAAGACCTGGTGCTGTGGTCCAGCAGCGAGTTCAACTTCATAAAAATCGACGATGCCTACACGACGGGGTCCTCGCTCATGCCGCAAAAGAAGAACCCGGATGTCGCCGAACTGGCGCGCGGCAAAAGCGCCCGCGTCATTGGCAATTTGGTCGCGTTGCTGACGCTGCTGAAGGGATTGCCGATGACTTACAATCGCGATTTACAGGAGGACAAGGAGCGGTTGTTCGATACGGCCGATACAGTGCGGGCGACCGTTCGCATCTGCACGGCAATGTTGCAGCACACCCGTGCCAATCGCGACGCCTGCCTGGCCGCCGCCCGGGACCCCGCGCTGTTGGCGACAGACCTGGCCGATTACCTGGTGCGCAAAGGCGTGCCCTTCCGCCAGGCGCACCACTCCGTCGGCTCACTGGTCGCGCTGGCGGAGCGGTTGGGCAAACGATTGAATCAACTCACGCTGCGCGAATTTCAGTCGGTCGAAAAGAAGTTCGCTGCCGATGCCTTGCAAATCTTCGACCTGAAGAAAGCGATGGCTCGGCGAAAGCTAACCGGCGCTCCCGGAACCGCGGAGGTCAAAAAGCAATTGGCTCGGTGGAAGAAGATTCTGCGGTGATGGAGACGGCCGCATTCAAGAAGCGCATCATGCTGTCGCCGTGTTTGAGAACTTTCTGTTCCCGCCACCACGCCGGAATGCTTAGTGTATCGCGTTTGGTGTGGCCCAGCACCAACAATCCGCCGGAGGTCAGCAACCGGGGAAGCCGCGAATCGTCGAGCACTTGTTGGGCGAACGAGGTCGAGCGGCGCCCGATGTTCTTTTCCCCGTAGGGCGGGTCGGCCAAAATCAAATCAAACTGGGCCGCGGCCGCCGCAAGCTGAGCGATGGCCACAAAAGCGTCCTGCACCCGCACCTGCAACAACGCCGGCGGAAACCCTGCCACTTGGAAATTCTCGCGCAGAATTTCGGCGTGGCGATTTGATTTCTCGACGCAAACCGCCGAGACCGCACCGCGGCTTAGACCTTCCAGGCTCAGCGCTCCCGTGCCGGCAAACAATTCCAGCACGCGCGCTCCCGCCACCCGCGCACCCAGGCTGTTGAAAACCGCCTGCTTCACAAGGTCCGGCGTAGGGCGCACCTCGAGACCCTTCGGCACTTTCAAAATTCGCCGAGCCGCTTTTCCACCGGTGATGCGCATAGCATTATCTTGTTACAAGGTTACTAGGTTACATTGTCATAGTGGTACTTGTCCCTATGTAACCATGTAACGTTGTAACTTTGTAACCATGGAACCTGTATTTCAAAAACTCACGCGCAACTCGCGTGGACTTGCCTCATTGGCGAAACGGAGCAGAAGCAAATGGTCGGCGGCGGAGTAGTCGGGATTGTCCAACGGCCGGCCGGCCAGGGTCACCGAGCGCGGAACTCGGGTCGCACGAATCAAAACGACTGCCGGCGTGTCGGCTACCCCTTCGACCATCATCGAGAGCGCCTGTGATTCGCTCTTGAGCGGCAGAGCTTTGCAGGCTGAGACCAACACGCGCGGGCGGGTGTCACGGGCCTGCTCCAAATCGAGCAGAAAACAACGCGTGCCGGGCATGAGCGTCACGTTGGTGCGGACCTGCAAGTCGGCGTCGAACAAATTGACGAAATTTCCTTGCAGCACCTTCGCCGCGCCGGGAACCGATTCCTCCAGGCCGGCCGCCAGCAGATACGGTCCGCGCCGCAGCAGCAGGTAGTTGGTCTCGCGCCAGTTCAGGTGCGTTGCGACCGCCGCTTCTTTAGCAGTTCCAAGCAAGCGCAGGTCGCCTTCCGGACTGGTGGCCAATCGGGCCGGGTTCTCCCGCAACCAAACGACAAACCCTTTTCCAACCTTCATCGGTTTTCCATCCGCGGCGAAGCTCTTTTCATTGAGCCCGAGCTGCTCGAACAGATGCTCGCGCGGGGTGGCGTAGTGGTGTCCGCCGCTGTTCCACCATTCCTGGACACGATTGCAAGCATCGGAATCATCATCCACGACGACCAACGCGCCGCCGCGTTTGACCCAATCGGCCAGCGGCGCGTGCACCTCGGCGCTCAGCGGTTTCATCCCCTGATAGGTGAGCAGCAGCAGGTGAAACGGCTCGAGATAACGAGGAACAGTCAGGTTCTCGAGTTGGACCGGGGTGACCGGCATGCCCCGTTTGAGCAACGGCAAGGCCAGGCCATAAATGTGGCTGAGATGCAGATCGCTCGAAGCCGGCTCGCCCCGCTCGAACATCAATGAATCGCTCACCAACACGCCCAGGCCGCTGGTGCCGCAGTCCCATTGGACGCGTGGCTGGTTCATATCGTTGAGCGCGTTCATGACGGTTTGCAATTCGGTGGCGTAGGCAGGCGGAATGGATTGGCGGGCTCCAGGCTCGGCCCGGCGCGGGTATCGGCCCCGAAAAATGCGCTCCGGCCACGGGGCGACTTCATAACGCCAGACCTCCGGTTGCAGCAGCGAGGCCACCAGGGTGGATTCCCAGTTGCGGCGGTAGTCGGCCCAATCATGGTTGGGATTGTCTTCGATCGGGTCGTTCAGATACCAGACCTGGCGGCCCGTGGAGCGGACCAGGTTCTGCATCGCGCCATATTCGAGGAAAGCCGTTTCGAAGGTGCGCTCGCGAAGCTGCCCCCGATACAGGTTGGGCGTGCGCGCGGTCCCAGTCCAGACCTGCGCAATGTAACCGTCGCATCCCTCCAGCCGCGCCAGGCTCGATTCCGGGCTGACGATGTGCCACTGGGCGTAGTTAATCAGGCTGTGGGTCGGGACGTAACAGCGGACATGGCGGCCCGTGCGGCGGTTGAAATCTTGCACGTAATCAAACACCTGCTGTAGAGCGCGGCGGTAGAGGAAGTATTTGAGCTTCGAAGCGCGCCACTGCGCATCCACCGAGCTGTGCGGCGGCTGCCACTCGCTGCCGTAATAATTCCGCCATTCGCGTTTGAAAGCGGCCTCGTAACCGTCCTGGACCCAGAACTCGGGTTCCTCGAGGTGAACCGCTTCGGCGCCGGCCTCCAGCGCCTGCTGGATGCCCACGCACAGGAATTTTCCATAATTGGTGCCGGGGCACATGTAGAAGACGTCCGAACTCTCGCCATGGCGGTGCGGGTTGCCGTTGCGCTCGGTCTGGATTTCGTCCTCGTGATTGACCCCATCAAACCGGCCATAGAGATAATCCTGGTATTGTCCCCAGGCGACGCCCGTCATAACGTGGACCCTATAGCCATGGTCGCGCCAAGAGTTGATGCGGTCCGGGAGTTTGGGGCCAATGCCGTAAGCGATGGCGACATCCGAGCGCAGGTTGGCCCGGCCACTCCACGGCTGGCTGGTTTGGAAGCACGTGCGCTCGAGGGCCTGCTGCGGGTCGGCCGGCAATGCCAGAGGCGACTCGGCGGCCAAAGTTGGAAAGGCGGCGAACAGGACCCAGGGTAGAATGCGCAACGAGCAAAGCATGGGAATTGGATGGCCCAAAGGGAGAACGCATTCAAGCATTCATTCAACAGCCCTGTTGACGCTCTTGGTTCAACCTGCGACGTTTAGCCCGTGCCTGTGGAACTGACATATCCGCACATCTTGAAGGAACCTGGCAAGCCGGCGCGGTTGCAGCGACACGCTCGAACACGCGTGGCCATGATCGTGGCGGATTATTTATGGCGCGGGTGGTCGGCCGAGGAGATCGCCCGCCAATACACTTATCTGAATCTGGCCGAAGTTCATGCCGCGATGACTTATTACTTCGATCACCGCGAGGAAATCGAGAACGAGCTAATCGCGGAGTATCGAGAGGTTGAGGAATGGAAAAAGACGCACCCGACTCCGCCGTTTCTGGTCCGACTTAAGGAGCAAGCCAAGCGTTAATGTCTGTCGGCCTCTATGCTGATGTGCATGTTCCACGCCCTGCAATCCTGCAACTGCGGGACCGCAGTGTGGATATCCTCGCAGCGACAGAGGAGGAAACTAACGAACTCCCGGACGACGAACTGCTGACAATTGCAACCTCCCTCAGAAGGGTCCTGGTGACACAGGACATTCGGTTTCGCGTCATGGCTGAGAATTGGCTGCGAACCGGCCAACGCTTCGCTGGTTTGGTGTTCGCACACCAACGCTACGTGAGCTTCGGCCAGTTGATTGCTGATCTGGAACTCATAGCGAAGGCGACCGATTCCGACTATTGGCAGAGTCGCGTCGAGCAGCTTCCATTGTGAATTCCGATCTTATCGCCCGCGTTCTGGGCGCCATTCCCAATCGCCTGCAACTGGCCGGCGGCTGGATCGACCAACCGTTTGTCTCCCGCCACAATCCCAAGCCGCCCGGCTCGATGGTGGTGGTGCAGATCGAGCCCAATTTTCGCCCGATGGATCGTTCCGGCTTCGCCACCGGCACTCGGGCTGTCGCGATGAAGTTGTGGAAGGGCAAACGGCCCAAACGTCGGCCGGCTGAGCTCACCCGCGAACTTTATGAGGCCGAAAACAAAGGCAAGGCCGAGCCGAGCGGTTCGCAGGACATGATCGGTTTGATTTATCCCGGGATTAACCGGCTCGACTATGATTTCAGAATTGACGGCGGGGTATTCCCTTCCCACATCGAGACTCTCGACGACGCGAGCAGCGCGCGCTGGCTGGAAAAGGCGCTGCACTTGCTTCCGATTGAGCCTCGGCCGGAGGGCTACTGTCCGCTGGGCAAGAAGAATCTCGACCCGAAGTGGGTCGCGCGCCTCGGCCAGTCCGGCCAGGACTGTTTCTTGGCCATCCGCCGCCGGGATGTCGGCGCGCTAGGCCGCTCGTTCAACCTCACGATGAAATGCTGGGAGACCCTGCTGCCGCATGTCGTCCGGCATCCGCTCATCAAGGTGGACCTCATGGCCTTGCTGAACGCCTACCAGCGGCGCTACCCGGGAGCAATGTATTCGGGCTGCGGTGGCGGCTACTTACTGGTAGCTTCAAACGACCCCGTGCCCGGCGCCTTCAAAGTGAACGTCCGGACATGATCTATTTTAACCATGACTTCGCTGACCAACGCGCAAGTACGAGCTTTCAAAGCTCAAGCCCAGCAGCTCAAGGCCACGCTCAAGATCGGCAAGGAAGGCATTAGCTCACAGTTCCTTGCTGCCCTGGACGATGTGCTGAAACATCATGAACTCGTTAAGGTGAAATTTGACGAGTTCAAGGACCAGAAGAAGGAACTTTCCCCGCAATTGGCCGAGAAGAGCGGCAGCTATTTGGTCGCCCGGGTAGGCAACGTAGTTGTGCTTTACAGGCCAAAGCTGGTCGAGGAGAGGAAACCAGATCGGTAATCGGTGAAATGACACTAAATCACATTCCCGCTTGACATACATAGCATTGATATGTATAGTAATGCCATGCTTACGAAAGAACTGGTTGCCGCCTCGACCGAGCCGTTGATTTTGTCCCTCCTTTCCGAAGGTGAGAGTTACGGTTATGCCCTCATTCAGGAAGTAAAACGGCTCTCCGGGGACAAAATCGAATGGACCGATGGGATGCTTTATCCGGTGTTGCATCGCATGGAAGGCGAGGGCTGGATCGAATCGCGCTGGGGCCAGGCAGAGAACGGCCGCAAGCGGAAGTACTATTCGCTCAAAAAAGACGGGAAGAAAGCCTTGAAGGAGCAACGTGGACAGTGGGTCACCGTTTCAAAACTGTTCAAGCAGTTGTGGAAGGAACAATATGTTTAACCTCGACCAGGCAATCGCCCAGTGGCGGCAGCAAATGTTGTCCGCCGGAATAAAATCTCCGGACGTTCTCGACGAACTGGAAACCCACCTCCGCGACGAAATCCAGCGCCAAATCCACTTGGGCGCCGATGAGCAACACGCTTATCAAGCCGCGGTCGCCGGCATCGGCCCGGCCGGTGTGCTTAAGGCCGAATTCGCGAAAGTAGCAAGCGGCCACAGCCACCGGCGGCGGACATTCCTCCGAACCTTTTATTTTATCTCAGCCGCCTTTGTGCTGTTGATCAACACCTGGACCTTCCTGGAATTTGAAATCAGTCCGCTGGCACGAGCCTTGGGAGTCTCCGCTGTTTCACTTATCTGTTTGTATTTGGCCGGCCTGCCCTATTTGCTCAAATCGCTTCCCGCGGCCCCTTATATCCGGCTCGCAAAAGCAAACAAAGTGGCCAGCAACCTCCTGTGGCTGTGGCCAATTTGGGCACTCCTGGATGCCGAACACGTTGTTCACCTCGAAATTGGCATTGTTCCAACCATGGTTCTTTGGTGCCTCTACGCGGCAGTGGCCCTCACCGCCATTGCTTATACTCTGAATGGCCGTTGTCTCCCGCCCGGCGACCCCGGCAGCCCGCCGCCCCCTTTCCAGCCGCAGCCTCATCCCATCCCGCCGGCGCCACCGTGCCCGCCCGACTTTGCTGCTTCGCTCCCGCCGTCAAAACCGGTTGACCCGATTGTTCATCAATCTCTGGAACTCGCCTGCGGCGAAGCTTCCCGTTTGGGTCACGACTTCATCGGAACAGAACATGTGCTGCTCGGGGTCCTGAAACTGGCCAAAGGGTCTTTTGCCAATGTTCTGCGAAACCTGAACGTGGACCGCGAAGCAGTGCGAGCGGAGATCGAGCGATTGGTTTCTCCCGTCCCTGCTCACTCGTCAGCCGCAGCCATCCCCCTCACTCCTCGCGCCCGGAAAGCTATGCAGCTCGCTGCCCGGGAAGCCAAAGCCCTGGACCACTCCTGTATCAGCGCTGAGCATATCTTTCTTGGCCTGCTTCTTGAAGGCAGCGGCATTGCCGCGCAGGTGCTCAAAAACCTTGGCCTCCACATTGGAACCACCCGTGAAGAAATACTGCGCGAATTACGCGCGCACCCAGGTTGTTAAATGTCGGATTCTGGTGCAAAGGGAAACCAGATAGAAATCGGTCTAAGAGCGTGTAAAAACTGTAGCAGCCGACGTAAGGCTCTGATCCTATACTAAAGGTGGCAGAAATTTGAGCCTCCTTGCGTCGGCTGCTATAATGGGAATGATTTTCAAACGCGCTCTCAAAGGCTTCATGAAACCGTGTGGCACGCTTTTTGTCGCAGTCCTGTTCGGCTTGGCCAGGGCGGCGAATGCCGCCTCCCCGGGCAATGCGCCGCCCTTGCCAATCACCGGGACCCGCATCGTGAACGTGAACACCGAAGCGCAACTGCAAACGGCTACAGGGAATCTGCAAAGCGGCGATACGATCCTGCTTGCCGACGGCACCTATAATCTGACCAGCAGCCTTTATATCAACGGCCGGAATGGAGTCACGATTCGCGGGTCGGCCGGCAGCACGAATGTTGTCCTGGCCGGCAAGGGCATGGACAATACCAATTATGGCAACGTCCCCTTCGGCATCTGGTCCAACGGCACCAACACGACCATCGCTCATCTGACCATCCGCGACACCTGGGACAACGAAATTATCTTCAACGCGGGCGCCCAGTCGCCGCTCGTGTACTGTGTCCGCCTGCTCAACGCCGGTTCGCAGTTCATTAAGTCCAACCCTACTGACGTCAACAGCGGTCTTGGCGTTAATAACGGCGTAGTCGAGTACTGTTGGTTTGAGTACACCGGCAGTCCGCCAGGCGACCACGGCTCAGGTGTCGGCTACTTCAACGGCATCAGCGCCCATGCGGCGCAAAACTGGGTTGTTCGGGGGAATCTCTTCAAAAACCTTCATAACCCCGATTCCGCTGCTTACCTGTGGAACCCGGCCGTTTTGTTCTGGCGTCATTCGGTGAACACGCTCACTGAGCAGAATACCTTTCTCAACGTGGACCGGGCTGTGGCCTACGGGTTGGACAACACCACGCCTTACTTCGACCACGCCGGCGGTGTCATTCGCAACAATTTTGTCTGCCTTATTCCAGGTCTGATGAGCGCTGGTCGCACCGCCGGCTCGGACGGCTCGCTCATTGCCTGGAACTCTCCCGGCACACAAATCGACCACAACAGCGTCTTGCTCAACGGCAATGAGTTTTATGCGGTCGAATTCCGCTTTTCCAACACCACCAACGGCACGGCGCGCAACAACCTTGCCGACGCACCGATTCACCTGCGCGATAGCGCCACCGCCACGCTCGGCTCAAATCTCGTCACCGCCGTGCCGGGGATGTTTGTCAACTCTGCCATCGCTGACCTGCATTTGCTGGCCTCGGCAACCAACGCAATCGACAAAGGGCTCACCCTCTCTACGGTAACGAACGATTTCGACGGCGACCGGCGCCCGAGGGGCGCCAGTTCGGACCTCGGCGCCGACGAGTTCACGACCAACGCACCGCCGCAATTCACTCGCGTGAAGCTGGTGGGCGCCAGTGTGGCGCTCGATTTCACAACCTTCCTTGGCGAAAGTTATGACGTGCTGCGTGCCGACGCTTTGAGTGGTGCCGCCTGGGGTCTTTTGGCCACGAACCTCCCGGGGACCGGGGCAGCTATTCAAGTCACCGATACGAACGCGCTCGTCCCCTCCAGCCGATTTTATCGGGCTCGAATATCGCCGTGACTAGCCCAGCCGCCAGTTTGCTTCAGCAATGCTTTGCGAAGACCAACGCCAACAAAGGAAATTTCCACTGCTTCCTCTGGCCCAAAATTGTGGGAAATTCATACCCAAAAATCATAAATCCACCGGCCCTCTACTATGTATGGTGCGACAGACCTTGTCCAACGGTGGACAAGCTGCTTTTGGTCGGTTGCCACATACAATGGAGGCACCCTATTGATCTTGACGCTGACTCGTCTTCCTGGCCACATTGGGGTCGTATGAAACGACGCCAATTCCTCAAATCCGTTGCGTTCACCGGGGCCGCTGGACTGATTCTTCCCCGCCTAAAGCTTTTCGGCGCCGATGCGCCGAGCAACAAGTTGAACGTGGCCCTGATTGGAACCTGGGGGCGGGGGGAGGCCCACTTCGGCGGGCTCGCCAGTGAAAACGTTGTCGCTCTCTGCGACATCAATGAGGAACACCTGGCTTACGGCGCGAGGAAATTTCCGAATGCCAAACAGCATTTCGATTGGCGTAAGTGCCTCGACCAAAAAGATGTCGAGGCCGTCGTCTGCTGCAGCCTCGACCACACGCATGCCTTTGTCGCCAATTGGTCGATGAACCGGGGCAAGCACATTTACTGCGAAAAGCCCCTGGCCAATTCCGTCGAGGAAGCGCGCGTCGTTCGCGCCAACTATCTCAAGAACAAGAACAAGCTCGCCACCATGGTGGGCACGCAGCGGCACGAGTACGAGAATTTCAATCGCGTGCGCGAGTTGATCCGCGACGGCGCCATCGGCCAACTCCAGGAGGTTTCGGCCTGGGGCGACCGCAAAATTCCGCGCCCGGGCTATCCCGCCGGCGCCGGCGAGCCCCCGAAGCACATTCATTATGACCTGTGGATTGGCCCCTCGCCGTTCCATCCTTACAGTCCGGAATACTTCAAAGGCGGCCCGGGCATGAACTGTTTGTCCTGGAACATGTACTGGGATTTCGGCAGCGGGCAGGTCGGCGACATGGGCAGCCACACGATGGACCTGGCCTGGAACGCGCTGGACGCCGAACTGCCGGTTTCGGCCGAGGCCAAGGGCGACGCCTTCAACCCGGACGTCACGCCTGTGAAATTGGAAATGCATTTCGAGCTCCCGGCCAATTCCTGGCGGCAGGCCATCAAATGTTCGTGGTACCAGGGCGGCGCGCTGCCGGAATCCCCCTCCCGCTATATTGACCTCAAGAAGATCGACCACGGGGCGCTCTTCGAAGGCAGCCAGGGCGCGTTGGTCGCCGATTTCACCACCCGGGCGATTTACCCGCTGCGCAACGCCGACTTCACGTATTACAAGCCGCGCGCCAAAGCCGACCTCCTCCCCCCGGTGGGCAATTTCCAGAAACAGTGGATCAATGCCTGCAAAGGCAGCTTGAAGACCTGCTGCGATTTCGATTACGGCAGCAAAATGATCGAGATGATGCTGCTGGGGTTGGTGGCCTATCGTGCCGGCAGGAAGATCCAATACGATGGCGCCGCCGGCAAAGTGATCGACTGCTCGGAAGCCAACGATTTCCTGCGCCGGACTTACCGCGAAGGCTGGACGCTGAACGGGTAGCAAATCGGTTTCTCTTGAACCGGAGACTCATGCGATTGCAACCTGTTCTTCCTGAACTGGAACGGAGATGGGAGGAACGTTACCAAAGAGTGAGATGAGCCCTTCTGACATGGTCGGATGGGCAAAGATGGCGTCCCGCAGCGCGGTATAGGGCAGTCCCGCAATCATCGCGACCTGCACGGTGGACATGATTTCTCCCGCCTCCACTCCGAAAACGCTGAATCCCAGAATGTGATCACTCCTTGTGTCAACGAGGGCTTTCATAAAGCCACGGGTTTCGGACAGCGTTCTTGCCCGCAAGACCGCCGCGAGCGGAATTTTCGCCAGACGGTACGCCACGCCACGCTCGTTGGCCTCAGTTTCGCTAAGACCGACCCGGGCAAACTCAGGCTCCGTAAAGATGCAGAATGGCACTTGCCGTCCGGTGGTCACGCGATTGCCGCCCAGGATATTGTTGTGCACGATGTGAAAGTCATTCTCCGAAATGTGCGTAAAGTGCGGGCTGCCGGCACAGTCGCCCGCTGCCCAGACATTGGGAGCGGTTGTTTCAAGGCGTTCATTCACTTTTACGTACCCGCGCTCGGTTGTTTCCACTCCGGCGAGGTCCAGGCCGATACCGTCGGTGTTGGGCGTGCGACCTGCCGCGACCAGCAGATGAGTGCCTTCCAGCACGAGTCGCGAGCCTTCGCGGTTAGCGTTCAGTTTCACCGCTTCGCCGGATTTTCCTTCAACGCTAATAATCCGCGTACTCGTGACCACCTCGATTCCCTCGTCCCTGAACAGTTCGTGAAGAGCTGCCGAGATGTCCTGATCCTCGCGATGGACCAGGCGGGTGTTGCGATCAATCACGGTGACGCGGCTGCCAAAGCGGTGCATGGCTTGCGACAACTCAAGGCCGACAAAGCCGCCTCCGAGCACGAGGAGATGTCCTGGAATGCGGTCGAGTTCCAGAGCTTCGATGTGGGTCAAGGGCTTTGACTCAGCCAAACCTGGAGTAGGATCGATGGTAGCGCGGGTTCCCGTGTTGATGAGGACTCGCTTTCCGCGGATGAACCGCGTGGTTCCTTCGGCAGAAGTAACCTCGACGGTTTTAGGTCCGACAAAGCGTCCGGAACCCATGACCAGTTCGGCTCCGCTTTTTTCGTATAAATCGAGATGGATGTCCACCAGGCTGGTGACCATCTTGCGCTTGCGCTCACGCACGGCTGGCATGTTGATTTTCCAGTTATCTTTGGTGATCCCGAATTCCTCGCTGCGTCGAAAGTAAGAAGCAACCTGTGCGCTATGGATGATGTTCTTGCTCGGAAGACAGGCGATGTTGGGGCAGGAACCTCCGATATATTTTCTTTCAATGACCGCGGTCTTCATCCCCTCTTTGGCCAGGGTCCAGGAGAGCAGTTTGCCGGCCGCCCCGCTGCCCAGCACGAGGAGGTCGTATTCTTCCGGTGAGGTTGGTGTTTTCATATGATCAGAGAATTTGTTCACAGAATGTTCTTTTGGTTGCCGGAGTCATTGCGCCAGGTAGCCGCCGTCCACGGCAATGTCGGTTCCGGTGACAAACGACGCCTCCGGAGAAGCAAGCCATACCACCGCAGCAGCAACTTCCTCGGGCGCTCCAAAGCGTCCAACCGGGTGCTGGTTCTCCCACCATTTCCTGGCGTCACTTTCTCCGTCGCCGAGCATGCGCCCGATCATCTCTGTCTGGATCGTGCCCGGGGACACCGTGTTTACGCGGATGCCTTTTTTGGCGAATTCCAGCGCGGCGCTCTTGCTCAAGCCGTTAACCGCGTGTTTGCTGGCCACATAAACACCCGCTCCCGCCAAACCGATCTGCCCGGCGATGGACGAGGTGTTGACGATCGAGCCGCCGCCATTGCGTAACATGGCTGCCGCCTCGTGTTTCATTGAGAGCAAAACACCTTTCACGTTGATATCGAAAACTGCCTGGTAATGCTCGGGGGTCTGCGTCTCCGTCGTGAGGCCCATCTGGCCTTCAGTTCCGGCATTGTTAAACGCGATGTCCAGCCGGCCGAAGGTGGCCACGGTCTTATCCACCAGCGCCTTCACGTCAGCTTCGCGGCTGACATCCGTTTTGACGAACAGGGCTTTGCCACCTCCCTTTTCGATGGTTTCCACAACCGCCTGTCCTTCACTTTCGCGCCGGCCGGCAATAACGACCTTTGCTCCCGCTTTGGCAAGCGCCAGGGCCGCGGCCTTGCCGATGCCCGATGTTCCGCCGGTGACCACTGCGACTTTGTTTTCCAGTGAACCATTCATACTCAATCCTTTCCTCTTAGGTTTCATTTTTTTCGGCTCCATGCCGTTAACATTTCCCCTATCGCACTGTTCCAGAAATCGCTAAAATCGTATGATTCGCTTGTAGTAATCGGATTTGGCGATAAGCTTCCAACCATGGAACTTCGCCATCTCCGTTACTTTGCCGCCGTTGCCCAATATTTGAACTACACCGAAGCATCGCGTCGCCTCCACGTTGCCCAGCCCGCAATCAGCCAGACCATCCTCGACCTTGAAGACGAACTCGGTGTGGAACTGCTGCTCCGCACCAAACGCAGCGTGCAATTGACTGCCGCAGGAACTGCCTTCCTGCGCGAGGCCGAGGAAATCCTGCGTCGTGCCAATGAAGCCCGGCAGCTCGCCCAGCGAGCGGCGCGTGGCGAGGTCGGCATCTTGGGCATTGGCTTTTTCGGGACCGCCTCTTCCCCGCTCTTGCCGGCGCTGGTGCAAGCCTATCGGCGCAAATTTCCCAACGTCGAATTGCGCCTGTTTGAGTTGAACCCCGACCAGCAGCTTGCCGCCTTCGACGAAGGCCGCATCGACTTGGGATTTACGCGGACGCTCCCATCGGACCGTCGCGCGGAATTCGAGGAAGAAGTGGTTTATACCGACCAACTCGCCATTGCGCTGCCCGCAGCCCACGCCCTTGCCAAGCAAAAAGTCATCCGCTTGAAAAGTTTGGCCGGCGAACCGTTTGTCCAGTTCCACCGCAAAGGCGCCCCTGGTCTGTTTGACGAAGTCATTGCCGTTTGCCGTCGGGCTGGTTTCTCCCCGCGCATCATCAACGAACCGAATTTTATGGCCACCGCGATGACCTTGGTCGAGAGCGGACTCGGCGTGTCGCTCATACCACGCTGCGTGCGGAGTTTGAATCGTTCCCAGGTGGTCATTCGTCCAATCGCGCCAAAGTCGGCTCGCATCCCCTTGTGCGTCGCCTGGCGCAAATCTACAAACAACCCCGCACTGGCGGCATTCCTGGACATCCTGAGAGCCGCGACGCCGGCAATCCGAACCCAAATGGAGAGCTGAATTCAGGCTGGTCAGTTGCGGTGCAATGAAGTGCGGAACGGGAATGCGAGGAGAATAGCTACGAGCGCGAAAATCGCAGTCATGCGTCGTGGGTTCAATCCCGTTGGAATTCATGTTGCCGCCGCGCACGGGTCTGTTCACCGCCGCCCCTGCGGCTTGATGCTCGTCAAGACAGGCGGATTGTGCACGCTGAAACCGCTGGGGCCCCGGCGCATTACGGCAGCTCGGACGCGCGGTAGAAACGATATGGGAAATTGCTCGCGCTGGAATCGAGCAGGAAAAACAGGTTGGACGGGGCGACATTTGTGTTTAACGAGAGCCAGTTCGAGAAATCCGTCGTCGCTTGGAAGACGTAGGTTTTGCCCGCCAAACCGGATAACTGCGGCTGGAATTGATGGTTGCTCAGATAGGTCCAGGACGTGAACCGCACCGGCGGCCGAATCGTGAACACACCATTCGTGGCCGCACTGTTGCTAAACCCCGGCTTGAAGGCCTTGGCGGTTACCGTGGCGCTATTCGTCAGGGTGAACGGCCCCGAATAAGGCAGCGAGTTCGTTGTCGGAATCGAGTTATCCAGCGTGTAATAAATCGCCGCTCCTGGGGTGGCATCGGTGAACGTCACGGTAACCGAACTGAAGAATGTGCCGCCGTTTGGGGAAATGACGGGCACAGCCGCGATCGTGGAGCCGTACACGGTCAGTGCCGATTGGCCGCCAACATAGACCTTGCCATTGGCAACGACAGGGAAGGTGAACTTGACAGCCTCCGGCCCCTGGTCGCGGCCGCCGGGGGCCTGGTTGCTGTTGTAGAGTTCCGTGGCGAGTTGGGCGGCATCATAGGCGTGCAACACCGCCGCGCCATTATATTGCAGGATCCACACGATTCCATTGGCCGCGCCGTTGGCGGAGATGGCAGGTGTAGCGCCGGGATACCCGAAGGTGATGGAGGACTGGCCAACGAGCGACAGCAGACCATTGGAAAAGATGAAACTCTTCAGGTTGTCGCCGGCGCCCGCGTAATAGATTTGGCTGTTAAAGTATGCGGGTGGACCAAATGCCCCATATACCGAACCGACCGCTGCGGGCAGGGTCTGCACGATATTGTCAGTATTTTGATTGAAATGCCCCATATTATCCCGATCGAGGAGGTAAATTTTGCCTGCCTTTCCGCAACCCACCAGCAGATGCGGATGCCCGGGGCTGCCGACCGAATCAGGCAGGACGATAACGCCAGAGGAGCCGAGATCGAGGTCCGAGTTGTTTAAGTTGTTCTGATCAAAGGGGGTGAAGTAATCCACAAGCCTAAGGCCGGGGCTGTTGGTGAGTTTGAAGAAGGAATCTCCATAGTTCGAGTTCGTAGGGAAGCCACTGGCGTTCAGAGTGGTATCGAAGGTCCCGTTTCCAGTAACGGCGTAAATGTTTCCCTGCCCATCCGCGGCCGGGCCCCCGCCGCTGTGCCAAATTCCACCGCCGCCTCCATTGGGAGTCGAATTGTAAACCGTAGCCAAGGTGAGAGTTTGGGCGTCGTAGCCGAGCAGCCAACCGTGAAAAGGCCCGTTATCTCCATGCGAGGCGAACGCGATATAGACGATGCCGTTGAGCAGCAGCAATCCTGGCCGATTCAGTTGCCGCAGCGCATTGAATTTAACCACCCCGCCAATATTGCCGTCGCCGGTGCCCGGCACCGACGGCCCTGACACGTAGATGTAACTGGTATTAGTGTAGATCGTATCCGCGATCACCACCGGTCCGCCGAATTTTTCCGCTCCGCTCGTCACGTCCAGCGCATGCAGTCGGTGTACGCAGTGCGTCGCGCCGCTGACAATCTCTTTGGTCTTGGCCTCGACATAAATGGCGCCGCTGTTCGGGTCAATCACCGGCGTGCTGGTCACGCCAATCTCCGGTGTGATGTCGGACGAGGCGACATCGCCGCTGGGAACGGTCGTTACTCCTGCGCCATTCAGAAAGCTCACTTTCCAGAGGGGAGCGCCGTCGGCACCGCTGTTATCGTCGGCATCGAAGGCATAGACGCTGTCATGCTCGGTAACCACGAAGACGACGTTGTGGAGGCCTTTGCCGGGGATCGGAACGTTGGTCAGGACCAGCGGTTGGCCGTAAACCTGGCCGTCCAACGCCTGGCTGAAGAGTTTGCCGAAAGTGCTGACATTGATGTTGCCGGGCGTCAGTATCGTTTCGTTGGTGTTTTGGCCTGTCCGCGCGTTGTCGTTGTGGTAAGTCAGAACTTGGGTTTGGCTGCGGCCACCGACAATGCTCAGGCAAAGCCCGGCGAGCAAGCACAGGGACGGGTTGGGTGAAGTGCATCGCCTGACCGACCTAAATCGGCCGAGCCACAATTTGCCGTCATCCGGCACGCGAGAGGTGAGTGTTGAGCTATTCTCGCTCGGGCCGGGCATGGTGGCAACATAACGTGGAGGGATCGGCAAGGCAAGAAAGGTTCCGTTGGGGGCTGGTCGGCGGCGCGGAGACGCCCGGGCGACGAACCACCAGTTCGAGCGGCAGGGCGCCCTGGCGCACGCCGCGCATTTTGTTGGAGTGCCAGCCATAGTAACGGACCAAGCAACTGGCGGTTGTCCAGCTTTCTTCGAAGTTGGTTCCAACCTACCGCTTGCAGTCGTTCTGTGCTATAGTTCCGCGGGTTCAGGGGAAGGCAACAAGTTCGATTGCCGGGGGCGAGAGGCCGACAATGAAAGATTTCATCCACATTGGAATAGCCGCTGCGACTTGTGCCATCGGAGCCGCTCTTGCACTGTCGGCGGCCACAGCGAGGGCCCAGACGAACCTGGTCGTCAACGGGAGTTTTGAGGCGGGGCCGGCTGGCCAGGGGAAATTTACGGGCTGGGGGTGGCTTGGTCCCTCGGACAACTTCAGCGACTACGGCGTTATCCAGTCAACAGCTTCTCCCGACGTGGCCGAGCAGGGCAATTATTACGCCTACTTTCGCGGACATCCGACCGACAATTCGCAGGATTGCCTCGGCACCACCGTCAGTCTGAAACCCGGCGCGCTGTACAACATCGGCTACTATCTGGGCACGGACGGCTCGACGCTGGGCACGGGCGCCGCGATGTGGGTGGTGATCGGCACGTCGTTTGGCATCGACCTGAGCCAGGACATCATGTTGACCGCCTATTTCCCAAATTCCTCCAACGCCCTGCCTTACCAGGAGTTCAGCACCAACTACGTGGCCACGACGGCTTCGCCGATCCTGTCGTTTCACGGAATTAACGCCACCAACGGATTGGCCGCGACCAATGCAATCCTGCTGGACAGCGTGTGGGTGACGTTGATTTATCCGCCGCTGAACCTGAGCCTGTCCCCTTCCAACCAGCTTGTCTTCACCTGGCCCTACACGAACAGCCCGTACCGGCTGCAAGCCAATGCTTCGCTCACCACCACGAACTGGATTACCTTGACGAATGTGCCTGCAAACGCCGGCACGAACAACAGGATTGTGCTGCCCGTGGCTGCGGGCCGTCAGTTTTACCGGCTGACGCTGCCGTAGCCGCCCCGCCCTCGTGGGAAGCTCTGCTGCTTTTCCAGCGTGAGTGGCGTTCAAGTGTCCTCTAGTTTTCTTCCTCGGCGGAAAAATCTGATCATCAAATATCCGAGCCAAACCAGCGCCACGACGGCAAAAGCCCTGACCATCGTGCGCCGACGGGCCTCTCGTTGGGCATCCTGGAGCCGTCTAAGGGTTTTGCGCGATTCTGTGTCTGTCAGTCCAGCCGATTGAATTTTGGCGGCAACCCTCTCTGCGACCTCCAGTGAACCCGGAAATGACTCGTCCGTCCAGAACCGGCGGCTCTTGCGGAAATAGCCAGTTTCATCAAGCAGTTCCACCGGAAACATATAGGAGGAGCCTACGGTGTCTTCGTCCATCAGCTTGAATGAGCCGTCGGCGTTTAATGTTTCGCTCAAGCAGAAGGTTATCATCTGGCGCATTTCCGCGCGCGCGAGTTCACGCTGGTTCTCGCTCATGGATGGCCAGCAGATGCGAAACAGCCGCACCACGGCGTAGTTGTGGTGATTGGATGGTTTGCCTTCTTCCAGCCAGCCATACGGATACTCGAGCTCTTTGAACGCCAGCGTGGTGCGAATCATCTCCGGAATATGTTTAAGGTTATTGTGGCGATAAGAGATGATGTGGAATGTCACGCTCAAGTCGGACGTTTTCCGTATCTCGCCGTTCTCTTGCTTGTACCAGGCGCCCCAGTAACCCGTCTCCGGGTTCTGCCAATGATCATCCTCATACTCCAGCAACGCCTGCTTCAGCCCTGGAGCGAACGGATAGACATCTCCCAGTTCGCCTTGGATGAGCCGTTCGATCGCCGTGATGGCGAGGTTGAGTTCGAATCGATTGTCAATCCCCTTATGACGGATATCTGAAATCAGAACCGAGTCCATGTAGTTGCGCAATTTCTCCGGGCTGTTGATCCGGTCCAGGAGCTTGAGCGGAAACTTCGGTCGCTCTCCACGGCTGGAGCGGTCTTCGAGCTCCTCCAAAGTTGAATCCAGTTTCAGGAACCACGCTTCACTGCAATGATCGTAACTGCCATCGGCCTCGACCTGCTCGCGGGCATCCGCCGGATCGGCGGGACGCGCGAGCATTTCGCGAAGGTCATGCAAGCGCCCCTCGAGGCGCTGCCACTGTGCTGAATAGGTAAGCCACCGCGCTTCGAGGAAAATTTGCCGGGAGCAGGGGGTTGCCCGTCCGCCTGCCGTTTGACGGGCTAGTTCCAATTGTAACTCCCGCAACTCCTTCGTGTATTGCCGTCGCTTTTCGAGAAATTGAGGATCGAACGCCAAAAAATCCCTGGTGGTGTCATAACCAAAGAGGCTGCGCGATGCGCCACGTGACGTCGGCGCCGTTTGAGCCTTCGCGTCAAACACGCACAACACCGCGGCCATCGCGAGGAATTTTACCCATGCGTGCCGGATGGAGCGCGTCATGTGCCGGGCAGCTTGGCAAGCTTTCGTGCGTAGCTCAACAGGATTCACCGGAGGCGTCAAACTCCCGGTCGAGGTCGCGGGGCAACTCAACCGCATAGCCTGGCCGAAAGCTGTCCTGCGCACACCCGACTTCGTGGTCTATGCTGTGGACTTCGAACTTGCGGGCCTGCGGAAGAACCTGAAGCGAATCTTGTCGCCAGACAAACTGGCCGCCCTCAAAGCTGCAGGCTTGTTTTAAGCACAACAGTAATAATATTACCACGTTTCGGGGTGGGGCTGGTGATCGTTGTTCCAACGCGAGCGGGCAGGAATGTCCTCGACGATCCAACGCGCCTGGCGGGACCATTGAACGTGGGCGTCGCAGAACACCATGTTGGCGCCGCCGGAATGACGCGACGGGACTACGCAGTCAACGCTTCCGAGAGGTTGTTTGTGCCATGGGCTGATAATGGTGCACCAAAGCTGGCTGGGCAATTGAAGGTCGCCCAGTTCAATCATGTCCGCGGGGCAGGTCAGGGCGGTTGAGCGGATGAAATGGGCTTTGCCGAAGCCGAGGCCAAGGTTGCTTTCCATGTGAACGTAAATCTGGCTGCTGCCGCCGGCGTCGTAGCCGAAGGAATCGGATTTCAACGATTTGTTCCAGTTCAAATGCGGCTCGTATTCGGGACACGAGAAGATGTCCGAATGCGGGCCTACGTACGGCTGGATGCGGACGGTCCAGGAATTAGTCGAGGGAAAGTCCCAAGGGAAATGATTGGTGGCGATCAGCGCCTCACCGGCACCGGGCAGGAAGCCGAAATCCGATTCATACATCGCCAGGGCATGACCCATCTGCCGAAGGTTATTTTTGCACGTGGTCGTTCGCCCCCTGGTTTTGGCCGCGGCAAGGCTGGGGAGCAGCAGTGAGGCGAGCAGACCCATGATGGCGAGCACCATCAATAATTCGAGTAGCGTGAAGCCGCTCTCGGGTTTTTGAGGCGGGTTTTCCGGTTCTCTCGCCAATTGCACGCGCAGCTCGTGAAGTTCTTTGCGCAGCTCGGCGATTTGGCGGGGCATTTCGAGCAAGGCTTGAGACCGGGCTTCCCGCCGCGCGCGGACAAACTCCCAGCGGTAGCGGAAGACATAGATCGCTGAGAGCAGCAGCGCCGTCAGCGGCGAAAGGATGATGACCAAGGCAAGAAGCTTGACGAGCCATTCTGGGAAATTGACCCCGCGGCCCATGGTGAAAAGCGCCAAGGCATAGAGGGCGATAAACAGCGTTGCGCAACCGGCGGCAACGATGATGGTGATTCGCCGCGCGCGTTTCTCTTGTTGTTGTGCGCCGTCGAGACGTTCGATGACTTTGCGCCGGTGTTCCTCGAACTCTTTGGAGTTCAGGAGGCTGTCCTGTGCGAAGAGCAAATTGAGATAGTCATCGGACGGTGTGGATTCTTTCATAAACGTTTCCTTTCAACGATGTTGCGCAGAGCAATCCGGGCATGATACAGCCGGCTTTTTACCGTGCCGGGCAGACAATCCAGGACGGCAGCCACTTCGTGAGTGGAGAGGTCGCGCAGGTAATGGAGGACAAGGATCTCCCGGTGATGAGGCGGCAGAATTTCCAACGCCTTATGCAAGGCTTCGGCACCCAGGGCGATGTCGCCGTCGGCTGCTGCAGGTTCGCTCCAGGTATCGACGAGAGACGCAGTGACTTGTTCCTGACGGATTTCGTTGCGCACAAATCGAGCCGCCTTGTGATGGGCGATGCGATAGAGCCAGGCCCGGAACGCTTCGGGTATTTGGAGCGATTTCAATCCGCGAAATGCCTCGAGCCAGACTTCTTGATGAAGATCAAGCGCATCGTCAGCGTTTGGGACCAGACGCCGCAAGTAATAAAGCAGCGGCCTTTCGTGACGATTGAGCAGACGAACGAATGCGTCAGCGTCACCCGCCTGGGCTTCAGAAACCCAGAGGGCTTCTTCGAGTCGGCCAAGCTTTTGCTCGGGCGAACCTGTTGGGCCAGGATCCATCGTTTCTTTATGGTGTCCCGAAGCCGAGCAACGGTTCAAACTTTCTAACACGACATTGGGGAATTTGGCGCCTGTTTTCCACCGGTGTGGTATATTGAGCCGGAAGGAGAAAAAATATGGAACCAAGAATTGATTATACGAAAGTATCTCGAGGGGCCTTTAAGGCCATGTTCGGATTGGGCCAGTATCTTCGGTCCAGTGGGTTCCCGGAGGGCCTGCTCAACCTGGTGAACCTTCGGGTTTCTCAGTTCATAGGTAAAACCAACGCGATGATTTCAAGTGAGCTCTCAGCAAATCACGGCACTGCTCCAAATCCGTGGCCGACGAAAACTCGCGCTTCGGAACCATGAACCAAAGTGAACCCCGCGGGTTCCACAGGAAGAACGCCCAGCGATTCTCCAGGTAATACTTGTAAGTCGTCCATGCCAAAAGCCCGCTGGCGTCGCGGCCGGCAAATTCGATTCCCTCCCTGCTCAGCGTGACTCGTTCTGGAATCCGGCATTTCTTTTCGGAATGCCACGAGAAGAAAGCGACCAGAAGAAATACGATGGCCAGCCTTCCGCATCTCGATTCATGAAATATGCTCCAGGGCGGAAACCACCCTTAACTGAGCGCGTTCTGGCCGGGCCGACAACAGTTTTCTGACCACGCAGTGCAAGTCATTCACCATGAAGGGTTTGCTCAGGAGCGCGTCCACCGGGTTCTCGGCCTCGCGACATGCCCTCGCCGAGGCAGTGATCATCAGGATTGGCACCGAGGGCGCCAATTGCTTGATTCCAACCGCAAGCTCGTTGCCTTTCATTACCGGCATCTCGAAGTCCGTAATCACAAGGTCAAACTGACCAATGGTGAAAGATGTCAGCGCCTCGGCGCCATCGCTGGCCTCGGTGACCTGATGCCCCTCCATCTCGAGCATCATGCGGAGACACGCGCGGATAGACGCCTCGTCGTCGACGAGCAGTATTCGCCTGCCGCGAACGTCAGCCGGTTCGGCGCTCAAATCGGGGTCAATCCATGACGCTTCGGCACCTCTGGTTTGGCGCGGTTCGAAGGTGGTTAAAGCGGAATGTCTATTCTCAATCATTTGTTTCACTTCCTGCTCGTGTTGGAGAGAGCCTGGTTGGCTCCGCGCCGTTCACGGCCTTGTCTTCGGCGACCTCCTCGGTCGCCATGGCTGCGGAGATGGTTTGCCGGTGAACTCCGAGCTTCTGCGCAGCCAGCGAAATGTTATTGCCCATAAGCTGAACTACATGCCGGATGTAGTGGTACTTGACCTCGTCCAGCACCAGGACGTCTTCCTCCCGTTGAGGCAGCAGGACATCGGGAGCGGTTTCCAATCGGCCCATCCAGCGTTTGACGCGGTTGGCCAGCATGCCGCCCCCGATGTTCTTTTCCAAAAATTCATCCGCATCGGCCAACAGGGCATCCAGCTTCACGTTGTAGGACTTGCCGCTCATGACGATTATCGGCATGTGCGCGGACATCGAGCGTGCGGTTCGCACAACTTCACTGGCAACATGGTCCAGAAACCAGTCCACCAGCAGGATCGAAATCTTGTTTCGCGCCAGGGCCTCGAGCGCTTCTGAAACCGAACTGGCCGTGATGCAGGAAATGCCTTCCGCTTCGATACAGTCAGTGATGTACCGCCGAGAGTCCTGGTCAGCGTCAACCACCAGCACGCGCTTTCCACCATCGAGTTTTGGTTTTTTCACATTCATTGATGCCTAATGTCTAAGAAATGACCGCAGGAAGCATACCAAAGTCGAATTTTTCACTATCTCTGGGAGATCTTGATGAAAAAACCATCAATCACATCAGCGAGCTGTCCAATTGTTGACCAGCATGTGTCCCGTGCATGGACACACTGTATGGACAGTGCGCCAGATAACTCACAGATCCAAAACCTGCTAACCCGCTGCCAGAACATCCGGCGCTGATGATCCGTCAGGTCGTTAGGACCTCGGTAAACAGGGGTGATTTTGAGTTTTTGATCCGTCAGGTTATCCGTCATGTTATCCGTCAGCATCCGTCAGGACTCGGTAAACACGAGCGATTGTAAATCCGCAATCCGTCAGGACCCGGTAAACAGGGCTGTTTTTGATGTCCCAGGCAGCTTCCCGGCTATTCCCACATCTTCACGCGGTTGGGGAGCCCTTGAGGCCGCTGGCAGCGCGCCGGTGCAGGGATGGGGCGCTGGCACTGCCAGCGGTTCTCACGCAGCAGCAGGAAGCCGAGCGAAGCCGCCAACAGCAGGCTCAGCACCGCCGGCTCAGGTACCTGTAGGAGCACCTCGGCGCCGTTACCACCCCCAACGCCACTGTAGAGGTACGAGGTGTCCACCTGGTAACCGGGATAGATGGAAGAATTGCCTTCGACTATCGCTGGAGAATCGCTGCTGACAAATCCGAAACTGAGGGATTGGCCAGGATTCAACGGCGCACTGGAGGAGGTGAATTCAATGGAATAGTCGTAGTAATAATAGTAGTTATAGTAGTAACCGGTGATCACGGAAGCCCCCCATCCTGCCGGCGCTTGAGTGCTGGTCGGGGACGAGGGCAGGAAATTGTCGCCGTTGGGCAGCCAGGCAAACCAAAAAGTCTCAATCGGACTGGTCGAAGAACCCGAATTGTTCAGCGTAATGGTGTAATCGTAAAGACCGCCCCCAGCCGGTTGACTGCTGATCTGAGCGCTGGCGCTAATGCCTTGTGCCGGGAGCATGTCGGCCACGCCAAGAACACACCAAAGCAAACAAGCCGTTTTGAGCGCAGTTAAAAGCGTCCGGCCCTTGCTGGGCCGGGGGCCAATCGGGGTGTTTTTCGCTGTCTTTTTCATGGTTTCCAGTCTGCTTTGCATCACGACAAAGCGGGTACTTCTACGTATGAGGGCCGACGCAGGATATTTGTTCCCCGGACAATTTTAAAACACGCCCCGCCCGCCGTCCCTTGCCAACGCGCCGTTTCATCTTGTTTGACCCGGTGGCTGCCTCCCCCCACCATCCCCCGCACATGGCGCCCTCAGTTGTCATCGAAACGCAAGCCTTGACCAAAGTCTTTGGCCCGCAGCGCGCCCTGGACGCGGTCAACCTCCAGGTGGCGCCCGGGGCGGTCGGGTTGCTGGGGCCCAACGGCGCCGGCAAGAGCACCTTCATGAAATGCCTCCTCCAGCTCCTGCCGATTACTTCCGGCTCCGCCCGGCTCCTGGGACGCGAGGTCGGCCGCGAAGGCCGCGAGATTCGTAAGCGCGTCGGCTACACGCCCGAGCAGGACTGCCACATCCCCGGCATGGCCGGTTGCGAGTATGTCACCTACTGCGCCCAGTTATGCGGTCTGCCCTTCCAGGCGGCCCGCCAGCGCGCGCATGAAATGCTCGATTTCGTCGGCATGGGCCAGGAGCGCTACCGCAAAGCGGATACCTATTCCACTGGCATGAAGCAACGCCTCAAGCTGGCCCAGGCAATCGTTCACGACCCCGAAATCGTTTTTCTCGATGAACCGACCAACGGCCTCGACCCCAAAGGCCAGGCGCAAATCCTCGAATTGATTCAAAGCCTCTGGAAGACCTTTGGCATTACCGTCGTCCTCTCCTCCCACCTGCTCCAGGATGTGGACCGCATCTGCGAACAGATCATTATCATCGCCCGCGGTCGCGTGCTGGTCCACGATACCCTGGAGAACCTCAAGGCGCGCAAGCGTGGTGCCGCCGAGGTGGTCCTGGCCGTCAGCCCGGCGCCGCTGCAAGCGGCCTGCGCCCGGCGCCAATGGCCGTGCGAGCTGCTGGTCAACGGCCATGTTCGCGTCGAACACAAAGCCGAATCGCTCAACCCGCTGCTGAGCCTCCTGCATGAATTGAAACTGGCCCCGCTGGAGCTCATTCCCAGCCCTAACGCGCTCGAAGAAACCTTCGTGCAAGCCCTGGAGATTTCCCATGCCGCTGCATGATACCAGTTACCAGCACTGGGAGGGCGTCCACTGCGGCTTATGGCATCGCCGTTGGGTCATCGCCCGAAACGGCGTCGCCACTTGTCTCCAAAACAAGTGGATGCGCCACCTCGTGGTCTTGTGCTGGGTCGGCGGTTTGGTCATGACGGCCCTGCTGTTCCTGGTCGGCCAGCTCCTGGTCGCCGATAGCATCGTCGTCCTGTGGGTGGGCAACTTGAATCCGAACCTTCAGAGCTTCGCCCGCATGCTGACCACCTGGCTCGAGCAGCACCCCGAGGTCTCTGTGCGCACGACTCAGGACGTGCTGTTCTTTTACTTTGCGACTTTGCTGATGCCCATGAGCATCTTCGCCCTGGGCATGGCCCTCCCGCTGCTCATCACCCGCGACCTGGCCAGCAACGCCATCATCATCTACTCCTCCAAGGCCGTCAGCCGCGGCGATTACTTGCTCGGCAAATTCGCCACCGCGTTTGGTTTGCTGGCGCTGACCTGGCTGGGGCCGGTCTGCGCGGCGTGGTTGGTCGGCAATCTTCTGGCGCCCGATTGGCGCTTTTTCTGGCATGCCCGCGTAGCGCTCGGGCACGCCCTGGTTTACGGCCTCACCAGCATGTGCCTTTTAAGCGTGCTCGCCATGGGTGTTTCCGCCCTCTCCAGTAAGGAAAAAACTACGCCCGCGTTCTGGTTTATGTACGATTTCCGTACCGGCCATAAACCAGTAACCTCGATGACTGCGCGTGGCTTTGTACACCTCCCTCGGATGGATGGGTGGGTCCTCGGCGGCATCGTCGCCAACATTGCCGCGCACACTCAGCCGTGGCTGCGGCACGTGAGCTTCACCTTTAACCTCGACCAGGTCGCCCTGGCGGTCTTTCGCCTCGGCGATGACCTCAAGATCGCCCAGGATAATGTTCCGATCTTTGGCAACATGCTGCGCAACATCCGGCCCGAAACCATGACCGCGCTCAATTCGCCGGCCCTCACCGGCGCGTTGCTGGGCCTGTTGTGCATGGCCGCCGCGGCTGCCCTGCTGCTGCGCAACCGCGTCAAACCCGAATGACCCCCGTCGTCCAGGCCGAGGAATTAAGCCGCTGGTATGGCATTGTCATGGGACTCAACAATGTCAGCTTCACCATCGCGCCCGGACTGACCGGCCTGGTCGGGCCCAACGGCGCGGGCAAAAGCACGCTCATCCAGATTATCACCGGCCAGCTCCAGCCCAGCTCAGGCACCTTGACCGTTTTAGGCCAAGTGCCCTGGAACAACCCACGGCTCATTCAGAGCATCGGCTATTGTCCCGAGCGCGAGGCGGTGCCCAAAGACCTGCGCCCGTTGGAATGGCTGGGCGGCCTGGCCTTGCTCTCGGGATTGAGCGGCGCCGCCGCGGCCGGCCGTTGCGAAACCGTCCTGGACAAGGTCGGCCTCCCGCGCGAGCACTGGTCCAAATCCATGGGCCAGTATTCCAAAGGCATGAAACAGCGCGTCAAACTGGCCCAGGGCCTCTTGCACGGACCCGACCTGCTCGTGCTCGACGAACCCATGAACGGGTTGGACCCGATGGGCCGCCAGGAAATCGCCAACATTTTGAAAAACCTCGCCGCCGGCGGCGTGAGCATCCTCATCTCCAGCCACATCCTTGCCGAGCTCGAATCGCTTTGCCAGGACATCCTCATCCTCAACTGGGGCCGCATCCTGGCCTCGGGCTCGCAGCGGGAAATCCGCACCGACCTCAAGAATTGGTCGGAGGAATTGTCCATCCAATGCGACGCCCCGGAAAAACTCGCCCGCTGCCTCTTTGACGCCGGCGTCTTGCTCGGGTTCGACGTCGGCCCCGAGGAAGACTCGCTCCACATCCGGGTCAAGGACGCCACTGCCTTTTACGCGCGCTGGACCGGTTTGCTGCTCGAAAGCGGCGTGACCGTGCAGGCGATCCGCAGCCAGAGCCGCTCGTTAAAAAACATTTTCGACAAGGTCACCTCATGACCGTTTCGCCGAACAGCCTCCAGATGCCGCCACCGCTGCCGGTCGCGCTCGGCAAGCCCCCCGAAGCGCAACCCACGTTCCAGGGCGCGTTGCGCGGCATTTGGCTCTTTACCTGGCGGCCGCAATTGGCCTGGCGGCGCCTGCCCATCCATTTGCTCGGATTGCTGGTTCTGCCGGCCCTGGTTTATCTCACCGTGCCTTCGGCCGCGCGCTGGTCCGCGCGCCGGGAACCGCTCATTGCGCCCCGCGCCCAGGTCAACGAGTTCAGCCGCCGCGCGGCCCGCGCCGGCCATGAGCTCACGTCCGAACAACGCGGCGACCTGCTGCAGATTTTCAGCGAAGAAACCGCGCGCCTGGACACGCCTTCGAGCGATACGCTTTCCGGCGAAGCCGCCGCCGCGCGCCGGCGCCAGGAAATCAAAGCCGCTTATGACCGCATCCAGCACCGCGCCCAGGACGGCCTGGATGACGCCCAATTCGCGCAATTCAAGACCTTTGCCGGCCACGCCAGTTTGTTGGCCCAGCAAAAAGTCAGGCCCACCTGGGGGCGCACCGAGCCTTTTTACCATTGGCTGGTGGACCTCTACTTTTTCGTGACCCTGCCGCTCCAATGCGTGCGCGCTTGCGGCGGCCTCATCCGCGATGAATTGCAGGCCGACACGCTGGGCTTCCTCCTCACGCGCCCCCTGAGCCGCGCGCGCTTGCTGGTCCTGAAATACATCGCGCAAACCACGTGGCTCCAGGCCACGCTGCTGCTCGAAACCCTGCTGCTGTTCGCCGTCGCCGGTTTCCGCCAGCTCCCCGGTGTCGCCAGCCTGCTGCCGCTCTTCCTCGGCGCCCAACTCCTGGCGGTGCCGGCCTGGAGCGCCCTCGGCGTCTTCCTGGGCCAGCTTACCAAACGCTACATGCCCCTGGCCCTGATTTATGGGCTCATCGTCGAAATGGGCATCGGCCGCATCCCCACGAATATCAATACCCTCTCCTTGATGCGCCATCTCAAGACCCTGCTGGCCCACGATTCCGGCCTGCAGAGCATCTACGAATGGCCGGCTCAAGGCGTGCCGCTGGCAATCGGCTCGCTCCTGTTTGCCGCCGCCCTGTTCCTCACCGTCGCCGCCCTCCTGTTCACCTTCAAAGAATACCACCACACCGCCGAGATGCAGAAGTGAGGGGTGGGTTAAAAAGCCCAACTCCTGTCAGGTCATATACGGGGCTCGCATGGCGCGGGAGCGCATGCGGTTGGCTTCGGGATCACCGGGAAACTCGGCCTTGCTTAGATCGAACTTGAGGTTTCGCTTTAGCTGCTCGCAGATGTCGGCAGCCAGGCAGATGTTCATGGCGCGACGCATGACTTCAGGATTCGCCACCGTGAGCCGGCGCGACCGGATCGAGTCGAGGAAATCCCGCACGTGGTTCAGCGGGCGTTGTGTCCGGGCGGTGTAGTCGGCCAGCACTTTTTTGTATTCCTGCAACAGCGCCGGCGATGAGACATCTGGCCCTGAATAGCCGTCGGCGGCGGCGACCCATCCTTCCGGACCGTCGAATCGCTCACCACAAGCGCCATGCCAGAACTTGCACGGTTCCCAAACCGAGCCGGGAGAGCGGAACAGAACCAGGTTTACGCCGTTGGACAACCGCGTCACCATCGACGCGTCCGGTCCCTCATACTCGAACTGGATAAAGGACACATTCGTCATATCGAGTCCGGCAAGGGCTTGGGTAACTGAGTGCGCGCCCCACATCGCGACGTCGGTAGCGAAATCATAATAGTGATACCACCCTGCTCCGTTCAATCAAGGAACCGCTTTCAGCCGGTAAAAGGTCTGCGCCGAACCCGCGGCCGTCCCGTCGGTCCAGTCTGTGACCCCCGTTGTATTCGCAACCTGGCCAAGAGAACTCCATTCGCCGAGAACGGTCGAGGCTTGCACTTCCAGGCGCAACCCAGGCGGGCCATGCAGCCGAAGGCGCGGCGCGCCATTCATCGGCGAGACGGGCGGCTCGATCCAAACGGAAGAAAGCGGGACTTCGCGCAGCCTGTAGAAACGAGCGCCGGAAGAGGCTCCCGCATCTACAAACGTCCGCAATACCGTCGGGTTCGCTATCACCGCCAGCGTGGACCACTCCCCCAGGTTCGTCGAAACCATCACCGCAAAGAGCCGGCCCGGCATCCCGTGGAGAATCAGCCCGCACTGCCCGTTCCCCGGCCGCCCATCCAACTCCAGCCAGCTTTGGACCGGCAGCGGCTGTTGCGACTCGGCATAGACGTAAACCCCGCGGTTGGTCAGCGCCTGGAGCAGGCTGAGGTTCGGCGACCCGAGGTTCAAACTCAAATAATTCCCATTGAGGTTCACGTACGAATTCGATACAACCGCCGGCAGGGTCGCAAGATCGGTAAGCAGATTCCCGCTCACATCGAGGACTTGGATATTTGTCAGGTTCGCTAGCGCAGAAAGGTTGCTCAGCCAATCGCTTGCCAGGCCAACGGATGAGAGCCGTTGAAGTCCAGCCAGCCCAGCCAGGCTCGAGAGCCGGCAACCATTCATGGTCAGGGAGGTCAGATTGGTCAGGCCGGCCAGTCCGTCGCAGTTCGTTACCGGGTTGTCGGACACGTCCAGAGTGTAGAGTGACCACAACCCACCCAGTGGACTCAAATCAGAGATGTGGTTTTGACTAAGATGCAGGTAATAGAGTTGGTGCAGTCCGGACAGGCAATCGGCGTTCGTCAGCGACGCCCCCTCCAGCATCAGCTCTGTCAGATTGGTAAGCTCGCTTAAGGGCGCACAGTTGCCGATGGGCACGAGAGTGAGGTTCAGGTAAGACAAGCTGGTCAAACCCGCTAGCGGCGAAATATCTCTCAAGGGAGTGCCGGTCAGGTTCAAGTTCTGGAGGCGAGTGAGGTTGCTCAATGCCGCTATATTCGTCACGGCCGTGTAATCGAGATCGAGCGAGAACAGATTGGTCATCGACGACAACCCCGCGCAATTGAAGATCGGATTCTGGGACAGGGTCAAGTAGTTCAGGTTCGTCAAACCGGATAAGGGCGTTAGGTCGCTGAGTTGGTCCCCGTACAGGCGCGCATAGTTCAACCGGCTCATTCCGGCGAGGCACGCCGCGTCCATGGTGCCGGCATTGTCCGCGATCAGAGTCTGGAGATTCGTCAGGCCGCCCAGGCCGGAGCAGTTGGTGATGGTGTTTTGGCTTACCGTCAGAGAAGTCAGGCCGCCCAAACCGGCCAGTGGCCCGAGATCCCCGATGCGGTTTCCGTAAAGGTTAAGGCTGCTCAGTTGGGTTAACCCTGCGAGCCCAACGATGTTCGAGAGCAAGGTTGAATTAAGGCTCAGGTTCACCAGGTTCGTCAGCCCAGCCAGCGCCGCGCAAGTGCCAACGGGATTATCGTCGGCCATCAGCGTTTGCAGCAGCGTTGCTCCCGCCAGCGGACCAAAGTCGCCTATGTTTTGACCCGATAAGCTCAAAGCCGTGAGTTGGCTCATGCCCGCCAGGCAGTCGATATTGGTAAGCGCCGGCACAGGCGGAGGTCCTCCTGGCCGAATGATGGTGGGAAAGGCGTAGGCGTGGGTCAGATCCAGGTTTGTCAGCCCGGTCATCCCAGCAAGCGCCGAACAATCTTGCAGGAGGTTCCCATTGAGGATGAGGTTCTGTAAATTCGTCATTCCCGCCAGGGGTGACACATCCCAGACTGCCCTCCCGGTCAGGTTCAGGGAAATGAGCCTGGTCAGCCCGGAAAGGCTCCCCAGCGCGAAAGCCTTCGAGGGGTCGGCTGATTGCGGGCCCAGCAGCACGGGGGCTCTGCCATACGCGTTCAAATTGAGGTCGCTCAGGTTGGTCAACCCCGCCAGGGGCGCGCAATTTGTAATCGCGCTCCCGGCCAGATTGAGCATTTCCAGGCGGAACAGCCCCGCCAGCGGGAAGAAGTTGGTTATTCCATTGTATCGCAGGTCTAGCCACCGCAGTTCGCCCAACGCGGCAATCCAATCGAGGTTCGTTATCTGACACCCACCGAGGCCGAGATTCGTCAGGTTGACCAGGTTGGCCAGGGCGGTGCCGGTTGTAATCGGATTGCCGCTAAGGTCCAGGGATTGCAAACGGCTCAACTGCTGGAGCGGAGCGACGTTGGTCACCTCCGTGCCCGCGAGACCCAGGCGGACCAGCGCTTGCAGGTTTGACAGGCAACTCGGATCCTCCAAAGGGGCCGCACGACCGAAGCGGGGCAAAATCGGCAGGATCGGGTATCCTAAAAGCTGAGCACCATACGGGTCCTTCAGGTCCAAACTTGTCAGGTTTGTCAATCCCGACAACGGAGTGTAGTTCGTTGTCGCATTTCCGCTGAGGTTCAGGTTCGTCAGCCCTGTCAGTCCCGTTAGTGGCGCAAGGTCCCCCGCCGAATCGTTGCTTAAGCTCAGGCTTCCCAGATTTCTTGCCCACTCCAAGCCGGACAAACTCCTGATCCCGAGATTCGAACCGTCCAGACCGGTCAATAGGTTCAGGTCATTCGTGGTGAGGACCCCGGTCGGCTTGTTCAGCGCCGCCCGGACCGCCGATTCAAGCCTCCCATCCGCAAACTGCACCTGCGCCTGCCCCAAAGCCGTGCCGGCCATCCCGGCCAGAAAAGACAAAACCAACACGCGGCTCAAAGTTTTCATCCCAGATTAATCCTTCGTCATTGGCAGGCCGACATTATCAGCCTCACGAATTCAGTCAAGCAAGAACAACCAAACTCTGGACCCCTTCGTCCGGGAGCCGCAAAGTCCCGCCAGGGACGCTCGACCATAGCCCACCCGTTTTCAACGGTGGGTACCCATGCGCCCGAGGACCAAGTCCCTTCAGGGACGGCAGAGCGCCGAGAGATTGATGAGCGCCCCTTGAACGGAGCGAGCGAAAGCTTTCCTCGGCAGAATGCGGCGTTCAATTGGCGGAAGTTGACAACGGATGCTCTGGCCTTATTCGGCATGGGGGAGCGCGGGGTGCCGCTGAAAAAAAATTTAGGGTTAAAAAACGTTAAAAACCGCTAAAAAAGGTTAAAACCGCGATCGCGGCCATAATTTGGATAGGGCGGCGGCGAGGAGCAGGAAAGGTGACACGGGGGGCTGGGCTTTCATGTTTGCTTTGTACGGTTTTCTGTTATCCGGACCGGCCGCGGTTGGCGACACTGCCCTCTACTATGTATGGCGCGACAAAGGTTGTCTGACGGCGGACAAGGCGCTGGGCCGGGTCTTCCTTGAGGGGATGAGCGGTCCGGCGGCGTCTCGTGCTCGGAGTGAAATCGGCGCGAAAAAAATTTAGTGTTAAGAAGTGTTAAGGAGTGTTAAGAAATGTTAAGGCTGCGATCGCGGCCATAATTTGGATGGAGGCGGCGGCGAGGGGCAGGGAAGGTGACACGGGGGGCTGGGCTTTCATGTTTGCTTGTAAGGTTTTCTGTTATCCGGGCCAGCCGCAGTTGGCGACACTGCCCTCTACTATGTATTGTGCGACGAAATGTGTCTGACGGCGGACAAGGCGCTGGTCCGGGTCTTCCTTGAGGACACTCAGCGGTCCGGCGGCGCAAATGAGCCGTGTTGGGACAAGGTTCGGCGGCAGCACGCGACTGAGAAGGCTGCGGTCTCGGGAGATGAGATGCCCAAAATCTGGAGAGTGGGGGGTACGCGATGGTGCGGAGCACCTTCATTTGAACTCGGATTTAGTCCGATTTAGTCCGATTTAGTCCGATTTACTCGGAATAGGTCAGAGCGCGGGGAAAAGGGGTGACGGCCCGGGAGGGGGTGGGGGTGGGAGTACCCTCGTGGAGCCGGCACAGCGGCACAACCTGCATTTTACCGAGAGATTTTTGAAGGCCGAGCCGGCACAAATGGCGGCACAACCCGTCACAACCCGGCACATTCTGGTCTCAAGCGGAAACAGGGGAACAGGCCGCAAAGGGGTACCTGGAGGAGGATTTCCTGGACACGTTCCGGCGATATATTCCGAGGTCGGAAGTGGAGGCGCTAGAGGCGGACCTGGCGGAACGGACGTGATCCCCAAGCAGGAACATTATCTCAACCGAATGGCGCGTTCAGGATACTGCTCTACGTCACGCGTTGAGCAGTTGGCTGCTTAACTTCCGCCATACGCTCTGCGAAGGAGGATGGTAAATGGCACCTGGATATTCGACTCACTATTGATGTGGCGAGTCGCAGATCCAGGCCGGCTGCCGAATCAAGTCAGGATAAAAACTGAACGGCCTTATGGGTGACCTCCTTTCTCCGTCAACCTTCAAACCTTCGGAAAGCTTGCCTACTTCAGAGTCCAGCCTTATTCTGGCTACTGTGCACGCAAAAGATCCGACACAGGCCGAGTTCCGGAAAGCGGTCGCGCGGTTCGGGAACCCTTACAGGTTCGTTGAGCTCGATGAAGACGGTTTCAACCCTCAACCGCCGACGTTGGAACAACAACGTGCCTACCTTCGAAAACTTGAAGACCCATACGCCTTCCACGGCATCTTCGACTTCGAAGACGGACAAGCTCAGCCGACTTGTGCTCAATCCACTCCCGCTGATAAGACAGTCCCCACAACCAGGCTGCGAGCCTCCCTCGATGAAGTTCTGAACGCCTACAAGCCCTACATTGCTCGCTCAGAATGGAAAAAAGTTACTGACTACAGACCCGAGTTTCTCTTTGAAGCCCAGCGCGACCCTGCTCGCGCGGCACTGATCCTGCATAAGCTTGAGCAACTCAAATTCAGCCTGATGCCGGGTGAAAAGGTGGAGTTTAATCGTGCTCCTGCGGAGCGAATCGTTAGCCAGCTTAAGAAACTTCTCCGCTGAGGCCCATGGCACGTGTTGCAAACGCCGCTCTTTTCCGGGCGCTCTCAAGACAGGCGGAAGAGCTCGGCCGCAGAGCGGGCGGGAACCAGCTACCTGTCCGCTTGCGTCCTTTGGCAGAAAAGCGCCGAATCACATCCGTCGAGTTCCAGCCCCTCTTGGTTGATGCAATGCTCACGACCCATCCAGGTGGGTTCCGGGTTTTCTTCAGCTCCGATGGCCGCGATCCGGAGGAACTTAAGCGGAAATACCACTCTGAGGAGAGCAACGGCCTTTTGCCTACCAGGCTGCGGTTTTCGTTCGCTCACGAGCTTGCGCACACCCTGTTTTACGATCTGGCACAACCAACACCCGAACTCGCCAAACGGTTCAGAGCTGGAGGGGGGAAGAACGAGCTCGAAAACCTCGAGACAAGTTGCAACCGACTCGCCGCCAAGCTGCTCCTGCCCGCCGCCCTCGTCCGAAATGAGTTAGGAAAGGCCAAGGTCCTCACCGCGGAATTCCTAACTGCGCTCGCCCAAAAGGCTGGTGTCTCCATTGAAGCCCTCATCAGGAGGCTCAACGAGCAGGACCAGCTTCTGGTCGCCCCATTTTTCCCTATCTGCATTCTCCTGCTCGATGGAGAGGATGGATGTTTCCGTGTCAAAGCACTGGCTACATGTCCAGGCTTCCGTCTCGCCGAGCGCCTTCTTAAAATTAAGCAAGGACAGGCATGGGAGCTGAATGATGCCGACGGGCACTCGATTGAAGCTGGTTGCATTACATCTCGAGAAGTGGCCTTTCCAGCCGACTCATCACGCCGCAGCAAGCGTTTGCGTTACCGGTATACCCAAGCACCAACCGGGCGGGGAGCACGGTCGTTTATAATGACCTTCGAAGAAATCTTGCCGACCTAGCTGCCACAGCTCACCCGGCGTTCGGCAGAGAACTTTGGCTGGGTCGCATTTGCGCCGTGTTGCCAAATCGGATTCGCTCCCGGTGGTCAGTAATCCGTGTTCAGTATTCGGGCGGCGCGCTTGGGCCGTTTCGAAACGCAACCGCTAATCGACGCTAATGGACGCTAACCAAGTGAATTCTCGCCAGGGTGATTGCGGCCCAGCTTGCCTGGCAGGGCTCAGCCAGGAAAGAAGATTGCCGTGCAGACGCGTCCCGCATGAGGCGGAACGTGATCAGTTGCACAGATTCCCAAATCTGCGGGAGTGCCTCGATGACCCCTTGACCGAACGATGGGTGACTCCTTCTCCTTTGTGACGGGGTCAGTGGCGCAGATTTGCGTATCGTTATGCGAGTCTGCGCCACTGACCCTTTTCCGGTTCTTCAAAATCATCGAGGAAACGCCCGTTCTTAATTTTTCAACTCGGCATTATCTAGGCATTATCATGACGACTCGTGGTTGATCCTGTCAAAACCCGCGGAGTTACGGTGACAAATCCCAAATCCGGATTGTTGTATCGCTGCTCCCGCTCACCAAATGCCTGCTATCCGGTGAAAAGGCCAGCGAAAGGACCCAATTGGTGTGGCCGCTGAGCGTCCTCACGAGCCTGCCGGTTGCCAAAGCCCACACCTTGATGGCCTTGCGCGCCGTTGCGGCCAGAAGCCTTCCGTTCGGAGAAATCGCCAACCCACGGCAGTTGTCGCCGGTGTCGAACTCGCGCAGCGGCCGCCCCGTGCCCGCCTCAAGCAAAGCAACCTTTTGTTGGGTAGTTTGGTAAGCCACCGCCGAGCCGTCCGGCGTTACGGCCACGCTCCAAACCTGTTCGTCCGAACGCATCCACCGCTTGAGGCCGGTCGGCAGATCCCAGAGCGTGACATCACCCGCGGACGCGAACCCATTCCCGGCCCCACTCACCAATCTCTTGCCATCCGGCAAAAACGCTACGCTCAACACCAGTTGGTTGGTGCTGCCAACCAGAGTATGCACCAGGGCACCGGTAGCCACGTCCCACACCCGCACGGTCCGTTTTGAATCGCCCGAGGCCACCTGCCTCCCGTCGGGCGAAAAGACGGCTCGGGGGATGGCTTCCGTCTTGCCTTCCAGCAGCCGGACCACCTCGCCGGAGTCAGGTCGCACGAGTTTCACCCCGCTGTCCGTGCGCAAGGCCAGCAATTTGCCATCCGGCGAAAAGGCCGCCGAGGTGTCCCATTCGTTGGTTTCAAGCACGCGGATGGTCCGTCCGGTTGCCGCGTCCCATAACCTCGCCGTTCGATCATCGCTGGCACTGACCACTATCCGCCCATCGGGCGAGTAGTCGGCGAAAGTGCTTCCCGTGTGCCCCCGGAGAATGAGTGAATTCGTAATGGTTACCTCGGCCGCAGCGGTACCGCTTAAGCCACATGCCAGGGAGCTCGCGACCAGCAGAAAGCTCGGAAAGCATTTCATAAGTAACATCATCCAAGCCGCAGTTGAAGTTGTCAAAGAGGAGCGCGCGTGAATTTATATACAAATTCTCCGGGGGGCAGTCTCGCACACCCGGGCATTGGCGTTGACGGAATTGAGCGACGAAGAGAAACCCAGCCCCTAAGGCACCACCAAAACAATGTAAAACCTCATCGCGCCCGAACGCGTCGAGTCGAACGCCGATACGTTTGTTCCCGTGCCGGTTAACGGAGCGCCCAGCGGCTGCCAGTTCGTTCCCGCCAGGTTCGTCGACCATTCCACTTGGTACCTAGTGTTCGTCACGGTCGGAAACGAAATCTCGACTGCCGGGAATATGCTCGGCGTCGGCCCGGTAGCGGTAACCACGTCCAACTTCCCGGACCATTCGGAAAGCGAACCCGTATTGCACCCGCCGATAAAACCCTCGGCTTGGAGCTGGAGCAGATGTGAACCGTGCGCGACCGGCCCGAGATTAAACCAGCTCGACGCAGCCCCGGGCACCAGGATTTCCGTCTCCGCCCGCTCCTGTCCATCCACAAGGAAATGGATGCGAATGTACGAACAGTCCGCCGCTGGCGCTGTATATCGCGCGGTCAGAACCCCTGAGGTCCGCACCGGCTGGTTGAACGTGTTGCTGCAGATCTCACCGTAACCCGAACACGATATCGCCGGAAGGGCGTAGGTGTTGGTCGTCGTCTGGGCCGACGCGGCAGCAGCGCAAAAAAATGCGGCCAGGGCAAGGCTCAATGAGTTGGTTTTCATGGCGGGTATCAGTGTCAGTGCGCTGCAATTTCGCGGCGGTCAGGATTTCGTGGCAGGAAATATTCCCGTCAGATCCTGATTCATTTCAACATTTTCGTGCGAAGGAAACTTTCCCTCAAGGGCAAAATAGGTGGGCCAACTGATTCGCGTTCAATAAGTACCCGTGGCTGGCGCGCGGAGCCACGGCTGGCAAATTATCAGGGGGAAAAACCTGCCCGCTGGTTCCCACCACCTCGATCACCGTCTCTGTTTATCCGGCGCTGATGCCTCGGACATCAAAAACAGCCCGTGTTTACCGAGCTTGTAACGACCTGCACATTCAAGATCCCTCGTGTTTACCGAGCTTGTAACGACTGTAACGGATCGTTACGGATAGTGTAACGGATAAAAAGCGCAAAAATCGCCCGTGTTTACCGATGTTGTAACGACGTAACGGATCAAAGGGGGGGTGCTATATACATATATACCTATACCCCTCACGTCACCTTGGCTGGCTTTGTCCATCTATCCCAAACTGTAACTAACTGCGACCAACTTCGACCAGGTCCCGGTAGCCGCTCGGTAGGTCCTGGAAGCCCCTGGTAACCCCTGGTAGGTACCTAAAGCCTTCCCCTCATCCGTCGCCCCCCCAAGCATTCCTCAGTAATCCCGACCAGTCCCGACTAATCCTGGGTTTCGAAATATTTTTTTCAGACTGTGGACTGTGGACTGTGGACTGTGGACTGTGGACTTTGGACTGTGGCCGGCCCCCAGGCTTGCGCTTTCCTAGCCCCTGGTTCAAAGTCAATTTCCATTGTTGAAAGGGTGTGCCTGAATATGAATTCTCCGGCCTGGTTTGAAGTGGGCGACGTGGCGTCAATCCCGTCCCCGGCGCTGCTGCTCTACCGCAGCCGCATCGAGGAAAACCTGCGACAGATGGTCGCCATTGCGGGCGAGCCGGCGCGCCTGCGGCCTCACATCAAAACTCACAAGCTCCCCGAGGTGCTCCAACTGCAGCTTGCGCTGGGAATTACCCAATTCAAATGCGCCACCCTGGCGGAAGCAGAAATGGCCGCGCGGGTTGCCGTCCCCGATTTGCTGCTGGCCTACCAACCCGTTGGGCCAACCGTTGAAGGCATCGCCGCGCTGGCCAGGGCTTTCCCCCGCACGCGATTCTCCGTTCTCTGTGATGACGCCGGCGCGCTCCAACATTTGTCTAAAACATGGTGCTCCTTGCGCAGCGCCAACGATAAGAAAACCCGGCCCCAGCCCGGCCTCGAAGTCCTGCTTGACCTGGACGTCGGCCAGCATCGCACCGGCGTGCCTCCGGGCGAGAAAGCGGTCGAGCTCTATCGGTTGCTGGCTTCCTTGCCGGCAATCAAACCGGGAGGCCTGCACGCCTATGACGGCCATATCAGCAATCCGGACCCGGCGGAACGAGCCGCAGCCTGTGACGCCGCCTTTGCGCCCGTGCAAGCCTTGCGCCGCCAGTTGACCGCGGCCGGCTTGCCCGTTCCACGTGTGGTCGCGGGCGGAACGCCCACGTTCCCCTTTCACGCGCGCCGCCCAGATGTGGAGTGCAGTCCGGGCACCTGCGTTTTGTGGGATGGCAGTTGCGCCGCCAACGTGTCCGAGCTGCCGTTCCTGCCGGCGGCGCTCGTGCTGACCCGGGTCATCAGCAAGCCCAGCTCAAACCGGCTTTGCCTGGACCTCGGCCATAAGGCGGTCGCCGCGGAGATGCCCCAACCGCGAGTCCAGTTCCTGAATCTGGAGAATGCCACGCCCGTCACGCATAGTGAGGAACACCTGGTGGTGGAAACACCACACAGCGGAGAGTTTAACCTGGGCGACTGCCTCTATGGCCTGCCGCGCCATATCTGCCCCACCGTGGCGCTGCATGCCGAGGCCGTAGTGATCGACGGTGCAAAGAGTGCCGCGCGTTGGCGGGTAGTCGCGCGCGCTCGCCAGCTAACCATCTAAATCGAGGTCTCCAGAATTTTTCCGATCCGTTCCACCGTATTCCACGTCCGAGTGGTGATCTTCCTGCCGAACTGCTTCTCCAGCACCTTCATCAAATCGCTGGTCCCACCGTTGGCCGAAACCTCGACTACGCTGCAAAGTTCACCTTCTGAAACCCGCACGGTCTCATACCCCGGCCCTTTCAATCGCTCCGAAACTTTCAAACCGCCGTCCACGCTGGGCGGCAAAAACGTGACGTGCAGCCTGGTTTGTGCAGTCACCTTGGTTTTCTTGAACGGTTTGGACGCGACAAGAACGTTAATTTGTTCTGCGGTACGAACGATCACGGTTATGTCGAAGCCGAACCTGGTTTTGAGCTTTTGCTCTATTTTTGTGGTAAGAACAGCCGGGTTCTTTTCTGAGGTTTCAAACACGACATTGCCACTGGCCAGGACGGTTCGGATGTTCGCAAAGCCAAGCGAGGCAAAGGCCTTTTTCAAATCATCCATGCTGATCAGCGTGTTGCCCCCGACATTGATGCCCCGCAGGAACGCAACATAGGCCGACGATTTCATCGGGAGACGATAGCCGAAGCAGCCCATAGTATCCAGGCCGTGCCAATAAGGCGGATGGCGTTGGCAAACAGGCCGGCGTGCGCCCGGGCAAGCCGGGTGGGTTGTGACCCGGGTTTGCCCCCCCAAATCGCGGGCTCGAATGCCGCTTGGGTCCGGGTCAGACGGTAATCCGTCCCCCAAACCTCACCCTCTGAAACCCGGATGGCCTCAAACTCGGTGCCTTTCAGCCATCGTAATGCCTTGCAGACGAGGCCATTAGGCCGCTGATGAGCTCAGTTGACATGGGCATTCCGCCGAAGAACACGCCATAGAGCGGCCTTGCATGTTTGGACAGAGATATGCTGCTAATCAGGTCGAATTATGGCCAATAAAAGCATCTTGTTGGCGGTCGCGGACCGTCTGACATTAGTTGACATTACCCAGGCTCTAGGCGCCGGGTGGGAAGCGACCTCGGTTTCCACCGAGGCAGACGCCTTTGCACAATTGGAAAAACGCTCATTCGATGCGCTGGTGGTGGACTTCAACCTGGGCTCACCCGACGGCAGCGAGTTGCTGAACCAGGCAATGGAAAAGCGCCCCGAAACACCTGGATTCTTGCTGGCCTATGAAGCGGATTTGGCGCTGGTCGCTGCGAAAGTTGTGGGACCGCACCAAATCCTTCCCAAGCCTATCGAGGCCGCTTCCCTGAAAAGCAGGATCGAGAATGGCGTGGCCCCGGACGATTCGAACTCCAACCAAAGCGGAAGCGAGCCGGCCACCGGCGTCGGCGCCTCACCGGCATTCCCGCCCGTCTATTCCGAGGTGCTCAAGGCGCTCGACTCGCCGGACGTTACCAACGACCAGGTGGGAGAAATCATCGCCCGAGACGCGGCGCTGACGGCTGAAGTATTGCGCCTGACCAATTCGGCGTACCTGGGTTTGCCGCGCAACCTCACCGACCCGGTGGAAGCGGTGGCCTCGCTGGGGCTGGAGACAGTCAAAACGCTGGTGATGGCCCTGCGATTCCTGGCCGAGCACGGCCAACTGAAACCCGGCTATTTGTCGCTCGAGCAAATATGGCAACACAGCCTGAACGTGGGGCAGATCGCCCGAGACTTGGTACTGTTCGAGACCAAGGATCGAACGCTGGCTTCGCAGGCGCTCGCGGCTGGGCTGATCCACGACCTCGGCAAGGTGGTGCTGGTCTTGAACTTCGACGATTTGTACGGACGCATCCACTCCCTGGCGCGCAAACAACCCGTTTCCCTATCGGATATTGAAAAAGAGATGTTTGGAGCCAGCCATGGCGAAATCGGAGCCTGCCTGGTGGGAATGTGGAACCTGCCCAGCGCCATCGTCGAGGCGGCTGCCCTCCACCATGAGCCTCCCCTGGGCGAACAGCAGCAGCTTACTCCGCTAGCCGCCGTCCACATTGCCAATGTCCTCGAACACCAGCTCCGGCCGAGCGACCAGGGCCTGATGGTGGCGCCTGTAATCAATGCCCCCTTCCTCAATGAGTTAGGGCTGCTCCAACGGCTACCGGTGTGGCGGGCCGCCTTTGCCAACCGCAGAGCTGCAAACCCCGATCCGGAGGCCGAGTCGGGCGAGACAAATCAATGGGGAGCGACGATGCTTTCAACCGCGACGCCGTCACGGACAGCGAATCAACTGCCGGGACCCGCCGCCGCAACACGCACCGCCACCTCGGGGAGTGGTGACGAAGAGCCGGCGGTTCATGCTTCTCGCTACCTGCAGGGGCACTGGGTTTCCGCCGGTATTGCCGCCGGACTCCTGATTTTACTCGCCCTCTGGTTTGGAAAAGAAACCGAGCTCAACCCGAACGAGCCCGTTTACGCCCGGACGCCCGTCTCTTACGAGGCGCCTGCAGTTGTCTTCTCGACTCTGCCGCGAGAAACGGTTCCACCGCGAGAAACGGCTCAACCGGTGGCAGAAGTCAGACCGGCCATGGATGTTTCAGAGGAAGCATCGGCAACGAATGTGTCATCCGCAACCGTTCCCGAGCCGGAGATTTCCCGGCCCGCGCCCGAGCCAACCGCCGTGGTTGCTCCCCCGGCGACTGTTACCAACGTCCCGCCCCCCACCGTGGCGCCAAAGGAACCACCGCCGCCGGAATTCCGACTAACCGGGATCATTTATACTGTTGGCCGTCCTTGTGCGATCATGAACGGCAAAACGGTGTACGTTGGGGACCACATCGACGGCGCAACTGTGATCAGCATTGGACGGACCAATGTGACGCTACACAAGAACGGCCAGCGCAAGACTTACGCCCTGCGTTAAGCAAGTGATTGTTGTAAACGCAAGCTGCGGAGGTTCTTTTTTCGAGGACAGGACCGACAGAATCATGGCAGGACAGAACCATAACACGTAGAATTGCTGCGGAATGCTTTCTCCACAGGACTGGCTTGAGCGCCTCAGAAAAACCAGCGGAGGCCAACGCAAAACAGGCCGCAAGTGAGGGAGCCGAGACCAAGAACAACATCGCCCGGAAGGCGTTTCTGAGGAAGCTCGATCCTCATATACAAAACTTCACTGCCAGGCACTTCGGGTTTAGGAATTGGAATTTGGAGCTTCTCTGGAGCCTGGTGGATGAAGACAGCATCGAGCGAAGGAGCTACCTGGCGCACAGGTAAAATTGGAAATTGGAAACTGTCTCACCTTCGCGTAAAGATGTCCCCCGTGAAGCATAAGCCCGCACCACCACTAAAACCGGCACCCTCCGCCCTGCCTTCTGCCCCTGCTCTCTCGAAGGGCCTGCGGCGCTACTTGTACCTGACGGCGGCAACGACGGGGGCCGCCATTATGATCGTCGAGATTCTCGGCGCCAAGATGCTCTCGCCCTTCGTCGGCCTGTCGCATTTTGTGTGGACGGCGCAGATCGCTGTGACGCTGGTGGCGCTGGCCACCGGTTATTATGCCGGCGGGAAACTCGCGGACCGGGCGCAAGGCCTGGTGTGGCTTTACTGGGCCATCCTGGGAGCCGCCGCTTACCTCGGCCTCACGGTGCTGATTTGCGAGCCGGTGGCCTATTGGTGCCTGGATTTCAACCTGGCGGTCGGTTCGTTATTGGCTTCGGCTATTTTGTTCTTTGTTCCACTGGCGCTGCTGGCCATGACGGGCCCGTTCCTGGTCCGCGTCATCACCACGTCCGTCGCGAATGTGGGCGGCAACGTGGGACGGCTAACCTCCACAAGTACCATGGGCAGCTTCGCCGGGACGATGTGCATCGGTTATGTGATGATCCCGCTGCTGCCCAATTCTTTTACGATGTGGGCGACGGCGGGAGGCCTGATCCTGGTGTGCGCGGGCTACTTTGCCATCTTCCACGGCAAACCCACCGGGCCGCTCCTGGCTACTCTGGCGGTCGTCGTGGCGGTTGGGCTCGGCGCTTACCGCGAACAGGCGAGCCCATACCGCTATGTTATCGAGCTGTTCCGCGGCAATTCTCATTTCGGCAAACTCCAGGTCGTCGACCGCCTCGACGGCTCCTGCCGCTATTACCTGAACGACAATTTGGTCCAAAACACTTACGACCCTGAGCTCAAGCAGAGTGAATCCTCCTTCACCTACTTGCTTGCCGGTCTCGCGCGCGCCTACACCACCAACATCCATGACGTGCTCTGCATCGGCCTGGGTGTCGGCATCGTGCCGATGGATTTTGCCCGCCAGGGAGCCCAGGTGGATGTCGTCGAGATTAATCCCGCCGTCGTGCCCGTCGCGGTGAAGTTCTTCAATCTCCACCCCGAAAGGCTCCGTCTGACCATCGATGACGGGCGCCATTTCCTGAATCGCTGCCAAAAAAAGTACGACGCGGTGGTGTTGGACGCGTTTCTGGGGGATTCCTCGCCGTCGCATTTGCTGACCCGCCAGGCCTTCGCCTCCATCCGCCGTGTGCTGCGCCCCGGCGGCGTGCTGGTCATCAATACCTTCGGCAACCTCGAACCCGGCCGCGACTTCTTCACCGCCTCGCTGCACAAGACCTTAAGAGCCGTTTTTGCCGGCGTGCGAATTCACACTTGCGGCAATGGCGGCATCTTCTTCGCAGCGACCGACCGCCCCGAGCCTGAGTTTGTTCATCCGCCGGACCTTTCGGGCGTGCACGAGGATGCCCGGCTGGATACCCAAAGCGCATTTGGCAACCTCGTGACCACCGCCCCCGAGAGTGGCCGCGTCCTGACCGACAATTATAACCCGGTCGAGTACTACGACGCCAAGAACCGCGAAGACACCCGCCGCCGCCTGGCCATGCGCGCCAAGGAAATGTAATTGCCCGCAAGATTGAATTTGCCAATCGTCCCAATTCTCCCTACGTTGTCATCGTGGTAACCGACTTGGGCACAACGACGACGATTTAGCGTTCATCCTCAACGCGGATGAACGCCACGCCTCGATCTTCACCTTCGAGGCTTTTTTATTTATGATTTCAGCCACAGAACAACACGCACGCACAAAAAGTGGGAACTCCCACTACTGCGCTTTTTCTTTGTACTCTTTGTGTTCTTTTGTGGCTAAAAGCTTTTATGGAATCGAACGAACAACAACCTGAACGCAAATCCCTCGACCAGCGCCACCGGATGAGTGACATCGAGCGCCTGCGCCATTCCTGCGCCCACGTCATGGCCACTGCCATCCTTCGCCTCTGGCCTGATGCCCAGTTCGCCGCTGGTCCCCCCGTCGAAAACGGCTTTTACTATGACGTCGAACTGCAGCACCGGATCACCCCAGAAGATTTCCCATCGATCGAGGCGGAGATGAAACAGGAAATCAAAGCCAACCATGTCTTCGAGAAACAAATCGTCACCCGCGAACAGGCTATCAAAGACTCCGAGAGCGGACGGCTCGGCGCACTTGCCGAGCGGCCAAACCATCCGAGCAAATTCAAACTCGGCAACCTGGCTGATATCCCCGAAGGCGAACCGATTTCCTACTTCAAGAACGGGGATTTCATCGACCTCTGCGCCGGGCCGCATGTGATGCGCACCGGCAACATCGGTGCGTTCAAACTCACCAGCGTCGCCAGCGCCTATTACAAAGGCGACGAGCGCAACCCGCAACTCCAGCGCATCTACGGCACCGCCTTCAAGAACAAGACCGAAATGGAGGCCTATTTCAAGATGGTCGAAGAGGCCAAGCGCCGCGACCATCGCAAAATCGGCCAGGAAATGGGCCTGTTCACGATCGACCCGGATTTCACCGGGCCGGGATTGCCGCTCTGGCTGCCCAAAGGCGCGGCGATCTGCGAAGAATTGGAAAAACTCGCGAAAGAAACTGAGTTCGCCGCCGGCTATGTGCGTGTGAAAACCCCACATATTGCGAAGGAAAAGATGTATCTGACCAGCGGACATCTGCCGCATCTGTATGCAGAATCGATGTTTCCGCCGATGGAACTAACTGAAGAAGGACCACTGTATCGAGCAAACGCGAACCTTTCGAAAGACATGGATCAACTCGTGAAGGAACGTTTACTTGGCATGGCGAAGGATATTGAAAAGCAAGTCAAAGCCAAAGTTGGAGAGAAGGAAGGAGAATGCTCCGAAGATTTGAGCAAGGAGCTCGAGCAAAACTACGTTCAGCTCAAAGGAATTTTGTCCGAAGAGAAGATTGCTACTGACCGCTATTACCTCAAAGCCATGAACTGCCCGCACCACCACCGCATTTTTGCGGCAGAGCCGCGCAGTTACCGCGATTTGCCCTTGCGCCTCGCGGAATACAGCACCTGCTACCGCTACGAGCAGTCCGGCGAACTGTTCGGCCTGATGCGCGTGCGCTCGCTCAACATGAACGACGCGCATATCTATTGCACCCCGGAGCAATTCGCCCAGGAATTCAACGCCGTCAACGAGATGTATATCAAGTATTTCAAAATCTTCGGCATCGACAAATACGTGATGCGTTTCAGCACCCACGACCCGTCCCGCCTGACCGGCGACAACGCCAAATTCGTCAACGAACCGGAACTCTGGAAAAAAACCGAAGAAATGGTTCAGCGCGTCCTGGACGATAGCAAGATCCCCTACATCAAAGTGCCCAACGAGGCCGCCTTCTACGGCCCCAAGATTGACGTCCAGGTCTGGAGTGTCATTGGCCGCGAATTCACCCTGGCGACCAACCAGGTCGATTTCGCCGTGCCGAAACGTTTCGGCCTGGTCTATCGCGACAAAGACAATACCGAGAAAACCCCGCTCTGCATCCATCGGGCGCCGCTAGGCACCCACGAGCGGTTCATCGGCTTCCTCATCGAACATTATGCCGGCAACTTCCCGCTCTGGCTCGCCCCTGAGCAGGTGCGCGTCCTCACCATCGGCGAAGAAGAGCCGCTGGTGAACTACGCCAAAGCCATCGTCATGGAACTGCGAGCCAACATGGTCCGGGCCGAGGGCGATTACACGAACGACAAGATCAATGGCAAAATCCAGCAAGCCGAGGTGGCCAAGGTCCACACCATGCTGGTCGTCGGCCCGCGCGACATGCAAGCTGGCGCGGTGAGCGTTCGGGTCCACGGCAAAGGGAGCTTGGGAGCCAAACCGCAAGGGGAAGTGGTGGCCGACATCCTGGCCTCGATTCGTGAACGGCGGCCCTGAGACCCGAGTTCCACGCTCAATCGAACTGGAACTCGTCGTCTATGCGGCTTTGAATGCGCCGTGTCTCGTGTCGCAGCCAGTTCGCCGCTTTGCAGAATACAATTCTGCGATACAGCAGATTAGAAATCTGCGCTACTTCGTCTCCTGCGGCGTTTGAGGTCTTAAAGCAGCTCCCGACCGCCGCCATGTCATGGCACGCTCAGCCGATAAAACCGGCAGGGGTACTTTGACGCGTCCATGTCGGCGTACACCAGCAGGCTGTTGGTCCCCGTATTGGTGGTGCAAATCGTCGTCCATACCGGCGCGCTCAGGTTAGTGGCAGCCTGGATACAACATGGCTGCCCGGGCGCGCTGGGGAGGACGATACACATGCCGCCGTTCGCCATCCGGGTGACCCCGGGACACAGCGTGGCAACGTCCAAAGTACCCGTGTTCGTTTGCTGATTCGGGCTTCCTCCGTCCGCAGCGAGGACACTGAAAGGACTGGGTCCCGGGGGTGTCGTACTGGTAGTGGAGACGACCAGACTGGCGGTGGCTGAAGTGATTGGTTTGCCGGTAAATTTGATGGGGTTTGGAGAAAAGGCGGCAGTTGCTCCCGCTGGCAGACCTGCGGCGCTCAAATAAATCTCCATTTTGCCGTGGCCAGTCCTGGAGACCGTCACAACAAAGGTGGCATTACTGCCCTGGAGAATCGGGTCCGGCGATTGGGGGCCGACCGTCACCGAAGTGAGAATCGGATCTGCCAAAGCGTTAGCGCCGAAGGCGACCAGCACTGCGAGCGCACCGACCAAAGATCTCCGGACTGTCTTTTCAGGGTTTTGCATATCTTTCATAAATTCTGAATTCTGGTATTAAGGTATGGTCAGTTTGGGATACCGCTATCGGGCCGAACCCCGAACCTTTTCCCGGTGAATCGCCAGACACAGTCCAGGGGAATCCCCGGGTACCTTAACCTTCGGCGCGTCTGGCCGTATCCTTCCCGCGCGCCCGGGTGTAACTCGCAAGGTCAGTCTTCCGTCTGTGGACTCAACAACAGCGCGCGCCCGTCTGGATTTATGCGGATAAACAGAATCGTCCTAAGCAAAAATATGGCGCTGGCTCAAAAGGTTAAAAAGCAGGCCAACCAGCGGCGCTTCGTCGTCGGCTCCCTGCCGGCCATTCCGTTTGAGATTGTGGAATCGCCTTGAGTTTGCGCCGGCGTTCCGGTATCGCAAGTCTGAGGCAATGATGCGTCTCGTTCAACTCAAGCATCCTGTGCATGGCCGGCGCGTCGCCCTGGTAGACGGGAGCCGCTTGTGCCTGCTGGACGGCCCAGAGTCAATTTATCGCTTCGCCGAACTCGCCGTGGTTAACCGCGATCCTCTGGCCCAGACCGTCTCAACTGCATGCTCGGCAGAGTGGCTGGATTACGAACCGGTTTATCGCGGCCAATCGGATTGGCGCCTGTTGCCGGCCTTTGACCATCCCGACGAACCGGCGCGCTGCCTGGTCACCGGCACAGGTCTGACTCACAAAGCCAGCGCCGCGAATCGCCAGGCCATGCACAAAGATAAAGTAGCACCCGTCACCGACAGCATGCGCATGTACGAGTGGGGCCTGAAGGGTGGCCAGCCGGCGCCAGGAAAAATCGGCGTGCAGCCCGAATGGTTTTACAAAGGCTGCGGCGCGATCCTGCGCGCCCATGGCGAACCACTCGAAGTTCCGCCCTTTGGGCTTGACGGTGGTGAGGAAGCCGAAGTGGCGGGGGCCTACTTTATCGACCCGTCGGGCACGCCGCATCGGGTGGGGCTGGGCCTGGGCAACGAGTTCTCCGATCATAAAATGGAAGCGCAGAACTACCTTTGCCTCGCCCATTCGAAATTGCGCACCTGCGCTCTTGGCCCCGAATTGCTCATCAACCCGGACTTTGGCGACGCGCGCGGCACGGTGCGCCTGTGGCGGAGCGGGGAGACCGTTTGGTCCAAGCCGTTCGCAACCGGCGAGACGAACATGTCCCACACCCTCGCCAACCTCGAGCATCATCATTTTAAATACCAGGCCCACCGACGACCCGGTGACGCCCACATTCATTTTTTCGGGGCGGATGTGTTCAGTTTTGGCGAAGGCATTGAATTGGCTGACGGCGACGTTATGGAAATCGAATTAGCTGGCTTTGGCCTCGCGTTGCGCAATCCGCTTCGCATCGACCGGTCCGAACCGCGCTGCGTCGAGGTGAAACCGCTCTGATGCATCACGCATCGCGCTCCCTTTTCTGCGCGACCGCCGTCCAACCCAGCGTCAGCGCGTCGTGCTTGAGATGGCAGTCGCACCAGAGGAAGAAGCGGTTGATGGCCCATCTCAGCGGCCGGGCGGACACCGGCTGGATATGTTGCACCACTTGGCCCAGGTAAACATAGGAGCGGCCCCGGTTGAAAAGCCTCTTCAGTTCCAGTCCGCTTTCGTTGACCAGGTGCAGCAGGCCGTCATAAGGGTAGCGGAAGAAATCATGAGGGACCTCGTGCCGCGGCCAATACAGCGGTGTGCTCAAAATCAAATGCCCCCCGGGCCGAAGCGTGCGCTGCATTTCGCGCAACGCTCGGAGCGGGTCGGGCAAGTGTTCAAGGACTTCCGTGCTTACGACGGTGTCGAACGAACCATCCGGGAAGGGCAGTTCCAACGCCGAGCACACCACTTCCGGCTGCGATCGGTCCGAAAGGTAATCGGTCCCAATATATTTGGTGGCGCCGGCGAAGAAGGTCTTTTCATACGGCCGACGCCCGCACCCCACATCCAGCAGCGTCCCTTTGACGAAAGGGGCGCATTGCCGCAAGGAACTCTCGAGCATCAGCATCGTCAGATAAGTCGTGTGCCAGTCTGGAACCGAGCACTGGCGTTCCCCGGGCAACCTGTCGAGCGGATGTTCGGCCAAAGGATGAGCGGGCGTGCGGGGCATGTTGCGTGATGCGTGAAAATGCAATTCAGGTTCGCCGGAAGTAAGCGTAGATGCTGCTGCCCCAACGGGGCAGGAGAAATTTCATTCCGGTCTTTCGGTAGAAGATTGAGAGCGCTTCGAGCACCGCGGGTCCTCCCAGCCGTCCTGGTTTGCCTAGCACCGGTGCGAGCTGGTTGTGGACTTTCCAGAAATGAGTGATTTCCGAGCCTAACAGCCTGTCGCCACCGCTCTCGATCAGCGTCAATTGCGCGGCGCGGGCGCTTTGCTCGAAATCCTGCAGGCGCCAGCGCGTCAGATGATGCGGCGGCCATTGGTGAGGGTCCCATGGAACCAAACGGAGGACGCCATTGGCCGAAGGCACCGCAACAGAAATGAGGCCGCCTGGCCCGAGCCGCGCTGCCGCTTGCCGAAGAAGTGGGACCGGTTCCGGAACATGTTCCAGCACCTGAAAAAGTGTGATGAGGTCAAACCCCTTCACGCCGGGTTTCAACCCATCAAGCAATTCGCTGAAGACCTGGTGCCCCTTTGCCCGCGCCTTTTCGGCGGCGGCCCCGTTCAATTCCAAGCCCCAGGTTTCGCAGCCGGCCTGCCGTGCCAGATCAAGGAAGATGCCGCTACCGCAGCCTACGTCCAGCACCCGCCTCAGCCCGAGGCGCCGTGCCAGGCGCAATGTCCGCCCAAACTCCGGCCGGTTTTCGACAAAGTACTCGGCGTGCTCCAGTTCCTTGTAGAACGCCTCGTTGCCGGCGAGCGACGGCTCGAAGAATTCAAATCCGCAGCGCTCACACTGGCACGGCTCGATGATGTACTCCGGCGCGATCTTGCCCCACGCCGCGGCGCTAAAATCCCGTCCCACTGCCCGCCACAGCTTTCTCAATTCCTCGCCGCTGAGCTGTTCGACCGCCCGCGACTCGGGATGTGCGCAAAGGGGACAATTACAGCGGTCAATTTGAGATGGCATTACGGAAATCAGCGGATACGGACCAGCGTTTACATTTCGTCATGAGCGCAGTCCGATTGGGTCAAACCCTTCGGCACGCCCTGAACCCGCGGAACAAGCAGAACAGCACAAAGGCGTGGAAAGCAACTCCCAACCAGCTTTGCGTCAGGAGAAAGATTAAGCCGTCCAAAGCAAAGAGCACCATGCCAACGATGAAGGCCCATTTATGAGCTTTGTTGGCAAAAATGCCGAAGAGCACAAATACCCCTGCTGCCAGAAGGTCAAGCAGCAGCGCCACTATTTTTCCACCGCCATCAACAGTACTTCCGAACTCGTCAATTACCTGGGTAATCCCCAAGCCAACGATGAACCTAATGGGCATGCCGATAAACGCCGTAATCGTGTTGACCAGCGACAACACTGCAACCACGTAAAACCAGGACGCGCCGGATTTCACATGCGCCGCCGCTCCGGGGGCCTTGCGCACCACCGTTCCCTGGGCAGTGTTCGCCACCGGCACGGAAGCGTCTATGTCAAAGAGTGGTTGCAGTTCGGTAAAATCGGCCGCCGCTGCCCAGCCTTCCATATCGTTGCGTCTGACGCCCGCCTGCGGTTGCAAACGCCCCTCGCGCACCCATCCGCTGAGTTGCTTTAGTGACGCCGGACCGTACTCCTTGCCATCGGCTCCCTGAACCATGTAGGTAAGTTCCATAATGGCTCGGTTTATATCAAAATCCCTGATGCTTCCGCAATTCAAAAGCGAGTGGGCAATGGCTCCTTCGTTGAGCCTTTACGGCTACCCGACTCGGAACGAGATCCGGGCGATGAAATCCCGGCCGAAACTGTGCTGCAGTCGGTCGAGGATTTCCTTGCGGCGGTAGCGAACGATCTCGCTAAGCCAAACGCTGCTATCCACCGTGACGAAGAGCGTGCCATTGCGCAGGCCGGTCGGTTGCGCGTGGCCAACGATGTTCGGGTCCAGCAGGTTGTTCCAGACCTTCACCACCTCCGCCTCGACGCGGCGGCGGTCCATCCGCAATTCCGAAAGCACCGCGGGCAGCACCGCGCTCACCTGCCGGGCGCGCGCGGCCTGGGCTTTTTCCAGCGGAGCTAAATCAACCCTGTGCCACTGGGCAAACACACGCTGCTTCGGAGTCATTTTTCCGGGGCCGCGCGGCGGGATGAAACGATAGGGAGGAAGCATGGGCGAGGAACGGCGTTGATCAGGCCCCGGCCAGGCGTGGAACCAAATCTGAATTCCGAACTTCCACATCTGCAGTGGCAGAATGATTACGACAGAATGATCCTCGCCTCACCGTCGTGCCATTCAATGCTTCTTCCTCGATCATTCTGCTCAAAAGGCTCGTTGCGTTCTTTGCGTTCTTTTCCGGCCAACAACTCACCCACCGATGCAACTCATTGTTCTGGCCGGCGGAACAAACTCTGGCTCGCCGATGTGGTGGCGGTCTTCTTTTTGCAGCACGACCCCCTTGAGCCAGGCATTGAGGTCTTCGTCCGAAGTCCCATTTCGAAGCCGTGTGCGCAGATCGTGCTCGTTCACGCTAAACAGGCATGTGCGGATTTTGCCATCGGCGGTGAGCCGGATGCGATTGCAATGCCCGCAGAAAGGTTCACTCACGGGCGCAATCATCCCAATCTCGCCACCCATGTCACCAAAGGCCCAGCGTTTCGCCGTGGAGGACGGATTGTCGGCAGGCAGCGGACGCAATTCAAACCGGGCTTGGAGCCGCGCGAGGATCTCCCGCGCCGTCACCACCAATTCCTTGAGCCAGGCCCGGGCGGAATCCAGCGGCATGAATTCAATAAAACGCATGCTCAGGGAGCGTTCGCGGGCAAACTCTGCCAGGGCTTCGATTTCATGATCATTAAGGCCGCGGATAATCACCGCGTTCACCTTTACCGGATGAAAGCCGAGCTGTTGTGCCAGAGTGATGCTGTTGAGAACCTCCGCCAGCCCGTCGCGGCCGGTGATCTTTTTGAAATTCGCGCGGTCCAGCGAATCGAGGCTGAAACTGACGCGGCGCAAGCCAGCATGGCGCAGCGCCTGCGCCTTCTGCGGAAACAAAAAGCCATTGGTCGTCATCGCCAGGTCGGTAATGCCCGGGATGGCGGCCAGGCGCGCGACCAGTTGTTCGGCATCCTGACGCAGCAGCGGCTCGCCGCCCGTAAGCCGAATTTTCCGGATCCCCAGGGAAACCGCCATGCGCACGACCCGCTCGATTTCTTCGAAGCTAAGGATGTTGGTTTTGGGGACCCACTGCTGCGCGATCGGCGCCGGATTCGGCAGGTGTGCCCAATGGCCCCGGTAAAAATTTTGCGCTGCCTCCGTTTCCGGCAGGCAATAGAGACAACGAAAATTGCACCGGTCCGTAACGCTCACCCGCAAGTCCCGCAAAACGCGGCCATGCGAATCGATGAGCAGATCGGCTCGGGTCATTTGGCCGGCGGCGAGTTGGTCGCCTCGGCGCTGCCCGTCAGGGGCGGGATGACTTTAACCGAACCGTCGGCGCTGACTTCCACATTAAGGTCGTAGGCAGGCTTGGTCGTTTTGGCGGCCACCTGCTGGACCGAAGCGCCTTGCATGAGTTGCTGCGCGCCTTTTTGCTCGGCACGCGCGAAGAGGCCCTGGCGAATCCACTCGAGGCGACGGGAGATGTTCAGTTCCTCTTTGAGTTTGGCTACTTGCGCGCGCAGGACGGTCAGGTCGTTGAACTGCCGTTCCAGTTCAGCCTTCTCCGCCTCGAGGCGCTTGAATTCTTTTTCCAAAAAGGCCTTATCGCCTTCTGACGCAGCCAACTTCTTCTCGGTGTCCGCAATCTGAGTAGTCAGGTTGGTGATCGCGCTGCTTAAGTCGTGAGCCTGCTGGTCGAGTTGCTGGTTGTCGGTCTCTAATTCGTTGATTTTGGCGTTCTGCTTGACAATCTCCTTCTTGCTGTCTTCGAGCGCTGTCTGGGTCACCGCGAGGTGATTAGAGGTATCCACCAGGTTGGAGGAAAGGCCGTTGCTGATCTCATTGAAAGCTTTCTTTTGGGTTTCCATGTCCTTTTCGAGGATGGCGGCCACTTGTTTTTGCTCATCGAGTTTGCCGCTCGTGCTCATCAGGTTGTTGGATAAGCCGAGAATGGTTTCGGTGTCTTTCGCCTTTTGGTCGCCGGCCTGCTTCTTGATCATGATGGATGCAATCCCCAATCCCAGACAGACTACCACCAGCACAATTACTCCAATTCGGTTTTTCATAGTGGCTTTTAACATGCCGGGTGCGCCGCAATTTGGCAAGTGGGAAGAAGATAAAAAACAAAGCGGGAGGGATCATGTCGGGACAAATCACACATCCGATGCAGCCAAGGATCAGACCTCTACACGGCCCGGGACATAAGGTCTTTCGCAGGCCTCTAAATGATTCTGTCCTGCCATGCTTCTGTCATTTGGCTGTCCTTTCAGATTACCCCTTCCTTGACAATTACGTTAAAGCTTATGCCGTCACTCCCTCTCCCCGCTCCGTTCCCTGCCGTCTTGCTAAAAGCTCCGACGCACCTACATTGGAGGCATGAAGATACCGCGCGAAGTGCCGGTCATGACCCTGCCCAATGCGACGCTGTTCCCACAGGCGTTGCTGCCGCTCTATATTTTCGAGCCGCGCTACCGGCAGATGTTGGCTGATGCCCTGCACTCCAACCGCATGTTCTCAGTCGCGATGCAGAAGCCGGGAACTGGACGCGAGACCCCCTCGCCCGTCGCTGGTTTGGGCTTGATTCGGGTTTCCGTAGGCCACCGGGACGGGACTTCCCATTTGATTTTGCAAGGCCTTGCCCGCGTGGAACTTGAGGAGGCCATCCGCTATAAGCCGTATCGCATCCAGCGGATCCGTCCTTTGCATACGCCGCCTTGTGATAACGTTAAGGTCGATGCTCTGGTAGCCAAAGTCAGAGAACTGCTGGAAGAACGCATTCAGTTGGGCTTGCCTTTTCCTTTTCCGGTGATGTCACCCGGCCAAAATGAGAGCAGCCAAACCCCACCTTCCTTTTCGCCAAAAGAGATTCTAAACTACCTGGATTCCATCACCGATCCCGAGCAGGCGGCAGATTTGGTCTCCTGTGCGGTCTTGCCCGGCGCGGCGGAACGGCAGTCAATCCTCGAGACGGTGGATGTCGAGGCTCGCCTGCGCCGGCTGATCCACTTTTTGCTGGCGGAAATCCGAAATAAACGGAAACGTGAGCAGCCATGAGTGAAGCGCACCTTCCAGAACCTGCTCCGGGCGACCTGAGCCGCGAGGAAATAATGTCGGCCCTCTTCGCGCAATTGGTCATGCAGCAAGCGAATATGGCGATGATGCTCCTGGGCAAAGTCCCTCACCCCGAGACCGGCCAGGTTATCAAGGATATCGACGCGGCCCGGTTATTCATCGATCAACTCGAGATGCTGGAGGTCAAAACCAAGGGCAATCTCAGCAACGAGGAAGCCGGGTTGCTCAAGCAGAGCCTCATGAGCTCGCGCCTGGCCTTCGTCCAGGCGATGGACTCACCCCAACCCCAAGGCAGCCCCAAACCGGCCGAACCCGCTTCACCCCCGCCATCCGCACCCGCCGCTGACCCAGCCCAGGCAGCCGCGGCCGAGGACGATCACCGCAAGAAGTTCAGCAAGAAGTACTGAACTATTTTCCCTCCGGCTTGATTGCTGGATGGCCTGCGGGCAGCGCCGGAACATCCGGCATCTCTTTCGGTTTCAACTGTTCGTCGAGGATCTCCAAGCCGACCTCTTTCTTCAGCTTTGCGACATAAGCCGGAAGCTGCTTCTGAAGCTCCTGGGTGCGAAGATTCTCCTGGAGAATGGCGGAGAGTTTGCGGAAAGAGCCCGCGTTCTCCTGGGCCGCCTTGCTAAGGCTGTTCTTGATGAGCACGCCGGCGGGTGTGAACGTCACCTCGTCGTCCAGCGCGGCTTTCCTGGCGGGTATCTTTTCGCTCAGCTTGATGATGTGGTAACCGAACTGGGTCGTCACGATATCGCTGACTTCATTTGTCTTAAGCGCGAATGCCGTCGTCTCGAACTCATGCACCATTTGGTTGCGCCCGAAGAGGTATTCGCCGCCTTTATCTTTGGAGCCGGGGTCTTCGGAATATTCTTTGGCCAGCTTGGCGAAATCCTCGCCGCCGCGGGCCCGCTTCAGCAGGTCGTCGGCTAGCTTGCGTTTGGCCGCTTTCTTGTCCTCAGCCAGCTCTTTGTTGGTGTCCAGGTCGCGGGTGCTTAAGAGGATATGGCTTGCCCGCACCAATTCCGGTTGCTCGAACTTCGAGGGGTTCTCCTCGTAAAACTTTTTGATCTCCTCATCGGTTACATTGACCTTGAGCTCGCGCTCCAGCGTCGCTTCGGCCGTGCATTCCTGGTTCATTTTGACGATAAATTCCTGCTGGCTAGTGCCAACGGCGCTTAATTGCCGGTTCAGGGCTTCCTCACTGCCTGCTCGAGTTTTGATTTCATCCAGGCGTTTGGTGCTGACTTCTTTGCCTTTGGCTTTGTCGGCCTCGTTGGCCTTGGTTAGCAGCAACTGGATGCGGATCAGGTTCTCCAGCACTTGCTGCTCGAGCATCCCCATGTGCTCGGGCGGAATGTTCTGGCCCCGCGCCGCCGCGGTCGATTTGATGCTGATGAGTGTGTCATCCAATTGGCTCCTCTTGATTTCCACCCCTTTGCCTTTGGCGATAACGCTGTCGCCAAACAGGTCCGTCGGCTTGATGCTGGGCTTGGCTGCCGCTGCCCCATTGGTTGGGGCCGGGGTATCCGCCGTCGCGCTTCGGGCGGCGAGGGTTCCCGCCGCAAGCAGCAGGACAACTAATTTCGTCATTTTTTTCATAAACATGCCTGTCAATAGTAACAGAGGCTCAGAGTTTGACCACATTAACATTGCGGATAGCAGGATCTTTTTGCAGCTCCTCCAGCACCTCCGGGGGCGGCACGCTGTCCAGGTTCAGCACGGTCAACGCATGCCCGCCAGCCTCATCCCGGCTCAAATTCATATTAGCGATATTGACCTTGTGTCGGCCCAGCAGAGTCCCCAGGTAACCCACGATGCCGGGACGGTCTTTGTTTTCGAGGAGCAGCACCACCCCGGAGGGAACAATCTCGGTCGGCCGGCTGAACAACCGCACAATCCGCGGGTTGTCCGGCGAACCGAAAAAAGTGCCGCCGGCGGAAATCACTTTCTCCCCATCGGCGAAGACCTGCACGTGAAGCCACTCGTTGAACGTTACCGGCTCATTCGAACGCTTCTCCTCGACCGTCAAGCCCAGCGTCGAGGCAATGCTGCGCACATTGACGTTATTAAGGTCCTTGACCGACGCGCGCGACAAAAAGCCCAGCAGGATCGCTCGCGTGACCGGGTCCGTGTTGGGTAATTCCTGGGCCTTGCCGCCATACGTGATGTGCAGCCGGTCCGCCTGCGATGGCGCCAGTTGGGCCAGCAGTTTGCCCAGCTTCTCACCCAGCGTGAGATAGGGTTTCACCTCCTCGTAGGTCTTGGCATCGAGATAGGGCAGGTTGACGGCGTTGCGCACCTCGCCGGTGAGCAGGTAACCAGCGATGACTTCCGCCACCTCGATACCGCACTTCTCCTGCGCTTCCTGCGTGCTGGCTCCAAGGTGCGGCGTCAGCGTGATCGCCGGATGTTTCCGGAAGGGATGCTCGGCCGGCAGCGGCTCAGAGGCAAATACGTCCAAAGCGGCGGCGGCGACTTTGCCGGAGTCCAGCGCGGCCAGCAGGTCGTTCTCGACGATGATCTCCCCCCGCGCGCAATTCACCAGACACACTTTGGGCTTCATTTTGGCAAACGCCGCCGCGTTGAGCATCCCGCGCGTCTGCTCCGTGACGGGCATGTGCACGGTGATAAAATCCGCGACCCGATAGACCTCATCCAGGTCGCCGGCCAATTCAATCCCCAGTGCTCGTGCGCGGGCTTCCGTTAAAAAGGGATCATAAGCCACGACCCTCATTCCGAACGCGACCGCCCGTTTCGCCACCTCGCTGCCGATGCGGCCCAACCCCAATACGCCCAAAGTTTTCCCAAAAAGTTCGGCCCCTTGAAATTGTTTCCGGTCCCATTTGCCGGCCGTCATCGACGCATAGGCCTGCGGCACCTTGCGCGCGAGGCTCAAAATCATTGCGAACGACAACTCGGCCGTCGAAACGGTATTACCTCCGGGTGTGTTCATCACCACTACGCCGCGCTCGGTGGCTGCAGGAACATCGACATTATCTACGCCCACGCCCGCTCGCCCCACCACGCGCAGAAGCGGGGCCGCCTCGATGAGCTTCCGCGTCACCTTGGTCTCGGACCGCACCACCAGCGCCACGGCGTCCTTTACCACGGGCACCAATTCCGCCTCGGTCAACCGCTTGGGCAGAACCAGCACGTCGAATTCGGGCCGCTGCTGCAAAAAAGCAATGCCTTTTGGCGAGACAGGGTCACACACCACGATCTTCATAAAAAGAGGCCGGAGTCTAGGGAAAGGGTGGGCATGGGTCAAATCAGTAATCGGTGAGCAGGGGGAGTAATCAGTAATCAGCAGGCAATAATCACTGGACTTCCTACCTCACGACTTCGTATTTGCCGTTGATGCAAATTCCCCAGGAGCGAAAGTGAGTGGCAATGGGAGCGCTAATTAACCTAGCGCCTCTTCCACCGCCGGCGGAAAAACTTCCCCAACGTCGCCTTCGATTCTCAGGGTGACTTCGCTCAAATCATCGTGTTCCGTCGGACCGCGATTGATGATGACATAAGGAGCACCCCGGTTGGCCGCGATCAGGGGAATATTCGCCGCGGGATAAACCGAAAGGGTCGAGCCTAGCGCCACGACCAAATCCGCCTGGCCGGCAGCTTCCTGCGCCTGCTCCAAATCCGCGTTGCGCAGGTTCTGGCCGAAACTGATGGTTGCCAGTTTGAGAAATCCGCCGCATTCGCACACCGGCGGGCGGCGGGTTTTGCGGAAATGCTCAAAATGCGGCTCCGGATCCGAGAGCTGGCCGCAGGCCTGACATTCGACCAGGGAATTGGTGCCGTGCAATTCAACCAAACGCTCCGCCGGAGTGCCGGCGCGCGCGTGGAGGCCGTCGATATTTTGGGTCACCACGGCCAGCACTTTGCCGGCCTGTTCCAGGCGCACAATCGACTCGTGGGTCGTGTTTGGGCGCGCGGCCCGGAAGACCGGCCAACCTTCCAGCTTGTAATCCCAGTGCTCGACCCGTGCCGCCTCCGACCTCATGAAATCGTGATAATAAACAGGCTGGCGCCGTTTCCAGACTCCGTCCGGCCCGCGAAAATCCGAGATGCCGCTGCCGGTGGAAATTCCCGCGCCGGTGAAGAGGAGCATTTTTTGTCCGGCGTTGAGCAACTCGACCAATTTCTCTTGTTCGCGCATAGCTGATTTTCGGTCCAAATCAGGCGGTAACCAACAAAAATCCCGCCTCGCTCTGAGTGCGAGACGGGAACCCACAACCAACGTAATCAGACGCGATGGAGCGACCGGAGGTTTCAAGGATTTCCAGCGCCCCTTCTACCACCCTTCGGTTGTGAGTTGTCCGTCCACAAGCCGCCAAATCCCGCGCCCGTTCCGATTTTGCAATTCAACCGGCAGCGTCGCGTCCGGGAAATTCTGGAAACAGAGCGGCCGCGCGAAGCGCTTAATGGCGGCTGTCCCTACGGAGGTGAAATGCGCGTCAGTGGTGGCCGGATACGGTCCGCCATGATGCATCGAGGGGCAAACCTCGACGCCGGTAGGAAACGCGTTGAAGATGAGCCGGCCGACTTTCTGCTCAAGAATCCGGACCAAAATGTGGTGACGCGCGAGATCCTCTTCGGTGCCGTGAATCGTGGCGGTGAGCTGGCCGGGAAGATTACGTGCCAGGCGCTCCAATTCTTCCGGCGAGCCGCAGCTTACCAGGAGCGTTGAGGGCCCGAACATTTCTTCGCGCAGCAGCTCGTGGCCGAGGAAGGTTGCGGCATCGGTTCCCAGAACCACCGCCGGGGCCTGGCCCGCTGCTGGTTCCGCACTGGACTTGCCCAGGAGGCGAACATTCGAAATCTTTTCGGCGTCCGCAACGCTCTCGCGGAAGCGATCGCAGAGCGCGGGGTAAAGCATTGTGCCCGGGGCCGAATTGACCGCCAGCTTGCCGGCGGTTTCGGCCAGCGCGTCGAGAGCGGAGCCGCGCAACCCAAAGACCAAGCCGGGGTTAGTGCAGAATTGGCCAACGCCCAGCGTAACTGATTGGATGAGATTCTGTGCGAGCGTTCCGATATCGCGCTGCAAGGCGCCCGGCAAAATGAACACAGGGTTGGTGCTGCCCATCTCGGCATAGACCGGGATAGGGTCCGGACGGGCTGCGGCCGCGTCGAACAACGCACGCCCGGCTCGCTGGGATCCAGTAAATCCCACTGCCCTGGTCGCCGGATGACGCACCAGGCGCTGGCCGATTTCGTGTCCCCGGCCTTGCACGAGCGAAAACACGCCGGCGGGGAGTTCGAGCGCCTCGGCCGCAATTTGAAGAGCGCGCGCCACCAATTCGGAAGTACCTGGGTGACCCGGGTGGGCTTTCACTACAACCGGATTGCCGGCTGCCAGCGCCGAGGCGGTATCGCCGCCCGCCACCGAGAAGGCCAAAGGAAAATTACTCGCGCTGAAAACGACGACCGGGCCGATTGGAATCAGCAGGCGCCGCAGGTCGGGCTTGGGAATGGGCTGGCGGCTGGGGATTGCCCGATCAATGCGGGCTTCCAGCCATGAGCCCTCGCGGACGAGTTCAGCGAACATTTTGAGCTGGTTAACGGTGCGTGCGCGCTCACCCGCCAACCGGGGCTGGGGAAGGGCCGTCTCTGCATTGGCGCGGCGGAACAACTCGTCGCCGAGGCCGACAATTTCTTCGGCGATGCGTTCCAGGAAGGCTGCGATGCGCTCCGGGGCCAGGAGGCGATAGGCCTCAAACGCGCCAGCGGCGGCGGCGAGCGTCTGGTCAATTTCGGTTTCGGTGGCCTTGTAGAAGGGTGGCGGGAGTTCCTGGCCACTCCCAGCCGCAATGATGGAAAACGAGTCCGTTCCGCGCGATGCGATTTTCCCGGCAATGATACTGCGGCCATGCAAGTGCATACGTCTATTCGAAAGCGGGAGCAAGCTGCACGCACTCGCCAGGCTTCGCGCGGTTCGACAGGCGACCGTGAAGTCCGGAAGCCCGGCCGAGGGGATTACTTCTTGGTCGTTGGCGGCGGTGCGCTCGTCGGTGCCGCGGCAGCCGCTCCCGGTTTCACGCCGTACTTGGCGAGAACAGGGACGAAGTCGGGATGCGAACGACTGTATTCGACGAGCCGTCCCACAAAATTATCCATGGATGGGCCGGTGACTTTGTCGTACTGGGCAATGATATTGGTGGCTTGCGGGCGAATAGATTCCAACTCGGCCTTGGTGGCATTGACCTGCCGTCGCAAGTAAATCCAGAGCGTGCCGCTGACCACGATCAACAGGACCAAAATCGAGATGACCAGGTGATGCAGCGAGTCAAATTGTTCCTGCAAATCGGCGACGTCCGCCGGGGCCTGGGTTTGATTGGGGATGTCATCCATAAGCATTATTTGGAGGCGGGTTTATTCGTCGGGACGGAAGCCGATTTGTTCTGTTTAAGTCCCATCGATTCGAGAATGGGATCGATCTCGTGGTGTTCCCTGCTATAGGCCACCGCATCACCGGCCAGAGCGTTGATGCCCGCCTGCCGATAATTGATAAAATTCAACTTCGTCTGGAGCAGGCGCAACTCGCGGGATTTGGAAATAAAGCTCCAGCACTGGAGCACCGACCAAAGCGAAATGATGGCCAGCACGGTCAATAAGATGGTCGCTAATGGACTTTTCTTCATATCAAGGGCCGAAATCTACTGATTTCGAGAGGCAGTTGTCCAATCCCTTTTTTAGATTGATCTCGACCAGGCCGGATGGCATCAAATCCTCATTGACGATTTGATTCGAGTGGCAAAGGAAGAGCCAATTGAATTGAGCGGCTCGGTGACGCAGGTCCTACCGGGCACGATGTTTCGCGTGGCGCTGCCCAACGGCCACGAGGTGCTCGCGCATATTTCCGGCAAGATGCGCAAAAACTTCATCCGCATCAGCGTTGGAGATAAGGTCAACGTGGAGATGTCACCTTACGACCTGGGAAAGGCCCGGATTACGTTCCGGCAAAGTTGAAACGTGAGACGTAAAACGCAAAACGTGAATTTTCCAATTCGGGTTCACGTTTCACGCAACACGTTTCAAGCCTCAGATCTTCGTCGCAATTCTGAAACGGGCTAGACTTTCTTCGCAGGCTGCCCATTCTCCCCCCACATGCGCATCCATTTCTTAGGCGCGACTCGCACGACCACGGGCTCGATGTACCTGTTCGAGATCAACCGCCAGCGTCTGCTGCTGGAGTGCGGTCTTTTCCAGGGCCGGCGCGGGGAGTCTATCGAGCGCAACCGCAAGTTCCCTTTCGAGCCCGCTCAAATCGGCGCCGTGGTGTTAAGCCACGCTCATATCGATCACTGCGGCAACCTGCCCAACCTTTGCCGCCAGGGATTCGGGGGGAACATCTTCTGTACCTTTGCGACCCGCGACCTGGCCAGTATCATGCTGGAGGACTCGGCGGAAATCCAGCGTGATGATGCCGCATTCGTCTCCAAAAAGCGCGCCAAACAGGGCCTGCCCCCGGTCGAACCGCTTTACACTGCCGCCGACGCCGATAAAGCGGTGCGCCAGTTCGTCAGTGTCAATTACGACCGGACGTTCCCGGTTTTGGACGGCGTGACCGTCACCTTCCGCGACGCGGGCCACATTCTTGGCTCAGCCCAGGTGGTGTTGGATTTCCGCGAGAACGGCCGGAAGTTCCGTTACCTTTTCAGTGGGGATGTCGGACGCGGCAGCGACGATATTTTGCGGGATCCACAGCCGGTCGAGAGGGTGGATTACCTGCAGATAGAGAGCACTTATGGAGGGCGCGAGCACACGCCCAAGCTCCACGCCAATGAACAGGTGGGCGAACTGGTGCGCCAGACGCTCGTAAGGAACGGGAAGATCATCATCCCTTCCTTTTCGGTGGGCCGCACCCAGCAGATTGTTTATACGCTGCACCAGTTGACGCTGGCGGGGCAATTGCCTCGGGTGCCGATTTTTGTCGATAGCCCCTTGAGCGTAAACGCCACTGAAATCTATCGCCTGCATCCGGAGTGTTTTAATGAGACGATCTATAAGTTCCTTCGCGAAAAGGAGAACCCTTTCGGCATGGAGAACCTAACTTATATCCGCGAAGTGGCGCATTCGATGAAGCTCAATGACCTCCGTGACCCGGCCATCATCATCAGCGCCTCGGGCATGGCCGAAGCGGGACGAATTCGCCATCATTTGGCTAACCATATCGGCAACGCGGCCAACCTCATTCTATTCATTGGATATTGTGCGGAGCATACCCTTGGCGCCCAGATCCTTTCCGGCAGGAACCCGGTCAATATCTTTGGCGAGCCGCACGAGGTCCGCGCCCGGATTGCGAGGCTGGACTCCTTCTCCGGCCATGCGGACAAGAACGAACTCCGCCGGTATGCCGAAGCGATTGCCGGCGACGTAAAGAAGATAGCGGTCATTCACGGGGAGGAAGCGCAGGCGCTGGCCTTCGCCGAAACGCTGCGGGCGCTCAGGCCCAAAGCCGAGGTGCTTGTGCCGAAGTACCAGGAGACGCTGGAAATCTGAAGTTTTCAGGGTTGGTCTGTCTCGATTCGAGTCACGTCACCCCGCCTGCACCGAAACGGAACAAGACCTGGGCCTTCAGGTGGCTTTTGATGTTGGCCCGCGATGTGCTTTCAGGGTGAGGCAGAGTTTGTCGTATGAAAACGATGTCGAACGCAAAAGGAAAACGGGGTTTTACTCTCGTGGAAATGATGATCGTCGTGGCGATCGTCGCGCTGCTGGCTTCCTTGGCTATCCCACGGATGGCCCGGGCGCGTGATTCAGCGAGGCTGAACGTGATTTACAGCAACTTGAGGCAGCTTGAAGCCGCCAAAGAACAATGGGCCTTCGCCAACAACAAAACCACCGGGGACGCGGTGGACAGCCTGGCGGTGCTCAATATTTATTTCCGGGACGGGGGTCTCCACGATGTCGTGAGCGAGACCTACGTTCCCAATCCCGTAGGGACACCCTCTGCGGCCAACCTCCCGAACGGCGTAACACTGGGACCGTATGGCCCCGGTGCCTCCATCCCGGCCCAGTAACTGCCGACCGGGGTCTTGACCTCGTAACTGATCGGCCAGTCCGGCGTCGGAATTGGCACAGCTTGACATTCCACCGTAGCCCTCTCGGCTGCGAGTTTAGGCACCGTCCCGGCGCCCATTGCCCTCAAAGCCACTGTTCTCCAGCGCGGCGAGACGCCGGTTCGACTCGCAGCCGAGACGACTACGCTACAAGCCAGCAGCAGCGTCAAGATGCGCCGGGATTGAGTGGTGACAGGGTTTTTTCTCGTGCATTCGGCGAGGGCTTTATAGCCTCACCGCAATGCTCAATTACATCTGGCTCGGCTTGATCGTGCTGGCGGTCGTCATCGGCGGCTGCACTGGCCATCTTAAGGACGTAGCAGACGCGAGCTTTAAGAGCGCGGAGGACGGGGTGATGAAGACGGCCTTGCCTCTGGTGGGGATTATGGCGCTATGGCTTGGCATCATGCGGCTGGCCGAGCGGGCCGGCTTAGTCGCATTATTGGCGCGCGCGTTGCGGCCGCTCATGGTTTGGCTTTTTCCCGACGTGCCGGCCAATCATCCCGCCATGGGCTCCATGCTGCTGAACATGGCTGCCAGTATTCTCGGTCTCAACAACGCAGCCACCCCGCTTGGTCTTCGGGCGATGAAAGACTTGCAGACCCTGAATCCCCGTCCCGACACCGCGACCAACGCGATGTGCACCTATCTCGCGATCAATACCAGTTCCATTCAGCTTATCCCGGCCACGGCCATCGCGGTGCTCGCCGCCAACCACTCCAACAACCCCACGGCCATTGTTGGCACCTCGATCATGGCCACCACCTGCGGCGCTGTTTCGGCTGTCGCCGCCGCAAAATTCCTGCAACGCCTGCCCTTCTTCCGCCTGCCGCTCGCGACAGCCCCGGCGCCGAAAGCGTCGGAACCGGGGCAGAATGAAGCAACCAATGCCCGAGCGGCAGCCGACCGTTCGCCGGTGACTGAGGCTGCCACACTCCAACCGTTGCCGTCCTGGGGTTTGCCGGTTCTGGGCACCTTCGGTTTGTTTTTTGTCTATTTGTTTATCCGTTTTGCTTTCCCGTCATTTCTGGGTTTTCAACCTTCGACGGAGGCAGCCGGTCAGACTACCTTTGTCCGTGTAGTCGATGCGGTTTCCAAGCTCTCCATTCCGATGCTGCTGTCGGTGTTTCCACTTTACGCGGCGCTGCGGCGCGTCAAGGTCTATGAGGAATTTGTGGACGGCGCCAAAGAGGGATTCGAAGTCGGCATCCGGATCATTCCCTATCTGGTCGCGATTTTGGTGGCGATCGGGATGTTCCGCGCCGCCGGAGGCATCGACATGGTCAGCAATGCTTTACGACCGATAATGGTGACGGTGGGATTTCCGCCCGACCTGCTGCCACTGGTCCTGATGCGACCGTTGACCGGCAGCGGCACGCTGGGCATCTTCGCTGAACTGGTCAAACAGTGCGGGCCCGACAGCCTGGTCGCGCGCATGGGCGGCACGATCTTCGGCAGCACCGAAACCACCTTCTATGTGCTGGCGGTGTATTTCGGTTCGGTGGGAGTGACCAAAGCCCGCTACGCAGTGCTGGCGGGACTTACGGCTGATTTTATCGCGGTGGTCGCCTCGGTGTTTATCTGCCGGCTGGTCTTCGCCTGAGGTGGCATCGGCGCACAAAGGACTTGACGATGGCCCAACCCGGCCCTCCAATGAAATCCTGAATGAAAACCTCCAGGCTGGATCGGGCCAGGTGGGAGGTGGGTTAGCCCAATACGCGAACCGCCTGGAGCGCGTATGCTCGGCGCCGCTATTTCATCTCGTTGCTCTAAGGTGGCGGGACTGCCTTGCCCCGTTGCCGGGATTCACGGAACTATTCCTGGTAACGAAGGAGCATTTGACACGCCCCAACCTTTGTAGTCTTATGCGCCGAGGTCCTGCGTAAAGGAACATACTATGGAAAATTTCAATTCGGAAATGAACGGAAATGAATTCGGGTTTGGCCGGAAAACGAGGTTTCTTCTGCCGTTGCTGGTGTGCGTCTTTATTCTGCCCCTGGCGCTTTTTGCCGCTACACAGTCGCCAAAGGAACCGGTAGTTCCCAAATGGGAGCGGTTCGAGCATGAGTTCCGCAGCTCGGTTGTTTACTCCAATGCGCTCCAGGATGCGACGCTGGTCGCCGTGTTCACATCGCCGCTGGGTGAAACCCGCCAG
>DATMQA010000008.1:0-56614 GCA_035566895.1 Binatia bacterium
GTTTACCCAGCAGATTTGGGTCCAAGCTGAATTCAATTTGCCTGGTATTATTTCCAAGCGTCTCTCCACATCTCGGGATACCAGCGGCCTTCGTCCATTTTAATCAGGTCAAAATCAGTAGCCCTTTCTCTTCGCCGAGTATCCATATCGTTTGGCGACCCTTGCCGCGTCAAAAAAAGAAATCTTTTGGTGAACACTGCTAAAAACTTCCATCTGCTTCAAGATGCTGATGACGCTGTAAAGCTTGGCGCCCAGCGCCGTGGCGAGTTCTTTCACCACGACTCGCGAGGGTAGGTACACTTCGGGCACGTCCCTTTTAGCGTACCTTCTTGAAAACCGGCGGGACTGCCTCGGGCCTCCCAGTGGCGTAAGCACACATTCGGCGTCCGGGCCGGCCATCTGGACGTTCCATTTCAACTGCCTGCGTTTGAGCTGCACATAAAGAGGACCCTCGCTGGGAAATTGCCCGGCGTGCAGAGCCGCCATCCGGAGGAGTTCTTCCACTACTCGGGAGCGGAAGCCTGAAGGAATTGTTGAAACATGGTGCCAGGTGAAGGCGATCCTTTGGGTGACGCTGCATTCCCCTTCATGCACCATCGTAGTGCCGACGACCATCTCGCTAGCGCGGCACTCCTCCGCCCGCAGCAACATCGTGCGAATGAATGTTTGTATGGGATCGCCGCTCTTGGGCGTGGGAAGGCGTAAAACATCCGCCAGGTCTTTGCAGCCGCTTGGCAACAAAATGCTTCGCTTCTTGGGATTGACGAACGGGTTCATATCTGGCCTAACAATGAGTACCACTGGCGGCGGGTTCGCAAAGACCTATTTGAAACAGGCCCGAATAGCGCCGTTCAGATGGCCGATCTTCTTAGTCCCTGAGCACAGCTTTGGCCAAGCTGACAACTTCGTCGCGACACCCTCAGTCCGTGATCATGTGCAGCGCGACGATGGCCAGTATCCCTCCGGCCATCACCGTTGCTCCGGCGATGAGCAGGGTCGCCAGGTGCGAGCGGACCGCGGCGAGCGTCTCCAGCGCCGCCTGCCGAAGCTTTGCCTCGCTGCGCCAGCTACGCAGCACAGTAGCGCCGCCGATGACCAGCGCCGCAAAGGGCAGCGCAATCAGGCAGACATCGAGGCCCAGGTGCGGGCGCGCGCTGAACCACTCGACCAGGCGCAGGGCGGTGTGCGCCGGTTCATATTGCGCCGGCTGAATGTCCCGCACGAAGAGCGCGGTCATGAACAGCGCGGCCGGGAAGACCAGGAGCAACTCCGTGGTGGCGATGGTGCGTTTGATGGTTTTCATACTTACTTTGTAGCGCAAAGTATATGTCCTGTCAAGCCCGTGGCACCCGAGGCAGCCATGCTCTCAAAAAGAATCCGAATCCTCCAGGCGGCGATGGAACAAGAAAGTGACCGTGCCGATGCCCAGGCAGAAAATGCTAAGCGTCCACTTCAAGTTCGTGGCTTCGCGAAACTTGGCCGGGGACTCCTCGCGGGTGACCGGCTCTGGCCAACTGCTGCGACCATATCCATGGTGATAGACCGCTCTGCCGGTAATCTCGTTGGCGCCTGCCTGGTAAGCAAAAAAGCTACCGCAAATGATCGCTCCGATTGTGCCAATCAGAAACCTGGCGGACGAATCCGGCGATAGTGCGAGTGCAACCACAAAAGCAATGAACCCTAAAACAGCAGCTCCAGCCAAAGTCTTCCCAGCCATCAATAATCCGACGCCGAGGACAGCCACGGCAGCAATGCCAGCATAGCGCGAGGGGCTTTGGCTCATGGCGTGGAAACGGCTAACATCGAGCAGGCGCAGCGGGAGCCAGCCGCCGATGGCGCCCGTGTTGGAACTGAGCTGAACGGCTGGCTCCCGGTCCGCTCCCCGCTGTTGAGCGCTCGATTCATGGTGCGAACTTTTGCCGGCAATCCATACAAGTTCTGTCGTACCCGCGCGGAGACGTGCCTGCGGCCGTAACCACAAGAGCCAGTACGAACCTTCGGAAGTTATCGATGTGGGTCCAGTCAATCCTGGTATTCCGCGAGCCGCACTTGGGGCATCGGGCGGCAGAGAAGCTTCGCTCTTCTTTCTTTCTCATCTTGGATCAAGAACGCGTTTAACGATCACCGATGGCGCCCCCTCCGTGAAACTCTTGAACTGATTCTTGTGCCTCTTTGTGCCTTTTCGTGGCCATCGGGGTTCATGGAGAGAGCTTCACGGAGCTTGCAACCGGTAAAATGTATTGCTGCCCGAAACGCTGGCATTGATGAAAACGCTCGTCGCATTCGTCTGGTATTGCGCTGAGGGAACCTGGACCCAGGCGGGATTACCGGTCAGCGACGTGCTCGCAGCCAATACCCACCCGGAATAGGAGTTGGGCCAGGAAATGGTCACGGCGCCGTTCGTGGGAGTGATCATCAGTTGCGGCGGAACGTCGGGTGTTTGCGACAGGATCAGCGCGCTGTAAGGCCCGATGGTGAGGCCCGCCGAGGCGGGACTGCCGCCGGCAGTCACAACGGAACTGCCGACATTGCCATAATCTGAACCGTAGTTCGTGGAGTCGCTGTTGAAATGGACATACCAGTTGCCGGCTGACGGAAAGTTCAGGCTATAGTTGCTGCGGGTCGCATTGGCGAAGTTGGCGACCACCACCACGTCCTGGTTCGTGGCGGCGGATTTCCAGCGATGAAAAGCGACCAGCTTGTTGACGTTATCCACTTGATACACGCTGCACTGGTCGCCTTCCAGTCCCGGTGTATAGCCTTTCAAGTCACGACGCGTGCTGATGAGGTCGCGGTAAAACTGGACGATGCGGCTGTAAGTGTTCGTTTTGGTCCAATCCACCGGAAGGCTTGAGTCGAACGCCTGATTTTCGAGCATCTCCTGGCCTTGGAAAATCATCGGCACGCCGGGCGCCGTGAGCGCGACGGCGGCGCCGAGGGTAGAAAGCTTTCTCGCCCGGTAGCTGTTGGGTGTGGCCGGGTCAATCGCCGTGACCAACCGGACGCCGCCATTCAAATCGCCCACCACATCGTGCGATTCAAGAAACGCCACCCGGCCCGAACCCGCCAAACCGCCATAGCGGACGTTATCCTTGACCGCGTTCGCAATCGCGGTCATGTCCCGGCCGGCATCGGCCGTATTGGTCAGCACCGGCGTGACTTTGTAAGGATAGCTGGTGTCCCAGGCGCTATCGAAACCGAACGCATTATACACATCCTCGGCAATGCTGATTTTCCCGCTGTAATTGGTGTGCATCATGGCGTTGATGGCGGTGATGAGATTGCCCGCCGCCGTGATGTAACTCCCGTCGTTGCCATGCATCATGGTCGAGGGCGTGTCCCAGCGAAACCCGTCCACATGATATTCGCTCAGCCACAGGGTGAAGTTGTCCTGAACGAAATCGGCAACTTGCTGGCTGCTGAAATTCGGCCGCGTGTATCCCCAGGGCGTTATTTGCAGGTTGGTGTTGCTCTCATAGAAGTAAATGCCGCCGCCCCCGAGCGAGTTGGTGCCCGACCAGCCGTCGAAGTTCCACATATCAAGGAGCCCCGTTCCGTAATGGTTGTGCACGACGTCCACCATCACGGCGATGCCACGCGCATGACAGGCCTGGACAAAGGTCTTGAACCCGTCCGGTCCGCCGTATTGGCTGTTGTCCACCGCAAACAGTTGGGCCGGGTCGTAGCCCCAACTGCTGCCACTGTTGCCGAACCCTGCGATCGGCATCAGCTCAACCACGTTGGCCCCGAGGCTTCTCAAGTAATCCAGCTTGTTGGTGGCCGCAATGAACCGGTTGGGCGCCGAACTCGACGGAAACGTGCCCATGTGGAGTTCGTAAATGAACAGGTCATTCAGACTCGGCGGGGTCAGGCTGTCCCCGCTCCAGTTGAAGGCCGTCGGATCGTAAACCAGGTCGTCTGCGCCGGACGCCGTTCCGGCGGCGGTCACCCAGCGCGACCGCGGGTCGTGCTTCCAGATGGCTCCATTGTTGTTGATGTAATACTTGTAATGTGAACCATTGGTGACTCCCGCCACGTCCGCCGACCAGATGCCGTCCACCGCCCCGTTGGTCCGCTCTTGAACCAGCGGCGTTGCCGTGGTTGACCAATTGTTGAATGTTCCGGGAACATAAACACTCGTTGCGTTGGGCGCCCAGACCCGGAACGTAACGCCCGTGCCGGACGCATTGTGATACGGTGTCGAACCCCAACCCGGACGAGCCGACTGAGCTTCTGCCGTTGCTGCGCTGGCGACTGCGGCCAACATCAGGGTTAAATGGCCAAACCGCCAATTTAAACTCGCCCGACTTCGACCATCCATAAAGCTCGCTCTTCTTCGGAACATCGTTAGCTGAATATACCACACCCGCACCGGTGCCGGCCCGTCATGTCCGAAACTCTAACGACGGATGGAGTGCTCACCGTTTTCGGTTTTAGGTATCTGCTCAGAAATAGCTCTGAGCACTTTTTCTTCTTCGCGGCGAACAGGCGTAACCCTGGCTGCCCCAGAGCCCAATCCGCACGGCCCCAAGGTGATGCCGTCAACGACCTGAGCCAGCACCGTATGCACAGTAACCTTGGTTTGGTTCGTTCCGGTAGCCGCAGTGGTGATATGAAACCAGGCCAGGTAGGGCAATCGTCTCTTGCCAATGGGGCCCCACGTTGGAATCCAGGCCACCGGCTGCCCGGCTGGAAGGAGCAAAAAGCCACTCGTGGGATGCCAACCTGTAACCAGCCAGTCATTTCCGAGAGCCCCTTCCAACATCATCTGGCTGTATTTCAATCCGCCAAGGGCATTCGTGATGGCCAAAAGAACTTTGCCTTCCTCCTCAGGAAAAACATCCTCAGCGCCAGTTTTATTTGCAGCCGGCAAGGCCGGCCAACCAGCCAGAATACCCGTAGCCCATGCGGCGGCGAGCCCGATCCCGAGGAGAGAGAGCGTCAGCGAGACCCGCTTGATAAGCGAGGCTGTCCTGTCTGCACGTGCTTTGCTCATAACCTGGAACTAACATTCCTCTTAAGAGCGCCGGGCCGAATGGCGTCCGATAGGGAAACAGAGTCCCTTGCCTGCGTCCAGTGCCGAGCGCGGTGGGCTTTTGACTCTCCTGGCAGGAGGGGCTGAGAAGGTGTGAAAAAAATTCGTAAAGTGGCAAAAAACCATGCGAATTCTCCATGAAAACGAACCCAGGCGCCCGCTGAAAGCTGGCCGGTCGTGCGTTTCACAAACTCCGAGTGTGGCAAGCTCATGTTCGCTGTGAACGCAGGACCTCTCCGTCCTTAACGATGATCAGCATCGTATCGCCGTCACGAAGTTTGACTTTTTTGTTCATGGTGAGGCAGATGACGAACGTAAAGCGCAGCCACGCCGGGCCGGTGACGCCCGATCAGAGGTGCGAATGTTTGTCGAGAATAATCACAAAAGTCCGGGCCCACCTATTTCCCATCCCAATCTGCTTCAAGCCACCGCTGAACCAAACCGACTGTAAATCAGTTGTTCGCAGCGGGATAAATGGTGGGCCCAGAGGGATTTGAACCCCCGACCAAGCGATTATGAGTCGCCTGCTCTAACCACTGAGCTATGGGCCCAGCCGGGAAGACGCCGGCAAGGAGCCGGCGCTCTCAGGGAAGCCGGAACGGATGCCGGTGAGATGTATTTCGCCCGATTTGGGCCAGGCGGCAAGCTATTTCGCGCAGGAAAGAGGCAGAGAAATTGCTATTTCAGAAGCGATAATGCGCATTGGCTGCAACGATAATTTCCTCGCGATTGAGAAAGTCGAACCCTGGGAGCCGGGTTCGCCCTGTCGGGTGGAAGCCGTAATTACCGGGGCCGGGTGCCGGTTCACGGCGGTGCATAACAAGGTCCTGATTGAGCCCTCCGGGGACATGTTAGAGCAGGCGGCTGGGTTCCTGAATTTGAGCGAGCACCGGCTGGACCTTCAGCTATCGGAAGGTGGCTGGCTGCGGCTCAAACGGAATTCGAAGGGGTGTATCATCGTGCATTACCGGCTGGTGCGGTGGGACATGTGGGCGGCAATGGAAGGGGAAATCCTGGTGGGCCGGGAGTCGGCGGAAGAGTTTTGCCGCGAACTCAAGGCGTTGCTGTCGCCGGAGGCTGAACCGAGCGCAAAATAGCCACGAAGGAAAACCGAGCTCGTTTCCGATGGGACATCAATGATGACCCATTCGGGAGAGAAATAGCTGATGCCGACACCGCCCGGAGGGCTCCAGGTGATTTTTGGCAAATCACATCAAAATGTGATGTGACAATGAGGCTTGCGTTCCTGGAGTGACTTGGTAAGAAGAGGGCTATGAAATCGCACATCCTGTTTGTGGATGACGAAGCCCCGATACGGGAGCTGCTCTCGCTTTTTTTTCGCAAGAAGGGTTTGCAGGTGACGACGGCGACCACCGCGCAGGAGGCCAAGGACTGTGCCGCGCGGGGCGGGTTTCATCTGGCGATTCTAGACCTGAACCTGGCGGGCGAGAACGGCATGGAGTTGCTGGCGGATTTCAAAACCAGGTTGCCCCAGATGCCGGTGATTATCTTCACGGGGTTAGCGGGAGAGGATTTGGTGGAGCAAGCCCGGGCGCGTGGGGCGGACGGGTTCATGCGCAAAACCGAATCGCTTGGGACCTTATACGAGGAGGTCTGCCGGCATCTGCCCGCAGACTGAGTGGTTACATGGTTAAATAGTTACAAGGTTACAGCGTCAGATTCACGGCTCCCCCGAATACTCACCGGCGCGGTGAAATCAAGCACTGAGGCAGATTCGTAACCTTTGGAACGAGGTGACCGGGGCCGGCTACTCGTCGATTTCCTGAACTTCGAGGAAGCCGTGGAGTTGGCGGATGCGGGTGGGGTGGCGCATTTTGCGGAGGGCTTTGGCCTCGATTTGCCGGATGCGCTCGCGGGTGACGCGGAACTGCCGGCCGACCTCTTCCAGGGTGCGAGCATAGCCGTCGCCAATACCAAAACGTAATTCAAGGACTTTGCGCTCGCGCTCGGAGAGGCTGCAAAGCACGTCATTGAGCTTGTCCTTGAGGAGGCTGAAGCTGGTGATTTCCGAAGGGCTCTCCGTGGATTTGTCTTCGATGAAATCGCCGAAGTTGGTGTCCTCGCTGTCACCGACCGGGGATTGGAGAGAGATGGGCTGCTGGGCCATTTTCAGGACCGCGCGCACGCGCTCGACCGGGAGTTGCATATCCTCGGCGATTTCGTCGGAGGAGGGCTCGCGGCCGAAGTCCTGGAGGAGGCGTTTCTGGGTGCGCATCAATTTATTGATGGTCTCGATCATGTGGACCGGGATCCGAATGGTGCGGGCCTGGTCGGCAATGGAACGGGTGATGGCCTGGCGAATCCACCAGGTGGCATAAGTGGAGAACTTGTAGCCGCGGCGGTATTCGAATTTTTCGACCGCTTTCATGAGGCCCATGTTGCCTTCCTGGATGAGGTCCAGAAAGGAGAGGCCGCGGTTGGTGTATTTCTTGGCGATCGAGATGACGAGGCGCAAATTGGCTTCGACCATTTCGGTCTTGGCCTGGATGGCTTTGGCGGCGAAGTGCTTCAACCGTTCATAGGTCTCGAGATAAGCGGCGTGCGGCATGCGGACAAATTCCTCGAGGGCGTGGACCTTACGCTGCTCGGACTGGAGGATCGTGTGGTGTTGGGCGGCGTCGCGGTGCTCCTCCAGTTCCTGGAGCACCCGCAGGCTCATTTGGAATTTGTCATGGATGTTTTCGGCCACGAGGGCCATTTCCTCGATGACCTTCTGTTTGTAGTAGAAGCGGCCGAAGGCGGATTGGAGTTTGCGGTCGAGTTTTTTGAACCGGTTGGCGAGACGGGTGCGCGCACTGCGTGCGGTTTCGTTCTGGTGTTTGGCGTAGAGCTCATCGACCTGCTCGTCCAGGGCGCGAACGGTCCGGATAAGCTTGCGCAAGGCCTTGAGATGGGTTTCGCGGTCCTCGATTTTTTTGTCGATAATGACGCGGTCAAAGCGCTCTTTGGGCGGCTCGGAAAGGAGTTTTTCGGCCAACGCGATGTGCTCTTTGCCGGCGAAGCCGAAGCTATAGACGACGTGCTTGAGGTCGTTTTCGGCTTCTTCAATGCGCTTGGAAATCTCGACTTCCTGCTCGCGGGTCAGCAGCGGCACCTGGCCCATCTGCTTGAGATACATCCGCACCGGATCATCGAGGATGTCGAGCCGCGTTTTTTCATCCTCCTCTTCCGGTTCGGGCTGTTTGACACGGTCAACCTCCGCCTGGTCCACGATCTCGACTTCGAGGCTGCGCAGTTTAATGTAGATTTCGTCGAGGTCTTCAGGAGTGATGAGGGACTCGGGCAACGCGTCGGTGATATCGCTGTAAGTGAGGTAGCCTTGCTCCTGGGCGAGGCGAACCAGTTCCTTGATTTTCTCAGCCAGTTGGGTCGCGTGGCTTCCGGGGACCTGGGCCGCGTGGGCCAGGCCGTTGCCGGCGAGCCCGTGGGTTGCGCGCGAGCCGTTGCCTTCGGGGCCGGGCGCCGCAACCGCGGCCGGGGAGGCATCGGCGGGCACGACCGACCCGGCGGCAAGGGCGGCAGATTTGTCGGTGGCGGGGGAAGCAGGCGCGGCTTTTTTTCCGCCGCGCGGCTGCGACGCGGGCTTGCTCACCTTCGATCTAGCCATAGTACTTCGAGCTAATCACCAACACGGATTAATTGAGAGTTCAATATGTGAATGGCTTCTGCGGGAGTCAATAGGGAAATCCGAAATTCGAAATCCGAAACCCCAAGAGGATTAGAACCTCGGCCACAAAAGAACGCAAAGAGCGCAAAGTCGAAAACAACGAAGAGTTTCCCGGTCTTTTTTTTATGGCCATCCTGCGGGTTTGCAAGGCTCTCTTGGATTTCGGATTTCGTTTTATCTTCCGCCCACCGGGACGCTGACGCCAATACCGGTGGTGCCGCCGCCGGCATGAATGCCTTCATTGGCGGCGATGGTAGTGATGAAGGTCGTGACGGCCGCGTTGAAATACCTTTTGAGCGTGCTCAGCGGGGCATTGGGCACATAGATAATGTCACCCGGTTCGAGCGGCACATCCTGCGCGTGTCCCCTCAAAATCGCGTTGTAGTTGACCACCATCATCTGCGGCTGGGTCAGTGAGCCTCGAACGATCGCCACGTGGGAAAGGTAGGCATCGGGCTGAACTCCGCCGCCGAAACCGGTGACGGCCAGCCACTCGATCGTGGCCGGTCCGGCAGCCTGGGTCATCGCCGAGACGAGGGTCATGCGCTCGGAGTAGGGGACCGTGCGCGGAGAGCGCACCGCGCCCAGGACATAAACTTCCTGCGACAGGGCCGAGGGGACATAGACAAAATCATCCGGCTGCAAATAGATATTCTGGCTGGTATCGCCATCGCGCAACAGCCGGTAAAAATCCACGGGCACAAGCTGGCCCTGGCGCATCACGAAGCTGTGCCTCAAATCGGCCAGTTCTTCCGTGGAGACCAGGGAAGCGGACCGGGCAGGGCCGCCGGCGAGCGCAAGGGATTCCAGCAGCGTGAGGGAACTGCTCAGCGGATAGATGCCGGGCCGGTTCAGCCGTCCCAGCACCCAGACGTGTTTGCTGGCCACCTCGCGCAACGTGACGGCGATCTGCGGTTGGGCGACATATTTTGCCAGTTCCTTTTCCAGCAACTCCCGGGTTTGGGCCAGCGTCAGGCCCCACACATCCAGGCCGGGCAACAGGTGGAAGTAGATCTTGCCATCGGGGCCCACGGCGGTCACGGCGCGCGTGGCGACCTGCCCGACAATTTCGATTTCCAAACGGTCTCCCGGACCGAGGGTGAAGAATTCGGCGGAAGGCCGCAGCATCTCGGGGCTCAACTGATTGGTCAGCAGGACCGGAACCGGCTTGGCGGCGGCCAGCTCGGAGAATGAGGAGTTCGAGGCGGGCCGGTGCGTGGCACAGCCGCACAGGGCCGCTCCGAGCAAGCCGAGGGAACCGAACAGCAGCAGGTTCTTCATGTTAGTTGATAAACGGATGGGTGATGATGGGCCGCACTTCGCGCGAGATGGTATTGACCATAAAACCCCCGATGAAAGCTGAAGCCGCCACGTCGAGGAGCTCCTCGGCCTTCACAAACGGGTTTTTGCTGACATAAACGATGTCTTTGGACTGCAGTCTGAAATCCGGCTCCTTGGCCGCCAGGATGGCGGCAGTGTTGACGACGAACAGTTGCGGGTGGTTGAGCGAACCGCGCACCACCAGCACGCGGTGCTTGAAGGCTTTCGTCGTGAAACCGCCCCGGGCCGAAATGGCGCCAATCACACTGGTTCGAGGCAGGAACGCCGCGACGCCGGGAGCGGTCACTTCGCCCAGCACATAAATTTCGTTGGCGCTGGCCAGGGAGAAATAAAGGTAATCCTCAGGTTCCAGGGGGATGTTTTGGGAGAGATCGCCGTGCTGAAACAACCCTTCGAAATCCACCGGGACCCGCTGGCCGTGGCGCACGAGGAAGCTGTGGGCCAGGTCTGCCAACTCGACCGTGTTGCGCTCGTAAACACCGGTTTCCAGACCGCCCGCCCGGGCGAGGGCTTCGATGAGCGTCATCGGCCGGTCCAGAGTGAACACGCCGCGATTGACCACCGCGCCCAGCACGAAGTATTTTTTACTATTAAACGTCGTGGGTGTGACCACGGTTCGCGGATTCTGGTAAAACTTGGCCAGGGCCTCGTCCAGTTTTGCGCGCAGCTCATCAATGGTCAGCCCGGCCGCGATGATATCCCGCGCTTGCAAAAAAGTGATGCGCCCATCCGGCCCGACCGGCACTTCGGGGTGGGCCGTTTCAGGCATATCGAACAGAGCGATACTCAAGACATCACCAGGGCCCAGCGTGAGCCGTTGTTGCCATTGCCCGCGTTTTTGGGCGGTGGCGGAGAGCGAGAGATTGGCGCCGCCCGCGGCCGGAGCAGCCGGTTGTGGTGGGGCAACCGGTTCCGCCGCCGGCAGGAGATTGGCGGCAGAAAGCATCAACGCCAGTAAAAGCCAAAACGAGTTTTGGTTCATAGGTCAAATCCGAATTCAGAAGCAGAAGCCAAAGCCGCGCCTGAGGGAGCAAGCTGGGTGGGGCGCAAGCGTGCGGCAGCAGACGTTAGGCGCGCCCGCTGTGCGACCGGCCATTGGTTTCGGCAGATTCTCACACTACACGGCTCTGGGAAAAAGTACTGGGCGCTCCGTCTCCGGGCAAGGCTGAATCGCCACGGATACGGGTGCCGGGTCAAAAACGGAACGAGCTATCCGAGCAAATGCGGAAGGGGAACAACTCCAAATTCCAAACTCCAAAATTCAGGAAAACATCAAACTCCAAACAGCAAGCTCCCAGGACAAAACATCACGCCCAGGAAAACAGGTGAGAATGCGGGCTTGGGGAAGTTTGAGATTTGGAGTTTTCTTGGTGTTTTACAGTCCCCCCGCTAGAGCTTATCTTCATTCTTTCTGTGATGGCTGAGACAAAGACACGCGTGGTGGTTGGCATGAGCGGAGGAGTCGATTCCTCCGCCACGGCTGCGCTGTTGCTTGAGCAGGGTTATGAGGTGGTCGGCATCACGCTGAAACTTTGGCCGCAGGATTGTGTCTCTCGCGCCGAGGACAAATGCTGCGGTCCCCAGGCTGTCACGGACGCCCGCGCGGTTTGTCACAAGCTGGGCGTGCCGTATTATTTAATCGACGAAGCGGACGAGTTTCAGACCAAGGTCATCCAGTATTTTGCGGACGAATACAAGGCCGGGCGGACGCCCAATCCGTGCGTGATGTGCAACCAGAACCTCAAGTTCGGTCGCCTGATCGACCGCGCCGACCAACTCGGCGCACAATACATCGCTACGGGCCATTTTGCCCGGTTGGAACCCAGCCCCGACGGCAAGCGCACCTTGCTCAAACGCGGACGCGACCCGCGGAAGGACCAGAGCTATTTCCTCTTCTCGCTGCGGCAGGACCAGTTGGCGCGCGCCCTGTTTCCGCTGGGCGAAAAGACCAAGAGCGACACCCGCGAGGTCGCGCGCCATTGCCAGCTCAAGACGGCCGACAAGGAGGAGAGCATGGAGATCTGCTTCGTGCCGGAAAACGATTATGGCAAGTTCCTCGAACAGGCGAAACTGGCAGAGCGGCACCGGGGCGAAATCGTTGATTTGCAGGGCAGGGTATTGGGGCACCATGATGGGATCGAGTTTTACACCATCGGCCAGCGCAAGGGCCTGGGCATCTCGTCTGCCAAACCGCTTTACGTGATCGAACTCGACCCCACTAACAATCGCGTGATCGTAGGCGACGATTCGGCGCTCGAACGCGATGAATTCATCGCAGAACGTTGCAACTGGATTCCGTTCGACGTGCCGCCCGACGCTTTTGAGGCGACCGTCAAAATCCGCTACGCTCATGCGGGCGCGCCGGCGACGATTACGCCGTTGGCTGGGGGGCGGGCCAGGGTGGAGCTGCGGACACCGCAACGCGCGGTTACGCCGGGTCAGGCGGCGGTGTTTTACCAGGACGACCTGGTCCTGGGCGGCGGGTGGATCGGGCGAAGTTGAATCGCCACAAAAGGGTGTAGAGACCCAACGGAGCGAGGCTGATTTTCTAGTGTTCATTGCAAACGACGAGATTTTTCGTTTGACAACTACGACGAGTTTCGTATAATGAGGCAAAATAAAGAGCTATGAAGAAAGGCGCTTTGCCCAAACCCACCGACGCCGAAGTCGCCATCCTGCGCGTGCTTTGGCAGCGGGGACCCAGCACCGTCCGCGAGGTTTGGGAGCAACTCAACCCGGGCCAAAGAACCGGCTACACAACCACTCTTAAACTCATGCAAATCATGTTTGAGAAAGGGTTGGTGAAGCGCGACGACACTAACCGCTCGCACGTTTATGCGCCGGCGGTCAGTGAGGAACGGACGCAACAACAAGTGATCGGCCATCTGCTGGAGCGCGTCTTCGCCGGCTCGGCGGGCAAACTGGTCATGCAAGCGCTGGCGGTCAAAAAGGCTTCCCCGGCGGAGTTAGCGGAAATTCGGAAACTCCTGGACAAAATGGAGGAAGGGGGCGGGGCATGAACGCTATCCTGGGGCTGGTGAATCATCCGCTGGCTCATCGAGTGGGATGGGCTCTGTTGCATTCGCTCTGGCAGGGGGCGCTGGTGGCTGCACTCTTCGGCTTGTTGCGTCTGGCGCTGCGCCGTCGATCGGCCAATACCCGTTACGGGCTTGCGTTCGGGATGCTCGCGATTGTGGCCGCTGCGCCGTTGGTCACGCTGCTTGATTCAGGTGGTCGGATATCTCCGCCTTCTCCCCCGGCAGGAATTGGCAACCGGTTGGACGTGGGCGCGTTGGCGGACAGTGCGGCGCAGGTCTCTGTGCCGGCCGGCAACCGGTGGCTACTAAACTGGCAGAGCACCGAGCTATTGGACCGTATTCTGCCCTGGCTGGTGGGCGCTTGGGCGCTGGGAGTGCTGGTTTTTGCCGGCCGGTGGCTTCAAGGCTACGGGTGGGTTCGACGAGTGAAGCGTGTCCACATCGAGCCGGTGGAGGCTGAATGGTTGGAGCGGTTGGAGGATTTGAAATGCAGGATGAACGTGTGGCGTCCGGTCCGCCTGCTCAAGTCCGCGTTGGTAGAGGTGCCGATGGTGGTGGGTTGGTTGCGGCCGGTGATTCTGTTGCCTGTCAGCGCGCTGGCTGGCCTGACACCCGCTCAATTGGAAGCGATCCTCGCACATGAACTGGCGCATATCCGCCGCCATGATCATTTAGTCAATGCTTTTCAGAATGTGGTCGAAACCCTGATGTTCTATCACCCAGTGGTTTGGTGGATATCCCGGTGCATTCGCGAGGAGCGCGAACAATGTTGCGATGAAGTTGTGGTGCGGGTTTGCGAGGACAGGCTCGTCTATGCACGTGCGCTGGTTACCTTGGAGGAATTGCGCGGGACGCACACGCAAATGGCGTTTGCGGCCAGCGGCGGCTCGCTACTCCGCCGCATTCGGCGGTTATTAGGCACTTTGCCGGAGGAGCGTCCGGCCAGCGCCAGGGAGTTGGGCGGGCTCGCCTTGATGGGCCTGGGTTGCGCCCTTGTTATCGCTGGTGTCTGCCTGATGCTCGGGACCACAATCTACCTTGCTACTGCGCGCATTAAATTGGAACACGGTTCGGTCGAACTGATCTTTAAGGATAGCAAAGTGACGCTGATGGATGGCGATCTCTATTTCTTCCAAAGCGCGCTCGCCGAGATTCGCTCCCCCGCCGTGCTCAACCCGGTAATCGACTCCTTGCAATTAACTCAAGCTTGGGGCCGACGTTACAAGGGCGGCGAAAAACTCTCGCCCGCTGAGGCGTTGGCCTTGCTTCAAAAGCGCCTGGATGTTCGCCAGGTCCGGGACACCGATCTTGCCGAAATTCGAGTTTCCGACGAGGACCCGGCTGAAGAGGCTGCCATCGCCAATGCCATCGCCAAAGGCTATCAGCATGATTTTCTGGAGCCGCGGCGGCGGTTGTCCGACCAGGGCGTGGCGGCGTTGCAAGAATATCAAGAGCAGCAGGACCGGAGGATTAGCGAGGCTCGGAGGAAGGTGGATGAACTAAGGGCTAACCTCAAAATTGCCGACCCGGTCTCTTTTAGCGGATCCGAGCCAGCCGGCCAAAATGCCCCAGCCATGCTTTTTGGTCCGGAAACGTTGCGTCGGTTCGAGATCCTGCGCATCGAAAGCCAGGCAGAATATGTCCGCCAAAAAACGCTGCTCGAAGCGTTTCAGGGACTCAAACCCGATCAGGTGGCTCAGGCGATTTCTGGAGCCGGGGTTCAGGACGCGTTGCTCAGTTCACTACAGGAACAATTGAATATGGGAGAGCAAAAGCTGGTCTCGCTACGCAGAATATATGGTCCTGAATATTCCGAGGTAGTCAGCGTCGGCAGTCAGGTCGAAGATTTAAAGACGAAGATAAATGATCGGGTGAAAGGATTCTTGCAAGGGGTACAGACCAGGGTGGATTCCTTGAAAGCAAGCCTGGCCAGCCTGTCGAACTCGGTCGCATCGGCTATCGAAAATGACGCCCAGAGGGCCAACGAGAGCCGGCCCTATTGGGAGGCCAAACGGAACTTGGAGGATCTCGTGCGCTTTCGCCAGATGCTGGACGTTAAGCTCTCGAGCGAGCGGATCGAGACTCAACTGCCAAAAGGAAACGCGGTTGAAATCGTCGAGCAGGCGGTCGCGCCCACCCGACCCATCTCACCAAACCGGCCGCAAGCCTCGGGATTGCTCGGCTCGGGTTTACTGTTGGGTCTATTGGGGATATTGCTGGTCAAGGCCGGCCGCAGAACTATTGCGCTCCCGGCTACCTGCTGAAGCACCTCGGGCGGGAGTCTATGTGTTCCCGTAATACACTGCGGTGGTGCCGTTTGCTCGCCTGCTCATTCGCTTCTTTTTCACCTTGCGCTGCTGGCGGTGATTGTTAAAGTCCTCTGCCTTTTCGCCACCGGCCCGGTGGCTTTTTGCTTTTAACAACGACAGCAAACGCATTGTGAAGATTTTTAGTGGCACGTCGAATCTGCCTTTGGCCAGCTCCATCTGCGCCTACATCGGGATTGAGTTGGGCAAGTCCACCATCAAGCCGTTTCCGGATGGCGAGACGTTCGTCAAGGTAGAAGAGAACGTGCGCGGCGAGGACGTTTTCCTGGTACAATCGACCAGCCCTCCGACCAACCATCATTTGATGGAGATGTTCATCATGGTGGATGCGTTGCGGCGGGCGAGCGCGGCGCGCATCACGGCGGTGCTGCCTTTTTACGGCTACGCCCGACAGGACCGCAAAGACCAGCCGCGGGTTCCGATCACGGCCAAGTTGGTGGCCAATCTCATCGTCGCGGCCGGGGCCAACCGGGTGCTGACGGTGGACCTGCACGCGCAGCAGATTCAGGGCTTTTTTGATATCCCCGTAGATCATCTGTATGCGGCGCCGGTGATGTATGAGTATTTGAAGAAGAAGCAGTTGCACAACCTGGTGGTGGTCAGTCCGGACGTAGGCGGGCTCAAGATGGCGTATGCGTATTCGCAAGTGCTGGAGGGCGGGTTGGCGATTGTCGCCAAGCGGCGCAAGAGCGCCAGCGAGGTCGAGTCGATGGCGGTGATTGGGGAAATCCGGGGCAAAGATGCCTTGCTGGTGGATGATTTAACCGAGACGGCCGGCACGCTGACGCAGGCGGCGGCGCTGATTAAGCGGAAAGGGGCCAAAAAGGTGCTGGCGTGCGTTTCCCATGCCATCCTGAACGAGGTAGGGATCGAAAGATTGCGAAAATCCGCTATTGACGAACTGGTAACAACTGATACCGTCCTACGCCCTGCGATCAGCGGCGTGAAGATTACGACGTTATCGGTGGCAGGGCTCTTGGGCGAAGCCATCAAGCGAATCCATAGCAATTCGTCGGTAACTTCGCTTTTTGAATTTAAGGGCGGGCGCACCAGCTAACGGGTGCGCCGGCGAGCAGCGTAGATTTTTAAGACCATGAAATCAGTACCGTTGAATGCGTTTCCCCGCGCGCTGGGCAGGCGTGCCGGGGCTAAGAAACTTCGCGCCTCCGGGCGCATCCCGGCGATTATCTACGGCCGCCAGGCCCAGCCGCAGAACCTCGAGGTCCTGGCCAAGGAGATGGAGGACCTCATCCATCATTCCATTTCCGAGAATCTGTTGGTGGACCTGGCAGTCAAGGACGACGGCCGGCCCAAACGCCTGGCCCTGGTGCAGGAAGTCCAGCATCATCCACTCAGCGGAAAGGTGTTGCATGTGGATTTCCACGAAATCGCCGAGAATGAGAAAGTAACCGTCAGGATTCCGGTCGAGACCACCGGTGAAGCCGAAGGGGTCAAGACCGATGGCGGTGTGCTGGAGCACGTGCTATTCAAGATTCAGGCCCGGGGTCTGGCGAAGGACCTGCCGGAGTCTATCACCGTCGATGTGAGCCATCTCAAGATTGGCGACGCGATTCATCTGGGCGACATCAAAACGCCGGCGGGAGTGGAGTTGGTCGGCGACAAAAAGATCCCGGTCATCGCCGTGGCGGCGCCACGCACCGAGGAGGAAGAAGCCGCGGAAGCGGCCGAGGCGGCGGCTGCGCCGGGCGAAGTCGAGATGATCAAAGAGAAGAAAGAAGGCGAAGAAGAAGGCGCGCCGCCGGCCAAAGGCGCCGAAAAAGGTGCGGCCCCGGCCAAGGGCGCTGCGGAAAAGGGCGCGGCCGGAGCAGACAAGAAAGCGGCTCCCGTGGCTGGAGACAAGAAGGCTGCAGCCGGAGCGGAGAAGAAAGCTCCCGCCGAGAAGAAGAAATGATTTGGGTAGCGGCCTGGCTCTGGCCGGGCTGGAGCGGGCCCGCGCATGGAGAACCTGTATCTCATCGTGGGATTGGGCAATCCCGGCGCGGACTACACGCGCACCCGGCACAACGCCGGTTTTGTGGTGGTCGAGCGTTTGGCCCAGCGTTGGCGGGCCCGTTGGACCCACGAGAAGAAGTTCAACGCCAGGCTGGCGCGCGCAGACCGTGACGGCCGACGGGTGTGGCTGTGCCAGCCGCACACCTATATGAATGCCAGTGGTGAGGCCGTGGGGGCGGTGAAGGACTTTTTCCGGGTGCCGTTGGAGCACCTGCTGGTGGTGGTGGACGATGCGGATTTGCCGCTGGGGCAACTTCGCTTACGGCCGGGGGGCAGCAGCGGCGGGCACCATGGCCTGGAGTCCATCGAGCGGCATTTGGGCACGCGCGATTACGCCCGGCTGCGGGTGGGCATCGGGCGGCAGGGCGGCGCCCGTGAAATCACCGGGTACGTCCTGGGACGATTTAGTTCGACGGAAACCGCGCTGGCGGATAAAATCTTAACCGTGGCATCTGAACAGGCAGAGACCTGGCTGGAAGCCGGAATCGATAAAGCAATGAGTCAATTTAACGGAATCGTCGAAGATTCCGCGAACGAAGGAAAAGCGCAGTGAAACGATACGAAGGTTTGTTTATATTGGAAATCGCGGGCAAAGAAGAGGGTCTGAAGGACTCGATCGACAAGATCTCGGCGGAGATCACCACCCTCGGGGGCAAGGTCGAAACCGTGCAGAAGATGGACAAGCACGCGTTTGCAAGAGTGGCCAACAAGAAGCACGGGTCGGGGTTCTACGTTAATGTTATTTTTGAAGGCCAGCCGACATTACTGGATCAGTTGAAGCATCGTTTCGCGATGAACTCAGAGGTTTTCCGGGTCATCTTTACCAATGCCCCGGCGCCGAAACCAGTCAACGCATAACCCGAAACAGAAAGGAATCTAGTATGGCCAGTTTCAATAGAGTTATCATTGCCGGCAACCTTACCCGGGATCCGGAATTGCGCTACACCCCGAAAGGGACCGCCGTGGCGCGCATCACGCTGGCGGTCAACCGCACTTACACGACGGAGACGGGCGAGAAGAAAGAGGAAGTGAGCTTTGTGGATGTGGATGCCTGGGCGCGCCAGGCGGAAGTCATTGCCCAATACATGAAGAAGGGCCGTCCGCTGCTGGTGGAAGGCCGGCTCAAACAGGACACGTGGGAAGACAAGAACACCCATCAAAAACAGAGCAAGCTCAAAGTCGTGCTGGAAGGCTTCACGTTCATCGATTCCCGAGGCGGCGACGGCGGGGCTGCCACGCAGTCTGCGCCCATCAAAGCCGCCGCCGCTCCGGCGTCTGCCGGCGCCGCGCCGGAGACGGCCGAACCGGCCGGTGCGCCGGCCGAAGAAGATGATGTTCCGTTTTAAATAGAAAGAGTCCAGATCCTGGTTGCGCCAGCCGGTTGCTGGCGCTCGCCGATCCGATTCACGTTTCACGTTTCACGCATCACGTTCCCATGGCAAAAACTGAAGTTATTCTCACACACAATATTGTGGGTCTGGGCGGCGAGTCCGACCAGGTCAGGGTGGCGGCCGGTTACGCCCGCAACTATCTCTTCCCGCAGGGCCTGGCGATTCCGCTCACCGGGGCCAACAAGCGCCGGCTCGAATCGCTCAAGCAGCGGCGCGCGGAACGCGAGGCGCACGAACTCAACACGATGACCGAACTGTCCAAGGGCATCTCCAAGCTGACCTGCGTGATCACGGTCAAAACCGGCGAGGACGGCAAGATGTTCGGTACCGTGACCTCGGGCATGATCGCCGATCAGCTCAAGACCCAGTTTGAGATTACCCTGGACAAGAAAAAGATTCATCTCGAACCGATCCGCGCGCTGGGCGACCATGAAGTGGAATTGCGTCTGCATTCGGACGTGACCACAACGCTCAAGGTGCGCGTCGAGAGCACGACGCCGCCGCCCGCGCCGATCGTGGCCCCAGGAGCCGAAGCCCGGAAAGAAGATGTCAGGACGGAGAAACGTGGTCGGCGGCCCGAAGGCGCCGGGGAGAGGCCTGGCAAGGAGGGTGAGAAGGCCCATGTGGGTGACAGAAAGGCGGCCCCAGCGCGAGGCGAGCGGCCTCCCCGAGGCGAGCGGCCTTCCAAAGGTGAGCGACCTGCGAAAGCGGAAACGGCTCAGAAATCTGAAAAGAAACCCACTCCTCAGTCGAAGAAACCTGCCGAATAGGGCCGGTTTACCAATCTTTGAAGGGCTTGGAGTGGTCCACGGGTTTGCCCTCGGGTTTAACCGGCAGCATTTTCTCTTCGCCTTTTTGGGCATCGAGCAGTTGCCGGGCTTGTTGAGGCGTCATCTGGCCGGCGGCAGACGCTTCAGCCATTTCATTGGAGTTTTGCTCTGACTCGTCTTTTTTCTGCCTGGCGGCTTGGGCCTGCTGTTGCTGTTGTTGTTTATCCTTCTGCTCCTGGGATTGTTTGGCCGCCTGCTGCTGTTTTTGGTCCTCTTGCTTCTGACCTTGTTGGTTCTGTTGGGAGTTCTGCTGTTGCTGTTGTTGCTGCTGCTGGTTCTGCTGTTGTTGGTTTTCGTCCTTCTTTGACTGCTGGTTTTGCTGGTTTTGTTGTTGGTTCTGATTTTGGTTCTGCTGGTCTTTGTTATCTTTGTTGTCTTTGTTGTCTTTGTTCTGCTGGTTCTGTTGCTGTTGTTGCTGCTTGAGCTCTTCGAGCTTTTTCTTCACGAATTCCTGATTGAACTTCGCGTCGGCGTCCTGGGGGTTCAGTTTCAAACTGAGTCCATAATCTTTGAGCGCTTTTTCCCAGGCGCTGGTTCGCTGGTCCGGCTGCGGGCTCCGTTCGCCGAGGTTAAAAAGTGAGTTGCCCCGGTTGTAATAGCCCAGTTCCTGCAGCTTCAAATCCGGCGAATTGAGGGCCTGGTCGAACTGCTTGACGGCCTCGTTGAATTGGCCATCCCGGTAAGCGGCGGCGCCGGCGTTGAAGTGGAGACGCGGGTCATCGGCCTTCTTTTCGAGCAATTGCTCGTACTCTTTGAGGGCCTGCTCGAATTTGCCATCTTTGTACTGGCGCAGAGCGCTTGAGGGCGAAGCACTCGCCGAACCCAAGCAGAGCAACAAAATCGCAACCGACGAGAGCAGGGTGGTGATGCGCTTAATTATTTTCATGGCGAAGCAGCGGCCAGGGGTTTCGGCAGGCGAGCTGACGCTGCCGGCACGGTTTTCAGTTCGCGTCTGCGCTCCGGGAAGAGCATCTCCGCAACCAGCAGCACAATCGCCGCCGCCAGCGGCCAATGATAGCGTTCGTGGTATTGTTTGACGAGCTTCTCTTCGTGCTCGGATTTCGGAAGCTTTGCCAGCCCCTGGTCGTGCTGGTAAAGCGTATCAATCGTTTTAGCGCCCCGCAAGGGAAGGTAAAACCCGCCGGTCTCGGTCGCGATTTCCCGCAACAGGTCCTCATTCAAGTGCGACTTCACGACATTGCCCTGTTCGTCGCGGACGTAATCGGTGTTTCCCTTCGGGTCCTTGAGGCGCAACAGTTCGCCTTCGGCAGTGCCGATCCCAATGGTGTAAATGCGCATGCCGGCGTCGGCGGCTTTCTTTGCCGCTTCGGCGGCGCCTGAATCGTGGTCCTCGCCATCAGTCATCAGCACCAGCACCTTGTGATTGTCTCCCTCTTTGAACGCCGTCAAGGCGATGTTGATCGCCTCGGCGATGGCCGTGCCACCCTGCGGAATTGTGTTCACGTCCAGCGTCTCGACGCTTTGGCGGAAGGCGGCGTCGTCAATGGTCAGTGGGCACTGGAGATACGCGCCGCCGGCAAAGGCGACCAGGCCGAGGCGGTCGGATTTGGCCTGCTGCATCAGGTCCAGGGCGGCCAGCTTCGCGCGTGCCAGCCGGTTGGGCGCGATGTCTTCGGCCAACATGCTCTTGGAGGTGTCAATGGCGACGACGATGTCCACGCCGGTCTGCTTCACCAATTCATAGCCATAGTGCGATTGCGGCCGCGCCAGTGCCAGAATCAGGCAGGTCACCGCCAGGGCGATGCCCCCAAATCGAATTTTGTTGCGCGCGGGCGAAAGGCCGGACAGCAGACCGGGCAGCAGACGCGCCTGGATGAATTGTGTCATGAGCGCCTGGTGCTGGCGCCACGACCACCAGAAAAAGACCACCAGCGCCGGCGGAAAGACCAGCAACAGCCAGAGAAGTTGGGGGTGGGCGAACGACATACGCTAATTACAAAGTCCAAGGTCCAAGGACTACAATCCACCGTCCACCGCTTAGCGCCCGCCAGCGGTTTCCCTCGGAGCACTGACTACGGACCGCCAGCTCTGGACTTTGGACTTTGGACTTTGGACTTTGGACTATCATGGCAGCCTTCTCCACGCCGTATGGCGCAACAGCACTTCCAATAACACCAGGCCGAGGCCCGGGGAAATGAGCCAGGCGAACAGCTCGCGGTGTCGCGCGTATTTGCTTATTTCTTTTTCGGTCTTTTCCAGTTTGTCGATTTCCGCATAAATCGCCTGGAACCTTTCCGTGTTGTCCGCCCGATAATATTTACCACCGGTGCTATCGGCGATCTTTTGGAGCGTCTCTTCGTCAATATCCACCGGCTCCATCCGTTCGCCAACCCTGCGCCCGCCGAAAAACATGGGCATCGGCGCCATGCCCTTTTTGCCGACCCCAATGGTATAGACTTTGACGCCCAGGGCCTGCGCCGCCTCGGCCGCGGTGAGGGGCGCGATTTTGCCGGAGTTGTTCTGCCCGTCGGTCATCAGGATGGCAATCTTGCTTTTGGATTTTATTTCCCGCAAGCGGTTGACCGCCGTGCTGAGGGCCGAGCCAATCGCGGTGCGGTTCTCGTCAATGTCGCCGATCTGCAGCCGGTCGAGATTCTGCATCAGAAATTCGTGGTCGAGCGTCAAGGGCGTGCTGATAAAAGCCTGCGAGGCGAACACGACGAGCCCGATGCGGTCGTTGGGGCGTTTCTCGATGAATTTTTTCAAGACCGCTCGCGCCATGTTAAAACGGTTGACCCGCTGGCCGCGCAGCTCGAAGTCCTCGGAGATCATGCTGCCGGACATGTCGAGGGCGACCACGATATCGACGCCGCTGGCGGTGACTTTGGTTTCGCTTTTGGTGAGGCGCGGTTGAGCCAGGGCGAAAATGAACAGACCCAGTGCCAGCCACCTGAGTGCGGCCAGAAAACCGCCCGATTTCGTCCGCGACAGGTTGAGAATCCCCCGGACTAACTGCACCGAAGAATAGACAAATGCCGGCGGCTCTCCCCGCTTGCCTTTCAGCCAGGCCAACAGCGGCAGCAGCAGCAGCAGCAGCAGAAAATATGGATGGGCGAAGGTCATGCGTAGCCGATACTGGATAGTGCGAAACTAGTTCGTGAATTCCGGAGTTCCGGCTGCTGGGTATCCGGGAGCGGCAGGGGTTCGCTCGGGTTTGTTCCAACCCCCTGCGACCCCCCGCCAGGAGCATCCCCCGGCGGCTGGTCGATGGGTTCCGTTTCCTCGACCAACCTCAGCGCGGCGCTATGCAGCTCGCGTAGCTCGGGCTCGCGGGGCTCGTACTTGGCAAACTTAACCAGATCGCAGCGTTTGAGGAATTCGCCCAGGCTTTCCTTTTGGTCCGGCATGAGGAGGTCCGTTTCCTGGAGTTCGTAGAGGAACTCTTCCGTCGTGCGTTCGGGGGCGTGGAAGTTGAAGCGTTCCTCGAGGTACCAGCGGATAGTGTCCGAAACCGCGATGCAGAAAGCCTTGGGATCGCCGAGCAAGGCGAGAGCCTCCTCGAGTTTTTGTTTGGCGCGCACGTGCGGAGGAATAATCGGAACCGCAGGAACGAGGGCGCGCTGCCGCTGCCAATACTTCCAGGCCCAATACAACAGCGCCGCCAGGGCCAGCGCGCCCACCGCCCAGGCGGCCCAGGCCCAGCCGCTGGGAATTTCCACCGGCGGCTTGATGTCGCGCAGAGCGTTGGTGACGCCGGCAGACTGGAAGTTGAGGTTCGTGGCGCTCATCCGTGGGGCGTAAAACGTGGGGCGCAAAACGTAAAACGTAAAACGTGAAACGTGAAACCTGAGGGGAGATCAGCAATTAGTGCACCATGGACCGTGGACTGTGGACCGTGGACTGTGGACTTTAGACTACCCACGGAGCCTCCTTTTCTCCCGGGTTTCGAAGAAGCGGCCCAGTTCGGCGGCATAAGGCTGGTCCGTGCGCAACTGAATCGCGTCAATGCCGGCGGAGCGAAATAGCCGGGCCAGCTCGGTCCGGGCGCGCGCCTGGCGTTCGGCGAAGGCGGCTCGTTTGCGCTGGTCCCCGGTATTGATTTCCACGATCTCTCCGGTCTCGGCGTCCTGGAGCACTAACCGGCCGAGCGCAGGGAGCTCCTGTTCATACGGATCGGCAATTTGAACGGCGACGACATCATGGCGACGGTTGGCGTGGCGCAGCATCGAATGCGAAGCCTGGGCGAGGGATTCCAGCAGCATCATCTGGGGCCGCAACCGGCTGCTGCGCCCGTCCCCTTTGACGGCCGGCGACCCGATGAAATCCGAGATAATCGCCGCAATGGCCCGGTGCGGCGTCACGCGCAGGAGAAACTCCAACGCGCCATTTAAATCTGTCCCCTGGCGTTGCGGCTGGAAAAACAGCACTTCGCGAATGACGCGCAGCACGTGTTTTCGGCCTTTGCGGGGCGGAATGAATTTCTCGACTTCATCGCTGAACAGAATCAGGCCGACTTTGTCGTTGTTGCGAATGGCGGAGAACGCCAGCACGGACGCAATTTCGGCGGCCAACTCGCGCTTGGATTGCGCGTGCGAGCCGAAGATGCCCGACCCGCTCACATCGACCACCAGCATCAGGGTCAATTCGCGCTCTTCGACGAATTTCTTGACGAAGGGATGGTTCATCCGCGCCGTGACGTTCCAGTCGATCGAACGCACTTCGTCGCCGGGCTGGTATTCGCGCACCTCCTCGAAATTCATCCCCTGGCCTTTGAAAACGCTGTGGTACTGGCCCGCCAGCGTCTCGCTCACCAGCCGGTTGGTGCGCAGCTCAATTTGGCGAATCTTTTTGAGTATCTCCCGAGGAATCATTCGAGTGCAGAGTGCAGAGTGCAGAGTGGGGAATCGAAAAAGCCGGCTTGCATGAGATCATGTTTCTCGGTTCCTAGCATCACGGCACGGGCAATTCATCAAAAATCTTCTGAATGACCGTCTCGCTGGTTTTTTCTTCCGCCTCGGCTTCGTAGGTGATGGCGACGCGGTGGCGGAGCACGTCCATACCGATGCTCTTGACGTCCTGGGGAGTGACGTAGCCGCGCCCGCGGAGGAACGCGTAGGCTTTTGCCGCCAACGTCAGCGAGATGGTGGCTCGCGGCGAGGCGCCCAGTTGGATGAATTCCTTCACCTGGATTTTGTACGCCTCCGGTTCGCGCGTCGCGCAGACCAGATCGACGATGTAATCTTTTACCTTATCATCCACGTAAATGTCATTGATCACCTCGCGCGCCTTCAGAATCTGCTGGGGCTCGACCACGGCCTGGGCTTCCGGTGTGCCGGAAGTGCGCGCCATCAGGTCGAGAATTTGCCGTTCTTCGGCGCGGGAAGGGTAGCCGATTTTGAGTTTGAGCATGAAGCGATCGACCTGCGCCTCCGGCAGTGGATACGTGCCTTCCTGTTCGATGGGATTTTGGGTGGCGAGGACAAGGAACGGTTCCTCGAGTTTGAAGGTCTGTTCGCCAATAGTGACCTGCTTTTCCTGCATGGCTTCCAGGAGCGCGCTTTGCACTTTGGCGGGCGCGCGGTTGATTTCATCGGCCAGCACCAGGTTGGCGAAGATGGGTCCTTTGCGGGTGGTAAAGGCGCCCGACTGGGGATTGTAGATTTGGGTGCCGATCACGTCGGCCGGCAGCATGTCCGGGGTGAATTGCAGGCGCGAGAATCGCACCCTCAGGCATTTGGCCAGGGATTTGACCGAGAGCGTCTTGGCCAGGCCGGGGACGCCTTCGAGCAACACGTGGCCGTTGGCGAGCAGGCCGACCGCCAGCCGCTCGACCAAATAAGCCTGGCCGACAATGATTTTGCCCAGTTCGTTAAATAGCGGGCGGACGAACGCCCCCGCTTCCTGCACAGCCTCGTTTATGGCAGTAATTCCAGTATTCATTGATTTTGAAATCTTACTGTCCGATGGACAATTAGACCAGAAAATGCGTTCAACCACCGTAATCGGTCGGTGACGGCAAGTCCGCGCTCCGTCCCGCCGCCACCTCAGATGAGAGTCAAAGCTCCGAGATGGCGGCGAGGGGGCAGGCTACCAGGGGTCACCTGCGCAAGAGGAGGCCCGCAGATAGCGCTGATTGGGGGCACGATACATCGCGGGGTCAAGAAGGTTTGGCTATTAATTCATAGTCGCAGGCGCAGAACTTTTTGCTGTCGCCAAAAGATAAATCCACAAATGAAGGAGCTGCAAACAACCCAGAGTGGCAGGAATAGGAGACCGCGTTCCAACGCATCGCCGGTGCTGCCGCCGTCCCTGACGGCTTTAAGCACGAGGGCAAAGATGAGGCTGATAAACCCGTAGCCAAGGTTGAAGGCGACGCCCTTGAAGGAAAGCACAGTGGCGCGATGGCTCGAAGCAACAACCGCATTGAGGTAGTAGGAGACGATATAGCCGAGCGCCATCATGGCTCCGGCCAACGGCACGATAAAGATTACGCCCCAGTAATGCCATCGGCAGCTCACACCGAGCAACCCGGCCAGGACGGTCAAGGCAAGCAAGCCGTAATTTCGCAGCACCGAATTTTTCGCCACCATTCGCCGGGCCAGAGGAGAAACGGCCAGGCCGAGCCCTCCCATCGTTGCGCCGATGACGCCGAAGGTCGCTTCCGGAATCTCGATGAGGCGGAAGTAAGAGCTGGAAAAGGTCAGGAAAAGCCGGACGACGCTATCGAGCATGACACCAGCCGTGATCACAAAGAGAGCCAGCGGGGTTTTCACGATCCAGGTTCCAGCGGTGGTGACAAGGCGCCAGGCGGTGGTTTCCGGCCCAGCCGCGTCTTTGGTCTCAGTAGCGGCATGGGTAGCGCGCACCTTGGGTTCTCGCAGGCCGAGCACAACGGCGAGGGTCAGGAGAGCGGTAATTAGATTGAGATAGATGGGAAAGCGAAGAGTTGTGCCTTGGGCAAACGAGTGACTCCATCCAAAGGCTGAGCAAAGACGCGTGACAAATACGGGGTCATAAATTGCTCCACCGACCAGCATGGCGATGACCAGGCCCACGCCTTGCCAGCGCATGACTTGATCCAGAACTTCGGGCCACTCGCCGGACCTGTCCCGTTCCGCGAGCGAGTCGAAGACAAGCGCTTCGTCCGCGCCACTGGCCATACCCTCGGCAATGCCGCTCAGAATGCGATTGGCCAGACAGCAAAGGAGAAGAACGATGCCGCCGTGAAGCGGAGCGACACCAAGCAAAATCATCTCCATCACCATGAAAACGGCGGCTGCGACCACGAGGGGCTTGCGACCGATTCGGTCAGCCAAAGCCCCGGCGGGTAAATCCGTAAAAACAATCGCGAGCGCCCAGGCAAAATTAAGCAGCGTGTATTCTGTCGCTGAGACCCCCAGGTCAAGGAACAGAACGGCAAGGACCGGATAATAAAACCGCGAATTGAACAGAACGCGAAAGAGAACGAACCGACGCCAGTTGCGGTCGGCGTCGGTCATTTCTCGATGCGGTTTAATCTGCGTCGGCAAACTCGTTGGTTCCATAACGATCATGGTGCTGGACCAAGCGTTGTCAAATGTGTTCAGTCTCGGACGTATGCGGAATTCCATGCAGCCATTCCAGGGCCGAGGCCCCGGGCGGAAGCCCGGACGCTCACTGATTAAGCTGGTGGTGGTTGTCGTCCTGTGGGCGCAGCCTCACACGGCGCGGGCGGCCTCCGATGACTCCGCTTCGTGGCCGGCGAATTATCAGCCCTCCGGGGACTACTACGACTGGCGCAAAACTGGCCGGCCCGAGCGGCCCTGGTTTCACAAATATGACCAGAGCCTGGTGATGAAGATCTTCCTCGCCGAGAGAACGGACGAAGGCAGGGGGTGCCGGGTTCGCCTGACTTTCGAGCAGGCACTGGAAGTCATCCAACGGCTCGAGCGGATCACGTGCGGCGCGCCAAAGATTGTCTATTTGGTGGGCTGGCAATACAACGGGCATGACTCCAAGTATCCCGCCTGGGGCGAAGTCAATTATCGCTTGAAGCGAGCGCAAGACGCCACCGCGCTGGACAGTCTGAAGTGGCTGATGCGCGAAGGCCGAAAGCACCACACCACCGTTAGCCTGCACATCAACGCCCTGGATGCCTACGCGGACAGCCCGTTGTGGCAGGAATACCTGGAGAAGGACATCATCGCCAAGGACAAGAAGGGCGCGCCGCTCAAGGGCATTGTGTGGAACGGCCTGCAGTCCTACCCATTGAGTTACGCGCGGGAGTGGGAAACCGGCTGTGCCAAGCGGCGGATAGACGGGCTGCTCAAGATGCTGCCGGAACTCAAAGAGGCGCACACGATTCACGTCGACGCCTTTCACACTTACCCACCGCTCCCGCCGGAGTCGCAGTATGAAGGATTTAAAGGCATCAGCCCGTTCCTGGGCTACGGGCCGGAACGGGAGTGCGCCGCGCAGCGCAAGACCTTGCGCTACTTCCGCGATTGCGGGCTGGATGTCACCTCCGAACACAGCACCGGCGCGCGTCTCGACGGGTTTGTCGGTTTGCAGCCGATGGCCTGGCTCTACGAACCGCCGGCGCCGGACATCCCGCCCAGTCTTTACTGCGGGTCCCCCATGCATGCCGAACCTGAGATCGGAACTGATCCGAAGAGCCTGCCGCGATTGCTGGAGCAGTTCTGCCTCAAGGCGGCCCCGGAAATCTGGGCCAATGCCTGGCGCGAGGCGAACGGCAATAAGCCGCCGCCAGCGGAGGACTGGCAGCGCATTCTCCAGGGAAATGACTGTTGCGTCCCGCTGGTCTGGAAGAAGGAGCCGACCCTTCTCGCTTACAGCCGCGGCGGCTACGAACGCAAAACGTGGAACCTCCCCGTGGATTGGAGGAACGTGAAGACCGTCAATCTTACTAACGTCACGGTCCAAAGCGTTACGCCGGCGGGAACCGCCGAGATCAAAGAGGGAGTGCTAACACTGGCGCTGGCCGCCGGACAGGCGGTGATGATCACGGCGCAGTGAAGTTAGGCTGCAGCTCCAGATCGGCCCGATATAGATCAGCGGTTCGGCGCTTACTGCGGGGCTGCTCTACTGTTTGATCCTTCTCGTGACCGCCTCTCGGGGCTACATAGGACTTCTTCCTGGACGGCCCTGAAAATCCGTTGCGGTCCTTTCTCTACCCTGGCAGGATTATGAAATGGCATGGTTTGACTACCAGCGGACCATCATCGCTTATCATGGTTGTGACCGACGCACGGTCGAAGCTGTGCTGTTGGGCCAAGCGAGACTGACTCCCAGTCAGAATGATTACGATTGGCTCGGGAGCAGCATCTATTTCTGGGAATACGGCCCTGACCGTGCTCTGGACTGGGCCAAGGAGATTTCGGAACGCCGTCCGAATCGTATTCGCCAGCCTGCTGTTTTAGGAGCCATCATCCACTTAAGCACCTGCTTCGATCTGTTGGACGTACGCTTCACGAATTATTTGGGGCAGCTTTACCCAAAGTTCCTCGCCGCCATGCAAGCCCGCGGTTTGACTGTCCCTGAGAACGAAGGCCTGCCCGATGGAGGAAGGGGGTTGGTTTTGCGAAAGCGGGACTGCGCCGTGACCAACTGGGCGATTCCTTTCGCGGAGGCTGAACAAGGAGTCCGGTTTCAGACCGTTCGCGGTGTTTTCCAGGAAGGGAAGCCGGCTTTCAAAGGCTCAGCGATTAAGGCCAAGTCGCATATTCAAATAGCCGTAAGGGACTCCGCCTCGATCCTCGGCTATTTCCGACCGCGGTCTTGACGCCGGGTTGAACTGGAGAGAATATCTTGTTGTGAATCGCAACGGAAGCAAACCGAGCACTTCAAAGGCACCTGCTAAACAGGTGCGCCTTGAGGTCGCTCTCAGCCGCGCTGTGCGCCGCGTCAAGCGGATGAGTCGGGCGGAGTTGCGCCAGAGCCTGGTTGACGCAGGCATTGTGGGCCGCTCGGGCAAGCTCACGCCTATGTACCGCTGAAACAGCCGGTTCGCTCGTCTATTTCACCATCAATCTGATCTCCAAGGGCAGATTCCATTCCGGTGAGGTCGTAGGGGCTCATGTACGTCGCCCCAAGTCCCTTAATAAGTGTGAACGACGAGCGGATAAAGCGGCAGGGGACAAGGGGACAGCCGCACTCCAAAACCTGGCGGCCTCAGGACGGGCTTCAGCGCCATGGCGCTTGCGTTTTGGAGTGCGGCTCTCCCCTGCCGCTTTCTTTCGCCGTTCCGAAGGTCTGAATGGTTCTCGAGCCGGAGGTTCATTGGCTTCATGCCGCTCCGGTTTGGGGTCTGACGCTCGCGTCGTCTGCCACAATTCCAAAACACAAAATTGTAGGTTTCGAAGTTACGAAACGCTGACAAACTTGCGGAGGTCCTCGTCTTTAGTGGGATCGCCAGTCCAAACGGTCTCACCGTCAAAGGACACAGTCATGTGGTCCTCGCCCCAGCGCTGCTTAAGTTGGGTAGAGCCAACAATGTCGCTGAAGAGCAGCGCAAGCAACCCGATTCGATGCTTTCGCCGGAACTCCTCAACTCGAGCGCGACGTTCCAGTGCGATCTGCAAATCCATCGTACCGTAACTTATCAGAACGAGCCCGGACGGAAAACAGAAAACACGTCCGGCGACTCTGACGCCCGAGCGGAATCGGACGCTCGTATCCTCCGCGTTGAGCCGTTTTGCCGGATCAACCTTTGGTCTGACGTGGAACCTCCCGGTGGATTGGGGGAACGTGAAGACCGTCAAGCTCACTAACGTCGCTGTCGAGAGCGTTACGCCGGCGGGAACCGCGGAGATCAAGGAGGGCGTGCTGGCACTGGCGCTTGCCGCCGGACAGGCGGTGGTGATCACGCCCCAATGAGGCTTGGGCTGGCTGCAGCTACAGGGCGGCCCGATAAAGATCAAGGTCCACGGTCGAGAGTCCCCAGTCCAAGGTCGATAGTCCAGGAATTGTGTAAGGATGGGGGATGAGGGATGAATGGCGGGGAATTGGTCGTGGTGTTGCTGATGAGGGAGCCGGCATATGCCCATCATTACCTTTCGGCGAGCGATTGCACCACCAGTTCCAGTTGAGCTAGACGCTTTTCAAGTGAATCCACCCGTGCGGCCTTTTCCTTCAACGTTTCAATCTCCGCGTCCTTTTCGTTTAGTTTTTGATTCAGCCCCTGGATGGCCGCCAGCGCCACACCGCTTTCATCCACGGTGGCGATGTGCTTATCATCCGCGCCGACGGCGAAAGAGCCGTGGAAATCCTGCGCCACGGGGCCGAGGTGCGGAGTGGCCACATCGTTGGTGTAGTGCCAGCGCGTGATCGGGAGAGCCACGACCTTTTCCAGAATCGTCTTGGGGTCCACCGCCTCGAAGCCGGACTTGACGTTGCGGTCGCTGGTACTAACGAAAGTCCCGTTGACGGACAGCCCACCATTAAGTAGTTGCATCATCGTGACGCCCCCAGGGCCAGGGTCTGCCTGGGCGTCGCTGTGTGAGCCTCCTTGATACCAGATAAACCCGTCCTGGTAGGGAGCGGAACCGTCACAGCGAAAGTAGGTCGTGTAAGCCTGGACGCCAATGCCGTAGTTCGTGCCCCACAGGTTGATCATTTGCCGGACCTGGTTGCCAAAGTAGAGGCTGGTCTTCGACGGACCATCCAACCGCGCTCCACCTTGAGCGCGAATAACGAACTGGTCCCGGCCGGTCGAAGTGATGTCTGACTCCGTGGAATCCCCCCAGACGAAGGCCCCAATGTCGTTAGCGTGGGCACGGTGACCGGCGGCGAAACTGTGATCGCCCGACGCCACATTCTGGTTGCCACCCGGCACGACCGCCTCGGAGCCATAAATCGTGTTAAAAGCGCCGCCACCGATTGTCGAACCGCTGGCCGAGCCGAAAATCTGGTTGTTCCCTCCTCCGCCGATCACCGAAGCAACTGCAGTGGGCTGGATAGTGTTATCCTGCCCGCCGCCGATGACCGAATTTACTGCTTCGCTCTGGATCGTGTTAAAGAAGCCCCCGCCAATGGTCGAACCTTCGGCGTTCGTCTGGATCCAGTTCCCCCACCCCCCGCCGATGTTCGATGCTCTGGCGCCGGGTTGGATCATGCCACCATAGCCCCCGCCAATAGTGCCAAAGTCGGCCGAGACGCTGTTGGTATCCGCACCGCCAAGATAGTTCAAAGCGCCTCCGCCGGCGATGGTTGCCCCATAAACGCCCGCCGCCACATAATTCACAGGCGAACCGGCGATTACGTTCACGATGTTGGAGTGATGGGTGTCTGTGACCGTTGTTTCCAACCCCAGCGCGCGCTGCCCATTGACTATGAACTCGAGGTTTGAATTGCTCGCCGCGGCAATGTAACCGAGCGTCGTCAGCCTTCCCGCCGGATCAACCGAAAGCAGTTGCGCGCCACCGGTCCCGTAATGATAAAACCCACCCGAGGCCCGCACCACAAATTGATCGTTGCCGGTGGAAGCAATGTCCGCGTCGGTCGAATCACCCCAGACAAAGGCGCCCTGGTGATTGGCCTGGGCGCGGCGACCGGCGGCAAAACCATACGACCCGGCCACTGAATCATTGTCACCTCCCGGAATGGTGGCGAACTGGGCGCTGTCCTGGATCGTATGGTAGGCGCCGCCGCTGATGCTCGAATAGTGCGCGGAGGGCCGAATCGTGTTGAAATAGCCCCCGCCGATGGTGGTTTCGGTCGCAAAACTCGTGTTAAAATGGCCCCCGCCAATCGTGGAGTCAAAGGCATCGGGCTGGAGCGTATTTTGCCCGCCCCCGCCGATGGTCGAATCATAGGCCAGGGTCGCGATCGTGTTGTCGTAGCCTCCGCCGATAGTCGAGGCGATGGCATTGGCCTGGATCGTGTTCACGTAGCCTCCGCCGATGGAGCCAAAATCCGCAAGCACCCCGTTGGTGGCAAGGCCGAAGTAGTTGGCCGCGCCGCCGCCCGCGATGGTCGCGCCATAAACGCCAACCCCCACAAAATTCACGGGCGAACCCCCAACCACGTTGACGATGCTTGAATGCGAGCCGTCATCGAGCGTCGGCTCCAACCGCAGAGCGCGCACGCCGTTCACTTTGAGTTCGAGCGCTTGCGCGTCGCTGGTGCCGAGGAAATTGACTCCCGGGGTGGTGCCGCTGTTGCCGCTGAGCTTCCAGAACTGGCTGGCGGCCAGTCCGCCCAGGGTGACGGCATTCACGTTGGTGAGTCCCCCGCCGCCGGCCGTCACATTGCCTGCTGTGATGGCGTAGGGCGTGGCGGTCAGTTTCTGCCGTGGACTCAATGGGGCGAACGCGCCGGCGTTGTTGGTGCGCACGCTGATGTCCAGCCAGCGGTCCGCGCCGGGGAAAACGCCGCCACCAAAATCGAGCCCGACGGTGAACAAGCCGTTGCTTACGGCAGTGGCGGCGTTGGTGAGCGGCGAGCCAACTTGATTACCGAGGGCGAGTGCATCAAAGAGTGCGAAGCGCAGGTCATAATTTCCGTTGGCGGGATTGGCTCCGTCGTTGAGCCGGCCCTGATAGGTGAAGGCCGTGCCCTGGGCGAAGAGAGTGGAGGGTTGAGGGCTGAGGGCGGAAAGGAGCGCCAGCGCCGACAGCGCAAACAGGTTGTTTTTCATAGTTCACCGGGCCGTGGTTCACGGAGTGGGAACCGGTGTCGCCAGAATTAGAGATTCACGGCCAACGAACCAGAAATGGTGGAGACGCATGAGGATAGCCGAGCGCCGGGTGTTTGGCAAAGCGTTTTGACTCATGTGCCGTGATTGACGCGTCTAGGCGGAAGGAGAAACCTTGACGACATTTGGCGGCGTGTGACAACGTATGAGCGTTCTGCCATACGAAAGTGAACCGCGCAGAAGTATGAAAAGCGAAGTCACCCCCGCTGTAAGCAGCATGAGTCGTCGCCAATTTGTCACCACCACAACGCTAGGGGTCACGGCCTTGTCGGCCAGCCGGGTCTTCGGGGCCAACGAGCGCATTAACGTGGGCTTGGTTGGGTTCGGCCTGATTGGCCGGTTCCACCTGGCCGCCCTCAAGGCCCAACCGGATGTGCAGATAACGGCCATCAGTGACGCGCACCAAGGGCGCCTGGAGCAAGGCGCGGAGATGGCGGGCAGCCATCCGGCGAAGTATCGCGATTTCCGCAAGCTGATAGCGGACAAGAATGTGGATGCGGTCTATGTCGCCACGCCGGATCATTGGCACGCGCTCATGACCATGCTGGCGTGCGACGCCGGCAAAGATGTGTATGTGGAGAAGCCGCTCACGCTCTTTGTGCGGGAGGGCCGCTGGATGCTGGAGGTGGGCAAACGCACGAAGCGCGTGATCCAGGTCGGAACGCAGAATCGCTCCGGCCCGGCATTTCAGAAGGCGCGCGAACTGATCCGGCAAGGCCGCCTTGGGCAGATCGTATCGGCCTCCAATAACAACTCCCGCAACGTGATGCCGGGCTTTGGCAATCCCCCCGATGGAACGCCGCCGCTGGATTTGGACTACGACATGTGGCTGGGCCCGGCGCCCAGGCGCCCTTATAACCCGAACCGTTCCATTTATCACTTCCGCTGGTTCTGGGACTACTCGGGCGGGCAGGCGACCAACCTGGGGCAGCACTCGCTGGACCTGGTCCACTGGATGCTTGGGGTGCGGGCGCCGAAATCCGTTTACAGCCTGGGCGGACGCTGGTTCCTCAAAGACAACTGCGAGGTTCCCGATACGCAGGATGTGATCATGGAGTATCCGGGATTCACTGTCACCTGCCAGTACCGAGAGGCGAGCGCCGGTCGGAGCGGCCTGGGCATGGGCGGGTTGACCTTGTACGGCACCTATGGTTACCTGCCGATTTCGCGACGCGGATTCGAGCTGAACCCCGATGCCAAGGTGAACCAGAATAACGTGGTGGCCGGCATCCTCGGGGTGAAAGGACATCCGGTCGGTGGTCCACAACTGGAACCCGAGGAAACAGGGAAGTTTTGGACCGAGGCGGCAAAGGACGACAGCGGCGATGCGATCAAGGACTACTCGCGTCACGCGCGCAATTTCCTGGACTGCGTCAAATCGCGCGGTCAGCCGGTGTCCGACCTGGAGAGCGGGCACCAGGTGGTGACGGCCTGCCATCTGTCCAACCTCTCGCTCCGACTCGGGCGAAAGCTGGTGTGGGACGCCGGGAAGGAGGAGGTGGCAGGGGACCGGGAGGCAAACGACATGCTGACGCGGCCGTACCGCACGCCATGGGACGCGGAGCTCAAGGCGTTGCGGGTGGCGTAAGCCGCAAGAATCCAATTCAACCGCAGAGGCGCGATGAACCCAGAGAAGACAAACGGAGCGGAATCTCTACATGCCCGCATAAATAAATCCGAATGCTGACCCGCCGTAAATTTCTGGTCCGAGCCGCGGTCGCCGCGGTGGCACCGATAGGCGTGTCGTCCCGCGCCGCGGCGGGCGCCTCGAGGCGGTCGGACATGGGGATTGTCACCTACACGTTTCTCCTTCACCAGAAGGCGAGCAAAGGGGCGGGGACGGGCCTGGATTACAACGAGCCCTTGGGTTACCTCGAGGCCTGCCATCGAGTGGGGGCCGGGGGAGTGCAGTTTCCTTTTGGGGAGCGGTCGGCGGATGATTGCGCAAAGTTTCGCCGCCAGGCCGAGCGGTTGGGGGTGCGCGTCGAAGCGATTGTCAGCCTGCCCAAGGACGAGACCGAGCTGGCCCGGTTTGAAAAGCAGGTCGTCTGTGCCGTTCAAAGCGGCGCGAGCGTGGCCCGCACAACGATGCTATCCGGGCGACGCTACGAGGAATTCAAAACGCGGGCGGCGTTTGAAACGGCCTGCGCCCAAGGGCTGAAGTCGGTCCAATTGGCGGAGCCGATTGCGGCCCGGCACCACTTGCGGCTGGCCCTCGAGAATCACAAGGATCATTTGGTTAGCGAGAAGCTCGAGGTCCTGAAGCGGATCAGCAGCCAGTACGTGGGGTTGTGCGTGGACGTATTGAACAACTTCGCCTTGTGCGAGGATTTGGTGGAAACGGTTCGGGCATTTGCGCCGTGGGCGTTGACGGTTCACTTCAAAGACCAGGCGATCAACGAATGCGAGGAAGGATTCTGGCTGGTGGATGCAGCTCTGGGTGAAGGTTTCCTGCCGCTGAAGAAAATGGTCCAGGTCTTGCGCCAAGCCAAACCGAACCTTCATTTCAACCTCGAGGTGATTACGCGCGATCCGATCAAGGTGCCCGTGCGGACGGAGGCGTATTGGGCCACATTTCCGGACCGGCCACGCACGGAGGCCGAGCCGATGCTGCGGCTGGCGAAGGAAAAAGGGCGGCCTTTGCCGCTGGTGTCCAGCTTATCACCCGAGCAGCAACTCAGTTTGGAGCAAAGCAACATCGAAAAGAGTATTGCCTACGCGCGGGACGAATTGGGATTGTAGCGGAACCATGAACCCTAAAATCACAGCCAGCTATGAATCGATATCAGCATACCCCTTTCGACCTCGCCGGCCGGGTCGCGCTGGTGACCGGCGGTGGCCGCGGCCTGGGCAAAGAAATGGCGCGCATCTTTGCGGCGGCCGGCGCGGATGTGTTGCTCTGTAGCCGCACTAAATCGCAATTGGAGGCAAGCGCCCAGGAACTTGCGGCCGAGAGCGGCCGGCGGATTGAATACCTGACGGCGGACATGGCGGTGCGGGCCGAAGCGGTGCGCCTGGCGCAGGCGGCCCTCGAGCGCATGGGCCGGATCGATATCCTGGTGAGCAATGCCGGGCACAACGTTCCGCAACCCGTGGACCAGGTGCGCGACGAGGACTGGGACCGTCTCTTTGAGTTGAATGTCCACAGCGGCATGGCTCTCACGCGCTCCCTCGCTCCAGGCATGATGGAGCGGCGCTGGGGACGAGTGATTTATATCTCCTCCGTGATGGCTTTCGGCAGCACGCCGGAGCGTCCCGCCTACTCCGCGTCCAAGGCGGCTCTGCTCGGTATGGTTAAAGCCAATGCTCTCCGGCTGGGACCGTACGGCATCACCGTCAATTGCCTCGCTCCCGGACCTTTTGCCACGGAAATGCCCATGAAGATTTTGACCGCGGAACAGAAAGCGGTGTTCGGCGAGCGCTCCGCGGTCAAGCGCTGGGGTGAGCCGCGCGAACTGGCGCCCGCCGCCCTGCTACTGGCCAGCGAAGCCGGTAGCTACATCACCGGCAGCGTGGTGGTGGTAGATGGCGGCACGACCGCGCGTATGTTCTGATTCCCTTTGTGTAAAAACAAAGGCTCCGCCCGAACAACGACGCCGTGATGGTATGAACGATAGGCGCTCCAAAGGGTCCCGGGCGGCCCCGGAAATCTGGGCCAATGCCTGGCGCGAGGCGAATGGCAATAAGCCACCGCCGACGGCCGACTGGCAGCGCATTCTGCAGGGAAATGACTGCTGCGTCCCGCTGGTTTGGAAGAAGGAGTCCACCCTTCTCGATTACAGCCGCGGCGGCTACGAACGCAAAACGTGGAACCTCCCCGTGGATTGGAGGAGCGTGAAGACCGTCAAGCTCACTAACGTCGCTGTCGAGAGCGTTACGTCGGCGGGAACCGCTGAGATCAAAGAGGGCGTGTTGGCCCTGGCGCTGGCCGCAGGGCAGGCGGTGATGATCACGCCGCAGTGAGGTTTGGCTAGCTGCGGCTCCAGGCCAGCCCGATGTGCATCAGCGGTTTGGCGCTCGATGCGGTGCCCCCTTTTGTTTGAAGTCTCTCACGTATCAACGTCCCAAAGCCCGCAGTTTGGGGGCAATGTGACATTCATACACCTCGTTGGCGAATATGCCATTTAGTTTGAGTGACGTTATCTCTTCGAGCCGACAATCTGAAGCGGCAATCGCGCATGGAACGTATCTTAGCCTGAGATCCCCACGACTTATGAGATTCGCCGGGAACACCCGAAAAAAGTCACGGAGACGTGGATTGTAGAAGTACATGATCTCTTCATCTGGAATGCCTCGCTCGCGAGCGTCCCGGATGAGTGGTGGAGAACATATCTCGGAAGAGACTGGAATTATTGGGTTCAAAATTTCTTCAAGTATTGTTCCGGGGATGGTTGAGAAGTGTGGACCGCCGTATTCCTGCTGTTTGATTGTGACGTCCACGATATCGAATGGAGGTGCAGATACCCATTTATGGCCATATTCACCGCCTCGGCCCCTGTCGACATCTATCGGCCAGAATGTAAATCGCTTCGCGCGCAGCGCGGGTGGAAACTCTATAGTGACAGCACCCTTCACGGCATAATTCCATATTCCTTCTTTGTCCAACATCCGCGAAAATGCCATCGAGCAATCGATGCATGCACCTAAACGACCATCCTTAACCAGCAAATTGTGAAGTTCTTCGGCCGCTGCGATTACTGCCGCACGCGCTTTCGCCAGGTACTCCAGATCATATGTTTGCGACCGAACAAATTTCGCATAGTGGTTCAGAAAATCGGCGTTCACGCGTTCTTGATTCATGAACTGCGAGTGGTCGTAAAACCCCGGGTTATCTGTGGGTATCCCGATGGCCTCAAAATCGCGGCGAATTTGTTCAAAAGAATCCGAGTAATGCATATGAGTTACGCGGGCCTTCGTGGCAATGCCGAGTGAGATGGCCGCCCCAGCAAGCGTCTCGGCCGGAATGACGACTCGGCCTGCGTTAAGGTTCGATTGTTTCAATAGCCTACGCCCTCCGTCGCAAATAGGGCAGACCTATAAGAAAATCGCTTTTGCGCCCCGATGATACATTTCGCGGCTTTGTAATATGCGCTAAGATTTTGCGCCGGGCATGTTTTCATCGCACAGACGAGTTTTACCTCAAACGGCGACGGAGCGTTTTGCTCCGAAGCGGCCCCGCCTTCTGCACTCGCCACCGTCTTGACGCTTGGGCAGCCGTGTACGGGGCTAACCTGACCTCACCTTCCTCAAGTACCATTCGTATATGGCCATCTCGCCACCATTTTGCGGCTTTCGCGTTGACACGGTGCAGGCACCAGGGGCCTTGGGAACTCTCCTGAACTTCCTTCAAAAGCCGTGCCGGAAGCTGGGTGCAGAGCAGCTTAGCCTTGGGGAGAGTTTTGAGGATCGCAGCGACGACGTCTTCTCGTGGCAGGTCGAAGCGGGTGCGGTGAATGGAGAAGACCACCAACCCCGGATTCACCCGAGAACAAAGTCGCTCGGCAAAGCGGCCAGCGTCGGCTGCTCCCGGCGCCCCACCATGGTGTGGATAGACGAGTACGTGGGCGAGGGGGCTGATCTTCTCGTCCGCCCAAAAGTCGAGACATTCCATCCCGACATCGCCGCCGAGCAAGGCCACAGGCTTGCCCTTGTGGGAAAGCCGAATGGCGGCACTTAATGAGTTGGAGGTGCTAACCCTCCCGCTCAGAGCTCGCCCACCCACGCCGGTCAACATAGCCTCTGGAGGCGGATATAACACTTCGATTCGAACCTCGCCGCAATCAAGCGTGCCTGTCAGGGTAGTATTCAACTGCGAATGTGCCTCAGTCTTGCGGTGTCTGCGGGCTGTGAGGATTGCCAGCGCCAACTGTTGCTGTGTGTCAGTATTCTTGGTGGGGTCGCTATTGAAGAATACCCGGACGATTCGAATGTCCGCCGCGAGAAGCAATGTGGACGCGTTCGCGATATGGTCTTCGTCAGCGTGCGAGAGGAGCAGCGATTTGATTTCGCGAATTCCATTTTCACGCAGGAATTCAAGCAACCTTGGTCCTTTGCCGGCATCAAAGACAACGATGCCATCCTTGTCACGGAGGACAGCAGCACTGCCATGGCCGACATCAACGACCACCAAATTGGGCGCGGACAGCTTTAACATCGTCAGGGTGGGGGATTTCAAAATCCTCGAAAAACAAATCGTCCGGTGATTCAGCGGCCGTATTCACGGTGGCCAGTAGAAATTCACCAATATCGACGTGTTGACGCAATCTTAGGGGCATCATCGAGAGTGGAAAACCGACCTGTTCGCGTGGATTCCATTGGGTGATTACTACCTTCACAACCTTCTCATTGGCCTTTGGCACTACGTCTTTCACTGTCAGAACAACGCGACACCCGCGCCTCTCTATTGGAACAACGTAATTCACGACTTCCCTTCGACACGCTTCACAAGCCTCTTGAAGGACAAACGGAGAAAGCGCGCTACTGGCTACGAGGCGCGGAATCCAGCGCCGCCACGGCCGAATTGACGTATCTACATCGCTGCGTTGGTAACGGGTGGTCAGAACTGATGGCAAATGGGCTTGATTCAATCTCGCAACAGCTTCTGCACCATCAAATCGAGCATAATGGCCTTCGCTCAATCGATGATCACAAAGAGCAAACTGGGCTTTGGCGGTTTTGGCAGCCTCCAGTAACTGCGGCACACCTCTCACAGGACCCAAGACCGGTTTCACCTGGAATCCGGCCGCACGCGCGAGCAACTCGTAACTATTTCGGCTCTCGCGATCATCGTCCACAATCAGAATAGTTGCTTGCGATTTGGGCATATCAACAAAGCTCAATCCTTCGCAGGAAACTCTAAATTGAACTGCGCGCCGCCCAGTGCTCCTGTTGCCTCGGCGGAGATGGTTCCGCCCAAGTCGGCAACAGCATCGCGGACGATGGTCAACCCTAACCCCGTTCCTTCCTCTGTTGTCGTCTTGCCAGGAAGCCAAATATCTTCCACAGAAATGCCTATTATTCCCGGGCCGTTGTCCTCAAACGTTACAAAAAGTCGAGCCCCTGCGCGCCGAGTTCGAAACAAGATGCGGCGGATACTGTTCGGATTGTCGGGCGTATCCGTCCCGGTTGTACTTTGCCGCGCAAAAGCCCGTAAGCTGTTGTTAATGAGGTTCGTAAAGATCGATTCGTAAGAGGCCCGGCTACCCCACACGATTGCCGGCTCATTGGTCAGATCGTAATCGACCTTGACCTGCCTAAGGCTAAGATATGGTTGCAGCAATTCCATAATCTCACGGATCAAATCGTGAAGCGGCTGCTTGCCACGGCGGCGCTTCTCGTGCTGAAGTAGTTTCAAAGTCACTTCGCCAAAGGCAAGGAGGGCCCCCGCGGAACCTCGGACCTGCGTCACGGCTTCCCGGCTCATCTCCGGAAAGGAGGGTTTCTTGGGATCCCCGAGCAGGTAATCCAACGTCGAGGCAGCCCGAAGTATGATGCTTAGAGGTTGGTTGGACTGATGCGCAAAGGCGGCAGCGGTTGTACCGACAGTGCCAAGAGTGTGATATAGCTGCCTTTCGTCTACCAACCAGGCCAATTCTGCTTCGTGAGCCGCTTTTTGTGCTGCGACAGCTTGCTCTATGGGCTTTCGGACCGGGTCGGGCAGTTTCTGTAATTCCTGCTGCAGCTTACGTTCGGCATCTGTCTTTTTCTTCTCTGCCTCGATGCGCTCTGCTCGTTTTCTCTGCTCTCGTTGTTTAAGCCGCTGATCGGCCATCCACTCAAGAACATCGCTCGCGAACCGCCACATCTCGCGGTAGGCATCGTTATCAACAAAGCCTTGCCGATCGGTTTTTTGCTGGAACAACCCCTTCGGATCTTCGAGGCATATCCGGCCGATGGAGTTGTTGGTGCTCGGTCGAACTTCGGGACTGCGAACGCGCCGCAGGTTCATATCAAGCCAGTCGTTGCCCGAATCCCCATAAGGCGCAGCCCGAATGCCCCGATGATAGACGTGAACCCCACCGAATTCTCCAAGCCATTTTCTCAACTCAGTGATCCCCACATTGCGGGTGGAGAACCGTTTTCCGTCCAAGGCGAATTCCCACAACTCAAAAGTCACTGGCGGAGTCCGGTAAGGTGAGTGCTGCTCATCGTCGGCAAGTTTTCGATGGGGGACATGAAAAAGGACATGGCCCGCAGCATTCGTCACTTCGGCGCTTCCGTGACCAGCCGAGTCCACTTTGGCACGCACGTGATAATCGCAATCCGAAAAGTATCCCTTGCCGGCGCGCTGAACGACCTCGGCAAATTCCTTCGTTTCCAGGGTCGGCTGGAAGCCGATCTTCTCCCCGAATGGGTCGGCCAACAAAACCATGGCGCGAGCGAGTCGCCGAACATCATCTGGGCGCCAGGCAAACGTGACATGCTCAATAACAATTTCAGTGCCTTTGCCTGCTCCTCGCGTGCGTTTGCGCTCGGTCACCTCCAATTCAATCTGCTCAACCAACTGCGCACGATCGAATTTGTCCCAATCGATCTGAAGACAATACTCAATATTTGGTTTCGCTTTGGGTCGCGTGACTAGGCTAGCCCCTCTTCCGAGCCGCAGCGCACCCAATCGGCCAAGTCCCTTGCTCCCCACAAACAGCCGTCCGCCGGGGCTCCGCTTAGTAATTGATTTTTCTGACTCCCCCACAACCAACCATCCGTCGCGAATCTGTTCAGGAAGCATTCCGTCGCCGTCATCTACAACTCGGATCGTTCCGCCTGGGAGATGGGCCTCCTCCAGAAAGACGTGACAACTCAACGCGTCTGCGTCATAAGCATTCTTTACTAATTCCAGAATGCCCTGGTCGGGATTCGGGTTTAATTCCTCTCCGAGCAACCGGAGAACGGCCGTCGAAAAACGAAGCCGCTCTGCGCTCATGGCCTGTCCTCCCAAATTGGAAGTTCACGCAGAACACCCACGGTTAAATGACGGCATCGGATCCGGTCGTCCAGCCAGGCTTTCGTGCGTGGGTCTTTGAGACTTTGCAGGATGGCTTCACATCGCTTCAAGCCGCCTTCACGAGGTTTCAACACCAAGAGGTGGTTCTCAACAGCAACCGGTTCTCCAGAACTGACGACGGAGCCAATCGCCCGCTCTGCGTCGCGCGGACTAGAGGTGCGTCGGACTGTGACGAATGGGGGCAGGACCTTGGTTCCTTCGAACCTCCGGTGCGCATCGACCTCTTTGACCGTTTTCCATGCGGGTATGGTTTTAGACGTTGCAAAAGGCGCCCACGGTCCTTTGTCGGGATCGCGGTATGGAACAACCGCCCCGACACTGACCGCGAAATGGTCGCCGACCTTGCCGCTGCTGGCCGCAGCATCACTGGTCCACCATTTAATTGGACCCGACTCTCCGCCACCTGCAACGCCTTCGATGATGAAGACGTCTATGTTAGCGTGGGAATCAAACCGTCCATAAGGCTGGACGCGCTCAACGCGGAGTCGCTGGGAAATTGCATTTCTCCATCGTCCGTAACGACTGCCCGTACGCAAGACGTCAGGAAGGATGGCGACCAGGCGGGTTTTCGCAGCCGCTCGTTTCAAACATGTTTCAAACAGTACCGCCGCGAGCGACACCTTGCCAGAGCCCCATTCACAACCGTCCGCGGCTAGCACCATGCTGAACGGAGGATTCATCGCGAGCGTCATGAGCTGATCATGCTGCCGCTCCGCCTGGGCGTCGCCCTCGCGGAGACGTCGGAAAAGTCGATCCATTTTGAGCGGCCGTCCGCCGCCCAAACAGGCTCCACGCACGATGGCTTTCAAAACCAGGCGGCGTTTTGCGACGCCGAGAAACTCTGGGAAAATGTCATGGCCGCGGAGCAAGGGTTCCCAGCGTTCAACTGTCTCTCTCAAGTCGGCTGAGATGGGCAAGTCTCCTGCCCATCGCAGAAGCAAGTCACCTGCTCCGCATGTCGGGTCGTAGATCGGGCGCTTCAGAAGCGTCTGTCGCCGGGTGAGAGGGGAGAGAGCCAGATCGGCGAGTTGTTGGCCCGTGAAGTAGGCCCCTGACCGCCGAATCGCTGTGGCATCTCCAAGCTGATGCAAGACTTCAGCCGCCCCTGCATTAAGTGAATTTACCCCGTCGCGGTCGCATAAATGAAAGCGGTTGCCCCATTCGACTTTGTCGAGGAGAACGTCCAGCTGTTCAGCGTATTCCAGGAATGCTTTCATTTCGGTGACCCATCCTTGGCATTATGTGGAGAATGAGGTTTCACGTCTATTCGAGATTGCTGCTTATTCACCATCCGCCGCACCTATGAGGACGCGAGCTTGGTCGTATTCCGCGCTGCTCGTCCCACCAGATCCTCCAAAAACGCGTCCTTGGGTTCCGTGTGAAACTCGATACTGAACTCGGTTGCCCGAGCGCGATTAATACCCTGAGCACAAGCCTGAAGGGGGGTCGCTCGCGTAACACCATATTTCCGGTGTTGGAGACGTGCCAGGAGCAAGGGTGAATTCGAGGGCAACTCGGCGGGACTCTGCCTGAGCCGGGTCGGAACGGCTTATTTTCACAGAGGAGCAAAGCCTCAACGAAGAAGAGTGAAAATGAGTTCTTCCGACCCAAACTGTACGAAAGATGCTGTCGCGGCCCATAATTAATTACAGGCTCCGAGCGCACGTCGCACGGGTCATCGCACGGTCATCGCACGGGTCAGACCGTAGATTTAACACAGAAATTCGTTTGCCTCCACAGCGCAAACGTCCTCTGGCAGCGGCGGTGAGGGCGCACCGGGGCCAGGCGGTCAACTTACGGCAGACGTGGGCCAGTTCTGCCCCTCGGGCGACGAGGTGTCGAAAGCGCCGCATTCGGCCTCGGCGAGCCGGCCCCACCAATCACTGACTTCTTAAAACACGCGAGAGTATGACTATTTCGCTCCGCGTGCCTTCCGTGTCAATTGCGACGCGGCCTTGTGGCACGCGATATTCAGTGCGGGATTGATGAGCGGGCTTTGGCAGGGTACGGTTTGACACTTTCATGGGCGGCCATTACGGAACGATTCATGTTCGGACGCAGGACCGGGAGCCGGTGCGGGCGGCGGTAGAGACGCTTGCGGCCGGCGGCAAACGCCGCTTTTTGATCGCGCCGCCGTTGGACGGGTGGGTCACGGTTTTCCCCGACAAAAATGGGCAGGATTCAAAGGTTTCGAAAAAACTCGCGAAAGCGCTACCGGATAAAACGCTGATCCATTGCCTGGTACACGACGATGACATCTTCGCGTATTGGCTCTACGAAGCCGGGGACCTGGTTGACGCCTATGACTCGTGCCCGGGTTATTTCAGCGGGAAGAAGACACCGGCCAGCGGGGGTAATGTGGAAGCGTTGCGGCATTTGCTGCCGGACGCAGGCAAAATCGAGGAGCTGAAGAAGTTGCTGAAGGCGGAGCGTTTGACGTTCGAGGTGGAACGGCAGGACCAGTTTGCGGCGTTCCTTGGACTGCCGCATACGGACCGCGCGTACGAGTACCTGATGGACGGCGAGACGGACGGAGTCCGGCAGTGGAAACAATTCCTCCATGTACCGGATCTAACATCGGAGAAGGCGGCAGCCAAGGCCGCAGCCGCGCAGGAACGGGCGGAATACAAACAGTTACAAGAGGACGGACTTTTGCTCGTGAGCGAGGTTGGAAAGAAGAGCAGCAATAAACACTTTTTCAAAGCGCCCTTCTGGACGGTCAACCCGTCGAGAGCGGAGGTTTTTCTTACGTGGCCTGACCACACGTTTGGCGGTTCCGGCGAACTGGAATGGCTCCGTTTTGGTCCACCGGACTGGCGCGGAGAAAAGGCGGCATTGCCGCCCATCGGGCTGACGGACCGGCTGTGTTTCAGCCCAACCGGCGCGTGGCAGCTCACCAGCGCACCCGGCAGCTCGCGCATTGATCTTTGGGATAGGGGACAGGTCACGATTCAGAAACAGTTTAAGGGCAATGTGGCAGGGACGGCGTTCAGCGCGGATGAGCAATGGCTGTTTGTGGTCGTTCACCATTACCCGCCCAAAACGGAGATTCATCGCCTGGCCTTGCGGCCGGAATCAAAGGACGCGGTATTGGAAAACGAGCAACTGCATTTCGCAGCATTGGTCCCGCATCCGGGCGGGCAACTGCTGGCAGCGGTGGATAATTTTGGTGTTCTCGTTGTGATCGACGTGGAGCAGATGCGCATCGTGCAGGAGCGTGGATCAAGGAGCACAGTTCCTTGCTCCCGGAGGCGGTGCGGAACTCGATGGTCGGCCAGGCCATGGAGAAGTTCCGCGAGGTTCTTAAGCGGCACCAGTCGGAACAGGAGCAGACTGCCTACGAAGGGCAATCGCAGAGGCACTTCCTGCCCAAAGAGGCGATACGGGTGTGCGAGTTCAGCCCGGACGGTGAGTTGCTCATCTGCGGGACGACCGGCGGAGCGCGCGTGCTCGAGTGGAAAGCGGTGCTCGGGTGCGGTCGCATGCAGCCGGCGCCGGTCAAAGTTTCAGCCGCGGCCGAGGCGGCCATGATTGAGCTTAGGGGTGTGTCGCTGCAGCAGAAATCGGTGACGGGCATCGCGTACGACGCTATACGCCGGCGGGTCTTGTTCTGCGGGTTGGAGGGGAAGATTTCATTTCTGGAACTGGAGAATGGAAAGCGAGGCGATTTAGTTGCCCTGCCAGCGCCGATGCCACTCTTCCATATGGCGTTGACGCGGGACCGGGCTGGGATCGTCGTGACCGGACACAGACTGGGCGCGACATCGAACCGGGGCACACCAAGCCATTTTCAAATCTGGAGCTATTCGAACCTTTGTAAACGCGCGGGTTTGGAATGGTGAGAGTCTGCAGTTTGAGCCGGGGGAAGGAGGCCACCCTTCTCGCTTACAGCCGGGGCGGCTACGAACACAAAACGTGGAACCTCCCCGTGGATTGGATGCGCGTGAAGACCGTAAAGGTCACCGGCGTCCACGGTCGAGAGCATTACGCCTATTCCTCGTCAGCCTGAACGAGTCGAACTTGGACGCCCTGTGTCTTGAGTGTCTGCGTCTGTTTCATGAATAACTCCCGGGTTTGAAGCGGGCTGTTAGCCGGGGGTTGGTCGGTGACAACTAGACACCTCTCAACTTTGGCCAACAGATGTTGCGATTCGCCGAACTTGAATCCATCAAGAAGCCCAATCTTCGTGTGATCTGCGACTATTATGCGATCCCGGGCACGCTTTCCGAATATCGCCTCTTTGACAGCAAGCTCCTCCGTATTCCCATGACAAAACAGCCCAATCTCTGCCACGAAGCCGCTGATTCCTATAAGAACGACACGTGGAAAGAAGTCATTGTACGCATTCACCGTTTGATTGCCGAAAAGCGCATTCAGGTCTTGATCGTAGCGGCCGCCAGCCAGGACGATGTTCAAGTTCGCCTCACGGGGGACACCTTTTACGAGTTCCTCAAAGGCCTTGTAGTTATGCGTCATAATCGTGAAGTGCGTGCGGCCAGGCTCGGATTGCGCCTTCTGTGCAATGATCTGCGCAATAGGGTACAGCGACGAACCAGCATCAAGCAATATCGAGTCGCCCTCGTTGAGGTAGTTCTTCACGATACATTTCGCGACCGCCGCCTTCGCGTCCCCATGCTGTTGATCTCTGGCGCGGAAATAACTCTCCTCCTTACCAGCTGATGGGGAGGTCGGTTGTCTGATGGCGGGGCTACTCTCTTGGGAGTTTTGGCCTCCCTTCGTATCGAACTGCTTGGTCGATCTGTGATGCTTTCGATCTGCCACTGACGTTCGTTGTTTTGTCATTATGTTTCCCCTTTCTCGCGATGATGCTGTTGCACGCTTTCAGGATATCTTCGTCCAACTCTGCATTCTCACCGAACAGCATTTGCAGCGAATCCATTTCGGTTGGTTCTGGGACACGAAACGGCATGGTCGTCCTGCTTGCTGCGCCTCTGAGATTGCCGCGGACATCGTAGTGTGAATACAGCGGATCAACAATGAGGAGCCTCAAACGTCCCTGTCTCTCCTCAAGAACTTTGAGAAGCACGTGCATAACATCGTCGTCGCGAAAACTGAAGCCTATGAAAATCACGAGGTCGCAGGCCTGAAGATGGCTGTAAAAAGACCGGAAGGCGAAGCCGTAAGGATCATTTCCAACATATTCCGTTTCGTTGCCAGGATACATGGTGCAAAGACGCACCTTCTCCTGTTCGGCGGCACCTTTTCTTTGGAAACAGACCTCTGATCGTCCCTCATTATAGAACCAACAAACACAGCCGTGTAGTCGCCAAAGGTAAAATCCCCCGTGGGTTTGGGCGGTAGTATTGAAGAGAACGGGGGTCCATCCAGCTTGGTCCGTCGTCCTGCCGGGAATGCCGTTCACAAGGCCCAGCGGGTAGCTGGAGGTCCCACCGAACTCCGCGACGAGGTCTTCCAGGAGCATGTCGTAGTTCGTTGTAAAGATCGGCAGCCAAGGAGGATCGCCGTTTAAGGCAGCGATCCGGCTGTAGAGATCGTGTACACGTCGCATGTTCTCGTACCTGATATTGTGCGTTGTGCGAGCCCTCTCGACGCGATTAGATGAGTAGTGTCTAATGGTGGTAGCGGATATCTGGTTGATTGCTTGTTCTGTGCAAATGTGCAGATCATATAGTCGCGATGTGTTACGAAGGAAGTCCTGCAGAGCGTCGTCGCACTGATTAAGTCGGAGGAACTGGATGTATCCGTCAAGTCGCCAAAGAAAATTATCATGCGTTGTCGCTTTGTTGTTCCGACGGAGCGAGTCTCTAATTGCGGTCAATATCCGCTCCGAGCTCTGCGACAGGTCCGGCATGTTTTCCTCCGTCCGGAGCTGCCTGTTGAAAAGGAGTTCCGGAAAGGTTACGAATGAATGATAGCCTGCGAAACACGATGCTCCTGCGCCCAGGTACAGAATCACACGGGGTTCTCTCTGAATGGGTTTCATCTAATGAGGGAGCTGTTGTTTGGTCGCCATTTTCTTGGTTGCGGTTCCGACATTTGGTCAATGGCTGCAATTCTGTGCGCCTGCTCTCATTTGATGCAGTAGAGTGATGGGGGCGCCGGTTCTGTCAAGGGCAAAGGTCAAAAAAATGATTCGAAAATCTGCATGTGGCGGGGCGACCGTGCGTGGGGGTGGAGAAGCCTGATGCACATTTGCATCGCGTACACGGCCCAGCGCCCTGTCCGCCGTCAGACAACCTTTGTCGCACAATACATAGTAGAGGCAACTGTCGCCAACCGCGACCGGCCCGGAAAAACAGAAAAACCGTACAAGCAAAGATGAAAGCCCAACCCCGTGTCACCCTCCCTGCTCGTTGCCGCCGCCCCATCATCCACGTTAAGCCGCTATCGCGGCTTTAATCCTTTTAGCGTTTTTTTAACTTTTTTTAACCCTAATTGTTTTCCCGTACCCGATTTCACTCCGACCGCGAGACGCCCTCGGGCCGCTCGCTGAAATACCCGGGAAATCTCACCACGTTCAAGAGGGCACTCGTCAATGTGTTGGCACTCTGCCGTCCCTGACGGGACTTGGTTCCCTGGCGCATGGCTACCCACCGTTGAAACGGTGGGCTATTGTCGAGCGTCCCTGACGGGACTCGAAGGCCTTTCGACTCGATTCGGCCGCAGTTCCCGGCCGAAGGCTTCGACTGGGCCAGCATCGCATCCAGCGCGGATTTGTGAAGAAGCCGGCCGGCGTACACCACCGAATTGATTTTTCGTGTGTTGGCGATGTCGTCGAGTGGGTTGGCGTCAAGGAGGACCAGGTCAGCGAGTTTGCCCGGCTGGACCGTTCCCAAGTCCTTGTCCCGGCCTATGAACCTGCCTGACCACGGATTTTACAGGAGGCAACAGGGAACGGAGAGCAAAAAGGTAAAACGCGAAACGCTGCACCGCCACGGCCATATACCTCGACGACGACGAGAAGTATCGGTCCTCGCCACATTCATACTTAGCCCAGCGCCCCTGTCCGCCGTCAGACAACCTTTGTCGCGCCATACATAGTAGAGGCCACCTGTCGCCAACCGCGACCGGCCCGGAAAACAGAAAACCGTACAAGCAAACATGAAAGCCCATCCCCCGTGCCACCTTCTCTGCTTCTCGCCTCCGCCGCCATCCAAATTATGGCCGCTATCGCGGCCACTACGTTCAAGCGGGCAATCAACGATGTGTTGGCACTCTGCCGTCCCTAACGGGACTGGGTCCCCGGGGCGCATGGGTACCCACCGTTGAAACGGTGGGCTATTGTCGGGCGTCCCTGGCGGGACGCGGAGCCAACTGAAATGCCGAAACGCTGTAACGCCGAGACGCTGTAACGCCGAGACGCTGTAACGCCGAAAAGGGCCCGGCCGCGGGCTCACGGCAATAATACAACCCGATAAAACAGGGCCTGGTTTGAACCAACCACATCGGAAGCGTTCGCCGTTCCATTCGTGGCCACAATCCGGCTGCCCAGGTTGGCCCAATTGCTAAAGTCGGTGCCGGACTGAACCTGGTAGGTCTGGCTCGCGACTGCGCTCCAGGTGAAGTTGATGACACCGTTCAGGTTTGCAATTGATTGGAATACGGGCGGCATCGGAACGCTGACCCGGAACACCGCTCCCCCGTCGCTCTGGCCGCCGCCGGTCTGGCCGGTGCCGTAGAGGTTGCCGTCTGGTCCGGATCTAACGTCGGAGAAGCAGCAGCCAAGGCCGCCGCCTCGCAGGAACGGGCAGGATACAAGCAGTTAAGTCCCATTTCTTTGCCGTGCAAAAAGCCAGGCAACGCGCGCAAAGAGCGTCAGGATGCGCGCGTGCCTGTGGCGGAAGCTTGCTTCGGACCAGTCACCCAGTCCAAGCCAGCCTATAGGTGCAGGAGCGCCGTTGAGTCGGTGTTCGTGCCGACCGCAACGCAAGACACGTACTGCAGCGCCGTCGAGTTGGTATTGGTCCCGCGCCCAGTCCAGGACAAGTACTTGAGCGCCGTGGAGTTGGTGTTGGTCCCGGCCCCAACCAAGGACAGGTGCAGGAGCGCCGTTGAGTTGGTGCTGGTCCCGGCCCAGGAGTTGGTGCTGGTCTCGGCCCAAGAGTTGGCGTTGGTCCCAACCCAAGCCCAGGACATGCGGAGGGCCGGGGAGTTGGTGTTGGTTACCGAGAGCGCGCCGCACCCCGTCAGCGGGGCGGCAAAGACGCTGTTATTGGTCCCGTGCACCGCTGCCGTGCGCCCCGTGGCCCAAAAGGGCTTTTGCGCATTACCGGCATCTGCCGCGAGGCTGGACGCAAGCAACACGGCAGCCAATACGATTACTTTTTGGTTTTTCATAGTTTCTTCGCTTTGTTTGTTCTAGTTTAAACACAACAATCCAGCCACTGCGCTGGCCGACGACGCCGGCCAACAGAAGTCTGAATCAACCTCAAAAGCTCGGCTGCTCCTTGAACAGAGTCAATAAAACCGCCCCTAGGAGTTTCCCTACCTGGCCCGGGACGTTACGGGTCCACGATCACGGCTCACATTCCCTGGTTAAGCGGCAAAAGGATTACCGTGAGGGACATCGACCTCCGCGCGCGCGAGGCCGATGTCCGGGTTGACCTGGAGCGCCGCGAGCGTGTCGGGTACCGAGGCGGAGGCGATGTCAGGGGGCTGCATCTTTATGGTCTTTGGTCCTCTTGACGAAAGACGCGATTGTGCCGGTAACACTGAAGCATCTTCTGATTACCGGCCAGCAGCGTCCGCTCGCCCTTTTGGGCGGCCATGGCGCAAGCTTTTTCCGCGGTGGCCACGGCCTGGTCGAAGCGCCCGGCTTCGGCATACGCCGCCGCCAGCGTGCTGACGGCGCTGGTGTTTTGGTATTGCGTAAGGGCGCAGGCTTTTTCTGCCAGCGCCACCGCTTCCGGACCATTGCGCAACTCCGGGTCCGGAGACGTGGCCAGCAGGCACGCCAGGTTATTGAGGGCCACCGAGGAGTTCGGGTCACGGGCGACCGCTTCCCGGTATTGCCGGATGAGCGACTGCACGCCGGCCCGGCTTGCTTCCGCCTGACCCGGGTGGGAGATAGCGCCCTGGCGCGCCTGGGTTGCCGCGGCCATTTCCCGCCAACGCATAACCGCGAACACACCGTTAAAATCGTCGGTCCAGAGGGGGAGTTTGAGCGCGACGGATGAAGGGGCTCGGGCCGACGGGTTGAGAGCGATGGCTTTGATGAAATTTGGATCGCGCGAGAGCAATATCCAGGTTGAAGGCAGGACGCCCGCCGCCTCATCGCTGGCGCGCTGGTGGACCACCTCCGCACGGTAGCCAAATTCCTGCGCGACATTCACCACGACCGGTTCCAGGTTCACGCTCAGATTGGAAACGTGCACGGCGATGACGCCGTTGGTTTTGGTATGGCGCCGATAAACCGCAAACGCTTCGCGCGTGAGGAGGTGGATGGGGATCGAATCGCCATTGAAGGCGTCCAAAGCCAGAAGATCGAAGTCCTGTGGCGGCTCATTTTCCAGAGATAAACGCGCATCGCCCAGGACCACCTCGACCTGTCCGGCGCAGTTTTTGAGAAAGGTAAAAAACTCTTCGGCAATCTTGTCCACCTCGGGATTAATCTCGTAAAAGCGGAGCCTGTCTCCCGGCCGCAGATAGGCCGCCAGGGTTCCAGCGCCGAGGCCAACCACGCCGATGCGGCGCTGCTCCTGTGGAAGCAGGGCGAGAGCTCTGCCGACGCCGCTGCCGGTGGTGTAATACAACGTGGGTGTTTGAGCGCGGCCGGCCTCGAGCAGTTGGATACCGTGCGCGACTCGTCCGTGCACCAGTTCCAGCAGGTTCATGGCAGGGTCGGGCGACTCATGCCGGTACACGTTCAGCACCCCATAGAAGTTGCGGGAGCGATAAACCCGGAGAGCGTCATGATGGTGTGCTGAGCCCCACAAAGCGAAGGCCAATCCAGCCAGGGTAACGGCGCCTCCCAGCCAGGCGAAACCGGGCCACGGATGCCGGAGCCGGCCACGTTGATCACGGGCCCAGACGAGCAGGAAAAGTCCGCCGCAGAGAATCAAGCCCCAGTGCAACTCGAAGTAGTCGTCAAAGATTGCCGGCGCGATGAGGGCGACAAAGGCGCTGCCCAAGGCTCCTCCAGCGCCGAGCATCAGGTAAAAGGACGTCAGGTGCGCCGGATGGGGCCTTAGCCGGTAAAGCTCGCCGTGGCACACCGTGCAGCACACGAAAAGTCCAGCCCCGAAAGCGAGCACCTGCGCCGGCGCCGAAAGGGCGATGGAGCCGGACAACGTCAAGCATATCGTTGCGAGGCTGACGAGCAATGCTGGACCAAACCAGCGTCGAGCATAACATTTGGGGCCGCTGAAACACAGAATAAAGCTGAGCAGATAGACGGATAGCGGCACGACCCAAAGCAGGGCAATCGGGGCCAGGTCCTGACAAATCTTGTTGGTAACTGCGACCAGAAGGAGCGAGGCGCAGGCCGGGAGCAGGAGCCAGAAGAGCTTGTCGCCGAGGTCTGGCTGGGGAGCTTTTGCCGCACGAGCTGGTGAACCGGGGGGTGTGCTCCAAACGCGAACCCCCGCCCAGGCGCAGCTCAGCCCATAGACACCAAGCCCCGCCCGCCAGGCAAGCGCCTGCGTCGCCCGCGTGAAGCAGGTTTCAACCACGGCGGGGTAGCTCAACAACGCGAGCAACGAGCCCGCATTGGAGAGCGCGTAAAGCCGAAAAGGCGAGGCGCCACTTTGCCTCAGACCGAACCAGGCCGTTAGCAAAGGCGCGGTAGCCGACAGGACGAAGAAAGGCAAACCGATTGAGGCAGCCAGCAGGCAGCAAATCCGCAAGGTCGGATCGTCTGCCGGTTGAGGTTTCCATGAGTTATCCGGCGGGAGGCGCAAGGTGAGCAGGGCGACGGCGAGCAACCCAAGATGCAGGAGCACCTGTGCGCGCGGCTTCAACCACCTGGTGCTGAGGTGCGCGTAGGCGTAACCGGCCAGGAGCAGCACTTGAAAAACCAGGAGGCAGGTGGTCCAAACCGCCGGGGCGCCACCGAACCAGGGCAGGATGTATTTGCCGAGCAATGGCTGAACCTGAAACAGCAGGAACGCGCCGCTGAACACTGCCAAAGCATAGACAGCCATTCTCCGGCCCTATTCGATTTTGGGCGCCTCAACGGTTTGGCCGTTTTGGTGATGGACGGCTTTGGTGATTTTGCCGGCGGCGTCTTTGACGAAGGCGACCTGGGCATCGACGACTTTCCAGAAGAATTCGGTGGGGGAACTGGGGAAGATTTCGAATTTGGGCTGGCCAGTAAGCTGGGCGTAGAGCCGGTCGCCTTCGCGGGTGACGGTCATGATGGATTTACCCTCGCCGTAGTCGTACTTGCCGACAAAGGCGTCGTAAGTTACCGGGTCGGCTTTGAACTCTTTCAGGTCGGGGAGGCGAGGAGCGTCGATAGTCATGCCGCCCTGGTGGTGGATGGCTTTGGTGACTTTGCCGTCGGCGCTCTTGATGAAGGTGACGTGGGCTTCGACGACTTTCCAAAAGAAGTTGGTCTCCGATTCGGGGAAAATCTCGAACCTGGGCTGGCCGGTGAGCCGGGCGAACAGACGCGAGCCCTCTTTCTCGACGGTCATGATCGCCCGGCCATAATCGTAGCGGCCGACGAGCGGGTCGAGGGCCGCGGGCGATATTTTTTGGAGCGACTTGGGGCTCGTGCGCGGCGGCAGTTGTTCGCCGAGGCAAAACTCGACCGACTCCTGCGCCATCGGGCCCGGGTCCAGGCCGGGCTTTGAAGGCAGGGCGTTGGCGAGAGCGACAACGGTGAAGTTATGAGCGGGTACCCGCATCAGCATGCTGCTGAAACCGTTGAGGCCGCCGCCGTGGGCGATTACCTGCGTCCCGCGCAGGGTTGAGAGCATCCAACCGTAACCGTAGCCGTCGGGGGAGTTCTCGGCTTTGTTCTCTTCGGTTTTGACAGGTGTGAAGGCGGCCTTGAGGCTGGCCTCGGTGAGCACCTTGCCATTGAAGACGGCTTCGTTCCATCGGAACAGGTCCTCAACGGTGGAGTAGAGCGCCCCGGCGCCGCCGGCCCAGGACATGTCCCAATCCAGCGCGCGGCTGAATTTGCCGTTGTGGTATTCGTAGCCGAGCGCTTCGTGCTCAAGGGCGATTCCCTTATGATGTACGCCGGTATTGGTCATGCCCAGCGGTGTGAAGAAGGAGGTGCGCAGAAAATCGCCGTAGGATTGGCCCGAGACTTTCTCGACGATGTAACCAAGCAGCAGGAAACCGGAGTTGTCGTAGGACCATTTCTTGCCGGGGTTGAAATCGTACGGGTCTTTTTGGAACGACTTAATCAGCGCTGCGGTGGTGGTGGTATTCGTGACCGTTTCGAGGAACCCCGGTTTGTCGGTGTAGCTATGGATGCCCGAAGTGTGCGTCAGCAGGTGGTGCAGCGTGACCTCGTCGCCGCGCGGGAAGTCCGGGAGGTATTTCGAGAGCTTGTCGGTGATGCTGAGTTTGCCCTGCTCCTGGAGCTTGAGGATGGCGGCGGCGGTGAACTGCTTGGTGATCGAGCCGATGCGGAACTGGGTTTGCGGCGTAACGGGGATGTGATGCTCGACGTCAGCGAACCCGTAGCCTTTTACAAAACGGACCTTTCCGTCCTGCGCGACCAAGAGGGCGACACCCGGCAGGTCTTCTTTGAACAGCGGGTTCAGGACGGCATCGGAGGCGGCGTCGAGGGCGGGGCGGGCGACGTTGGTATCAGCGCCACGACTGGCGAGGAACTCAGCCATCTGGGTGTCGCCATGCAGGCGGGCGCCCAGCCAGGGAGTGATGCCGGCCGGCCCGCGCGTGTTGACGTCCACGCCCTGGTCCAGGAGCTTCTTGACGGCGTCTGTGTCCGAGCTGGTCCGCGCGGCCCGGAGCAGTTTGGCGGACTGGGCCTCAGGTCCCATGCGCCGGCAGGTGAAGCCCCAATCGCCCTGCATATTCTGGATTTTGAGCAGGAGCAGGTTCCTGCCCCGCTCGAACCGAGCGCGCACGATGTCGTCATCCGGCACAGTGGGACGGTCGGTCCAATTCTCGTGAATCAATTTGCCGTTCAGCCAGACTTTGACGGCGTCGTCGCTGCCGATGCCCAGGAGACAGTTGGTCGCTTGCGGCAGGTCAATTTCGGCCCAGGCATAAGCGATGGCAAAATCACTGGCGCCGGCGGCGGGCTTGAGGTCAATCGTGTCGTCTTTGGACTCGACGAGCCGCCACTCGAGGTCCTTGCCGGCGATGTTTTGCTTCAGGCCGGCGCGCGGCTGGACCCCGCTGGAACCGCCCTGGCCGGCGAACCAGTCGTCCCCGAAAGCTTTTTTCTGCGCGGCTTCACTGGGGGTGCCTTTGCCATCACCGGCAACGGGGATTGGTCCCAGGATGAGCCAGGTTTTCAGGAACGTGTCGGGGGGTAGGCCGGTATAGGCGGCGCGGTTGGCGGAGTCAGCGGCGCGGGCGGGTCCCACGAGGGCCAGCACGAGCGCGCACAGGTGAGCGATACAGGCTTTTGGCGGAGTCATTGCAATTTCCTGATTGGATTGAGCTACTGCGCAATCGTCACAGCGATATTAACCGTAACGATTCTGTTGAACAGAAGGAAACCAACAGTCACCGAAGGCGAAAATGCTCGAAAAACTTTCACTCTAAATCCCCCACGAGCGATTTTCCCGGAGTGGGTGGACCGTTTTGGTGCTCGTCCAGGCAACGAATCGGTGACCACCTCCAGCCCCTTTGCCCCGCCGTCAGCGCGGGCAAGATCATCAGCGGAGGAGACGGAAGAAGTCTCAAAGCTCCGGCTCTTGAACGGCATGAGGCCAACGAACGCACGCCGGGTAACCTCCGAAGTTCTTCCCTCTCCCAGGGAACTGTAAGGCGAGGGGAAAATTTCCGAGCTCCGCCTCGAATTGCATCTTGCACGCGGGCGAGGTAAAAAGAGTCCATGAAGCGAAACACTGCGAATTACGCCTTATTACTTCTCCTCCTCACACTGACCGGAACCGTCCGGGCCGAAGGCTACCGCACCTCACTGGGGAGCGCGCCGGATGATTTCCCGGTGGTGGTCGTGTCCGGGACACCTTACGAGATGGGGGTGTCCTTGGGGCGGCTGATGAAGCCCGAAATCCAGGCGTTTGCGCCGCTTTTCGTGAAGGAAGCGCAATTGTTCGGGGGGCAGCAGTTGAGTTCGACCAACCTGGTCCTGGCTTGGAGCACCATGGAGCCGTTTATCAGCGCGCGGTTCCAGGACGAATTGCGGGGGCTGGCC
>DATMQA010000009.1:0-11097 GCA_035566895.1 Binatia bacterium
ATTGGCATCGGCCCGATTAGCCTCGAAATGTGCCGCAAGTACGGCGCGACCGGCCCGGTCATTCGCGGTTCCGGCCTGGCCTACGACGTGCGCAAGGCTGAGCCGTATTCGGCCTATCCAGAATTCGATTTCGAGATTCCCACTTTTCCGGAAGGCGATTCGATGGCGCGTTACCTGGTGCGGATGGAAGAGATTGCCCAGAGCTTGCGTATCATCGAGCAGGCCCTGGACAAGCTGCCTGCCGGTCCGGTGATGGCCGAAAAAGTCCCGCGCGTGCTGAAGCTGCCCGCGGGCGATTACTGCTATGCAGTCGAAGCCGCCCGGGGCCGCTTTATGGTGCGGCTCGTCAGCGACAACAAAGAAATCCCTTACCGGGTGAAATTGCGCACGCCTTGCCTGTCCAACCTGAGCCTGTTTGAAGAGGCCAGCCAGGGCATGCTGCTGCCGGATGCGCTGGCGCTGATGGGCAGCCTGGACCTGGTCATCCCCGATATCGACCGGTAAAACGCGGCCGAAACTGACGGGACCAGGCAAAAAATGCGCAACAAAGGACAATTCCTGGGCAGTGGAAACAGCGGTCTGCTCCTAACTTAGATTCATGCGGCAGCAACCATACATGACCGGATGATCCACTGGCTCTACAACTGGGTTCTGTCTCTTTGGCCCGAGCCTCTCAGGCTGCTGCTTTTCTGGGGCGGCATTCTCGCTTTTGTCGGGGGCAATGCTGCTTACCTCGTTTGGGTCGAGCGCAAAGGCGCGGGCCGGTTTCAGCGCCGCCCGGGTCCGACCGAGGCGGGCTATGCGGGGCTGCTTCAACCGATTGCTGACGCCCTCAAGCTCCTTTCCAAGCAATTGATCCTGCCCGCCGGGGTGGATAAAACCCTGTTCCGGGTCGCCCCGTTGTTGATGATGGCCCCGGTGCTGATGAGCTTGGCGGTCATTCCCTGGGGTGAGCACCTGGCGGCCAGAAATATCAACGTTGGGTTGCTGATGATATTCGCCTTCGGCTCCATCAATGTCATGGCGATCATGCTCGGCGGCTGGTCCTCACGAAACAAATACGCCATCATCTCCGCGGCCCGCGTAGTTTCCCAAAACGTCGCTTACGAAATCCCCATGCTGCTGGTGGTCATCACGATGATCATGGTTACCGGCACTATGAACCTGAGTGAGATCGTGCAGCAACAGGCCGGCGGCTTTTGGCATTGGAATCTGTTCCGGCTCTGGGTCAATCCACTGGCGCCAGTGACGTTCCTGATTTTCTACATCTGCATGCTGGCTGAGACCAACCGCGCGCCCTTTGACATGGCCGAGGCTGAAAGCGAACTGGTCGCCGGCGCTTACACGGAATATTCGAGCATGGGCTTCGGCGTATTCTTCATGGCTGAGTACGCCAACATCCTGCTGGGCTGCGCTCTGGCGACCGCCCTGTTCCTGGGTGGTTGGCAAAGCCCCGTTGGCGTCCTGTCCGGGGTGCTCTGGTTTCTCGCGAAGATGTACTTCCTGGTGTTCTCGGTGGTCTGGGTGCGCTGGACGTTTCCCCGCACCCAATTCTACGGCCTCCTCAACCTCTCCTGGAAAATTCTCATCCCGGTGTCGCTGTTCACGCTCATCCTGTCGAGCGCCATGCTCAAGCTCTTATGCTGAAAGCTCTCACAGAGATTTACTTCGGCGTGAAGAGCCTTTTCATCGGCTTGAAGATCACCTTGGGCCAGTTCTTCAAGCCGACCGTCACGGTTCGTTATCCGCATGCGACGCTGAAAATGCCGGCGCGGTTCCGGGGGCACATCGAGTTGGTGCGCGACCCCGCCACTGGTAAACCCAAGTGTTTTGTCTGCAAGCTCTGCGAGAAGGCCTGCCCCAGCGACTGCATTACGGTGGAAGGCATTAAGCCCGAAGGGGCCCGGCGCAAAACGGTCAACTACTACCGGCTCGATTTCACCAGGTGCAGCCTGTGCGGCTCCTGCGTCGAGGCCTGCCGGGACAGCGCAATCCGGTTCTCTCGCGATTACAATCTCGCCAGCACCAACAAAGAGGATTTCATTATGGATTTGTTCAAGCGCTTGCAAGGCGAAGCCGAAGTTCAGAGCCCAATGTCCAAAGTCCAGGGCCCGGAACCGGTTCCGGCTAACCCCACGCCCGAGGCAGTGCCAGGGTCAGCACCCGTATCACAGCCCAGGACGGAAAGTCAGAAACCCGACGGCTCCAAAGCGATAGCCGTACCCGTGGAGGCCAAATGAACTCTTTTCCCGCTGCCAACCTCCTCCTCAGCGCCGTGTTCATCTTGTGCCTGGTGACCTTGGGCGTTGGCGCCCTCATTGCCGTGCTAAGCATCAGGTTGATTCGCAGCGTCTGCGGCCTGGCCATCTGCTGCATTGGCCTGGCGGGACTTTATTACTTTCTCCACAGCCCGTTCCTGGCGCTGATGGAAATCCTCATCTATGTCGGCGCCGTCTGCGTCACCATCGTCTTCGCGATCATGCTGGCTGAGCCGGATGAACCCGCCCGCGAGGCCTGGGGGGCTTCGACGATTCTGTGGGGAGCCATCGCGCTGGTTGCTGCCATCGCGATCTTCGCGGGTCTTGCCTGGCTCGGCACCCATGGAAACTGGGCGCGTCCGCAAGCGGCAGATGGCTCGCTCCAGGCCATCGGCCGTTCATTGCTGACTACCTACAGCCTGGCGGTCGAGCTGATTTCCATGGCGCTCCTGGTGGCAATTGTTGGCGCTCTCGCCATCGCAAGAACGGGAAGGACGAAAGCATGAATCCCTCACCCCTCTACGAAAACCTGAATGTCTATCTGCTCACCGCGGCTTTTTTGCTGGCGCTGGGCATTTATGGGTTGATCCGCCGCCGCACACTCATTGGCATGTTGATCTCGGGCGAACTGATCTTCTCCGCCGCATCCCTCAACCTGATGGCCTTTAACCGCTTCACGGTTCAAGACCAGACTGTCGGACAGATCTTTGTGCTGTTCATCATGGGTTTGGCGGCAGCGGAGATCGCCATCGCGTTGAGCATCGTTATCGCGGTGTATCGCAATTACCGCTCGGTCAAAACTTCCGAGCTTTCCGAACTGAACGGCTAGGCCATGGAACCACAACACGACATCCGCCTTTTATTAGCCATCCTGGCGCCGCTGCTTGGCGCCGGGCTGGTGATGGCCAATGGCAAGCGGCCCAATGTTCGCGAAACCTGCTCGTTCCTTGCGGCCGCGACGCTCTTTTGCCTCACTGCCTCGATGGTCCCGGCTGTCCTTGCGGGCCACCGCTTGCATTTCACTGTGTTTCAATTGCTCCCCGGTCTGAGTATCTCTTTGCGGGCTGATGCGCTCTCGATGGTCTTTGCCGTATCAGCCTCATTCCTGTGGGTCATCACGGTCTTCTACTCGGCCGGATATATGCGCGGCTTGGAGGAGCATGCCCAAACGCGATTCAACACCTGTTTCGCCCTGGCCCTCTTCGGAGCCATGGGCTGCGCCTTCTCGGATAATCTGCTCACGCTCTATTTGTTTTACGAAATTGTCTCCATCTGCACCTATCCGCTGGTCGCGCATCACCAGGATGAGGAAAGCTACGAAGGGGGACGAAAGTACCTCACCTATCTGACGGCGACGGCCAAGGGATTGATTCTGCCGGCGATGGTTCTCATCTATGTGCTCTCGGGCAGTCTCGATTTTGCCACCAACATCCGTACCGGCATCATCCCGCCGAACGTCCACCACGGGATCATCATCGCTCTTTACGTCTGCTGCATCCTGGGCTTTGCCAAGAATGGCGTCATGCCTTTCCACAACTGGCTGCCCAGCGCGATGGTGGCGCCCACCCCCGTCAGCGCATTGCTCCATGCCGTCGCGGTCGTGAAGGTCGGCGTTTTCTCCACTGTGCGCGTCATGTTGTATGTGTTCGGTGTGGACCTGATGCACTCGCTGAATCTCGGCCTCCCGACCGCTTATTTCGTCTCCATCACCATTATCGTCGGTTCGATCGTTGCCTTGAGCAAAGACAACCTGAAAGCCCGGCTGGCCTACTCGACGGTCAGCCAGCTCTCTTACATAATTCTGGGCGTGGCGCTCCTAACCCCGGCAGGCATTGAAGGCGGTCTCATTCACATTGCCAACCACGCCTTTTCTAAAATCACTTTGTTCTTTTGCGCCGGCGCTATCTATGTGGTGACCCACAAGAAGAACATCTCCGAAATGAGCGGGCTGGGCCGGGCCATGCCGTTCACCTTCGCCGCCTTTGGCCTGGCTTCCCTGAGTATGATCGGCGCGCCGCCCGTGGCCGGCTTTGTTACCAAATGGTATTTGCTCAACGGCGCGTTCGATGCCGGCTCCGTCGGTATCATCATCGTGCTGCTGGTCAGCACGCTGCTCAACGCCGCGTATTTTGCGCCGGTCGTCTATCAAGGGTTCTTCGGCAAAACTTCCGAGGCGGACCTCAAACACAAATACGCCGAGGCGCACCCAATGCTGGTGGTTCCGCTGGCGATCACCGCGGTCATTTCGGTCCTGATCGGATTGTACCCGAATTTCTTTATGAACTTTGTGCGGCACCTGATTTCATGAAACTGGTCCGGCTCATTGAATTCCTCCGCCGCCACTTAAAAACGGTGGTGCGGCTCTGCTTCGGCGTGCTTGCCTTATTGCTCCTGGTGGACGCCCTCTTCGTTGACAAAAGTCACGCCCATACGGGCCCCGAACGTCTGCCTGCGTTCTGGTCTATCTTCGGTTTCATCGGCTGCGTGCTGATCATCATCCTTTCCAAATGGTACGGGCATGCCGGCATCATGACGCGGGAGGATTACTACGATGAGTAACTTCTGGCTCCATCCCTCGCTCATTCTGATTCTGGGCAGCCTGCTGCTTCCCTTTGTCCCGTCGCGCCTCAAGAAGGGTTATCTACTGCTGATTCCTCTCCTGGTCTTCGCTCGCACCCTCGCCTTGGCCAAAGGCATCTTCGGCCAGGTGCAGTTCTTGGACTGGACCCTGGTATTTGGCCCCGTGGATGCGTTGAGCCAGGTCTTCGGCTACATCATGAGCCTGATGTGCATCCTGGGCACGCTCTATGGATTGCATGTCAAAGACGATAAGCAGCACATTGCCGCGTGGTTTTATGTCGCCGGTTCGATTGGCGCCATCTATGCCGGTGATTTCCTCACCTTGTTCCTTTTCTGGGAGCTGATGGCATTCTCCTCGGTATTCCTGATTTGGTTCCGCGGGCGGCAGCAGTCGCTGGCAGCCGGGTTGCGTTATCTGCTGGTACACGTCGCTGGCGGCCTCGCGTTGCTGGCCGGCATCGTCTGGCATTGCAAAACCACCGGCAGTTGGGCCTTTGATGCGACTTTCAAAGACCTGGCCGTGAACCATGCCACTCCCGCTACCTGGCTGATCATGATTGGGTTCGTCCTCAATGCCGCCGTGCCGCCGTTGCACGCGTGGCTTCCGGATGCCTACGGTGAAGCCACTTTCAACGGCTCGGTGTTCATGTGCGCTTTCACCACCAAGACCGCTGTCTATGCCCTCTGCCGCGGGTTTGCCGGCACGGAGATTCTGGTGCCGCTGGGCGTCATCATGGCGCTGTACGGCGTAGTCTATGCCGTGCTCGAAAACGACTGCCGCCGGTTGCTGGCTTACCACATCATCAGCCAGGTCGGCTACATGGTCGCCGCGGTCGGCCTGGGCACCCAGATGGCGATTAACGGCGCCTGCGCCCATGCCTTTGCGCACATTCTTTATAAGGGCCTTTTGTTTATGGGCTGCGGCGCGGTGCTCCACATGACCGGTGAAAGCAAATTCACCGCCTTGGGCGGCCTCTGGAAAAAGATGCCCTGGACCTTCGTCTTCACCTTGATCGGCGGCCTCTCGATCTCCGCCTTCCCGCTTTTCAGCGGCTTTGTCAGCAAGTCCATGATCGTCTCGGCTGGCTTTGAAGAGCACAAGCTTTGGGTCGGGTTTCTCCTGATGCTGGCCTCCGCCGGCACGTTCCTTCACACCGGACTCAAAGTGCCTTACTTCATCTGGTTCGGCAAAAATCAACCCAAACCCGAGGTCTGGAACCGGGCCGCCGAACCGCCGTGGAACATGAACGTCGCCATGGCCGTCACTGCTTTCCTCTGCATTTTTATCGGCTGCTACCCGCTGTGGTTATATAAGATGCTGCCGTTTCCTGAGGAGGCATTCAAATACCTGCCTCAGGTCTATAGCGGGTATCATGTTTCCGAAACACTCCAGATTCTCCTCTTCACCGGCCTGGGCTTCTTCCTCCTGCTGAAGAAACTCGAGCCTGAGGCTAAGATTAGCCTGGACCTGGATTGGCCTTACCGCATGGGCGGACGCGCCTTCCTGTGGCTCGCGCGCAAGCCGATTCAAGCCGTCGATACTTTTGTGGGTGAGCTTTACCGGCTCGCCGGCCTGATTCCCCTGATGCTTGCCGCGCGGTTCGCGGCTCTGGTTGATAACGATGTCGTGGACGGCCTGGTGGATGGTACCGCCGAAGCCGTCCGGGGCATTGGGCGGCGGCTGCGCTTCGCCCAGCGCGGCCAAATGCAGCAAAACCTCGCCTTCGCTTTTGGCGTCGCCGCGGTGCTGATTGTTGCATTCCTTTTATACTCGAATCATTAAATGGAAAACTTCCGTCACCCATTTTGGTTAGTCCTGTTCCCCCTCACCTCGGCCCTCTCCCCTGGGGGGAAGGAGACTGCTCGCCGGGTTTTCATGAATTCCCCGGAACCACGTTTCGCGAACGTTCTGCCGTTGATTCTCCCTCTCCCCAGGAGAGAGGGCCGGAGTGAGGGAGAACGGGGCATCCAATTATTCGACCCGCCCGAATCTTGCAACCCGCCGAATCAGGTGTGCCGCCACCTTCCGAGGCCTTAGAACGATGAGCCATTTCAGTTACAACGACAGTGCCCTGACCATCCTGATCTTCAGCCCGTTGCTCGCGGCGTTGGTGGCGGCTTTCATTAAAAATGAGAGCCTCCTGCGCTGGTGGACGCTGGTTTGTACTTCGGCGATGGCTGCTCTGTCGCTGCCGCTTTATTTCCACTTCCAGCTCAACACGCCGGATTTTCAGTTTGTCCGGAATGCGGCCTGGATTCCGGCGTTGAAAATTCGCTACGCCGTCGGCATCGATGGAATCAGCCTTTTGCTGGTGCTTCTGACGACCCTCGTCATGCCGCTGTGCGTGCTCTGTTCCTGGCGCTATATCCAAACGCGCATCAAGGAATTCATGATCTGCCTGCTGATCATGGAGACCGCGATGATCGGCGTATTTTGCGCGCTCGACCTGATCCTGTTCTTCTGTTTTTGGGAAGCGATGCTCGTCCCCATGGCCTTGCTAATCGGCATCTGGGGCGGCCCGCGCAAAATCTACGCCTCGCTCAAGTTCTTCATCTACACCATGGCGGGTTCGGTTTTCCTGCTGGTCGCCATCGTCGCCCTGTATCTCAAGGTGGGCAGCTTCAGTATTCCGGACATGATTCAAGCCGGCCCGTCGCTCCCTCCAGCCTTTCAATATTGGATTTTCCTCGCCTTCTTCATTTCCTTCGCGATCAAGGTGCCGATGTTTCCGTTCCACACCTGGCTGCCCGCCGCTCACGTCGAAGCGCCCACGGCGGGCAGTGTGCTGCTGGCCAGCATTCTTTTGAAAATGGGCACCTACGGTTTCCTCCGGTTCTCCTTGCCGATGACCCCTTGGGCGACCCAGCACTTCACTCCGTTTGTCCTCGCCCTTTCGGTCGCCGCCATCATTTACGGTGGCCTGACAGCGCTGGCGCAAACCGACCTCAAGAAACTGGTGGCTTATTCGAGCGTCGCGCACATGGGCTTTGCCACGTTGGGCATTTTTGCGCTGAACGAGGCCGGCCTCAAAGGCGCGATGCTGGTGATGATCAATCACGGCGTCACCACCGGTGCCCTGTTCATCGTCGTCGGGATAATTTACGAGCGCTTGCACAGCCGCGACCTGGGCCAGGCGGCAGGCATGGGGAAGGTTATGCCGGTCTTTGCCATGTTCGCTGGTGTGTTCGCGCTTTCGTCACTGGCGTTTCCCGGCACCAACAGCTTCATCGGCGAATTCCTGGTGATGAGCGGCGGATTTGCGGTTTCCAAAGGAATGATGGTTTGCGTGGTGCCCGGAGTAATCCTCGCCGCTGCCTACATGCTGCGGATGCTGCAGAAGGTCGCCTACGGCGGCACGAAGAATCCCGACCATTCGTTACTGAAGGATTTGGGCCTGCGCGAGATCGCCACCCTGACCCCGCTGTTGGTCTTCGTCTTCTGGATCGGGCTGCACCCGGAACCCTTCACCCGCGTGATGGATGCCAGCGTAAAAAAGTTAATGGAACGAAGCCAACCACCTGCCTCCGCCGTCGTTATCACTAGCGTAAACACAAAAGACCCTGCACCAGTAAGCGCGCAGTCTGCTCTGCCTCTCGCCCGGTTGCCCTATCAAAACCCCGCCGGCAGCAATGTGTTTCAGATTTCGGAATTCGGCCTTCGTTCGGCCTTTGACCTTCCGCCTTCGGATTTTTGGAAACATTCACGCCCAATGACGACTTTCCCGTTACTCACCTTCCTTCCCGAACTGGTCCTGCTGCTGGGCGCACTGGTGCTGTTTGTCCTGACCCTCGGCGAGTCCCGCGCGCGACAAGCCCGGACCGCCGCGCTGCTTATCTCGTTTGCGGCCATTGTTACTTGCGCGCTCTGCCTCGGCCAGCAGGCCACCCTTTTCGACGGGGCTTATATTGTCGATCTGTTTTCTCAGTGGCTCAAGCTGATCTTCGCCGGCGGGCTCACGCTCATTCTGCTGCTCAGCGGCGATCTGCCGGATATCCGCGACGAAGTGAAACCCGAATACTATTTGTTTCTCACTATCAGCGTGTGCGGCTTGACCATGTTGGTGAGTTGCATCGACCTGATCACCCTCGTGGTTGCTCTCGAAGTATCCGCCTTCCCGCTCTACTTGATGGTCCCGATGCGCCGCGAACGAAAGGGCCAGCGCAGCCAGATGGAATGCGCGATCAAGTACCTGATGTTCGGTGTCGCCGCCAACGGCGTCATGTTCTTCGGCATGAGCTACTTGTTTGGCTTGACGGGGACGACTTCCTTGCCGGACTTGTTGCCCAGGCTCCTGCCGGTTATTCACTCGCCGTTGGCCATCACCGGCCTGGCGCTGACCCTGTGCGGTTTGTATTACAAATTGGCCATCTTCCCGTTCCACTTCTGGACGCCGGACGTTTATCAGGGCGCCGCGAACGAAACCGCCGGTCTCATCGCCTCGCTGCCCAAGGTTGGCGGAGTCGCTGTGCTGGTCCGGTTTGTTTCCCTGGCCACGCCGAACAACCACACGGTCGCCTTCATGCTGACGATTCTCGCGGTGGGCTCGATGTTCTACGGCAACCTCATCGCGCTGGTGCAAAAGGATTTCAAACGAATGCTCGGCTTCTCGGGGATCGCCCACGCCGGCTATGCGCTGATTGGTTTCGTTGCGCTCAGCGACCGAGGTTACTCGGCCGCGCTGTATTACATCGTGGGCTATCTCCTGATGGTCTTGGCCTGCTTCGTCGTCATCTGCAAAGTCTCCCGCGACGGCACTAACGTCGGCATCGGGGAGTTGGCTGGCCTGCACCGGCGTGCGCCCTTGTTGGCCTTGACTCTAGCGGTCGGCGTGTTCGCTCTGGCGGGCATTCCGCCCTTCGTTGGGTTCATGGGCAAACTCACGCTGCTGACCGCCGCCTGGGAACAGGGCCACTCGGCGCTGGTGCTCATCGCTGTCATCAATGCGGCGATCGCGATCTACTACTATCTCGGAGTGGTGCGAGAAGCCTGGTTTCGCGACCTCGGCGAGCTGCCGCCCATCCGGCTGGATTGGCCGACGCGCGCGCTCTGTATGTTCCTCATTGTCGGCATCCTGGCCCTGGGCGTCGCCCCGGCGCGAGTCATGGACGCGATTTCGACCTCGGTGGCGCAGCTCAACCAAGCCTCACCATCAACTTCGATCGTTCTGACTACGAATCGGCCTTCCACTCAAGGCTCGTCGGTGGTTGAAAGTTCGCTCGCCAGATAAGCTGGCCGGCAGGCAATTCAAAGCGCCGCAGTTGCCTCACTTGGCCCTTCGACTCCCAATCCAGCCGGCAACGCAACCCAGCAGCCCCAAGGCCGAAATCGAAGCACCGATTTGGAACGCCCGGTCCTTATAAACCAGCCGCACATCATGTTTTCCTGCCGGAACCTGCACCGCCTGGAATGCGTAATTCGCGCGCAACAACGGCGCGGGCTTCCCGTCCACGTAAGCGCGCCAGTCGTGATAATAAGTCTGCGAGACCACGACCAGCGCCGGCGCCGCTGCCTCGACTTCTAAATCCACCCGTCGCGGCGAAAATCGCCGCTTGAGCACCTGCGCATCAGTCTGGTCCGTCACCGACACCAACGACTTGGCCGAGGGCGGCAACATGACCACCTTGCCTCCGTCAAAATCCGGCGACGCCAATCGGTCGAGCATGGCCGGGTCATCCAGGAAAACCGGCCGTTGGCCGGCGGTTGCCCACGGTAAGTATGTGCCGCGCCGCTCCCATTTCGTAAACTCTCCCGGCGCCGTCACGTGTGCGACGGACAGGAAATCCTCCAGACCAGGAAAGGTGTTCGTGCTTCCATAGAGCAACGAGGTCACCGCCGCAGACTCTCGCGGATACAGGGAGAAAAAACCGTTCACCTTCGGCACCTCGTCGAGCAAATTGCAGTCAGAGAAGTAGCCGAGCCTTTTCGCCAGGTATCCTTCCTTTAAATTCTTTGGGCGCAGCCGATTGAACGCCTCATCCGCGGCCGGCGAGACCATGACTCTCGCCTCACCTGGCTTCGGCTCCGGTTTCATTGCCAGCTCCGAACGCGCCAGTCCCGGCTGATAAACCTCAGGCGTCACAGTCGGATTCTGGTTCGGCTCATGGGTCCAGAGGTCCAGCCAAACGACCAACAGCAAAACCAGCGAGAGGAGCCCCGGCCAACGACCACGCCCTGTCCGCCGTAACAGCACGAGCACGATTGCTGCCGTCACCAACAACGCCGCCCGGCTCAATCCATTACGCAAAGTCGCCGGAAAAT
>DATMQA010000010.1:0-63128 GCA_035566895.1 Binatia bacterium
CCCCCGCCAGACTCAATGTTCAGGACACCCCCATTAACCGAGATGGCAAAGCCCCCATTAGTTTCGCCCCCGTGGCTAAGAAGGTCGGTCCCAGCGTCGTCAATATTTACTCGACCATGACCATCCGTGAACGGCGAAATCCCATGTTCAATGATCCCTTTTTCCGCCATTTCTTCGGCGAGCAATTTGGTGATGATCAACCTCGTGAGCACAAGTCCCAGAGCTTGGGCTCCGGCGTCATCGTCTCCCCGGACGGTTATATCCTCACCGCCAACCACGTCGTCGAAGACGCCGAATCGGTGAAAGTCGCCCTCTCGACGGGAGAGAAGGAGTTCGATGCCAGGGTCATTGGGACTGATCCGCCGACAGACGTTGCGGTCTTAAAGATCGAGACCAAAAAGCCGCTGCCCGCGCTCGTGATCGCCGACAGCGATAAGCTGGAGGTCGGCGACGTCGTCCTGGCGGTTGGGAATCCCTTCGGCGTGGGCCAGACGTTGACGAAGGGGATTGTCAGCGCGTTGAGCCGGAGTGGTTTTGGTATCAATGGCTACGAGAATTTCATTCAAACCGATGCTGCCATTAACCCAGGCAACTCGGGCGGCGCGCTCGTGGACACGGAAGGGCGGCTGGTGGGTATTAACACTGCCATCTTAAGCCGCAGCGGCGGCTTTCAGGGAGTCGGCCTTGCCGTGCCGGCCAACATGGCGCGCTACGTCATGGACCGGCTGATTTCCTCGGGCAAAGTCACGCGGGGCTACCTCGGCATCAACATCCAGGCCCTGACGCCGGAGCTGGCCAAGGAATTCAAGCTGCCCGACGAAAGCAGCGGGGTGCTGGTCGGCGGGATCGCGGCCAACAGCGCCGCGGTCAAGGCCGGCCTGCACGAGGGCGATGTGATTACCGATTTCAACGGGAAGAAAATCAGCGACCCCTCCGGTCTGCAGCTTGCCGTGGCCCAGACCCCGCCAGGCACCAAAGTTACGTTGCAGGTATTGCACACCGAAACCGGGGGCAGGACCAGTGAGAAGACCGTCACGGCTACTCTGGCCGAGTTGCCGCAGGAAGCTTTGGCCAGCCGCGGGCGCAACTCCCCCAACGAGGGCGGGCAGCAGAACATGGACGCGCTCGATGGCGTCGAGGTATCGGACATTGATTCGCAGGCACGCCGCCAATTCGACATCCCGCGCAACATCCAGGGTGCACTGGTGGTCAATGTCGATTCGGGGTCCACCTCGACCGAGGCCGGGCTGCGCCCGGGCGACGTGATTGTCGAAATCAACCGTCAGCCGGTGCGCCGGGCGGATGATGCAGTGGCGCTAAGCCAAACGGCCAAAGGCGACCGCGTGCTGCTGCGGGTTTGGGGCCGTTCCGGAGGCGGACCTGGCGGAACGCATTATGTGGTCGTGGAAAACTCAAAACATAAATAACGGCGAAGCCACGGGCTAGACCTCGGCACGCCGGGTAAGCGCAGGTCTGCGGGACGCCAAAGGGTTAACTGAGTTAATTGGGTTAAAAGGGTTAATTGGGTTAAAGGAGGGTTTTCAGCGGTCGAGCGGCCTGTGAAAGGCGAGGTCGCCAGGTGCGCCTTTACTCAATTAACTCAGTTAACCATTTTAACTCATTTAACGTATGTCGTGTGTTCTTTGACAAACCGGCAGACGCAGGCATGATGGGGGAGTACCGAGGCCGCTATGCCCGTCCAATACAAAGATTATTACCAGATACTCGGGGTGCCCCGCAGCGCCAGCGAGGCCGACATCAAAAAGGCCTTCCGCAAGCTGGCCCGCGAACACCACCCGGATGTCGCCAAAAACAAAAAGCAGGCAGAGGAAAAGTTCAAAGAGGTGAACGAAGCCTACGAGGTCCTGGGCGACCCGGCCAAGCGGAAGAAGTACGACGAGCTGGGAGCCAATTGGCGTTCCGGCGCCGAGTTCCGTCCGCCGCCCGGCTGGGAATCGTTCGGGCGAGGCGGCGGTTTTCCGGGGCGAGGCTCGCGGGGCGAGGATTACGAGTTTCACTTCGGCGGCACCGGGTTCAGCGATTTCTTCGAGCAGCTTTTCGGTTCGCGCGGCGGCCGGGGCGCGGGGGCGGCGGGCGGGCGCGGCGGGTTTGCCGAGGAGGATTTTGCCACCGAGCGCGGGCGCGATATCGAGGGCGACATCATGGTCACGCTCGAAGAAGCGATGCGCGGGTCAGTCCGCTCGGTTTCGGTGCGGCACGGCGTTCCCTGCGAGCACTGCGGCGGGACCGGCCAGCGGGCGCGCCATGTCTGCAATGTTTGCGGCGGGACCGGCCAGGTCGCGAAGACTGAGACCTACCAGGTGAAGATTCCGCCGGGCGTGAAGGAAGGCCAGCGTTTGCGGGTGGCCGGGCGGGGTGAAGCGGGAGTCGGCGGCGGCGCGGCGGGAGACCTCTACCTGCGTGTGCGCTTTGCGAAGCACCCGGACTTCGAGGTGGAAGACCACAACCTCGTTTACGAGGCGCAGATCGCGCCCTGGGAAGCGGTGCTGGGCGCTAACATCTCGGTGCCGACCCTCAATGGCCCGGTGAACATCAAAATCCCGCCGGGAACGCATAGCGGCCAGAAGCTGCGCGTGCGCGGCCGCGGCTTGCCGGAGCGCGGCGGCGGCAGCGGGGATTTGCTCGTCGTAACACGCGTTGAGGTGCCGAGCCGCGTGAGCGAACCGGAGCGAAAGCTGTGGGAACAACTCGCGAAAGAATCCCGGTTCAATCCGCGCGAGTCATGAGCAATCTCGCGATAGACTCGAATGATACCGTTACGGGATGACGTCCCCTCGTCGCGTTTTCCGGCGGCGACACTGACCATCATTGCGCTGAATGTGCTGGTCTTCCTGCACGAGCTGAAGCTGGGCCCGCACCTGCAGGACCTCATGCTGACTTACGCGGTGATTCCGGCGCGCTATACCCTGCCGGAAGTCGCCCAACTCTCTTCCTTTCACGAACAAATCTTCGCCATTTTCAGTTCGATGTTCCTGCATGGCGGCTGGATTCATTTGATTGGGAATATGTGGACTCTGTGGATCTTTGGGGACAACGTCGAGGACCGGCTCGGCCGGGTGCGCTACGTCATGCTTTACCTGGCCAGCGGCGTGGCCGCGGCGCTGCTGCACATCTATACGAATGCCGGTTCGCCGGTGCCGACCATCGGGGCCAGCGGCGCGATCGCCGGTGTGATGGGCGCATACTTTCGGTTCTATCCGTTTGCGCGGGTGGAAACCTTGATCCCGCCGTTTATTTTCGGGCCGACGTTTGTTCTGCCGGCGGTGCTGTTTTTGGGCTGGTGGTTTTTGCTGCAATTTTTCAACGGCGCGTTGAGCCTGGGCGCGCGCGGCAGCAGTTTCAGCGGGGTGGCGTGGTGGGCGCACGTGGGCGGCTTTCTCTTTGGATTAAGCGTCTGCCTGCTGGTTCGCCGCCGGCGTAATGGCGGGTGAGGGATGATGGATGATGGATGGTGGATGGTGGGGTTCCAAAGTCCGAAGTCCAAAGTCCAAAGTCCACGGTCCACGGTCCACAGTCGGGGAGGGGGCAGGTTACCAGCGCCTACCAGGACCTACCAGCGCCTACCACCACCTACCGTACGCCTACCTCCGGTTGCCGTCCGGTTACCGCACGCCTATCGGGCAGCTACCGAGCGGTTACCGAGCGGTTACCGGTAAATGCCGTTCCCGCTGGCGGTCGGAAGTCGCTGCGAACAGGAAAGCCAGACAGGAAAGTCCGCGCTCCGGCACAGTTCAAAGTCGTCCGGAATGTAAAAAAATGTTTTTGAACTCAGGATTACTCAGGACTACTTGGGATTGGTCAGTTTTGGTCAAGTCGAGCGCAGAGGTTGGGGGGACGATTTTGGTGTTGATTGGCTTTGATTGGCTTTGATTGCCGTTGATGGACGAGGAAGAGAAGGAGGAAGAGGAAGGCGCGGGGTGGGGGGATAGGGGGTACCTTGGGGGTGTACAGCCGTCCCACCGTCCCCGACTCGGTAAACACGGGCGATTCTCACCCTTGCAGCCGTCCCACTGCCGTCCCAGACCGTCCCGACCGTCCCAAGGGATTTATGATTTATGATTTACGATTTACGATTTACGATTTGGAAATCTTTTTCTCCGGCGAGGGGTTGACACGTTGACAACGTGCTGTTTACCGAGGGATTGTGCGTTTCAGGGGTTGCCGGAGGATGATCCTTGAGGGTTGCCAGGTCGGCGGGAGGATGGTGGATGAGGGATGAGGGACCTTAGCACGGACCAGGGTAGATTCCGGCATCTTTGCGGGTAAGACCCCATAGGCAATTTCTCGCGCGGCGTGATCGAGCAGCGTACAATAGGGCCAAGGCCTGACAGTTCCACCTATTGGTGAACTTTCGTTCGGCGGGGTTAGGGCTGGGAGGGTTGAGAGGAATCGCCGGAGGGGAGCGCCAGGCCGGCCCGTTCGCAAAGAGCGGAACAACATTAACAACAACAACAACCAAAGAAAAAATTGGAATATGAAAACTCAAGCAATCGTTCTTCTATTCTTACTCTCGATCCTGAGCAATCTGCCGGCCGCCCCGGATGTAGAAGGCGACCGTTTAGACGTCGGCTGGAAGAATGGTCTCAACGCCGTTTTGGGAACCATAGCCGGCGGCTCGTTGAACACGAACGCATCGGCGTTTTCCGTCATATCGGGAGGCCAGGCAAACACGATCCTGGGCGCCTCGGACGACGGTTGGTGCGCTATAGGCGGAGGCATAAAAAACGTGATCGATGGAGGGACGTCCTGTGTAATCGCCGGGGGCAGCAACAACCGCATCGAGGACGGCTCCTACGATTCATCGATTTGCGGGGGCCTGGGCAATGTTATTCTCGATAACTCCGCCTATAGCTGGGTGGGGGGCGGAAGCGGCAATATGATCGGGACAAACTCCGCCTTTGGCACCATTGCTGGCGGCAATTCGCACATCATCGACCGAAATGCGGGCTACTCGACGATCAGCGGCGGGGGCGGAAATAGGATTTACGCCTCAAAGGGATTAAATGTGTTTAACACCATCGGCGGCGGCTCGGGCAACGTCATCGGAACCAACTGCGTGCAAAGCACGATCCCAGGAGGCGGCGGCAATTTTATCGCGGGGACCAACCAGGCCTCACTCATCGCTGGAGGCGCGGTCAACCTTATTCAACCCCATTGCGATGGTGCCACTATCGGTGGCGGTTGGGAAAACGGCATTTCCTTCGGCGCCGCTTACGCAACGATTGCAGGAGGGTTCCAAAATGCCATAAGAACCGGGGCGTATGGCGCCACGATTGCGGGTGGTGTCGGCAACCAGGCCTACGGGAAATACAGCCTGGCCGCAGGCCTCAACGCCGGCGCAACCTACGACGGCTGCTTTGTGTGGGGCGACTCCTCATCGCCCGTGAACACCGTCTATTCGACTGCTCCGAACCAGTTCGTCGTCCGGGCCACCGGTGGCATCTGGTTCGGCAGGGGCGATGACGTGCAAATTCCCAGCGGGCATTTCCTCGAAACCACCACGGGCGGCTATCTTTCCACTGGCGGGGCCTGGGTGAACAACTCGGATCGCAACCGGAAGCAAAACTTCGCGCCGGTGGACAGCCGGCAAATTCTCGCAAAAGTAATCGCGCTGCCGCTTTCCTCCTGGAACTACAAAGCGGAGGACGACGCTGTGCGGCATCTGGGGCCGATGGCACAGGATTTCTATGGCGCTTTTCGGTTGGGTCCGGATGCGCGACACATCACCTCACTGGACGAGACGGGAGTTGCCCTGGCGGCCATTCAAGGACTGTACCAGGAAAAGCAGGCGCAGGTAGCTGCCCTGGAAGAAGAGATGGCGGCCTTAAGGAAGCAAATGGAGGTGCAGAAACAAACGCTCGACCGTTGGGAGGCACGGTTCGCGGTCGCCGGGACGGCGCCGGCAAAGCCGGAACAAAAGCCCGACGAGGCGCTGGCGGCGGCCTCTCGAGAAGATGGGCCTTAACGGTCCACAGTCCACGGTCCACGGTCCAGAGTCCATAGTCCACAGTCCACGGTCCACAGCCCACAGTCCACAGCCCACAGTCCACAGTTTGGAGTCCACAATTTAAAGGCGAAGTCCTGTTTTTCTCCTCAAACGTCAAAGGGGTTGCTGGGGTGTAAGACACCTCAGGAGATCACAATCTGAGCAGTTATGATCAGTTTATGAGCAGGCCTGAGATTAGTACGAGGATTAGGGCACATTAAGGCCCGATTTTGGGCTTAAAATCCCCCTTGGGCAACCTTCCGCAAAAGTAAGAACTGGCTCGGTCCGTGCTATTGAAGCGGCACGAATGTTAGCTTCATACATAACGGACTGCGGCCGGCTAATAACGGCCAGGGACTGCGCTACGGCAGAACCAGGGCTGATGGCAAAAGACACACAGGAATCCGCAATTTCTGTGTATCCAATGCATCGCCGAATGCCGTCCTATTGCGGCATAGACCAGGAGTCTCGCTATGTTCCAACGAAACCCGAAGGGCATGTTCGCGTGGACCCGTGAGGCGGTGAACGCATCCTGGGGCACAAAATGAAAAGAGAATTCGCGATTTGGCGATTGCTTACCTTGGGCCTGGCGGCCTTCGGGATTGCAGCTCTCACTCAAGCAGCCAAGGGGGACTACACAAACCTGTGGGTGGAACTGAGCGTGGCTAACGGAACGCCTTCGCTGGTGGTGCATTCGGCGTCGCCGGACCAGGTGTTCGATATCTTTTTCAGCCCGACACTGGCACCGACCAATGGCTGGTGGTGGATTGCCCGCGGGGCACCGGGCCAGACCAATTTCACTTTGACCACGCTGTCGCCCAGCGCAGGGTTCTTTACGGCAGCGCCCACCAATGGCACGGATGCGAACGGACTGACCGCGGCCTACCGCGCGCTGGTGGGAAGGCCGAACACACTCTCACGGGACCTGGACCAGAACGGCCTGCCGGATGCCTGGGAGATTCTCCAGTATGGAAGTCTCGGGCAGAGCCCCAACGAAGTGTACCAGGGGCAAATCAGCAATATGATGCAGTACTCCTTGTCCGTCCTTTCGGGCGGCCAAGCGCAGGACAATAACCTGCTAGTCGCGATCGACTGGAACAATCGGCAGCTTCTTTCGTCGGACGGGACAACGATCGCCTTAGACTGGTCAAGCCCGGGCCAGCTCGCGGCGACAAACCTGCTTGTTCGCGGCACTAATGCCGCGGATTACTTTTTCGGGGACATGCGGGGCGGCAGCAATTACAATGCAGGCAATCTTACGGGCACTTTGCCGCCGGCGGCGTTCCCGTCGGCTTTGCCCCAACTATCGGCAGAGAACCTGACCAACCTGAACGCGTCGCAGTTGACCAGCGGGTACATTCCGGACGCGCGGCTTTCGACCAACGTATTGTTGAGCGGCGCGCCGGGCAATGCCGCCGGGCTGACCAACGCCACCGTGAGCACCCTGTTCTCCAACGGTGCGCTGGTGACGCTTCCCAGCGCCTTTGGTGCTGGTTCACCGGGCTCAGGACTCCATTTTTCCGCGTCCGGAAACATGAGTTGGGACCTGGGGGCAATCGAGGTTTATACGAACTGGGGTGGCGACAACTCTGGAAATGCTTCGCCCACTATGGAAATCCATGGCAATTCGATACGCCTCGAGCCAGGATGGCTGGGGCGTACCTTCGACAACCCGCCCTACCTCTGCATCGGAAACGAGGACAGCGCCGCCGAGATATTCATCAACGGTCTCAACTTTAGCAGCGGCTTCACGAATAAGAACAGCGTCTGGTGTGGCCAACCTCTTTCCTTCCGCGCAATCACGGTTGGCACCAACGGCGGGCTCTATAGCTGCAATCCCGGCATTCAGGGGATGGGATTTCCTTACAATCCGGTGGATGCCAATTTGGATGGCAATGCGATCGGGGAGTTGTGGTTTTACTCGAGCAGCCCGCATGTAGAAGACTCCGCGAAGAACGATCCAAATTACGGAACCAACATTTACCAGGCGTATCCAGGCATCCTGATGGGCAAGATGCTAACGGACGGCTGGCTGCTCAAAGGCAAGCAAGTCAGAGAGCAAGGGACTGCAATTGCCGGCACGACTACGACGTTGTCATTCAGCGGGCCGCCGGTGATGAGGCTGAATGCGCTTAGCCCGTCGATTGCGTTGAGCACTGCCGGTTGGGTCGGCCCGACCAACGCCTGCCGGACGACGTTTTACATTCGCAGCGGCGCGATGGCGGTTTCGGCAATAACCTATCCAACCTTGTGGGCTACGAATGGGACAGCACTTCCCGCCAGCTTGGGCCCTGGCCAGATGCTGCGATTGGAACTGGAAGACTTGGGTCCTGGGGAAAGCAACGTGGTGGTGGTGAGCGCCCAGGTGTTGAGTGACGGCACTTTCACGCTCGACGTGGCCGCCAAAGACTATCTGGCCGCCGCCGGGGTGACCGGTGACAGCGCGGTCAGCAATGCCATCAACAACTTCGTAGTTGCCTTGAAGGCGGACGGGACCTGGAACCAACTAAGCGCCCTTTATCCATTTACCGCTTCGACCCCGGAGGGAAATGCCATCAACCTGATCAACCCGAGTACCTACACGATCACCTGGGCCGGCAACGCAGTCACGTGCGGGGGTGGAGTGACGCCGGGACCGGCGCCCTCATACGGCGACACACATTTCAAACCATCAACCGGGCAGCAGGACAATGCCTCCTATTTTATTTACGCCCCTGATTTCGGCTGGGACTCCGGCGATGGGGCGTACGTAATGGGTTGCTATGATGGAGCGGCAGTCTATGGAGCCACGCGGAACCAGCAGTTCATCCCAGCCATCAATGCTCCGCTTGCAGTCACTGGAGGGATTGGATTTGCCGCTCCTGGCGCGATGGGAATCTGTTGTTCGCGCAACTCTTCCGCGGGTGAGTCGTTTTATTTTTACAATGGCAGTGCCGACCTAATTATGAACGGCACTGCCAGCATAAGCTGGCCGAGCGCGCCGGCTCCGCAGTTCCCGGCTTTTCTATTCGACGTGAATAACCAAGGAGCGCCTGGCGGAGCCCAGTGGGACAAGAAAGTCCAGGTGCTTGCCATGGGGGCCGCGTTGAGTCAGGGACAATATCAGACGTTGTATGCGGCGACGACGAACCTGAATGCGGCGTTGGGACGGTAAGTCCACGGTCCACAGTCCACGGTCCACAGTCCGGAGTCTGAAGGGGGGTGGCCGTCGAAAGGCCGGGAAAAAATATTCCGAACTCAGGTTTGGTTTGGTTTTTGTGGTTCTTTGTGTCTTTGGGTGGCCCTGGCTCAGGGGACGGTGACGGCGCGGTAGAAGCGAGTGGGGAAGTTCAGCGGGTCGTCGAGAACAAACTGCAATTGGTTTGAGCCGGAGGTATTCGTCAGGACCGGGACCCAGAAGGCGTCCGGGCCCAGGCTGGTGGTTGCATCCACACGGACGGCGGTCCCCCACGTGCCCACGAGGCTCATTTGGAAGCGTCCATCCGGCAGCAAGGCGGTCCCCGCCAGTGCGAAGCCGTAGGGGGGGCTGACACTGATATTCACAGGCGGCGAATTGGTAGTCACGACTGCAGAGACCGCGCGAGCGACAAGGGAAAGGGTTCCCGGTGGCGCATTCGTCCATACGAGGCTGTAGGGCGGCCCGCCGGAGGCGGAGCCAATCAGGGCGGTATTCTGGTAGAAATCGACACGGGTGACGGCCGAGTCGGGTGCAGCGTTGGCGCTTAAAATGATATTGGTAGGGTTTTGGAAGGAGGCGCCATTGGGCGGGCTGGTGATGGTGATAGGGGGCAGGAGCGCACTGCCACCGAAAAAGATTCCGCTCAGCACGGCGGTGTTGGTACACAGGGTTTGCAATTGCAGCCTTATGCTACCTTGAACATTCCAAACCAGGTAGGTGCCGGCGGTGAAGTTGGTCAAGACCTGGCTGTCCAGCACGGTGTTGTTATGCGGATCGATCAGGGAAATCGTCTGCTTTCGGCCCAGGCCCTCGGCGTCCACGCAGTAAACAGCCAACTGATGCGAAGCTGTATCGGTGAGGTTCAAGTCGAGATTCGTTGCGTAATCGCCGGCGGCAATCCAAGCGGCAAAGGGGCCGCTATTGGTGCCGGGGGGCAAAAGCGCTCTCGGATCGGATGAGGCCGGGCTCCAAATCAGAGTTTTGTTTCGAACCACGACGTTGCCGTAAGCAGGCGGGACCGACAAATCGCCGGCGATACAGGCCCCGTCCTCTCCGTATAGCGACTGCCAATTGCCCTGGGTGGTTGTGTCCTGGCCGATAAATTGGACCGCCGAGCCGCTGCCGAAGGCCAGTCCATTGAGCAGGCAATCGGGGCCAGTAAGGCTGGTGAACTGGAACTGGACATGGCCGGTGACCTGCCAGACCCACCATTGGCCTTGGGTGAAGCCGGCGATGGTTCGGTGGTCAAGCAGATTGCTAGTGGCCATGTCCACAACATCGACCGTCTGGGTGCGGCCGGCGTTAGTGGAGTCCCAGAAGTACAAGGCGACCTGGTGGTTCTGGCCGTCGGTCAGGTTCAGGTCCAGAATGAAATTGGTGGGGGATGACCAGCCTGAAAGCTGCCGTCCAGGGCCGGCGGACTGCTGCAAACTGTTGGTATCTGAGCTTGACGGTAAATAGTTCGTAACAGCAGCTCCGTTGACGGCCACAGTGGCATAGGCCGGCAGATTAGTGGCATCGCCCGGAAGCACTTGACCTTCGACGCCGTAGGAAGGCTTCCAGTTGCCAGCGGTTGAGACGTCGGTGCGGAAAAAAAGCGTTGGGGAGGGTGGCGGCTGATTAATCATGCGCGCCAGGATATTGCGGGTAACTTGCTGGACGGCGGGGTTCTGGCAGGAAGAGCGGAGGTTCGGCACGTTGAAATCGTCCAGCCCCCAGGTCCATTGCATCGAGCCGCAGGCAAAGACAGTTGCCCCGCTGGGGGCAGTATAGCTGGCGGCGTCCGAGTAAGCCAAATTCGTAGTAGGACCGCCTTGCCAGTATAAATAGGGTGAAGCACAGGCCACCTGGACGCCGGCGGGGGAGAACTGATTGGTCGAGTCCACCTCATAGCCGAGCAGGCCCAGCAAATGCTGGCCGGCCTTCAAACCGGTGTTGGCAAAAATCCAATGTGCCGGGTCGTTGACGACAAGATCCAGATTGAGAAAATCAGACTGATAGCAGACACCCAGCAGGGAGGATTCCCAGTCGGGCACCGGGAGACTGCGGTATGCCGTCGTCGTCAGATAATTGGAGGGGGTGTTGAAAATCGGGTCGCCCTGGGATTTGTAGCAAACCATGGTCCGATTGGGGGTGCCATCGGCTGCGGGTTCGAATCGGACTTGCCAGTAGGAAGTATTGGAGGAAAGAAAAGCCAGATTCACCCCCCGGTCGCGCGCCGCCTGGACATTCCAACGCATCGGGTAGGACCAGTACTCGTCGTGGCCCATCGAGATGAAGCCTTTGTGGTTCCAGAGGAGATTGGTCGTGGTGTGGGTATCGATACTGCTGCAGTATGAGACGTCGTAACCTTCGCGCTCCATCCAGCGTACCAGGTTGCACTCCCAGCCCGCAGTGTGGAAGTAGGTATTGGAAAAGAAATCGCCAGAACCAGCCCACTGACCATTCCATACAAGCGGGCGGTTGAAAGAGACCTTATAGCCGGCTCGTCCTCCGCGGCGCGGCGAGCGGTAAAGAGAGACGCCGCCCCAGACGTTATAGGCTTCATAAGTGGTGAAACTCACCTGTGCCAGAAGGTCCGCCGGCCGGTCATCGTCGCGAACCACAAAAATAATGTGATTCTGGTAATGATCCTCGCTGCCGGTGATTTTAGCCAGGTACACTCCGCTGGCCCAATCGGTGGGGTCGCCGGGATTGGCCGGGATGTAGAGGGTATAGGGATTGGTCCAGGTGCACTCGACCAGGCCGGTGTTGGTATCCATGGGCGGCAGGGACAGTTGGACGGTTCCCGGGACGGTCACCGGTCCGAACACCTGGCGGCCCCCGGCCCCGCCGTACCAGCCGACACGATACACCTCCAGCACGTAAGAGGAGTTGGTGGTATTGACCAGGAAATCGATCTGGCTTCCTCGTTTGACACTGGTCAGGGAGGCGTAGCCCTCAATTCCGACTGGGGGCGCCCAGTTGGTCAACTTCCAGTTCGTGGTGCCGGGCTTCTGGTTTTCCAGGGAGGTCACGCTGTTGGGGAAGGGTTGGCTGAAGCCTGGTCTTAGGATAAAAACCGCTGTAAAAACCAGGACCGCGCAGGGTTTCCACCCCAACCGGCTAGCACAACAGTGATAATACATATGCACAGTACTCCACCGCTTCACACTAGCCCTCTGCGAAAGGTGGAATTGAAAGCAAGCTAGCACATGGGCGCGAACATGCAAACCCGGGAAGACCCTAGGAGTGATTCAGTAAACTTACTGAATTTCACATCAGCCCGGTGGATGGACTTCTTCGCAGGGGCTTGGCATCCGAGGGAAGTGGAATTCCGCAGGGGTCAGGTGTTTTATGCTGTGGAGGGACGGCCAGGCGCAAAGGAGCGCAGGGGAAGCGAGGGGCGTCCTTGCGCACGTTTGCATTCACTTTTGGGCTCTTCCACCTTCAAGGACCTGGCAAGCAAGCGGTGAGGAACGAATAGCGGGAGTCGCTGCAAATCTGGGCCGGTAGTTCTATTTGGTACCCTCAGGACTGGCACCAGCAAAGAGGCGCAAGAAGGCCTTGGTGGGGAGGATTCGACAAATGAAACCGCAAAGCGAGGACGGCAGTATGGCGGCTGCGACCTCGACCGGCTGAAATCGAGATTTTAACAAACGCCTGCGGGCGGCCCTTAGACTTTCCATGGAGGGCCGGGCGGCGGTCTTTTGCGCATACAGCAGGCCCTCGTCACTCACGTCATGAATCTGCAGCCTCCAATTGTCCAGGCGGGTGAGATAGGGGACGAGCCATTTAGCCTTGCGACGCTTTGCATCGTGGGCCATAAGCTGGCCACCGACGGGGATATGAGGCTCGAGCAGGCGGAACTCGGTGATCTGCTCGAGCGGATTGTCTCCTCCGTCGAGGAAAGCAAAGTCAATTTCAAAGCCAGGGGATTGTTCACCCAGCCACCGTGGAATAACCTCTTGGGAGAAGCCGAACAAAGGAGTGAATCGGTGGAGCGCCTCGGGAGCACCTGCCTTAAGATTGGCAAGCATTCGGTCGTAGATGGTGCGATAGGCCTCGATACCCCAGAGGTGCCCGCAACTGTTTTTTTCCATGGCGCGCAGGATATGGAGGGTGCTGCCGCCGCCCAGCCAGGTGCCGACTTCCACGGCGGCTCGGGGCGGCCTTGCGGCATTGAGAATCGCTTCGCTCAGCAGTCGCCGCTCGGTGGCGTTGAGTTGGCCTTCGATGGTCGATTGGACGTTCAACTCGGATGGCATATCAGCTTTCCAGGATTGATTGGCGAACGACGGCGACAGACATGCCAGTTATAATTGATGAGAATCAATTGTGGATCAAGGAGAATGGAGGAGAATGGACCCGGCCCACACAAAAGGATTGACACGATGTTGATTACGCTCCAAGCTTTAATGGTATTAGCGTGCTTTAATGAAAACCTGGCACCCCCCGATTGTCGATTTTCTCCGTCGGCACCTTCCGTCGGACTCTTTTATCCGGCCCTATGCGAAGCGGATCGTCGAAGACGCGCGCTCAGTGCTCCATTCCGGACAGGATTGGACGGTCCGGGAGCAAGCGGCACCGGAAAACCTCTTTCTGGAGACGACAAATATTTGCAATGCGGATTGCGTTTTCTGCGCCTACCAGTACCAGGACCGGTTTCGGGCAGGCAAAGGGGTGATGAGCGATGAGACTTTTGAGAAAGCGCTGGCGGATTATGTTGCGTTTACCTCCGGTCCCGCCGAACGGCACGTGAACTTTACGCCGCTGGTGGGCGACCCTCTGGTGGACCCCAAAATCATCCACCGAGTGGCCCGGTGCAAGGCCATTGGCGCGGATGTGACGTTTTTCACTAACGGCATCCTGCTGAACCGCATTGATGTCAAGGCGCTGGTGGCGACGGAAGTGGATCGCATCTATATCTCGACGGCCCCGTTCGAGCGCGAGGCGCACGAACGGCTTTACCGCACGCATGGGAAGTATGACGACCTGCTGGCGGGAGTCCAAAAGCTGCTGGACGCGCGCAACGAGCAGAACGCGACGACGCGGGTGAACTTGATGTTCCGGTCCGATATTCCGCTGCCGCAAATCAAGGAACTGCCGGATTTCAAGCGGTGCATACTGCCCAGGTTGCGACCGAAGGAGGTGAATAATATTTATGCGCAGGTGCGCGGGTTCGACAGTTGGGGCGGGCAAATTCAGCAATCGGATCTGCCGCCTGGGATGGGCCTGGCGCAGCCGCCCCGGTTAAAGCGCCGGCCTTGCCTTTGGACCTTCAACCTCATGGTCATGTATGATGGCCTGGTGCGGGCCTGCTCATGCCGGTTCACGGGTTCGGAGCGGGTTGGCACGGACGGGCTGTTGGTCGGCAACCTGAAGGAGCAAACGCTGGCTGAGATTTGGAAGGGCGATGCCATCCGGGCGCTTCACCGCACGTTTGAGGCGGGCAATCTTCGCGAAGTCTGCCGCTCGTGCACGATGTACCGGTCGGTGTAGGCGCCCTCAGGAGTTTTCGCGGCGAGCCAGGAATTCGACCACTTCCTTCCACACCTGGCGCGTTACCTCGTCAAGGGGTTGTTGGTCAGAAACGAGAACGTATCGGGGGTTGCTTTTCGCGAGCTCTTGCACGGTTAACCATTGGCGACGCAGCTCTTCGGGCGGCTCGTCCTTCCCAGGCCGTCGCGCTTCGTCGGGCTGCGCGGCAAGAATAACCGTCAGGTCCGCCCGCGGGAGCAGGCGGGGCAGCAACCGAGCGAGCCAACGCGCTGCGCCTAGTCCGTAACGCTGGGGAGTGAGGAGCAAGACGTCAGGACTGGGGCTGATGAGCAGCAACGCGTTTCGCACTTTGGCAGGGAGGATCTTGAGGAAATACAGGGTCAGAAAACTGAAGGCCAGGCGGAATGCGTTGGCGATAGCTCCGATTGGGCAGGCAAAGGGGGCGTCTCCTTGCTCAGCCCGAAGAGCGCCAGACCCGAACTGGTGAATTTGCAAGGAGCGGAACAGCGGCGCCTGGAGCATGGGACCGACGCGCTCCAGCACGGCTAAGGCGAGTTGGCAATCGAAACCCAGCAGCGCCAAGTGCAGGCCCTTAGGGTGGGCAACACGCTTGGCGGCGCGAATGGCTTCACGCAATTTATCACCTGGTCCAAACCGGAGCCTGCCGAGGAATATCCGAACAAGCTGCTGCCATTCGAGCGAAGGCCGTTCGAGCCATTGGTGAGGGAGATCTTGGTTTTCTCCAAAAAGCTTCTTGAATCGGACTTCACATCCAGCGGGGTCGGTTTGGTTAAGTTGTCGCAGCCGCAGCAAAATCGGCTCGATTGGCTTTCCTTTCGCCAGGGCCTTGGCGAGCAGATAACCAAACTCGGCCGCGGGTGCGGGGATGAAAAAATCCTTAAACAGCGTCCGGTCGGTCAGCAACTCGGCATCGGAAAAGAAAAAGCAGCGGCTTTCAACGTAATGCCCGCAGGCGTCGAGTTGCAGAAAGCAGTGCGGATTCTCGGCATCGACCGCTACCATGTAGAGCGAATAAATGTGGGGCTCGATGGTGTGCGCCAGCCGCCAGCCGTGGCGCTCGGCTGCGGCCTTAGCTACGCCGGCGAGCTTGGACAGGTCGCTGGTTCTAACAGCATAATCAACGTCGGAAGCGATCTGGTGGGGAAACGTGTCGTAGGAATGGAGGATGACATAAGGGATGTTGGCAGCCTCGAGTTCCCTGAAATAAAGCCTGCAAAATTCAGCGGGGCTTAAGCGCATTGGCAACTGAGGTCGCTGGTCACATCGTTGCCATCATACTTTCCTGTCGGGCGCGGTCAAGGGCAGCCGAGAAGACTAGTCGGCAGACTACATCAGCAGATTTCATATTGACAATTAATCTTTCAGGATCTAAAAAAGCATACACGGGATAGTTTAGCTGAGAGAGTCAACCATTCACCAATATCACACATATGAAAATCGCCGTTATTGTTTCAGTTTTTGTGCTAACCAATGCGGTCGCAAATGCGTCGGGTTTTTTCAATGTCAAAGACTATGGGGCTGTCGGAAATGGCAGCACCGACGATACTTCTGCCATAACAAGCGCCCTTGCGGCGGCAAACACGAACGGAGGTGGAGCAGTTTATTTCCCGCCGGGCACATACCAGGTCCGGCCTGCTGTTAACAACGCCACTGATATCGAAGGCGGCTGGGCAGCCTTTTGGGTGAACACCGACAATCTTACACTAGTCGGCGACGGGCCAAATGTGTCGAAAATTATTCTGACGAACGCTTCTCCGGGAAGTATCGCTGGTTCCGCGGTGTTCTGGTTTGGAACCCAGGCTTCGGTCACAAATCCGCCTCACGCCAACAATCTGCAAGTGAGAGGTTTGAACATTGACGGTGGCTGCACTGATACAGCCAATCAATCTTCCACGGCCGGCTACACCCTCCTGGATTTTGCGACCTGCACGAATATTTTGGTGGACAACTGCTGGCTGATGAATTCTCAGGAACACGCTATCGACATGGAATATCTGTACTCGCAGGGCCTTTTGGTAAATAACTGCATCGTCTCAAACCATGCCAGCGCTGGCCTTCACGGAGAAGGCGGCGCCGGGAGCATCTTCAGGGTCAGAAACTCAAGGATTTACAGATCGGGGATGACAACGTTCAATGTGTCCTGGACAAATTTTGTCTCGACCCGGACATCCTCTGGGGTTTCCGCAGGTATTGACAACCAGAATGGGGCCGTTCTGGACGTGGACGGATGCTATTTCGAGGGTAGCCCGATGAACATGTCCGCCTGCTATGGCAACGTGCGCAATTGCACTTTTGTCGGCAGCGCGACAAGCAGCAATCTGCTGGTGGTGGGGGGTGGAAGCATCTCGCTGACCTTCGCCAACAACCATTTCGAGAACAGCGCTTTTCTGACTTACGACACCCAGGTGCTCAAGAGCGGCTACTTGGTGAGCAATCTCAGGATGGAGGGAAATTATTTCACCGCCGGCAGTGTGGCGGTTGGCTGGTCGAGCGATACGTTTTCCTCCACCGAGATAGCCCGCTTTGGTAACAATTATTTCGCGCATGCAAACCTCTTTCTTATGGCTGCTACCAACGTAACCGTCGCTGACAACCTCTTTTGCGATTCTGGCAATCTTGCGTTTTACAGTGACCTGGTGCGCAGCAATTATGTGATTGGAAATGTCTTCGTGCCCCCAACCGCCGGTGCTATGACATTTCTCCACTTCAATACAGCCTCTGAATATGGTAACGTCTTCAAGCACAACCTGTTTAAGGCCCCCTGCACGGTCGACGTGGGATCCTGGAACAACACCTTTCTCGACAACTGGATTGAAGGCACCTTTTCGTTGAGCGACGTGAGAGGGACGACGGTTGAAGGGAACACGATAGGCAACCTTAAGATTGTTGGAAGCGACTCAGCTTCCGGCAACACCTTCAAAAAGAACACTATTTCCACTCTCGACGCAGGGACCGACTCTACGCTGTTAAAAAGCATCAATTTTGAGAACAACAGCGGGGCGGGCCTTGGGATGCTCATAGGGTCGACAACAAATAGCATGGCCGCATGGCCTGCCGCTGCGGTTAATCCCGGGGGCTACGCCATTGTTACCAGTAACAACGTGGTGTATCTGCTGACCTCCACGCCAGCTTCTACCGCGTGGGGGGCAACCAACAGGTTGGGACCTTAAGACAGTGTCTCCGGGTCGCGAAGATGGCCCCGCCAACTCGTTCTCCATGCTTGCGCATCCTTGACACCGTTCGCCGCGCTCCGTAGCCTCACCGGGATGAGCAACACAAAAGGTACTCCCGCGAGGCGGAGCGCAGGCGCAGGATAAGCTTCCCGGGATTGTATGCCGAGCTGGCTGATCAAGACGGCGGCGCAGCGCGTGATGTCCTGGCTGCCAAACCCCTACTTCTGGAACGGCCTATTGCAGGCCTGCCTGACGAAATCGACCAGCCTTAGCCGCACCACCTTTGAACGGAAGGTTTCGGAATGCAATCGGCACCTCCAGGCCTTCCGGTCATTTCAAGGCCCCCCGTCCGATTTCACGGCGTATGAACTGGGCACCGGGTGGTTTCCGATCATTCCCATCGGACTTTATTTGTGTGGCGCGCAGGAAGTCTGGACGATTGACATCGCCGATTTTTTGAGGCCGTCCGCGCTGAGGAAAGTAGCTGAGTATTACTGCGAGTGCGCCGAGGACGGGCTGCTGCAGAAGATTCTGCCTGGTTTCCAACCGGAGCGGCTCAAGGTCTTGGAGAACCTAATGCCTTTCCTCCTGAGCGAGCTCCCCGTCACTTTCCTGGCGCGGCTCAAGTTGCGTGTGATCGTCGGCCCGGCTCAGGCAACCCCCATTCCGAGCGGAACGGTTAACCTGTTCTTGTCGAGCGGTGTTCTGGAGTACATCCCACCTTCTGTGCTCCGGGAAATCCTGGTGGAGGCGCGCCGCACGGCGGTTCCGGGCGCGATCATGAGCCACCGCCTGAATCTGGCCGACGCATTCTCGTATTTCGACCGCCGTATCACACCTTTCAACTTTCTCCGTTATAGTGCGAAGCAATGGCGGTGGCTTGACAGTCCTCTGATTTCGCAGAATCGGCTGCGCATCAGCGATTATCGCACGCTTTTCCGCGAGACCGGTTTCGAAATCGTGCGCGAAGAGAGCAATTCCGGCTCCCCCAACGACCTGCGCCGAATCAAGCTAGCGCCGGAGTTCCAGCATTACAAGAGCGAAGACCTGCTGGTGATCCATTCGTTTCTGACATGCCTGGTATGTTCCTCACCACCCGCGTGATGCCTGCACCCTCCGGGATCAACGAAGCACCAGTGTCTCATCGAAAGAGGGTCCGGGACAAACTGCTGTTCTTTATTCCGGCGCTCCGGCAGAAACTAATGCCCCGGCGAAACTTGCTGGCCGGCCCTTTTGCCGGTGAGTTTGGCTGGGAGTTGATGCAGTGGCAGGGCTACGTCCGCGTTCGACACCGAAATTATCAACAGGTCCACGTGCTGACCTATCCGGGAAGGGATTATTTGTACGAGGGGTGCCAAGTACATCATCATGACATTCGGTTGGAGCAGGCGGGTTATGATTATGGGTGGCTGGCGCCAGCGGAGGCGCGCCAGATGGCTCAATCCAAGGCGACGGAGCTGGAGTTGAAGGACTATGATATTTTTGGCCCGTGGCTGATCTGCACGCAATATCACAAGCGCTTGCTTGGCCCGCAGGAGTTCCGGCTTTTCCAGGAACGTCCGTTAACCGATGCCATACTGGACCTTGCGTTCCATTTCAGGGCTGTGCGGAAGCAGGGGCCGGATCAGGAGAACAAGAATTACTCACCCCAGCGGGCGCAACAGCTAGTGGAGCGTTGCCGGGAGAAAGGCCTATCTGTTTGTTGCATCGGACATCCGGATTACGCCTATTGTCCGCCAGGCTGCACCGATTATCGGAGTGTGGACTTGCGGGGGACTGTGGCCGCGATTTGCTCAGCGCGTTTAGTAGCCGGGGAGAACAGCGGGCCGATGCACCTGGCGAATTTGTGCGGCAAACCCACCATCGTTTGGGCCCAGGACCAGTGGCGGATCGACTACAGTTTAAGGTGGAATCCGTTCCGCGTCCGCATTTACGTTGCGGCGAACAATACCAGTCAGCCGGCGCCGGATTTGGTTTCCGAGGCGATCGGCAATGCGCTTCAGGATCTTCGGGTGAAGACGCGGGATTTCACGCAGTCGGTTTACACTGTGCCGGCGCAGCCGATAGCGTACTACTGAGCTGAAACGCTGAAATGCTGAAATGCTGAGAGCTGAGTGATGACAATCACCGCAATTTGAGCACGAGAGCTGAGCCGCTCTTGTCGGGCATGGGGATGGGGATTTCGAGTTTGTCCTGGAAGAATTGTTGAGCGGCTTTGCGGGCGCCGGGCCAGGAATTAAAATCGTGGATGAGGATGAAGCCGCCCGGAACGACCTTGTCGTAGAAAAAGCTCAGGCCGGCGAGGATGGGCTCGTAGAGATCGGCATCAAGATGGACGAAAGCGAACTTTTTCTGCGCCAGAAACGGTGGAGCGCTTTCGGGGAAATAGCCAGGAAAGACCTCGACGTTGGAGTTTTGTGGTGCGATGTTGGCCAAGGCTCGTTCCACACCTGTTTGTGAAAACTCGACGGCTGCGGCTTTGCGGCCGGTCTGCGCCTGCTCGGCTTTAATGTCCCGCTCATCGAAACCACTGAAGGTGTCAAAGAGGTAGAACTTCCGTTCCGGCAGATAGTGGTGGATTAAGCGGGCGCTGAAACCCCGGTAAACGCCCAACTCAGCCAGGTCCCCCTCCACCTTCCTGGCGACCAACTCGCGTAACAGGAGGATGATCATGTCGCGGCGTACGGTGTCCCAGGGGTCAAGCGGAAGCACTTTTCTCGAGGCAGGGTCACCCGGCACCAGGTAACCGCCAGTGAAGGCGACAGACTCGGCGTTGTGCCACCAGGATTTGGGGTCAAGGTCCATTTTGCCCTGGCAGTAGAAACCCGAGTGGGCGTGAAGCCGGCACCATCGGTCCAGCAGCTTGAGCTTAATAAGACCGCGCAGACCCTTCCGGTCATGGAGCAGCAAAGTAAAGGCTTTCTTGAGCATCTGGTAAGGCTATGGTCCCTACATTCTATGATGGTGGCGAGGCTTGACTGCAATTGGTTTTGAGTCGCGTAAAATTTCGTGGTATATCTCAATGTGCCGCTGGGCAACGACTTTGGGATGGAAGAGCTCGTGGGCGCGCAGTTTAGCGAGTCCCGCCACTTCAGTCATCCGAGGAGGGTTGGCCAGAACCTTTTCGATTCCTGCGCGCATGTCAGCGCGGTCGCGCGGATCGCAAAACCAACCGGTTTTATCCTCCTCGATGAGGTCGGGCACACCGCCGACTTTGGCGGCAACCACGGGCACACCTGCTGCCATGGCCTCCAGGATAACCATCGGGCAGTTCTCCTCGAGGGAAGTCAGCGCCAGGAGAGTAGCCTCACTCAAAGCCGCTTTAAGGTCTTCGCGGTCGGCAAACCCGGCTCGCCGACACCAGGGACGCGCGTCAACAAGGCGGCTGAATTCCGCGCCGTAAGGCTCGTTCTCATTGACATTTCCGACGAAGACCAGTTCGAACTTTCGCCGCGTCGCGAGAGGATCGAGCGCCTGGATGAGCGCGTTCTGGTTTTTCAACGGACAGACCCGGCCTACGCACAGAATTCGGGGCAGGGCGTTGGGAGTGGCGTGCGGCTGGATTTGAAAAAAAGATGGATCGACCGCATTGGGCACTACCCACGTGCGCCTGGCCAGAGCGGTCACGGCAGACTTTGTGTGATGGGTGATGCACACTATTCCGAGGGAGCGAGGGATGGTAAAACTTTCCAGCCGGGCCGCGAGCCAGTTGTATGACAGCGGGTTCGGCCGCTCCAAGCGAGCGATGAGCCGCATGTTTCCGTGAATGGTGCAGACATTAGGAAAACCGGAGAAGACCGCGGCAAGAGAATTGTGGCCTTCGGTCCCCTGCCCATGGACAAGATCCGGCTGAATTTCCTTGAGTTTCTTCCGGACGGAGAGGATGCAACCCTGAAACAGGGTGCGCATCCAGCCCAGTTTCGGTACTATGAGGCAGTGGAAGAAGACATTGGGGGCCAGCTTTTCTGGCGATCTCATTTCCGCTCGGGCGCACGCGACGACATGAATTTCCAACTCCGGCAAGAGGGCGAAACCCTGGAGCAATGCCTCTGGCGCAGGACCAAAGCAGGGAGCGGGTGCGCCGTAATCCTTGAACTGGTCTCGGTTGTCTGTTGTCAGGAAGGCGACTCTCATGCCGCCAGCGCTTCAGTGGTGGCCATTGGGCTCAAAGTACTAATCAGTCGAAAACGAGGCAAGGAAAACCGGCACCCAACCTTTGCCATGGGAATTGACACACTCATCGCCGCTCGGGACACTTCATTTCAATAAGCGCATGGACAAACTAGTTGAGACCAGCAAGGAACGCTTTTGGAATCACGAAGCTTGGGTCCGTGATACATGGATCCAAGCCGAAGCGGCCAAACTTCCGGCGGGCAGCCGAGTTCTGGATGCAGGCGCCGGGGCCAGCAAGTACCGTCCCTTCTTCGCTCATTGCCGGTATGAGACGCAGGATTTCTGCCAGTACCAAGGGAAACTCGTAAAATACCTACAGCCAATCGACTACGTCTGCGATATTACCAGAATCCCCCTACCCGACGGGAGCCTGGATGCGATTCTTTGCACGGAAGTGCTGGAGCACGTGACGGACCCGATGGCGGTGCTGACTGAGTTCGCGCGTCTTGTTAAGCCGGGAGGGCGGCTGTTGTTGACCGCGCCACACGGTACGACTTTGCATATGCAGCCCTATCATTTTTACGGCGGGTTTACGCATTACTGGTATCGGCATTGGCTGCCGCGACATGGTTTCGTCGTCGATTCAATCCTTCCGCAAGGGGGACCGGGTCGCGCGACGGTTTGCTATCTGCACGCCTTTTACACGAGCTGGCGAGCCCGGGAGCAGAAGCTAAAGGGCCTGAAGCGCGCGTCATCTCTGGCGGCCAGGATGGCGGTAAAACTTCCCATTCACTACCTGCTTACTTGGATGCTGCCAAAGTTTGACCCATACCTGGACTCATACCAAATTTGCGTCGGACTGATGGTGGCAGCCACGCGTGTCGAAAGTGTCCCGAGACCGGCTGCTACAGTCCCTGATCCGGCAAGCTGACAAAAACCCGCCGGAGGAGGGGGTTGAGAAGTTTTGGAGCGCGCTGGAGCAACTCACGCTGGACCCCCAGCGACAAACCATAGTGCAGGAACAGGTAAAACCCTACTGAACCGGCGAGCAGGCAGTTGAGCACCAGCCGGCTGAGGCTGGCCAATATCTCGGGATGATGCGCCATAAAGCGAGGGGCCAGCCCGGTTTCGAGGGCCAAGCGGGCGATGGCTTCGGCGACAGGACCGGAGGCCCACCAACCCAGCAAGGCGGCGGGCACGAACAACACCAGGACCCGACCCATCGGGGCGAGCCAGGCCAGACCCACCTCATAAATCGAGAGGTTGAAATACCGGCTGACACGCCAAACGCCGTAGGCGCCACTGAAGAGCGTGCTGCAGATCACCGAGCAGGCAATCACGGCCGGCAAGCCGCCGCGCCGGGCGACCAGGAACGCCGCCGTGACGAAGACCAGCCCCTCGACGAAGTAAGCGTAGCGCATGAAGCCGATCTTCTTGGTCAGCAAGATAAGCCCATTGTGACAGTGGAGGATTGCAAGGATGATCAGCCATAACCCCAGCAACAGATCGTTCAAAGGCATCCAGGCGAATTCACCATGGGTCCAGACCGCGACAAAGGACGTATTGCACAAAGCGTAACCGACGGCGGCAAAACCGCTCAGCGAACCGGTCAAACTCAGGAGCGCCTGATAGCGTTCCCGCAACAGAGTGTTTTCTGCCCGGACGACCATCTCGGAAATGGCGGGTCCGGACACGTCGGCAAGGCGGCAGACCATTTGGGTAATCATGGCGAAGGCCCGAGTGCCGATGGCCCAGGCAGCGGCTGCCTGGAGACCGAGCATACGAGTGATGATCATGGTTTGGCTAGCCATGATCATCTGGCTGCCGACCGCGACCAGGAACAGGTCTTTGCCGAAAGCGAAAATCTCCTTGAAGGCGCCCCAGGAAGCCCGGCCCCAAGTACCGGCCGACGGAAACAACCCCAGCCGATAGCACACTGCCAGAGAAGCGATAGCTCCCGCGAAGGAACTCAGGAGATTTGCCCAGGCCAGGCTAAAAACGCCCTGGCCGGTGTGGAAGAAAAACCAGAGGAGGGAGAAATTCGCCGCCAGGGTTCCCATCTGGGTATAATTCATGACATCGAGACGCTGGTGGGCGTAGAGCAGGTGGTTGGAAATCCGCAGAGCCAGAACCAAAGCCAAAGCAGTGCTTTGCCAGCGCATCAGGCCGATGAATTCCGTTCTTAAATCCGGTTGGATTTTGAGCATCCCGGCCAGGAGCGGGGCCAGTGCCAGGCCGGCAGCCAGCAGAATGGCACCCTGCACGGCAATAACCAGCCAACCGGTTTTGATGAGGCCGCCATAGGTTCCGCCTGCCCGCTGGTCTTTGTGGTCGATCAGCAGCCGGGCCACCGAATTGGACATACCCAAGTCGATAAGATTCAAGTAGCCGCCGATGGAACTCATGAGGGCCCAGAGGGCGAAACGCTCTTTGGAAAGATAATGCAGGGCGAGGGGGATGGAGACCAGGGAAAAGAGGGCGGTGGCGACCAGCACAGCGTAGCTGGAAGCCGCGCCGTGAACAATTCTGCGAAGGCGGGACATTTTGTTAAACCACGAAATACACGAAATACACGAAAAAACAAAAGAGTTAAAAAGGTTAAAAAGGTCAACTGAGTTAAATGGGTTACATGGTTGCACGGTTACATGGTTGCATGGTTGCAGAAATACCGGGGACGGCGGGACTGAATGGTGAAACGCTGAAAGGGGACGGGACTAAGGGACTACGGGACCCGAGCCCGCGTTGGCGAGTTCCTGCAATTTTTTGAGGTCGAGACAAGACCAGCCTCGGAGGCGGAAGTCGGTGATCTGCTGCCGAAGGAGACGGTAGAGGGCGGGGTCTGTGTGCGCCAACGACAAGGGTGCATCTTTAGATGCAAACTCGACCAAAGCGGCTAATGGTTCCCACTTCCGTTGCTTGAGGTAAACGGGAATCTGCTCGGGATGGGCAAGCAGATGACGGGCGGTTAATTCTCGTTGACGAGGCGTTAGAGGCATTAGTGGTCAGGTTGGGCGCCGCCCATCGTGTCGAGATAAACGAGGTTTTCGGCAGCCTGCTTACGTGGTTTGGGCGGCATGGTTTTTATCGCTCGTTCGATATCTGTCCGGGAAGGCTGAAAAGTCGCAAGAAGAAAAGCGATGTCCTCAAGGTCTTTGGGTTCGGCACGGACGAGTTTTGCCGCGACCAAGTTGGCGATGGGAGGGCGCTCCAGGCGGAGTGCGTTAAACCGTTCAAGGACCTCGGTTTTCCCGAAATTCCCAGTCTGGACCAGGCCAGGCTCCACCAATTGGAGGTAAGGTGTATCCGGCTCAAGGGTGAATTTGGGATCGAATAGAAGACCAGCTTCTTCCACGGCTCTTTTCAGCGCTTTAAGTTGGTAATGGGATTTTGGTTTCCAGACGTCGAGGTCGATAGACGTGCGACCGGGTTGGCCGGCAAGGATGCCGGCAGCGCTGCCGATCAGTGTTAGTCTGGCAGTGCCGCCTTGCCGCTGGAGGTTTTGATCGATCAGTTCCAATTTCTCCAGCCATTCATCCCTATCCAGGCCCTGTTGTTCCATGTCTTTAGTCTGGTGCAGTATTATAAGGAACGGGGCGGCATCTAACAACGAAGAAAGCAAGGGACAAAGGGAAGGCGGGACGATGGGACTGAAAGGTGAAACGCTGAAAGCGGGACGCGGAAAGGTTAATTGGGTTAAATCGGTTAATTGAGTTAATTGGGTTGATTGGGTTAATTAAGTTAAAAAAGGTTACATGGTTGCATGGTTGCATGGTTACAGAAATGCACGGGGAAATGGGTTAAAGGGGTTAATTGGGTTAAAAGAATTAAAAGGGTTAAATGGGTCAGCCGGCCGTCACCCGCATGAAAACCGGCTTCTCCACGTAGTGGCGCTTGCGTTGGTCAGGGCTCGCGGGCGTGTAGATGTCGTAGGCGAACGGGCGCTGAAGGTACATCCCGCCCAACAGCCGCCGGAGCCGGTGGTGCAAGATGAATACCGGCCGGAGCCGTTGCGCCCAGCGCGGGGCGGTTTGAAGGAGTTCGAGGTTTTCACGCCGGGCGTTCCCGCCGGCGCTCATGTTGGCGCCAGTTTGGGTGAAGGCAGAGGTAAATTGGCCGAGCGCGGCCATTTTCACCTTGCGCTGCAACAAGCGCACCATCCATTCGCCGTCCCCGACATCTCTCCATCGGGTATCAAAAAAGCAGGCGTAATCGAAAACCACGCGACGGCGAAAAAACATGGCGCAGCTAAGCGTGGAGAGGTGGCAAGTCCAGGTGTGATACAGGAGGGGCACTTGCATCTTGCGATGGCTGAGATATTGCCCGGTTTGGTCCACCATCACGACATCGCCGAACAACACGTCCACTTGAGGATGCTGTTCGAAGAAGGCCTCGACTTGCTTCAAAGCGCCGGGCAAATATTGTTCATCGCAATTGAGATAGGCCAGGATGTCCCCCGTGGCGCGGCGCAGGCCGCGATTGACAGCATCGTACATCCCGGCGTCCTTTTCGATAAAGGCCTTCACCCGCGGGTCCCTGGGCAACCAATCGAGCGTGCCGTCGTCCGAGCCGGCATCCTGGACGATGTGATCGAGCACGACTCCCTGGTCGGCGACGGAAGGGAGGCATAATTTCAGCCATTTTTCGCTGCGGAAACTGGGGGTGACAATGGAAAAACGCACTGGTATTCACTGGCAGAAATTCTTGGAAGCTACAATGCAAAACCACGGACTGAGGTTAAATGAGTTAAAAGGGTTAATTGAGTTAATTGAGTTAAATGGGGGACGCGCACCACGAATGGACACGAATGGACACGAATCAAAACTTCGGCGGGCGGGAATTTGACAACGAAGAAACGAAGGAACAAAGTCGACCACGAATGGCCCGCGGATAACAGATGGGGCACGATGGGAAATTGAAACAGGAGGTAACGGAGGGAACACAGAGGAGGAGGAAACGGCGGGACACAGGGCAGAATTCTTAACGAGGCAAGCGCGGACTAAATGATAGACCGACAGAATCATGGCGGGACAGAATCATACGGCCCGGAATGGGAGGGGATTTTCACGGGAGGCGACGGCAGAGAACAGAGCAATAGACACAAAGACAAAGAGACGCAAACTTACCCTTTGTTTCTTGGCCGCTTGGTTGTTGGTTTTCGCGGTTTTGGGTTGCGAGGGGGCGGTTGTTGACGTGTAATGGAGCGCAGAATGGCAAATACGTTCGCTGTCTCGAGGGCACAACTGATTTATGCGGTGTGCCTGCCGCTGGCGGTCTTGCTGGGTTACCTGCTGGCGGACCCGGTGGACCAGGGGAACCTGGCGATTGTGGTGCTGGTGGTGGGGGTGCTGTCGGTCCCGGTGGTGATGCGGTGGTATCATCCGCTGTTGATTTTCACGTGGAATGCGGTGGTCACTTTCTACTTTTTGCCAGGCCGCCCATACCTGTGGATGATCTTCGCACTAACAGGCCTCTTTTTCGCCATTTTGAACCGGACGACGAGCGCTGAGGCGCGGTTTGTGGATGTCCCATCGATCCATCGCCCGGTGCTGTTTATTGCCGCGGTGGTGGTGGCGACGGCCTGGTTGCGAGGAGGCATAGGGGTGCGGAGCCTGGGCTCGGCGCATTTTGGCGGGCGGAATTATTTTATGATCCTGGCGGGAGCGGCCGGTTATTTCGCCATGATCAGCCAGCGGATTCCGCGGGAACGGACAAACCTTTATGTGGGACTGTTTTTTCTGACGGGGCTGACCGCGCTGGTAGCCAACCTGGCATTCATGGCCGGCTCACATTTTGACTTTCTATATTACATTTTTCCGCCGGAACTCGCCCAGGAACAAGTCTTGGCCGAAAATCGGTTGAGCAGCGGGATATTCCGTCTTTACGGGCTGACGGTCGGGAGCAACGCAGTATGTTGCTGGCTGATGGCCCAGTACGGGTTGCGCGGGGTTTTTGATTGGAAAAAGCCGTGGCGCGGGCTGTTGTTGATAGCGGCCGGCGTAGCTTGCCTTTACTCTGGTTTTCGCTCATCACTTGGCCTTTTCGGCCTGACGTTATTGGCGCAACTCTGTTGTGAGGGCCTGTTCCGGCCCAGGGTGCTCATTCTAGGCTCGGTAAGTCTTGTCGTGGGTGGGCTGCTCCTGGCGCCTTTGTCGGAACGGTTGCCGCTATCGATTCAGCGGACCATCAGCTTTCTACCAGTCGAGATTAGTCCGATGGCGAAGTTCAGTGCGGAGTCTACGGCGGAATGGCGCTTCCAGATGTGGAAGGAGGTATTGCCCGACATTCCGCGATACCTGCTCAAAGGCAAGGGCTACTCTTTTGACCCGAGCGAACTGGCATTTGCGGAGGAAAACGCCGGGCGGGGCTACACCTCTCAGTATGAAGGAACGATTATGGTGGGGGATTACCACAGCGGGCCGCTTTCGGTGATCATTCCATTCGGAATCTGGGGGGTCATCGGTTTTATCTGGTTCCTGGCGGCTACTCTGAGGTACCTCTACCGCAATTACCGTGATGGGGATCTGGCTCTGCGGCAAATCAATACGTTTCTGCTGGCGTACTTCATTGCCCGAATTCTGCAGTTTATTTTCGTTTTTGGTGGGTTTTATAGTGAATTCTACGTTTTTGCCGGCCTAGCGGGGCTAAGCGCGAGCCTGAACGGCCCAATACGTGCCAAAGAGGAAGAGGAAACGAGCGCCGAGACGGAGGAGGAACTTGCTTATCATGAGGGATTTACGCCTGGACAGTTGCGCTCATTTCGGAGACTGCGGGAACGGCTGTGAGATGGAATGCCGCATGCTGCCATCGAAGATAGAAGATAGAAGATAGAAGATGGAAGATGAAATGGAAGATGGAAGATGGACAGCGTTTCAGCTCAGTAAATGACTAACGCCTCATCAACGTTTCGTGCCCTGGTCATTTACGCGCTGGTGCTGCCCGTGGCGCTAGTGGTGGGGTATATGGTAGCGGTCCCGGCCGACCTGTTCTCGATGGGCACGGTCGGGTTAGTGCTGGCGGTGCTGATCACACCGTTGCTGCTTCGTTACCATCATCCATTGCTGTTCCTTAGCTGGAACATGTCGGCGGTTATTTTCTTTCTGCCAGGCCATCCCGAGTTCTGGGTAGTGATGGCGTTTGTCAGCCTGATTATCTCGATCGTTCAGCGGACGATTGTCAGCCAGATGCGCTTTGTAACGGTATCGTGGATTCTGCTGCCATTGATGTTCCTCCTGGCGGTGGTCTGTGTCACCGCCCGACTGACCGGCGGCATCGGCTTGAACTCGCTCGGAGCTGACACCATCGGAGGCCGGCGGTACATCTATATCTTCGCGGCGATCGCGGGATTCCTGGCGATGGCAGCGCGGCGGATTCCACCGGAGAAGGTTCGGTTTTACGTTGGGCTTTACTTCCTGGCGGAGCTAACGAACTTCATCGGGACTACGGCTCCATGGGCGCCGCCGTGGCTGTATTATCTGTATGTGGTTTTCCCGGTCGATTTCACGTCCTTCACTTTCGCATCGCCGGGCCAGCCGTGGGGCCACGAGGCGGTGACGCGACTGTACGGCGCGAGTGTTGCCGCTTTGGGAGCTTGCAATTACCTGCTGGCGCGCTTTGGCGTGCGAGGCCTGCTCGAAGGCGGACATCTTCGACGATTGGTATTGTTTGTGGTCCTGGCTATCTTAAGCCTGCTTGGAGGGTTCCGCACGTTTCTGATCCTCTTGTCGATGACGGTTTTCTTTGCGTTTTATTTTGAGCGGATGTTTCGGCCAAAGTACCTGATTGCTATGGCGCTGTTGGGTATCCTGGGGGCAGCGCTGGTAATCCCGCTGGCGAACAAACTGCCCATCAGCATGCAGCGCGCGCTGAGTTTTCTTCCTCTCGATATCGGCCTGGAGGCGCGCGAAAGCGCCCAAACTACAGTGGAGTGGCGGTTGCAGATGTGGGAGGATTTGTTACCGGAAATCCCCAAGTACCTGCTAGTAGGCAAAGGCTTGGCGATTGATGCAAAGGAATTGGCCGCTGCGGAAGCCGTTCGCGGACTAGGTGAGAGTGAGTCCGGCACCATTTTGGTGGGAGACTATCATAGCGGGCCGCTGTCGGTGATTATTCCATTCGGGGTTTTTGGGATGCTTGGCTTTATCTGGCTGATGGCAGCCATTGGTCGGGCGCTGTATTTGAATCATCGTTTCGGAGACCCCGCCTTGCAGAGTGTTAATACATTGCTGTTTGTGCTCTTCCTGGCGCGGGTGGTGGTCTTCATTGTGATTTTCGGTGGTTTTTACACCGACCTGGCGCATTTCCTCGGGCTTGCCGGCCTGAGCATCGCCATCAATGGCGGCGTTCATCGCCCGGAGCGGGTCGAAAAGGTTACGAAGCCGATTCCGCTGAGGATACGGCCGGCGGTAAGGCACATACCGGAGATGGCGAGGTAGGAGTCCAAAGTCCACAGTCTACGGTCCACGGTCCACAGTCCACGCGGTAAAAGTCCAAGGTCCAAGGTTCAAAGTCCAAAGTTTCGGGCGAGGACGGGAGACAGTTAGTTAGTTTGTGGGGGGGAGGAGTTTGATGATATACCAGGGCCAGGGCTCGCCGGTGGCGCGACTCCTGATGGGGACTTGCGCGATAACGGAACCTCCGTGAGTTTGGACCCAATTGTCTAACCAGGCCTTGTCTTGCGGGTGGAGGTTGTCCACGGCGATGACGGCATAGTGGATATGTTGTGCGTCCAGTTCCCCACGAGATTGGTCGGGTTGCAAGGGCCAGATCCGTCGCTGGCCGAAGGGGCGCCAAAGGGAGGTTTCCATCGGAGAGGCGTCGATGAACGCCATCAAGCCGACATCTTTTGCGTCGGGGGGGAGTCGGTCCCGCACGGGGGCCAGGAGGTCCCAACGAACGGCGTAGCTCTGATAAAGAAGGGCGGCGCGGGTGAGTAACTGGGAGCGCGGGTAATGGGCGGAAAGCCGGTTGAGAATCGTTTGGGCCGGCCAGAGCGGGCGCGGCGGGTTGAGAACCAGCATCATGGCCGTGAGGAGGAAGGTCGCGAGGCCGAGAGCTTGCCACCAGCGTGCGCGGACCAGGCGCTCATGGCCAGCGGCGACCAGGATGAGCGGCATCAGCAGGCAGTAATATGGGGTGGCCAACCTGGCGGGGCTGCTGACGTTCATGGCCACCATAAAGGCAAGCATGGGAATCACCGCCGACCAGCGAACGAGGGCGGTGGAGGCGGGCTTCCAGCCTGCCAGTGGCGGATGCATCCTTGCGTCCTGTCCAGGCAATGCGGCCGGCGGGGACGCCGCTTCACTGGCAGGCTGGAAGCCCGCCTCTACGCGCCAGGCGCAGAGCCAGGAGAGCAGGAGGAGGGCGGTTACGCCGAGGCCCAGGCCGGCGCAGACCTCGAACTGGAGGTCCATGGTTTCCAGGTGGGCGGCGCCCGGTTCGAATCCCTCGACCATTCTGGAGAAGAGAGGTTTCGGCAGGAGCTTGTAGGCGTGGTCATTCCACCAGCCTGACAGCGGAAAGACAGGGGGCTGGAGGTTGTCCAGGGCCAGATTCAGGCCGTTGGCGGTGACTGTTACCAGGGGTGTGGGAGCCGGCCGGCCGCCCGATTCCAATGCCTGCCCCAACCAGCCACCGCCGTGCTGGTGGATGAAGAACATAACGGGCGCCAACGAGCTTGCCAGAGCAACGAGCAGCACTATTGCTGTAGCCAGAGGGCGTCGCCAGAGCAGGCGCAGGCTGGGCCAAACCGCGACCAACCAGGGCAGGCCGAGGGGCAGGTTGCTGGTTTTTGCGCCGGAGAGCAGGGCGGCGGCCAGAATGGACAACCAAACATCGGAGACCCGGCGGCTGGTCCTTGCGCGCAAGGCAAGATCGAGCGCGGCGACGGCGAAGAGGGCGCCGAACGCGTCGGTGCCGATGCTGCCGGCCTGCATAGCGAAACAAAGGCCGGCCGGCACCAGCCACATCCATTGCCAAGCGACGCGAGGACTCACGCCGAGGCGGTAGAACAGGCTAAAAGCCAGTCCGGGCATCAACAGGTAGAGAATTCCGTTGTAAACGAAGACCCAGCGGTCCGTTTTGAGCAGGGAGAACATCGGCACCGTCAGCCATTCGAACCCGCAAGCGTGCGCGTTGAAACTCGCCTGGGCCTGCGGGATCCAGTGCCAGCGTTGCTCGGCGAGCCAATGGAGCACGCGCGGGGCGCGGTAGGTCAAACCATCAGGATTGCCTGGGGGATAGAGGAGGCCTCCGGCAATGGCCATGACGGCCAAGAACAAAAAAGCCAACGGGAAAGGGCGGCGGAAACGGCGCCGCAGCTTTTGCAGGCGCACCCGGGGGAGGCCCAGCGGGAAGAGCTGTCTCCGAAAGCACAAGGCAGCGGCGGCAACGAAACCAAACGCGGCGATATAACCTCGCACGTTCAGTTGATGGAGGGCGGAGAGTCCCCAGCCCAGGCAGTTGCAAAGGGCGCAAAAGAGGAGCCACCAGCCGATGGGCCTGAGTGGGTCAGGCTGGTTAGCGGTCATCGGGCCAGGGCGAAGCGGTTTGTCAGGAAAATCCGAACGAGCCGAGCCCGCTTCGGAAGCATTGGCCGGGACGGAGGTCATTTTTCCCACGGTTTATGGGACGAGGGGAGTTGTTTGCCGATGAGCTTCTCGATTTCGAGCAGACGGAGGTTGACGCTATTGAGAATGAGTCCAAGCCCCAGGCTGAGAAAGCTGAGAATGACCAGGGCGGCAGCCAGAACGGCCAGAGGCACGCTGTAAACGTAATTTTCCGAGAAGTACTGGTACACGGGGCGAACCCCTGCTACGAGTCCGGCGGCGAACAGCGCCAGGCTGAGGCCGCCAAAGAAGGAAAGCGGCTTGTAGGACTTGACCATGAGGAACAGTTTGAGCAGGACGGCGAAGCCGTCAGAGAAGGTCTTGAGTTTTGAGAAACTCCCCTCAGGCCGCACGCCATAGGGGGCGCGGACTTCTTTGAGCACCAAACCCCGATAGAGGGCCTGGAGCGTCAGTTCGGTTTCGACGTCGAACCCACGAGCGGTGATGGGAATCCTGGCGGCGGCTTCGCGGCTAAAGGCACGGTAGCCGGAAAAGATATCGGTGATTTGAGCGCCAAACATCCGGTTGATCAGCGCGCAGACCAGACGGTTGCCGAACATGTGGAAATTCCGGAAGGATTTCTCCGTGTGCTCGGAAAGCCGGGTGGCCGAAGTCATGTCGGCGTCCCCTTTGAGGATCGGTTCCAAAAGCAGGTTCACCGAGGTGGCATCATAGGTGTCGTCGCCGTCCACCATTACGAGAATGTCGGCATCGACCTGGTCGAACATGGAAGCCACGACGAAACCTTTGCCCTGGCGCTTTTCGCGGCGGACGATAGCGCCGGCCTCGCGGGCAATCCGCGCGGTGGCATCGGTGCAATTATTGTCGTAAACGTAGATGCCGGCTTCGGGGAGAACGCGTTTGAAATCGGCGACGACTTTGCCGATGGTCTTCTCCTCCTGGTAACAGGGAATAATCACCGCGATTTTGGGATTTGCTGCCGGAGTGTTGGGCATATCTGGGAGCGTTTCAACCTGGATGTTGACGGGCAACGAGCAGCAGCGACTGCCCCACCGGCGGTGCCACTACATTTTCCACTCGTGAAATACACGGGACAAAGTAACGGTCGAAAACGCGGATTTGGGCATCGTTTTGTTTCCGGGTTTTGGAAATCCTGGCGTTCCACCACCAGGCCCAGACACCGATGAAGTTGAAATAGCGGAGCTTTTCGACCTGCATCCCGAGAGCAGCAATGAGTTGGCGGGCGGAAGCTTTGGAGTAGCGGCGGTAATGGCCCAATCGTTCGTCAATATGGCCAAAGGCCCAGGGTGCGGCCGGCACCAACAGCACAATGCGGCCATCGGGTTTCAAACGGCGGCGGAGCAGTTGGAGGACGGCGGCGTCATCCTTGATGTGCTCGAGAACGTTCATCAGGACAATGGTGTCGCGGCGGTCTTCCGGCGGCAGTTGTTGGTCCAAGGATTCGACGGTGGCGTTGCAAACGCGGACGTTGGCGAGGTCCTTCGTTTTTTCCTGCAACCGGGCGAAACAGTAGGCATTGGGTTCGATACTGACGACCGATTCAGCAACCCGGGCCAGCTCCGGCGTGAAGTTTCCGATACCGCCGCCCACCTCGAGGACTTTGCCGGTTATGTAGGGCGCGACCATAGCGAATTGCCAGCGCCGGAAATTCCCGGCTCTGGCCATCTGGAGAAGATCCTCCAGGAAAAACGGGTCTTCCTCGATGGGAAAAAGGTCAGTGGAATGCGCCATGCTCCACCCTCGAAACACTCAAGCTCATCAAAAAAGCTGCAGGCAACACGGGTGCAGGCTAGCAAATTTGAAGGGCATGGCAAACGTAAAACCCTAGTTGGTGGAGCGGCGGAAGATCTGCATTGGATGGCGGTCATTCTGAGGCTGACCCGAGTAGCTGGCGAATTTGCGTCCGATGATGGGCAAACGAGCCAGGGCGGTGAAATCAAAGGAGTCGCCAAAGGGAGGAGTCACCGCAACCCATTCACCGCCGAAGAAGCCGCAGAAGTGGTCCTTCTGGGCAGGGGAAGTGATCACTACTGAGACGGATTGCTTTTCCCCGGGGGTGAAGTCCCGGCCAGGGATGGAGGTGGCCAACAGCGCTGACGAGGAGCAAAAGTCGTACACGACCTCGGCGGCCTGCTTGGCTTCGAAGAACGCACCCATGTCGCTGAAGACCACATCGTTTCGTGAGACGTTTGAGGCGACGGTGCGCTGGAGTTCGGCCCGCGGTACGAGCCGGTAGCAGGCGGCGACGATGCCCAGGCGCAAAGGGAGGCCGACCAGCATCCCGGCTGCGAGCGTGGCCGCGAAGACGGGCCTGGCCCAGCGTCTGACCTCGCCTGTATTAGCGCCCAGCTCGGAGCCCACTGCTAAAAACGCGAGCAACAGCGGAACGAAGCGCATATACGAGTAGTAAAAGGCAAAGTGCCCGATGAGATCGAAGAAGGCGGGCAGACCGAAGAACAGGGCGACGCTGAAGAGCACGAGTTTGCGGGTGGGCGCGGTCAATTGTTTCCAGGCTGGGGCGACGAGAATCAAAAGGCCCAAGAGAAGGATTACGCTGGTGAGTTCCTCGAGATAGCAGGCGATTATTTCGTGAACGAGGTGGGCGAGCCGGGCGACAACCGGAAGTTGTGGGGCATGGGCATAATTCTTGCCGAGCAGCCCGACTACTGGTGGAAGGAACCAGGCCAGGGCGCCTTTCCAGGCCAGGAAGGCCACGAGAGTGCCGGCGCCCAGAGCCATGCCCAACGACAGAAGAACCATTTCCCGCAGGCGGAGCGGTTGGGGGCCGTGCTCCGGACGGCTGGCGCTGGAGAGCAGCAGCCAGGCGGCAAAGGAGGCCACCCAGGCATAGAGGGCGACCTGAAGGCCAATCCAAACCGTTGTGGCGGACAACAGGACCAGGCACAAGTCGCGGAGGCGCGGGCGGGTGAGTCCGAAGGCCAGGAGCAGCAACAGCACGCAGACCATGCCCAGGATGTCGGGCCGCGAGCAGCGGTAGGAATAACTCATGCCGTAGCCCAAGTGCAGCGCGGGAATCATCAAAAGGCGCGCCCAGGAAGACCGCACAAGGCCGAACCTCCACGAGGCGCGCCAAACGAGGAAGGCGGCGATGGCCATTAGTGCGTAGTTGAAGGCGCGCACGGCGAGCAGGGAGGTTCCCAGGAGCGCCAGCCAGGGCACTTGCGCCAGGAGATAGAGCGGGCAATTGACGGTGGGGAAGGTGTTTAGCGGCGAGAACTGCCAGACCCGGGTCGTGAACGAGCCGTATTTAACGAGGTTGACAGCGGGTTCGGAAAAATACGGTTCATCGCACCAAACGGCCGGATAAAGGTTATAAGTCGCGAGGTTGAAGGCGAAGAAACCGCCGAGCAAAGCCAAGACCCAAGTCCATTCGGACAATGCCGGTCGCAGGCTGGTCGCCGGTTTTGCTAGCGTCATACTTCGACTTCTGGGCGTGGGCCGGGCTTAGTATTGCCGGAAATAGCTGCGCACATCCTGTGGCGCGGGTTTTGGGTCCCAAAATGAGTCCCGGTTGGGAGCGGGTTTGCGGGCCAACGGGTCACGGCCCTGCAAACGGAACAGGAGAGCAACCGGGGTGAGCAGCAGGTAGAACATCACCGCCAGCATGATTTGGGAGATGGCCCAGCCGATGGGGAAAGCGAGAATCATCCAGGTGACGAAGAGCCAACGGACCGCGGCGGGTTTGGCGAGACCGAGTCCGCCGAACACGACGGCCATCACGCCCACGATGACACCGACAGTGTGGTGGCCGCGCACGAGGTATTGATGCGCGCCAAAAGCCAGGAAGAACACCAGCCAGGCGGCGGCGAACTGGCGGAGGGCCCGGGAGGTGGGATTCCGTGGGATGTCAGACCAAGTCATCGGAATTTTCGATTTTCGATTTTTGATTTTCGACCCGGCCGGTCAGTCCAACTCAAACTGGGCGAGGTATTTTTCGCGTTCGGCGGCGGTGACGGCTTTCTGCATTTTTTCTTTGCGCAGGACGAAATCCTCGAGGACCAGGGCGTCCATGTCGGTGGCGAGGAAACAGCGGTAGGCGTCGTGCGGGGTGCAGACAATCGGCTCGCCGCGCACGTTGAAACTGGTGTTGACGATGACGGGACAACCGGTCAGCGCCTCGAAGGTTTTCATCAGCCGGTAGAAACGGCCATGTCGTTGTTCATCGACCGTCTGGAGGCGCGCGCTGTAATCGACATGGGTGATGGCGGGAAGGGTGGACCGGACCAGGTTGACCCGCTGGCGCAGGTCGGGGTCATCGAGCATCTTCTTTTTGTCGGTCTCGGAAAGGGGGACACGATGCCGCTCGAGCACGGGGGCGACCAGCAGCATGTAGGGGCTCTCCTGGCCGGGTTTCATCTCAAAGTAATCGCTCACGCGTTCCTGCAGGACGCACGGCGCGAAGGGGCGGAAGCTCTCGCGGAATTTAATTTTGAGATTCATCGTCGCCTGCATGGTGCGGTTCCGGGCGTCGCCGATGATGCTGCGGGCTCCCAACGCGCGCGGGCCGAACTCCATCCGGCCTTGAAACCAGCCGACGATCTTGCCGTCGGCGAGCAGTTTGGCGACGCATTCCAATTGGCCGGCCTCGGTTTCGAAGCGGTCGTGAGGCGCTTCCATCTCCGCCAGGAAATTGGCGATGAAATCATTGGTAAAGCGCGGTCCCAGGAGGCTGCCCTTCTGGGTGTCGTGGCCATTGGCCAGGCGCGGCCGGTCCATCAATTGATACCAGACAAAGGCAGCAGCGCCGAGGGCGCCGCCGGCATCGCCGGCCGCCGGTTGAATCCAGATGTTTTCGAAGGGTCCTTCGCGCAAGAGGCGCCCGTTGGCGACGCAGTTGAGGGCGACGCCGCCGGCCAGCACGAGGTTCTTTTGGCCGGTCTGGTGCCGCACTTCGGCCGCCATGCGCAGCATGATTTCTTCGGTGACCTTTTGGATGCTGGCCGCGAGGTCCATGTGGCGCTGTTCGAGCATGGATTCCGGATTGCGCGGCGCACCGCCGAACAGTTGGTGGAACCGGCCGTTGGTCATCGTCAGCCCCTGGCAATAATTGAAATAATCCATGTTCATCCAGAAACTGCCGTCGGGTTTTAAATCGAGCAGGTGCTTGAGGATGAGGTCGTAATAAACGGGCCGGCCATATGGCGCCAGACCCATCAGTTTGTATTCGCCGCTGTTGACCTTGAAGCCGCAATAATAAGTAAACGCCGAATAAAGCAGGCCGAGCGAGTGTGGAAATTGAAGCTGCCGCAGCAGGCGCACGCGGTTGCCTTCGCCGAAGCCATAGGTGGCGGTGCTCCATTCGCCGACGCCATCGAGGGTGAGAATGGCGGCAGAATCGAACGGGCTGGGGAAAAAGGCGCTGGCGGCGTGGCTCTCGTGGTGGTCGGTGAAGACGAGCTTCGCCTGCCGCGCGGCGTTGAGGTGGGTGCGCAGCGTGCGGCGCATGTGGAGTTTATCCTTCAGCCAGAGGGGCATGGCCAGGCGGAAACTGCGGAACCCGGCGGGCGCATAAGCCAGGTAGGTCTCGAGCAAGCGATCGAACTTGGTCAGCGGCTTGTCGTAAAAGGCGATGTAGTTTAGTTGCTCCGGCCGAAGCCCGGCTTCTTTGAGGCAATAGGAGACTGCCTGGGCCGGAAAACCGGGGTCGTGTTTCTTGCGGGTAAAGCGTTCCTCCTGGGCCGCGGCCACGATATCCCCGTCCACCACCAGCGCCGTCGCACTGTCATGATAGAAAGCCGAGATTCCCAAAATCGCTGTCATCAAAGTCGTTTGCCAACCTCGGCGCCCGGGCGCCAGACGGTCACTGTAGCTTAATCCTATCCAGCGCGGGTAAATCGAGGCAAGCTGAAACGGTGCGCGGCGGGTATATCGCGACGCTTGGGAAGACTTGTCGTGTCCTCGAAGTGTGAACCAAAGAGCGACCCCTCACCCCAGCCCTCTCCCCTTATGAAGGGGCGAGGGAGACCCGCAGCCCGAGCTCCCAGTCCGAACCTGCTTGCGCTTTTTAGCCGGCATTGGTTATAAGTGGTCGCACGAACATAAGCAACAAGGCACAGGTCCTGTCGCAAAGCGGCCGCCAGACCATCAACACGAGCAACGTGCTGTCGGTCATTATGGGGGGCGGCCAGGGCACGCGCTTGTTTCCGCTGACCAAGGAGCGATCCAAACCGGCGGTGCCGCTCGCGGGCAAGTACCGGCTGGTGGATGTGCCTATCTCGAACTGCATCAACTCCGGCCTGCGGCGGGTGTACCTGCTCACGCAGTTCAATTCCGCCTCGCTGCACCGCCACATCTCGCAATCCTACAAGTTCGATCACTTTTCCGGCGGCTTTGTCGAAATCCTCGCCGCCGAGCAGACCTACGCCGACAACACCTGGTACCAGGGAACGGCGGATGCGGTCCGCAAAAACAAAATCCATTTCCGGAACCACGATTGGGATTACCTGCTGATCCTCAGCGGCGACCAGTTGTACCGGATGAACTTCCGCAATATCATCGCGCAGCACGTCGAGACCGAGGCCGACATCACGATCGCAACGATTCCGGTGCGGCGCTCCGAGTCCTCTTCGCTGGGCATCATGCATATGGACGCGGAGAAGCGCATCACGCATTTCGTTGAGAAGCCTTCCGACCCGGCGGTGCAGGATTCCATGCGGCTGGATCCCGGCTTGTATGGCAACCTGGGCATCGAGGGCGAAGGGGAGTTCTTCCTGGCCTCAATGGGGATTTACGTCTTCAATCGGGAAACCATCTTCCGGGTGCTGGACAACGCGCTGACCGATTTCGGCAAGCACATCATTCCCCAGGCCATCAAGGACATGCGCGTCTATTCGTATGTTTTCCAGGGCTACTGGGAGGACATCGGCACGATTCGCGCCTTTTTCGAAGCGAACATCGACGTGACCAATGAACTGCCCCGGTTCAACTTCTTCGACATGAGCGCCCCGATTTTCAGCCGGCCGCGGTTTTTGCCCGGATCAAAAATAAACGGCGCGCAGATCGACCACGCGGTGATTTCGGATGGCTGCATTATCAACCGCGCGAACATTATCCACAGCATTGTCGGCCTGCGCTGTATCGTCGGCGCCGGCACGGTTCTGAACCGCACCATCCTGCTCGGCAGCGATTATTACGAATCGATCGAGTCCATCCACGAGCACGAGAAGTCCGGCAAGCCGGCCATCGGGGTCGGCGCCAACTGCAGAATCGAAAACACCATCGTCGATAAAAACGCGCGCATCGGCAACAACGTCGTTATCTCGCCGGCCGGCAAGCCGGATAAGGTGGACCATCCCAATTACTACATCCGCGACGGCATCGTGATTGTGCCCAAGAGCGGCGTCATCCCGCATGGCACGGTGATCTAAGAACGGAGTGATGGAGTGGCGGAGTGGTGCTGACACGAGAGGCGTGAAACGTGAAACGTGAAAACGTAAAACGTGAACTCCAAAGGGTTTCGGGTTTACCCGCTTCGCCCCCACTCACGCCAGTGCTTGACCCGTCCCATCCGGCTCGCCCAGTGACTGGCGGATGGCGGCCAGAAGTTCCTCGGGATCGACCGGCTTCTGGAAATAGCACGCCGCGCCCGCCGCCATCGCGCGCTCCTTGAACTTCGCCGGGTCGGCCCCGGTAAGAACGATGATGGGTATGTTCTTGGCCTCGTCCAGCCGTTTGAGCCAGCTCATGATGAGAAAGCCGTCCCAGGGCACACCGCCGCCATGGGCCACGTCCGGAGGAAAGCTGATGTCCAGCAGGATGAGGTCTGGTTTTTGCTGCCGCACCAGGGCAACGGCAGTGCCGCCGTCCTCGGCGGTCAGCACTTCGTAGCCACTGGCCTTTAATTTAAGGGACAGCGCCTTGAGCACCACGGCGTTGTCATCGACAATCAGAAGCTTCTTTGGATTCATGAGGAGCAGAGGCGGGTAGAAAAGTCGCGCGGCCCGAGAGGGGGACTCGTGGCCTCAGGGCCGTGTTGACGAGCGTCTTCAACCACGCGGAGTCTGGTAGCACGATTTCCATCGCGCCGCAATCCCCTTTTACTCATGATTTCCGGAATCGATGGCTAACACCTTTTATGAGGCCGGCGCGCAGCGGGGCGCCAAGGTCCAGGTGCTTTTTGGCAAGATCGCGCCGCGCTATGACCTGCTGAATGACCTTCAAAGTTTTGGCCTGCACCGGTATTGGAAACGCAGAGTCGTCCAACAGGCTCGCCCGCTGCCCGGGCAAAGGGCGCTGGACCTTTGCTGTGGCACGGCCGACCTGGCCCTGGCCCTGGCGCACCGGGGCGCGAATGTCGTGGGGTTGGACTTTGGCGCGGAAATGCTCGCGATCGCACTCCAGCGCAGCCGGCGGCATCCAGCATCCATCATTCACTTAGTCCGCGCCGATGCCCAGCAGCTTCCCTTTCGGGATGCTTCATTTGACATCGTCACGGTCGGTTACGGCTTGCGCAATCTGGCAAACTGGGAAACCGGCCTGCGGGAAATGCAGCGTGTGGCCAAGCCTGGCGGGCGCCTGCTGGTGCTGGAATTTGGCAAGCCGGCCAACCGCCTCTGGCGCGGCCTCTACTTCAGCTATCTGAAGGCGTTTGTCCCTGTGCTGGGAGGACTCTTCTGCGGTGACGCCGCCGCCTACGCCTATATTCTGGAATCATTGAAGCACTACCCCGCCCAGCACGCTTTGGCGGACAAAATGCGGGAGATGGGCCTGGCCGAGACACGAGTCATTAACCTGCTCGGCGGGATTATGAGCATCAATTACGCTGAGAAAAGCGGAGTGCTGGAGTGATGGGTGGTGGAGTGAGGGAGTGGTGTTCCCATCCTGCTTTGCTACTTTCCCCACTCCGGGTGTTCCATGAAGGCGTAGCAAAGCATGTGGCAGATGCCCATTTGGGCGTCTTCCACCCGGCCATAATGGGTGTCGTTAATGACGAGGACCCGTTCCGCCAGTTCGCCCATCCGGCCGCGTTTGGCCCCGACCAGCGCGACGGTCCGCAAACCGTGTTCTTTGGCCCAGGCCATCGCCTTGACACAATTGGGCGAATTGCCGCTGACGCTGATTCCCAGCGCAATATCGCCGGGCTGACCGTAGTTTTGAAGTTGTCCGACAAAAACCTCTTCGTAAGAATAGTCGTTGGCAAGGGCGGTCATCCAGCTCACATTGTCGTTCAAGGCCACCACTCGGAAGCGTTTGCCGAGCTTGTCGGAAGCCCCTTTGCCCAGGTCGGTGGCGAAGTGGGAAGCATTGGCCGCGCTGCCGCCGTTTCCGAATACAAATATGTGCCGGCCTTGTTTGAGGGCGGCGCTGAGCTGCTCGATTAACTGCGCAACGGACTCGATCGGGATGGAGTCATGCGCGGCTTTTTGGGCCCGGATGTAGTCGGAAATCCACTGTTTCATGAAATCGAGATTAGCGGATCGGGCTTCAAACTCCAAATTGCAAATTCCAACATTTACTGCCGGCATTAAATGCGAATGGAGATGTCTGGGTGCTCGGCAACTCGAGGCGGTACGCGACGAATCCGACGCTCACGGACGTCGCGGGGCACTCTCACTCCCATTTTGACTCGTGTCCGCTGGTTCCCGCCCACCAGGCACCAGTCAGTCCGCTGGTTACGGCGAAATCGGGATGGCGGTGTGCTCCAATGCAAGGTACTGATAATCGGCAATGCTGCCGGCCTCACCATTGAACTGAACCTGGGGTGGTGGACTCACAAACTTCACTGGAATTTTAGTCGCGCTGCCCCGCCATTTGTGGATTTCCGAATGCCCATCGGCAAACGAAATGCCACCGGCCCCATTGTGATACGAAGCGGGCGTATCGCCCCAATGCGATTGCATGCTGCCGGGATTGTTCAAAAAGTAACCGTCGTTGATGGAGTCAGCCTGTTCGTCGAGGGTAACAAAAAAAATGGAGGGTCGGGGCACGGTGGAGAGCTTGAGCCATTGAACATAAGTGGTGAAGAATTGGTTCTCTCCTACATTCCAGTTTTGGCCCCTCAATAATTCATTATAAGGCCCGAAAAATGCGTTCATGCTGATGCTGCGGGTGCGGCTGGTGAACCCGGCCGCTCGCTGGGGTCCAAAGAGGTAATTGTCGGCCGGGCACTTATAGACACCCAGGTTCCTGGCCAGATAAGGCGCCAGCACTCCGTTCCGAATGTAGTCCGGGTTAAAGTTCCCATATTGATCGCTGGGACTCCAATCCATGACGTTGTTGACCCAGTTGACAAACGTTTTGTTGTTAATGGTGGTTTGGGTCTCAGTTACTCCGAAGTTGTTGCAGACTCTGTCGTTGAAGTCATCCGAATACATGCGCCAGCCGATCAGGAGCTGTTTGCTGTTATTCAGGCACATGATGCCCTGGGCCTTCTGTTTGGACTTGCTGAGGGCCGGCAGGAGCATGGCCGCCAGAATGGCAATGATCGCAATGACCACGAGCAATTCGATCAGAGTGAATCCCTGGCCGGCAGAGTTTCGGGGGTTTGCGGTGGGGCGACAGCAAGCCGCACGGCGTTGCGGACCTGTCTTAAAGTGCGCGTTCATAAACTTCAGTTTCGTTAATCAGAATCTACTGACCGGATCGAGGATAGGAACTGTGCGTTTGGACGCACACCCGGCTCACTATCCGACCGAGTTTCATTAAAATCCCAACGGCTTTGGTTTTCAAGTAGTGATAATAGATGACACTGTCCCGGAGCGCGGACATTCCTGTCCGCAGCAACTTCCGAACGCCGGCGCGTCCCGGATTCACTGCCATTCTCGCGCGGAACACGTTGCTGCGGACAGGAATGTCCGCGCTCCGGTCGCAGTGTGCAGAGCTTGCTCCGGCTTTCGAATCATGGTACTCCACGTGACTAACAAGTCGCGGATATGCCCGAAGAACATTTTGATACCAGCCAGAAGGCATTGCGGATCAACGCCGAGGGCAAGCACTACGGGGCGTTTGCCGAGATCGGGGCAGGGCAGGAAGTTGCGCGCTGGTTTTTCCGCGTAGGCGGCGCAGCCAAAACCGTCGCCAAGACCATCTCCGCCTACGACATGGCGGTCAGCGACGCGATTTACGGGCCGACCGAACGCTATGTGAGCCGGCGCCGGCTAAAGGCGATGCTGGATTATGAGTTTGACCTGCTGCTGGAGCGGCTCAATGACCAGCGAGGCGGGCGGACGGCGTTTTTTGTCTTCGCCGACACGGTGGCGACGCGAAAGGAAGAAGGGCAGGGCTGGCTGGGAATCAAATTCCAGGCCGAGCCCGGGGCCGATCCCTCGGAGATTTACATCCACGTGCGGATGCTGGATAAGGAGAACGTTCGCCAGCAGGAGGCGCTGGGCGTAATCGGGGTCAACCTTATTTACGGGGCTTTCTACTCACACCGGCAACCCGATGCCTTAATTCGTTCGCTGCTCGACAACCTCACCTGGGAACGGGTCGAGGTGGATATGATCCGCTTTGGCGGCCCGGCCTTCGCGGGCCTGGACAACCGGCTCATGGCGCTGCAACTGGTGCGCGAGGGCTTGACCGAGGCGGCGATGTTCACGGCCCAGGGCGAAGCGATCCAGTGGGCCGAGATGCTGTACGACAAGCCGGTGCTGGTCCAGCGCGGCAGTTTCCGGCCGGTCACCAAAGCCACGCTCGATGTGCTGGAGCGGGGCCTGGAGCAATTCTTGCAGGAGCCGGAGTTGAAAGGCGAAAAACCGGTGGTGCTGATGGAGATGACGCTGCGGCATTTGACGACGGGCGACGGCATCGATACAGCAGATTTCCTGCAACGGGCCGACGCCTTGCGGGCGCTGGAGCAAACGGTCCTGGTCTCCAATTTCCGCCGGTTCCATCGCCTGGCATCTTACCTGTCACGCTACACCAGGCGTCCGCTCGGCATTGCGCTGGGAGCGGCTTATTTGAAGGAGATTTTTGACGAGAGCTTTTACAACGAGAGCGAAGGCGGGTTGTTGGGCGGCCTGGGCCAGCTTTTCAAGAACCCGGCTCGGCTCTACGTTTATCCGCACCTGGAGCTGGGTTCGGGCGAGTTGGTCACGGCCGACAACTTCCAGGTCGCGCCGCGCCTCAAACATCTGTACCGGCATCTACTGGAGAACCGCTACATCCAAAGCATCCGCAAGTTTAACCCTGACCTGGTGCGCATCCGCCGGCGCGAGGTGCTGGCGCAAATTCAATCCGGCGACGGGGCCTGGGAACAACTGGTGCCGCCGCGGCTGGTGGAACTGATTAAGCGGGATGGGCTGTTTGGGTATCGGCAGGCGAGGGAAGAGGTCAGTCAGTAATCAGTAATCAGTAATCAGTAATCAGGAGTCAGGACAGGGTAGACCTTCGACCCTTCTCTGCTTTTGCCGCGGGCTTGGTTTCTTTTGCCGCGGGCTTGCTCCCCCCGCCCGCGTTGTCCTGGGGCTCAAGGTTTTTAGCTTTCCCGATTTTAACCGCACCGACGAAAACCGCACCGGACTCGATCACGAGATTGGCCGCTTCGACGTTACCAAAGAGCCGGGCAGTGGGTTTGAGCAGGACGGTGCCGGTTGCCTGGACATTGGCCGCGAGTTCACCGCCGATTTCAGCGCCGCCGAGGCGAAGCGTCTCGGGCCACGCGAAATGGTTGCCCGGCGGAATCACCAGGCGCCCGGCGGTGAAGGTGCCCTTAATGTGGGCCGAGGAATGGATTTCCAGCGTATTCTCGGCGGCCAGCTTGCCAATCACGCGCCCTTTAATGACGGCCTCGCCGACCAGGGAGTCGGTGTTGAGAATATATCCCTTTTCTTCGACCACCAGCCAGCCATGCGTGCGGAAGTTCTTGGAAACGGTTGAAGTGATCCGATAGTCGCTGAGGTCCACATGCCCGCTGCAGCGTTTGCACATGGTCGAGGCAGCCGCCTTGGGGGCCTCCAATTCGGTGCCGCATTGGAAACAACGGACTCGCTTCTGCTCGATGACCAGCTTCGAGGTCTTGGCCGTGGGATGCAGGGCCTCCTGAACTCGATAATGCTGCTGGCAATTCTTGCAAATGGTCGAGTAAGCCGTTCGCGGTTCCGGTTGTGAAAAACCACACCGGGGGCAGGTTACCTGGAGCGTATCCTGTTTCCGGGCGGGCACCGGTTTGATCGCGCCTTTTTCGGTTTTCGTTTTACGAGTGGCCGATTGGGCGCTGTCAGGCTTTTCCGGCCCGGATTTTTTGGTTTTTTCCACGAGAGACTGCGTGACGTGATGCGTGATGCGTGATGCGTGAAACGCGAAACGTGAAAGGTAAAACGCGGCGCGCTGTATGGGGTCCTTTCATGTTCACGCATCACACATCGCGTTCCCCCCAACCCCGGTGGCGGCTGGATACATTTTCCCCTGGCCGCCCTTGACCCGAGAGCCCAGGAATTACAGACCCGGCGCTTTGGCCGGCGGGACTTTTGGCGATTCGCCACGGGGCTGCGGGGCGGGCGCGACTTTATTGGGATTGACCTCGCACTTGCCGACAAACGTGACGCCCTCCTCGATGACCAATTTGGGCGAACGCACGTCCCCGAACATTTCGCTCTTGGCCTTGATCTCGATTTTCTCCTTGGCAATGATGTTGCCATTGAGCTTCCCGCGAACCACGACCGAACCCGCGTCAATGTTTCCCTTGAGGACCGCGTTGTCGCCCAGATTGAGGGCGCCATCGGAATTAATATCGCCCTCCAGTTTTCCATCAAAGGTCAGTTCGCCGGAAAACTTGAGGATGCCCTTGACCTCGACGTCCGAGTTGAGAGTGTTTTTCGCACCATTGTTGTTATTTGCAACGTTCATAACGAGTCACTGTGAGTTTTTTTATCTGGCTTCTATTCAAGCCTAGTAAAGCGGATCGCGGGGACAAGTCAATGCTCGAAGACGATCCCAGGTTTTTCCTAGGGAGTTGGTCCTTTGGAGCCCGGTGTAGCAGCCGACGTAACGAGGCTCAAATTGGGGGCATCTTTGGCATAGATCAGAGCCTCCTTGCGTCGGCGGCTACAATGAAGGTGCGCTTTTAGCAGATCTGCTGCTTTTTCAATGTCCGAATCCGGTCGCGCAACCGGGCCGCCTGCTCAAATTCCTGCCGTTCGATCGCCCGTTGCATTTGATGCTCCAACTGCTCCACTTCGGACAATGGCCGGTTGCGTTGGATTTGGGCCGCCAATTCGCGCAACGCCGTTAGCGACCGCTCGCGCTCGAACTGAAAGGTTTCGTCATCTATTTCCTCCAGTCCTTCGATCTTTTGGATCGCCTCATGGGCGATTTGAAGCGCCTGGTCGTAGGCGTGCTTGTCGAGCTGGAGCATCACCCCGGCGCTTGAGTTGACCCGGATGATATACGGCCGCCATTTCTCGAGGAACACCCGGTCTTCCTCCCGCCGGGCGTACCGGCGCACCAGATCAAACACCTGCAAATTGCGCGCCGTGTCGCGTATCGTCCGCACCCAGTCCTTGAGTTGAAACAGCCGCACGTAACGGAAATAGTAGAGGGTGCCCTCGTTGAACAGCTCGCCACACTCCCGCGGGCTCAATTTGAACCCGGCTTCCTTGCCGTTGCGCCGGGCCAGTTCGAGCCGTTCGAGGCAATAATGCAAGGCCGATTCCATCCCATGCGGGCGCGCCCCATCAGGGCGTCCCTCAACCTCATGTTGCTCGAGGCCCACCGGTGTTCGCACCTGGAGAATCTCCCGCCCGTCGTCGCCCTGGGTAATGCGCGCGTCGTTCTCCGGGTCATAGGGCCAACTTTCCAGGATTCTCCGCAGGTCCACCGATGCGCTCATACTCTGTTTATACTATGGGCCTTTCCTGTCCACATTCAATGGCAGGATTTCGGAGGTTCTTGTGCAACCGGCCGGAGAATATTTATATCCAATCGGCCAGGCTGAACGAGCGGCCGCTGAACCACTGTTGGTTTGAGCATGCCGAGCTTGTCAAAGGCGGCAAGTTGGAAATCGAGCCCGGGCCGGAACCGAACAAAGAGTGGGATTGGGCGGCATCACGCCGCCATTATCCCGCCAGCCGAGCCAGCGTCAGCGCGAGCACCTCGGCTCCGCGCTGAATCTGCTCCGGGGAGGAGTATTCGTCAGGTCGATGGCTGACCCCGCCACGGCACGGAATGAAAATCATCGCCGTCGGACTGACCTGGGCCATGAACAGCGAGTCATGATAGGCGCGGCTGATCATTTTTTTGGCAGGCAATCCGAGTTCGGCGCAAACCCCGGCGATCGTCTCAACGATGCGCGAGTCGCAGAGCGCGGGCGCATCCGCATTCAGGCGCTCCAACTGGAGGGTCACCCCCCGGCGTCGGCAGATTTCGGCGGCCGCCTGTTCGATGCGCGCCAGGGCGGCGTCGCGCGTCGCAAGCTCGGTGTCGCGAAAATCAATCTCAAGGTATGCACGGCATGGCACACTATTGACTGCGCCCGGCTCGATGCGGAAAACGCCCGTGGTCCCGACCGTATCCGCGCTGCCGCTGGTCAGGGCGGTTCTTTCGACCGCCAGGGCCAGCTCCGCGCCGGCGAGTAAGGCGTCGTGCCGGTGCGGCATCAACATCCCGCCGGCATGTCCCCCAACCCCGGTCAATTGCGCGCGCAAAGTGCTGGGCGCGGCGATCTTCTCGACTACCCCAATCGGAATGTTCTCCTGTTCGAGCAAAGGCCCTTGTTCGATGTGCAGTTCGACGAACGCTGAATAATAGCCGGGTGGCAGCCGAACCTGCCGCAAGGCCTGTCCCGCCAGACCGGCCGCCGCCCGCAGTTCTTCCAACGATTTTCCCTCCGAATCACGAAAAGAGCCGGCCTTTTCAAGCGAAAGTGCGCCCGCCAAGAGCCGGCTGCCGAGACACCCGATGCCAAACCGGGTCGGCTCTTCGGCGGTGAAGATAAGAAGTTCAATGCCCGCTTTCGGTTGGAACCCGCTTTGCTTCAGTGCGCGGATGGCTTCAAGAGCGCCCAGCACGCCGACCACGCCGTCGTATCGGCCCGCGTTGGGAATGGCGTCGATATGGGAACCGGTGCCCACCGGGGGAGCGCCGGCATCCCGGCCAGGCCAGCGGGCGAACATATTCCCTACGGCGTCCTCGTGTAGCGCCAACCCGCTTTGACGACAGAGATCCTTTACATAGGCCCGGGCCCGGAGATCGGCTTCAGAGAACAGGACGCGCGTGACCACCGGCGGCGGTTCTTGAGAAATCAGCGCCAGCTCATCCAACTGCTGTCGCAAACGGGCAATATCGATTTGCAATTTCACTCGGTGGCAGCCTGGTTTGGATGTGCTTTGAAAGGAAAAACACGAGAGCGTTGTGGTCTCATTAACACCCCGCTACAGCGGGGTGGAGGTACAATCTGAAAACAGTTCTCTTTTCTCAAACCAAGGGTGCCCGGTTCACGTCTTTATAATAGATATAGCTGGCCGGCGTTTTGCCCATTGCGACGAACCATTGCGGACAATAAGGGGCCATCCAGATCACATCGCCGGACTGAACCGGGTGCCAGTCTGAATCGAGCCGGTACACGCCTTGTCCTTTCAACATTACCAGGCCGTGTTCCATGATGTGGCTTTCGACAAACGGCAAGGTTGCGCCGGATTGATAGGTGAAGATGTTGACGGCCATGTCGAACTCAGGTTTGTCCGGCAAGAGCACCTGGAGCCGGGCATCTTCATTTCCCAGAAAAGGCTGGCCGGGGACATCTTTTTCGGAGCCCACCAGCAGGGCCGGGATGGCCGCGCCCGCCAGGGGTTGAAAACGTTTTTGAAAAATGAGAAGCTGGGTCCCCTCCTGGGCCTTGCTGAAATGAAAATCATTGCCGGGCGGAATGTAGGCGTAGCTGCCCGTCGCCAACTCGACCCGTTTGCCCGCGAGCTGCGCGGCGCATTTCCCGGCGAGGATATAGACCAAGAATTCAAGCGAGCCGGTGTGGCCTCGACCTTCGCCCGCTTTTTGAAAGGCGATCAACAACTGGCAAAATTTGGCGCCCATCCCTTCCGAAATTTGCACGATGCAAACCGCGTCGCGCCAGCCCGGCAGACAACTCGGCACAAACCCTGACGGTGTTCGCAGCACGTAGCGTTCTTTTACCACATCCCGTGTAAACCCAAAGAGCTCGTTCATTTGACCGGTTTTACCAAGTGTCCTAACGGTTTCGCCACGATTTTGCCATCTCGAAATACGGTCTGCCCGCGCAGCATTGTTCGCACGACCCGCCCCTGCAGCCGGCGGCGGAGGTAAGGTGTTTGCGCATGCCGATAAAGCAAATCCTCGGTCCGAATCTCCAAGCTCTGTGCCAAATCCACTAAGACAATGTCAGTGTCTGCGCCCACGGCAATTCGGCCCTTGGCTTTCGGCAGCTTGAAACGCCGGGCGACATGCTCCGAAAGGAGGCGCGCGAACAGGCAGAGACCCGGAGGACTCTGGGGCAAGGCGCACGGCGTCTCCTTCTCGTTCTCGTCCTCGTGCTCGATCTGCCGTTCTGCGGCGGAAACCGAGAACGAGGAGGAGGAAACACGCGCATTGCCGCCGCGTCCCTGTTCGTCGGATAGAGCCGTCAGCAACAGAGGCAACGTATGCTGCACGCTCGAAATCCCGCCCCAGACCTTGAAAAAGTCGGCTCCTTGTTTCATTTCCGGCGGCGACGGTGAATGATCCGAGCCGACGGTATCAATTTCGCCCGCCAGCAAACATTTCCAAAGCTCGTCCTGCTCGCTCTTCGAACGGAGGGGTGGCGCGCACTTGGCCATCGGTCCGATCCGCTCCATGTCTTGCGCTGTCAGAAGCAGATAGTGCGGGCAGGTTTCGCAGGATACCTTGACCCCCCGCCGGCGTGCCTCGGCAATCAGCCGGATGGCCGCGCCGCAGCTAACGTGCACCACGTGCAACTCGCAACCGGTTTCCCCGGCCAGGTCCAACGCGCGACCGATAGCCTCGAGCTCCGCTTCCACTGGACGCGTCTCCAAAAAATCGCAAACTGAGGTCCGGCCCGCCGCGATGTACTGCTGGGCAAGTTGGCGCGTCATTGCCTCGCTCTCGGCATGAACGGCGACTGGCAAGCCCAGGCGCGCCGCCCGCTTCATCCCCTCGCGCAGCGTGCGGTCGTCCACCTGGGAGAAATCGTCGATGCCGCTGTTGCACATGAACGCTTTGAATCCGATCACGCCGCACTCGGCCAATTCTTCGAGCCGGTCAAGATTTCCGGGCACCAGCCCGCCCCAGAACGCAAAATCGACGAGCGATTTATTTTGAGCCGCTTGCAACTTCAGCATGAAACTTTCCCGGTCAATGGTGGGCGGGTGCGCATTGAGCGGCATGTCGAAAAAGAGCGTCCCTCCTCCGGCGGCCAGCGCCCGCGAGCCGGTTTCCAGCCCCTCCCACTGTGCGCGGCCAGGTTCGTTGAAATGGACGTGGGCGTCGATGACCCCTGGAAACAGGTGCAGGCCGCTGGCATCGATCTCCTCCCGGCAGTCGCCTGCCAAGCCAGGAGCGAACGCCACGAGTTTGCCACTATCAATGCCCAGGTCTGCCGGCACCAAGCCGTCCGCCGTTACTACCGTTGCCCCTCGGATTATTGTTTCAAATCCGCTCATGTCCCGTGTGCGTGGGTTTTCCCTATGGCGCCACTGGACCCTGCCGCTTGCCTTGCGAGTAAAGCCAGGAACTCGCTCATTACCTGCAGGGCTACCCGAACATCCTGAATTTTTACGGACTCGGCCGGATGATGGCTCACTCCACCCTTGCAGCGAATGAATAGCATTGCTACGGGCGTAATTTTAGCCATCACCGCGGCGTCGTGGCCCGCTCCGCTTGGCAGAGCGAGCACCCTCCGCTGGTGCCGGAGCACCGAGCGCTTTAAAAAAACCGAGAGCCCAGGAGAACACGGCACCGCCGGTGTCTGTTGAACCAGTCGCACCGAACCCTTTACGCCACGCACGGCGCTGATTCGCCGGGCCAGAGTCCGCAGGCGCTGCCGGGCAGCCTTCCTCATGGAATCTTTCTGGTGCCGTACATCCAGGGTCAACTCGACCGCGCCGGGAATGACGTTGCTGGCGTTCGGCTCGGCCTGGATTTGTCCGACGGTCGCCACCAGGCCGGCGTTTCCGCGAGCCTCTTTCTCTACGGCCAGGATGAACTCGGCGGCGGCGCATAAAGCATCGCGCCGCGAGCGCATGGGCGTGGTCCCGGCGTGGCCGGCGTGGCCGGTGAAAATTATTTTGAACCGGCTTTGGCCGGCGATAGCCGTCACGATGCCGAGGGCCAGTCTTTGCTGTTCAAGCACAGGTCCCTGCTCGATATGAGCTTCGAGATAGCCAAGCAGCCGCCTGGAGTCGAACCGCGCCTGGTTCAGTTTGTCCGGGTTCCCACCGAACCTTCGGATCGCTTCAGCCATAGATACGCCGGCCGCATCCTTCCGTTTTAAATCCGATGCCCCCAAAGTCCCCGCCATCGCGCGGCTGCCCAAGCAGGCGCTCTGGTACCGGACGCCCTCTTCATCGGCGAAACCGACGACTTCGAGCGCAAACGGCAACCTTGTCGGCTTCCGTTTTAACTGTTCCACACAAGCGATCGCCAAAACTACTCCCAACATCCCGTCGAATTTTCCCGCGTTCCGGACCGTGTCCAAATGCGAGCCGAGCACGAAGACCTTCTGGATCTTTGATTTTTGATTTTTGATTTTTGATTTCGAACGAGATGTCGAGTAGTGCCCGAGCAGATTCCCAACAGGATCTTCGCGCACCGCCAGGCCGGCTTGCCGCATCCAGCGAGCGACCAGGTCATTGGCTCGGCGCATTGCCGGCGAACAGAAGGTGCGCATTAATCGGCCCGGTTCATCGGTAATTCGCCCCAGCATCTCGATGCGGGACATTACGACTTTTGCCAGGTCTTTCACTTGCCCCTGCCTCAACTGCCCCTATAGGTACTGTAAGCCCAAGGCGAACAGAGCAGCGGCACGTGGAACGAGGCGCCGGCGTCAGCGATCCCAAAGCGCACCGGCACTTTATCCAAAAATCGGGCCTTGGTTGAGACTGGCGCTTTGCCATCGAAATAATCACCAACGAAGAAAACCAGCTCATACTGGCCCGCCACAAACTCGGGCCCCGTAAGCAATGGTTGTTCGGTCCGGCCATCCGCGTTCGTTCGCACGGTTTTAAGCAGCTTTCGATCTGGCTCGGAGAGCAACCAGAGCTCGATTTGCAAGTTGCGCGCCGGACAGCCATGAGCGGTGTCCAAAACATGCGTTGTGAGTTTGCCGGGCACGAACGGGAGTGTAGGTAAAACGCTGGAGAGAATCAAATCTTGATGAGGTCTTGCAACCGCAGCCAGGCGATTTTGCCAATCTCCACCAATGCCGTTTCAATTTCCTGGGCGCATGAATGCTGCAACCGAGGAGTGAACCCGGCTAAAATCGCTTCCTTTTTGTTGAGCCGGGCGCAAATCACAAATGGGAATCCAAATTTCTTCCAGTACTCCCGGTTGTGCTGCTGAAACAGGGCGATTTCCTGAGGTGTCAGCCGGTCCAGGCCCGCACTGGCCTGCTCGCGCGCCGAGGCAGAGGTCAGCGTCCCCGCCAAGGCCGCTCGGCCAACCAAATCCGGGTGGGCGCGGAGGAGGTCGAGTTTTTTTGATTCGTCCAACTGAGCAACGGTTTCACAAAGCGAGGCATGCAAATTTTCCAGGTTGGCAAATGGCCGCTTCGTCCAGGTTGCCTCGGCAATCCACGGCGAATGCTCGAAAACCGGGCCAATCACTCGAACAAATTCCTCCTGCTTCAGGTGGTTCAACTGCGAGATACAGCATTTTTTATCCGTGTCCATCCGTGTTCATCTGTGGTTAATTTAGTGCTTTCTGTAACCTACCGGGGCGCATACAAAAAGCGAACCATGAAACTTCTCGACCATCATTACGGCAAAGCGGAAGTCCGCGTCATGAAAGTCATCCGGGCCGGGGCGCAGCATTCGCTCAAGGAACTTGCTGTCAGCGTGATGCTCAAGGGCGAATTTGAGGCTGCTTATACCCAAGCCGATAACCGCCTGGTCGTGGCGACCGACACGATGAAGAACACCGTTTATATTCTCGCGAAGGAAAAGCTGGGTGCGGAGAACGAAGTCTTTGGCCTGGCGCTGGGCGAACATTTTCTCAAGACCTACTCCCAAATCAGCCAGGTGGAGATCGGGCTGTCCGAGCGCACGTGGGAGCGGATGTCCCCTGGCGGCCGGCCTCATCCCCATTCCTTCCTCCAGGACAGCCCGGCCAAACCATTCGCAACGGTGAACTGCTCCAGAGACAACCTTTCCGTCGAGTCGGGGATCGAGGACCTGCTGCTGCTCAAAACCACCGGTTCAGGTTTCGAAGGCTATGTGAAGGATAAATACACAACCCTTCCAGAAACCAAGGAGCGTATCATGGCCACAAAGCTGAAGGCCACCTGGTCGTACGAAAGAAGCCCCTCCAGCTATGCCGCCACGAGCGCCAGGATTCTCGAGGCGATGCTGGCGGTGTTCGCGAACAACTACAGTCCTTCCGTCCAGGTGACGCTGTTCCAAATGGGCGAGGCGGCGCTGAAGACCGCCGTTGAGATTTCCAGGATTCATCTGGCTATGCCCAACCAACATTGCCTCCTGGTCAATCTGTCCCCGTTCGGCCTGGAAAATCACAACGAAATCTTCGTCCCGACCGACGAACCCCACGGCCAAATCGAAGGAACGGTCTCCCGCGATCGAGAGGTTTCCATTTGACGTTCATGCTCCGTCAGCGAATGATCCAGATGATGGACCAAGATCAATCCACCGCCCCAACGCCGCCACCGGTTTGGGAACGTCCGCCGGAGCCGACTGCTGGGCAGAAGTTGAAGAAATTCCTCGGCCCGATCGGAGTCGTGGGGGTGCTCGTGCTGAAATTCTTCGCCAAGGTGAAGTTTTTCCTTCTTCCCGCCTTGAAGTTTCTGCCCGTTTTTCTCAAGACCGGCGGCTCGATGGTCCTGATGATTGGCGTTTATGCCATGATGTTGGGTTTCTGGTACGCTTTCGGATTCGTGCTGCTGATCTTCGTGCACGAATGCGGCCACCTGCTTGCCGCGAAACGGCTTGGTTTGAAGGTCGGCGCGCCGGTCTTCATCCCGTTCATGGGCGCCATCATCGCCTTGAAGGAAGCTCCGCCCAATGCCTGGGTCGAAGCTCAGGTTGGCATTGGGGGGCCAATGCTTGGGACCCTCGGTGCTGGAATATGCTACCTGGTTTACCTCGCCACCAATAATCCGCTTTTCGGTGCGCTGGCCTACACGGGTTTCTTTCTCAATCTTTTCAACCTGATGCCGGTCGGTTTCCTGGATGGCGGGCGCATTGTCACCGCCCTCTCGCCGTGGTTGTGGGTCGCGGGTTTTGCCATCCTGGCTTGCCTGACCTTTCTTCACCCAAATTTTATTCTGATCCTGATCCTGATTTTCTCTGTTCCGCGCCTTTTCTCGTTGTTCCGAGCCAAAACCGACGAACAACGGCGCTATTTTGAAGTCACGCCTGAACAACGCTGGCAAATGGGCCTGATGTACTTTGGTCTTATCGCACTGCTGGTTCTGGGCATGCAAATGAGCCACATTCCAAGAGAAGCACTGCAGGGGAATTGAGACCGAGTTTGGGAACGGATAGGGAGGGACACGTAACAAAGCTGTCGGCATCGCGAAAGCGGCGCGTTGGGGACAACTCGCCCTACCTTTTGCCGCGAGTCGTCAACGCGCCGTTTTCGTCAACGTTCTTGCGGATGGACTTTGAGTTTTCACGTTTCACGTTTCACGTATCCCATAGCCTTCTCCGCCAGCCGGTCGAACGCCTGCACGCACCACTCCAGGTGCTCCTCCTTTGTGTCTTCGATCTTATTATGGCTGATTCCATGGAGACTTTGCACGAACAGCATCACCGTGGGGACACTGGCGCGGGCGACCTCCGCCGCATCATGCAGGGGGCCGGACGGGAGACGGTGGGTTTTCCCGCAGGTCTCGGAGATGGCGTCGGAGCACATCTGGATCAAGTCCGGATTGAAAAGCACCGGCTCAATCTGCCAGAGCCGCTCCCAGGAAACGCGGACATTTCCTTCTCCAGCAAAGCGTTCACTGGCGGCTTTGGCCTCCTGCAGCATTCGACCCAGCGCGGCGGCATCCAGGTGGCGCTGGTCCAGCGTGATGCGGCACTCGGCGACCACGCTGGTCACGATACCAGGTTTGGTGGTGCACGATCCGATCGTGCAGACGCCGCCGTTGCTGCGATCGGCAATGCGGTAAATCTCCGGGCTCATCTTTGCCGCCGCCAAAAAGGCGTCTTTGCGGCGGTTCATGGGGGTGCTGCCCGAGTGGGCCGCCTGGCCGTGAAAAGTGATGGCATGACGTTCCACACCAAAGGTGCCGAGGACAGCGCCCATTGGCAGGTCCAGATCCAGCAACACCGGGCCCTGTTCGATGTGCAACTCCAGGTAAGCCGCCGCGTTCTTGAGCTCCGGGCCGCTCTCCTTCACTCGTTCGAATTCGATCCCGACCTCTTTTAATGCGTCCGGCAACCGGATGCCGTCTTTATCTTTGAGGACCCGCGCTTCGTCCATGTTGAGATTACCGGAGCAGGCGGAAGAGCCGAAGAGGCTTTTGCCGAACCTTGCCCCTTCCTCATCGGCCCAATCCACCAGGCGGACAGTCACCGGCGGTTTGCCTTTGTATTGCTCGCTGATCCGGCGCAGCACCTCGACCCCGGCGAGCACATTGAGGCAACCGTCGAGCCAGCCGCCGTTTGGGACTGAATCCATGTGACCGCCGAGCAACATTGCCCGTTCGGAGTTGCCGCGCAGCGTAGTCCAAAGATTGCCCGCAGCGTCGGTGTGAACCTCGACCGGAAGGCCCTCGAGCTTTTTCCTGAGCCAGGCGCGCGTTTCGACCCATATTTTGGTGAAGGCTACGCGTTGGGCTCCATTTTCATCGGCGGTGAGGCTGCGCAGTTCCTTGAGTTCGGCCACGGTCCGCCGAGGATTCAAACCAGTGCTCATTGCGGTTCCTTTCGATAAATAGCCATTAGCCGCAGATTACCGCCTGATTATGGAAGAAAAACCATCAAATTAGATTCGCAGGCATCGCCGCCTAATGAAGCGTGATCCAGCGGTTGATCAACTCGCCCTTGGTCCGATTCAGTGCGGTCGCAATGCATACTTTGCATGATAAGCTTAAGGGGAGCAAGACCCAAAAACCCAAACGTAGCCCATCTGTAGGCGCGCATTTCATCCTTCCATTTCTGTCACCCATTAGCTAGCCTGCAGGGCAGGCTCGACATTTTATTTATGCCCATCAGTCCGAAGCTGACACTGGAGGCGGCGTCGGCCAACCTGGCCGAAATTGCGCCGCCTTACACGCCCCAGGAAGCCGCCATTGAAGCCAGTCGCTGCCTGTTTTGTTTCGATGCCCCTTGCATCCAGGCCTGCCCCACCGGCATCGATGTCCCCTCCTTTATCAAGAAGATTACCACCGGCAACCTGACCGGTTCGGCCCGCGCCATTCTGAGCGCCAACATCCTGGGCGCAAGCTGCGCCCGGGTCTGCCCTACCGAAGTCCTCTGTGAAGGCGCCTGCGTCATGCTCGACCGCGAAGGCGACCCGGTCAAAATCGGCCGGCTCCAGCGCTATGCCACCGACCAGGTGCTCGAAAAGAAACAGTCCATTCTACGAGTGCCCGCGAAAAAATCCGGCAAACGCGTCGCCGTTATCGGCGGCGGCCCGGCGGGCCTGGGTTGCGCCGCCGAACTGGCCCAACTTGGTCACCAGGTGATTGTTTTTGAAAAGAAACCCAACGCCGGCGGCCTCAACACTTACGGCATTGCATACTACAAAATGAAACCCGAGGTCAGCCTGCAGGAAGTGGAGATGATCCGCGGGCTTGGGGTCGAGTTCCGCTGCGGCATCGAAGTCGGTAAAGATATATCCCATGAAACAATTCAAAAGGAATTCGACGCCGTTTTCCTGGGGCTGGGCCTTGGCAAAGGCGCGCGGCTGAATGTCCCGGGCGAAGATCTGCCCGAGGTAATCGAGGCGCTCGATTTCATCGAGCAGGTCCATACGCTCCCCTTGCACGAGGTTCCGGTCGGCGAGCGGGTCGCGGTCATTGGCGGCGGCAATACTGCCATCGACGCTGTCACACAAGCCAAACGCCTGGGCGCCCGCGATGCCGTGATTGTCTATCGCCGCAGCCAGGAAGAAATGCCGGCCTACGATTTCGAGCAGGAACTGGCCAAACGCGACGGGGCGCGGTTCCTGTTCAATGTCGCTCCGCTCGAAATCCTCTCGAACGGCACAGGCCACGTTACTGGGCTGAAACTGGCGCGCGTCGCCAGCGCCAACGGCAAACTGCAAATCCTTGCCGGCACGGAATTCGTCGAGCCGTTTGATATGGTCATCAAGGCTATCGGCGAGGAAAAACAGGCGGCCCTGTTCAAAAAGCTTTTGCCCGCGCTCGAATTGGACCGGCGCGGCGTGGTGGTGAGCAATCCCGACACCGGCCAAACCAATATCCCGCGCGTGTTCACGGGTGGGGATTGCGCCAATGGCGGCCGCGAAGTAGTCAACGCCGTTGCCGAAGGCAAAAAGGCGGCTCGGGGCATTCATGCGCTTTTTGCGGGCGGAGTTGTGATTGGCCCGGTTCAGCCTTCTAGATACGGGGTAAAGGGTGAGCCGCTCGGAGCAGGGTTTGAGAAGCCGATACGGGTGAGGGAATTGGAAGCGGAATACGCAAAACAAACCAGGACGTGAAAACTTCAAAATCCAAAATCCAAACTCCAGGAAAGCCTCAACCTTCAAGCCCCAATGGCCACGGATCTGTTGAGTCTGTGCAATATCAGGAGGTTTCTTCGGAACCGTGGGCGTTGAAAGAAGATCCCGACGAGGCGGCCCCACGCCATCCTTTTGATTTGGAGGAACGCAAGGCCCAGTTCGGCGAGGAGATCGTTCGCTTCGCCAAAAAGGTCCCGCGTGACCCAACGAATAATCGCCTGGTTGATCAGATTGTCGGTTGCGGTACGAGCGTGGGAGCAAATTATTTGGAGGCCAGTGAAAGCGTTTCCAAGAAAGATTTTAAGCACTCAATCAGCCGCTGCGTCAAAGAAGCAAAGGAAACGAAATATTTTCTGCGCATGATTGCGGCGGCTGAGCCCGTTTTGGTCCAAAAGGCGCGCGAACTCTATCGTGAGGCCCACGAACTGCACCTGATCTTTGCCAGCATGTTCCGCAAACAATGAAAGACCTAAATTCCAATTTTCGAACTTCAGAAAAGTCTCAATCCTCGCATCCCGAATTCGCCGGACACAGGTGGGCGCATTGGAGCTTGAGGTTTGGAGCTTTCCTGGGGCTTGGAGTTTGGAATTTGGAGTTTATTTATGTCTGATCTCTCAATCAACCTCGCTGGCATCCGCTCTCCCAACCCTTTCTGGGTCGCCTCCGGGCCGCCGTCCAACACGGCTTACCAATGCCACCGCGCTTTCGAAGCCGGCTGGGGCGGCGTGGTGTGGAAAACGATTGGCGACCCGATCGTCAACGTTTCATCGCGCTATTCGGCCTTGAATGTTGGCGACATGCGCATGGTGGGATTCAATAATATCGAGCTGATCAGTGACCGCTCGATCGAGACCAATTTCCGCGAGATTTACGAGGTCAAACAGCGGTGGCCGGACCGCGCGGTCATCGCTTCGTTAATGGTCGATACCCGCGAGCGATGGCACGAATTCATGAAACGGTCAGCGGATGCGGGGGCCGACGGCGTCGAACTCAATTTCGGCTGCCCGCATGGCATGTGCGAGCGTGGGATGGGCTCATCCGTTGGCCAGCAACCGCCTGTCACGGAGAAAATTGTCAGTTGGGTGATGGAAGCCGCAACCATTCCCGTGATTGTTAAGCTCACGCCCAACATCACGGACGTCGTGTATGCGGCGCGGGCGGCGCGGAAAGGCGGAGGCAACGCCATTTCGCTCATCAACACCATCAATAGCATCACCCAGGTGAATCTTGACAATCTGGTGCCGGAGCCCTACGTGGCCGGGTTGAGCACCCATGGCGGTTATTGCGGCCCGGCGGTGAAACCCATCGCTCTCAACATGGTCCAAACGTGCGCGGCCGACCCGGAAGTCGGCCTGCCCATTTCCGGAATTGGCGGGATTGCCAACTGGCGCGATGCTGCGGAGTTCATCGCACTGGGTTCAACGAGCATCCAGGTTTGCACTGCCATCATGCATTACGGGTTTCGAATTGTGGAGGACATGATTGACGGGCTGAACGATTACCTGGATGCGAAGGGCTTTAAGAGTGTCAAGGAGTTGGTCGGAAAAGCGGTGCCCACGCTCAAGAAATGGGAAGCGCTCGATTTGAACTACAAGCGTGTCGCCCGCATCAACTACGCTAAGTGCATCGGCTGCAATCTCTGTTACATCGCGTGCGAAGACGGCGCTCACCAGTGCATCGACCTTGTGCCGCCCAATGGCCACGGGCTTGGTCCTGGGCGCGTTCCCGGCAAACCAATCCCCCAGGTGCGTGAAGACGATTGCGTAGGCTGCAATCTCTGCTCGATTGTCTGCCCAGTGGACGGCTGCATCACCATGGTTTCGATTGAAGAAGGAAAGTCGAAGATGAGCTGGAGCGACTATCAGGAAAAACTCGCCCACGGCGAGATGAAACCGCTCCCGGCGCACCCTTGAACCCCCAAACTCCAGAGAAACTTCACGTCTCAAACTCCAACCTGGCACTGTGATGCTTGAACCTTGGGGCTTCTCTGCAGTTTGGAGTTTGGAATTTGGAGTTTAATAACGTGCTGACCCACCACCTCAAAGTTTATCCGTCCAAGACTCCGCTGCCCAAACGCGAGCAGCTAGCGTGGAAGATTGCCGAAATCGCGCACGCCGCGCCTCCTCCAGATCTGGATGTGGCCGAGATGGTGATCAACCGCATCATCGACAACGCCGGAGTCGCCGTCGCTGCGATCAATCGTCTACCTGTCGCCAATGCCCGTTCACAAGCGCTGGCCCATCCGCGTGAGCGGGGCGCCACCCTTTTCGGCCTTCCCTCGGCCCAACGTTTCGAGGCCGAATGGGCCGCCTGGGCCAACGGCGTCGCCGTCCGCGAACTCGATATGCACGACACGTTCCTGGCGGCGGATTATTCCCATCCTGGCGACAATATTCCGCCGCTGCTGGCGGTTGCCCAGCAATGTGGCTGCACTGGCGCGCAACTGCTTCGTGCCATCGCGGTCGCTTACGAGATTCAAATCGATCTGGTCCGTGGCATCTGTCTGCACGAGCATAAAAAAGATCATATCGCCCACCTCGGCCCAGCCGTTGCCGCCGGTTTGGGCGCACTGCTGCAACTGGATACCGAGACCGTCTATCAAGCCGTCCAACAAGCGGTGCACGTGAGCTTTACCACGCGCCAGTCGCGCAAAGGCGAAATCTCCAGTTGGAAAGCTTACGCCCCGGCCCACGCCGGCAAACTGGCCATCGAAGCTGTCGATCGCGCGATGCGCGGCGAGAAAAGTCCCTCGCCGATTTACGAAGGGGAAGACAGTGTTATCGCCTGGATGCTCGGCGGACCGACCGCCGCTTACGACGTGCCGCTGCCGAGTCCGGGCGAGTCGTGCCGCGCCATTCTGGAATCCTACACCAAGCAACACTCGGCTGAATACCAGGCCCAGGCCTGGATCGACCTGGCTTTTCAGTTGCGGACCAAAATTCCCGACTTCAGCGCCATCCGGGAAGTTGTGCTCCACACCAGCCACCACACGCATAACATCATCGGCACCGGCTCGGGCGACCCGCAGAAGTTCGAGCCGAATGCCACCCGCGAAACCCTCGACCACAGCGTGATGTACATCTTCGCCGCCGCGTTCTACACCGGCTTCTGGGACCATGTCAAAAGCTACGAGCCGGCCCTCGTGCATGACCCCGCCCTGGTCGCTCTCTGGGGCAAAATCCGCACCGCCGAAGACCCGGAATGGACGCGCCGTTACCACACTCCCGACCCTCGCCAAAAGGCCTTTGGCGGACGTGTCGTGTTTACGTTTGCCGACGGCACCACACTCACCGACGAAATCGCCGTTGCGAATGCCCACCCGCTCGGGGCGAAACCTTTTGGCCGTCCCGATTACATTCGCAAATTCCAAACTTTGACCGAAGGATTGCCCGATCCAAGCGAGGCCACGCGTTTCCTTGAGACCGCGCAACGCCTGCCTCATCTGCGCCTGGGTGACTTACACCAACTCAATCTGGTCGTGCCGTCCGAGAAACTGGCTTGCGCGACCCGAGACAATCGAGGCATCTTTTGAGCGGAACCCCGGTGGAAATGAAACCACCGCCACACCTGAGGAAATCGATGAGGCAACGCAGAGAAACCGCAGAGACGCGATGAGCGCAGAGAAGACCCCAGAGAACCGCTTTCTCTGCGTTTATCGCGTCTATGCGGTTGGAATTGGCTTTTCACGGTCCCATTTCTAAGATGCTCTTTCCCAACAAATCGCCCGCCCAGAAACGCGTTGATTTCCGCGCTGCGCTCCGGTCGGGCAAACTTCTGCGGTTTCCGGGCGCGTTTTCGCCGCTGGTATCCATGCTGATCGAACGGCATGGCTTTGAAGGCGTGTACATCTCCGGCGCCGTGCTGTCGGCCGATCTGGGTCTGCCGGATATCGGCCTCACCACGCTCACCGAGGTGGTCCAGCGGGGTCGCGCCATCGCCCGGGTTACGTCGCTCCCTGCCATCATCGATGCCGATACTGGTTTCGGTGAACCGATGAACGCCGCCCGGGCAGTCCAGGAATTTGAGGAACTTGGCCTTTGCGGGTGCCATTTCGAGGACCAACTCAATCCCAAGCGTTGCGGCCACCTCGACCATAAAACCCTCGTCCCTGCTGCTGACATGGTGAAGAAGCTCAGGGCTGCTGAGTCCGCTCGGCGCGACGCCAATTTCGTGATTATCGCCAGGACCGACGCGCGGGAATCCGAAGGCCTGGCCGGCGCCCTCGAACGCGCCAAGGCCTACGTGGATGCCGGTGCCGACATGATCTTTCCTGAGGCGCTCCACGATGAGTCCGAGTTTGCGCAGTTCCGAAAGGCGTTCTCGGTTCCGCTCCTGGTCAACCTGACCGAGTTTGGCAAAACCAAACTGCTGACCGCCCAACAACTCGTGGAGCTGGGCTTTAACCTGGTCATTTATCCGGTGACTACACTCCGTCTGGCGATGAAGGCTGTCGAACAGGGGCTTGAGACCCTCAAATCAGAAGGCACCCAAGCGTCACTTGTCCACCAGATGCAAACCCGCGCCGACCTTTACGAATTGCTTCGCTACGAAGACTACGAACGTTTTGACAAGGGCATCTACAATTTTCGAAAAGCTTGAATGAGCACTGAAACGCGCAGAGTCACATCTCATCGTAGAAACGCCGCCGAGCGCATCTCAGTTTCTTGCTGGGTTAAAGGAAGTATGAGGGAACAGGAGGTGCCAACGGTCATTCCGCCAGAATATTTCCAGACACATTAAGGCTTCGTCGCCTCGCTGACTCCAGAACTGGCCTGTGCGCT
>DATMQA010000011.1:0-25882 GCA_035566895.1 Binatia bacterium
GACCACGTTCATTAAATCCGCTTTAACCTAATTCAGTCAAATTTAGGTTAATTCAGCCTGATTTAACCACAAACGCTGGGGACTGTGGACCTTGGACCTTTGGACTTTGGACTTTGGACTTTGGACTGTGGACCGCCGCACCGACACCAAACGACACCAAACGACACCAAACGACACCAAACGACACCAAAACCTCCGTCGCGTGCCACCCGTTTGATTAAATCCTGAAGCGGCTATCTGCGCCTATCTGTGGCGACTCGGTCTGCTCGGCCGGACAACAAAGGGTTAGGAAATCACAATTTTTGCTTAGCCCGGGGCACCTCAATTGCTCGGTAGTAACGGTCGCAAAGATGCGCACTACGGCTCGGCCGGGTTAATTGCCTCAAATGATGACACTTAACCGGCGAAGCTGACCCGATTCCGTGGCTGGCCAGGTGCGGTCGGGGTCCCTGCTTCAGGGCAGCTTTGAAAAGTGTGTTGGTGGTGGATGCTGGAAGGCGCCACCTGAACAGGTAAATCGCGTGAACATAAACTGTGAAAAATTCGGGAATCGGGTCGGACTGCTGCGATGGGTGGGGGCGCCAATCACGGCGTTCAACGCCGCGGTTGTTCGAAACGCAGGACTTTTCCACCTGTGCTGCAGCCCTGTTTTGATCTTTGGGCTTCTGCTGGCTGACCCGTTCACCGCGAGCGCCGCGGAATCCTCCGCCCCGTCTGTCTCGGATTCCCGGGACATTTCTCTGGAAGACCTGGTTAACATCAAGGTCACTTCCGTGGCCAAAAAGGAGACCACCTTGGAGGATTCTCCCGCCGCCGTCACGGTGGTCACGCAGGATGACATCCGGCGGTTCGGCATCACGACCCTGCCGGAGGCGCTGCGGCTGGTGCCCGGCATGGATGTGGCGCGGATCAACTCGCATGAATGGGCTGTCAGCGCGCGCGGTTTCAATAGTGAGTTTGCCAACAAGATGTTAGTGCTCATTGACGGCCGGTCAGTCTATACAACCGGGTTCGGCGGGGTGATCTGGGGCATGGAGGACGTCGTGATGGAAGACCTGGACCGGATCGAGGTGATTCGGGGACCCGGCGGCACTCTTTGGGGCGCCAATGCTGTCAATGGCGTCATCAACATCATCACCAAGAGCGCTAAGGACACTCAGGGCGGACTGATTTCCACTTCATTCGGCACGGAAGACCAACCTTCCACCGTGGCCCGGTATGGCGGCCAGTTGGCCACCAATCTTTACTACCGGGTTTATGTAAAGTACTTCAACCGGGATGGCCTGGTGGAATCAACCGGCGCCGACGCGCCCGACCCCTGGAGCGGCACCCAGGGCGGAATGCGGCTGGATTGGGAACCATCGGAGCAGAACAAACTGACCTTGCAGGGCGACTACTACAGCCACCGCGCAAACGAGAACCAGTCCATCCCAAGCCTTGCGCCCCCGTTCGCACAAACCAGCGATGTGGTCAACCACGACTCAGGAGGGAACCTGCTGGGGCGGTGGACCCACGACTTTTCCGAACATTCTTCGCTGAGCGTCCAAACGTATTATGACCACTTCCATCCCGAGCAAATTGGGGTCAAATACACTTCGGACACCTTCGACTTCGACGCGCAGCACCGGTTTGCCCTCGGCTCCCGCAACGACGTGGTTTGGGGCGCGGGCTATCGTTATATCAGCGACAAACTCGACCCAAGCTTTTACCTCTCTTTCAACCCTCCGGACCAGCGCGAGCAACTATTCAGTTCGTTCGTGCAGGATGAAGTCACGCTGGTGCCGGACCGGTTCAAGCTGACCGCCGGCTCGAAATTCGAACACAACGACTTCACCGGATTTGAGATTCAACCCAGTGCGCGGCTGCTTTGGACGCCAGCGGAACCACACACCCTCTGGGCTTCGGTATCTCGCGCCGTGAGAACTCCCTCAATCAGCGAGATGGATGAACGCGTCAATTTCCAGGTGATTCCCCCCGCGGGGGCAGCGCCGCCGGTGCTGGTCTCGTCGTTCGGCAATCCGGACCTGGAATCCGAGGAACTGCTCGCTTACGAACTGGGGTACCGTGTGGAGCCGACCAAACGGTGCTCATTGGACTTGGCGGGATTCTACAACGAATACGCCCGGCTGATTGCAGGCGTGCCGGGCGCACCCCAGTTTGACCCGGGTCCGCCCCCGCATCTTGTGGTTCCCACGATTAATGAAAACGCCGGCCGAGCTCAAAGTTACGGGCTGGAGTTGTCGGGACGTTGGGACGTGACGGACTGGTGGCATCTCGCGGGAAGCTGGTCCTGGTTCGAGGTGCATAGCCCGGTCGGGGGAATTCCCTGGGGAGCTTCCCCGGAGCAACAATTCCAGTTGCGCTCGTCCATGAACTTGCCCGGCCACCTTGAATTCAATAGCGCGCTCTTTTACGTCGATCAAATCCAGGCGCCCTATGGCACGGGGCAGATCGCGATACCTTCCTATGTGCGGCTGGACGTTGGAGTGGTGTGGCACCCGCTCAAATCGCTGGAACTGGGAGTCTGGGGGCAGAACCTGCTCGATAACCGGCACCCGGAATTTACCAGCTATAAGACTCCTTTGATTACGGAGGTTCCACGCGGCGTGATGGCAAAAATCACCTGGCGGTTTTAACGAACCACGGCGATGCCAATTCTGAATTCATACCTGTCTGGCCTCGGGGTCCGCTGGCTCCGGGGGTGGCCTTGGCGGGCCTGGAGAAGCGTGGGCCGGCTGGCCGCCACGTTGGGCCTGCTATTGGCGGTTGGCCAGGGGATTTGCGGCGAGGCCTCCTTCACCGAGTACCAGGTGAAGGCGCTGTTCCTCTTCAACTTTGCCAAGTATGTAGAGTGGCCGGCGGAGGCCTTCGCCTCCACCACCTCACCCATCGTCATCGGCGTGGTGGGAGATAACAAATTTGGCGACCAGCTTAAAAAAGCCGTGGACGGCAAGAGCATCGGCGGGCGGCCACTCCTCTTCCGCCAGATTGAAAAGGACGACGAGATGGCCGGCTGCCACATCGTGTTCGTCAGCGCCTCGGAAACAAAGCGCCTGCCCGATATCCTGGAGCGGCTCAAGGCCAAGCCGGTGCTGACCGTCAGCGAAATCGAACGGTTCGTCGAGCAAGGCGGAGTCATCGGTTTCGTGAAAAGGCAGGACCGGATTCGGCTGGAGATTGATCTGGACGCCGCCCAGCGAGCCCGGCTCCAGCTCTCCTCGAAGCTGTTGAGCGTGGCGGACACCGTTCGCGGCAAACGATAGGGAGTATGAAGCTATTCCAGCAAGCCTCGCTCCAGCGGAAGCAGACGTTCATCATTATGGTGACCAGCGGCGTGGCCCTCCTGCTTGCCTGTCTGGCGTTCGCGACCTATGAGGTCATCACCTTCCGCCGCGCCATGATTTCCAACCTGTCCACCCTGGCAGAAATCGTGGGAAACAATTCGACTGCCGCCTTGGATTTCAATGACCGCAAGGGCGCCGAAGAAACCCTTTCGGGCCTTCGAGCCGAGCCGAATATCATCGGGGCTGGGATTTATAACCGGGAGGGGGCTGTATTTGCGGTCTATGACCGAGCCGGGGACAACCGAGACTTCAGTCCTCCGCCGGTGCGTGCGTCAGGCTACGAGTTCAAGGGTGATTCCCTGACACTGTTTCAGCCGATTGTTCGCAAGGGAGACACCATTGGAACTGTGTTCCTCGAATCGGACTTGCGAGCCTTGTACTCCCGTTTGCAACGATATCTGGTCATCGCCATCGGAGTTTTTTGCGCGGCAGCTCTTGTTTCTCTCGTGCTCTCGGCCCGCCTGCAACGCATGGTTTCAGGCCCGATTCTGGATTTAGTCCGGACGGCGCGCAGTGTAGCCCACGACAGGGATTATTCCGTGCGGGCGGCCAGGCACAGCCAGGACGAGCTGGGGGTGCTGGTGGATGGCTTCAACGAGATGCTCGGGCAAATCCAACATCGGGACCTCGAGCTGCAACGCGCGAAGGACGCCCTCGAACTGCGGGTCGAGGAGCGGACCGCCGAACTCGCCGGCGCCAACGAGGCGCTCCAACGGGAAAACACCGAACGTAAGCAAGCGGAGGAGACCGTGCGCCGGACCGAGGAGCTCTACCGCCGCGCCATCAGCGGCGCTGAAGCCGTTCCCTACGCCTACGATTACCGGACCCGGACCTATCTCTTCATGGGCGAACGCATCGAGCAATTAATCGGCTATCGCCCCGAGGAAATCGCCCCGGCCCTTTGGACGCAAATCGTCCAGGAGTCCATTATGCTCGGCGAGACGGCCGGGTTGGACAAAAGCGAAGCCGCCCGCCGGATCCTGCAAGGCGAGCTCGGCAACTGGCGTTGCGACATGCGGGTGCTGACCCGCGACCGCGGTGCGCGCTGGATTTCCGACGCTTCGGTGCAAACCTTGGACGAGTCAGGGCGCCCCGTCGGCTCCATCGGCATCCTCCAGGATATTACTGAGCGCAAACAAGCCGAAGAGGCGCTCCGCGCCCAGGAGGAGCGCACCCGGTTGATCATCGACCAGGCCTTCGACGCGGTCATCACGACAGACAACGACTATAGGATCATCGGTTGGAACCGCCAGGCCGAGAACATGCTGGGTTGGGCCCGCGCGGACATCCTGGGCCGCCATTTGCTTGAGACAGTCGTCCCGCCCAACCGTCGGCAGGCGCGCCGCTCTGATTTAGAGCGGTTCAACGCGACCGGCGAATGGCCCGACCTGAACCGCCTCATCGAAGGCGGGGCGATGCACCGCGACGGGCGCGAACTGCCGGTTGAACTCACGATCACTCCCATCCGCCTGGGCAGCGGGCATATCTTCACCATCTTCCTCAGGGACATATCGCAGCGCAAGCGCGCTGAGGCGGAATTGGAGCGCGTTCACAGGCAATTGATCGAAACCTCGCGCCAGGCCGGCATGGCGGAGGTCGCCACCGGGGTCTTGCACAACGTCGGCAACGTGCTCAACAGCGTGAATGTCACGGCCACGCTGGTCGAGGAGCAGGTGAAACAATCCCGGGCAATTGACGTCGGCCGGTTGGCGAAGCTGTTCGCCGAGCACGCGCCAGACCTCGGGACGTTCCTGACGAACGATCCGAAAGGCAGGGCCATTCCGGAGTTTCTTGGGCGATTGGCCGAGCGCCTCGCCAGGGAACACACGCAGGCGCTGAAGGAGCTGGCCGGGCTCCGCAAAAATGTGGACCACATCAAGGACATCGTTGCGATGCAACAGAGCTATGCCAGGGTCTCCGGCGTGGTCGAGCGCGTCGAAGCCGCGGATTTGGCAGAGGACACCTTGCGGATCAACGAGGCGGCGCTCGCGCGGCATGGCATCAAAGTCTTGCGGGAATACCACCCCTGCCCTCCTATCGCCACGGACAAGCACAAAGTGCTTCAGATCCTGGTCAACCTGGTTCGAAATGCGAAATACGCCTGCGTCGAGTCAGGCCGCGCCGACAAACAGGTGACCGTGCGAGTGACTAACGGAGAAGGCCGACTGAGGATCGCGGTTATTGATAATGGCGTTGGGATCCCGCCGGAGAACCGGACCCGGATTTTCAATCATGGGTTTACCACCCGCAAGGACGGCCATGGATTCGGCCTGCACAGCGGCGCCCTCGCCGCCAAGGAATTGGGAGGGTCTCTAACCGCCCAAAGCGAAGGTCAGGGTCTCGGCTCCATTTTCACCCTGGAGCTCCCGTGCCAGCTCCCGGACGACAATAACACAAAAATCGGCCAAGCTCGACGCGAAGGCATTGCCACTGCCTGAAAAATCCAATGGGCGACACTTTCAACCGGCGAATCCTGGTCATTGACGACAATCGGGCCATCCACGAGGACTTTCGAAAGATCCTCTCGCCCGAGACCGACGACGCATATGGAGAGCTCAGCGCCGAGCTCTTTGGCGACAGCCCGGAGAGACGCAGATTCACCCCGTTCGAACTCGATTCAGCCTTTCAGGGCCAGGAAGGCCTGGAGCTGGTGAAACAAGCCCTCGCCGCCGGCAGACCCTATTGCGTGGCTTTCATTGACGTCCGTATGCCGCCCGGTTGGGACGGAATTGAAACGACTGCCAGGCTTTGGGACCTTTGTCCTGAACTGCAGGTGGTCATCTGTACGGCGTATTCGGATTATGGCTGGGAGGAAATTGACCGCAAACTCGGCCAGAATGACGGCTTGGTCATTCTCAAGAAGCCCTTCGACACGGTGGAGGTGATGCAACTGGCCCAAGCCCTGGCCAGGAAGTGGACCTTGGCCCGGCAGGCCGGGCTGCGCCTGGCGGAGTTGGATGCGATCGTGAGCCAGCGCACTCAGGAGCTGCGTGCGTCGAACGAAAATCTTGAGCAGTTTTCGACCCTGGGCGCACGCCTGAGCATGGCGCGGAACATTCGCGAGGCCGGCCAAATCATCGTGGATACCGCCGACCGGTTGCTCGGCTGGGACGCTTGCCTGATGAACCTCTACTCGCCGGAAACGAATGTGCTCACGCACGTGCTAAACGCGGATTTGATTGGGGGCCAACGGCAGGAGTGCGTTCCGGATTATCGCCAGCGGCCACCCTCGCCGCTGGCCCAAAAGGCAATCGAGGAGGGCGGCCAATTGGTGCTGAAAACAGACCCCACCCGGATGCACCCGGAGGGCGCGCCCTTCGGAGATACGACGCGTCCGTCCGCCTCGACCATGGTTGTTCCGATCCGCAACGGCACCGCCGTGGCCGGCATACTTTCGATCCAGAGCTACACCGCCAACGCTTACGACCAACGCAGCCTCGAAACTTTTCAGGCCCTCGCCGACCATTGCGGCGGTGCGCTGGACCGGATCCGGACCGAGGAAGCCCTCCGCAGCTCGCAAGAACAACTGCGCCAATCCCAAAAGCTGGAGGCCATCGGGCAACTCGCCGGCGGCGTGGCCCATGACTTCAATAATCTGCTGGCGGTGATTCGTGGAAACGCTGACCTGGCTTTGACGGGGGCCCAGGACTGCTCCGGCGAGGTCACCGAGTGCCTCAATCAAATCACTGCCGCCAGCGAACGGGCCGCCAACCTGACCCGGCAGTTGCTCGCGTTCAGCCGCAAGCAGATGATGCAGTCGCGTCCGCTCGAACTCAACGATGCGCTCCTGAATCTGACCAAAATGCTCAGGCGGCTCATCGGTGAAAATATCGACTTCCAATGCCATTATGCGGCCGGGTTGCCGCTCGTGCGGGCGGATGTCGGCATGCTCGAACAAGTGCTCATAAACCTGGCGGTCAACGCCCGGGACGCGATGCCGGATGGAGGGCAACTGCTTATTACAACCGAACAGCTAACGTTCGAGACCGCGTGTGAACCCGCTCATCCGGAAGCCCGCCCCGGGATGTTTGTGTGCCTGACGGTGAAGGACACTGGCACCGGCATTTCCGCCGAACACCTGCCGCGCATCTTCGACCCTTTCTTCACGACGAAAGAAGTCGGCAAAGGCACCGGTCTGGGCCTCGCCACGGTGTACGGGATTGTCAAGCAGCACCAGGGTTGGGTCGAGGTGTCCAGCCAGGTTGGCACCGGCTCCACGTTCAAAATCTTCCTCCCCGCCCTGGAAGGCGCCCGCCGCGCTTCGAATGACCCGAAGCCCCAAGCCGAGCCACCCCCTCGCGGCAAAGAAACTCTCCTGCTGGTCGAAGATGAAGAGTCCGTGCGCTCAATCACTCGCCTGCTCCTCGAACGTTCGGGCTATCGTGTCCTGGAGGCCGGTTCCGGTCCTGAGGCTTTGAAAATCTGGGAGGCCGCGGGGCCGGAGGTGGATTTGCTTTTGACGGATGTCATCATGCCGGAAGGGCTCACCGGCCGCGAGTTGGCGCAGCAACTGCTCGAGAAAAAGACCTCGCTCAAAATCATCTTTCAGAGCGGTTATAGCGGAGAGGTCATGGGCGAGAACAGTGAGTTCCTTCTGCAGACCAACAGTTACTTCCTGGCAAAGCCCTGCGCCCCGCGAGACCTGCTCTGCACGGTGAGGCGCTGTCTGGATGGATTGCCCGCCGAGCATCACGGTGAAAGGACGCGAATTTGACCACGCCCCAGGGCGAAAAGCTCTCATGCACTCCCCGCGGGCTTCCCCCTGCTGGCACCCCCGCAGCCTAAAGGTATTATCCAATGACATTTTAAGTATTAGCGCAGTCAACCGATGAAACCGTCACTCGCAGTTGGCCGCTGATGGTCCTGACGCTAAGCCCACGCACGTAGGCCGATTTGCGATGACGGCCTTGAAGAGCAGCCGAACCAGCGCCAGGACGGACGCTCTACCGCCCCGTCCAATTGCTGATTCACCTGACCATCTCCGCGCCGCCCCGTTTACTGAAGCACCGCCCGCACATCCGAAAATACCGGGTCGGATTGAATCCGTATCGAATTGATCACCCCTTTGACTCCCGGCAGATTCCGCGTCACATCTTCGACGGTGATCCGCTGGTGCCGCCAATTCACTTTCCCGTCGAGTTCGAGCCAGCCGTCGTGAGCGCTGACGCTGATCGCGTCCTGCGGGATGGTGGTCAGCCATTTGATTGCTTCCCCCGCAGCCGTGGCCAGCGCCGTATCGTCCGAACGATTGCTGTGGTGCTGCGTCACCTTAATGTTATGTCTCATACTTCGATGCCTCCGTCTTTTTGCTTGCGCCTTTGGCGAAAGACAATTGTTGCAAACTTTACGTATCCCAGATGGCGACATCGTTGCCTTGTTGTCGGATTCGCTCAATCGGGGAAGGGCTGATTCGGGGATAGGAAAAAATCGCAAAAGTAATTGTCCGGTTCAATCGTCTCGGTTGTGGTGACCCGGCGTGGTCAGGGCAGTTTCTGGCCCCCGTATGCGGTTCACTCCGCGAAGCGAGGTGACACTATTGGTCGAGTTGCGCGGCGGCGATAGGGTCGTAGGGCCAGTTGCCGCCAGTAATCGCGTCGCCATCTGTCCCATCGTGGGCTTTGTTGTCGTTGTTCCATCTTCGCCGCCAGGTGCCGTTGGCAGGGTTGACAACGTCAGGCCGTTTCCAGCTATCGACGTGGGTATCGGCCCAGAGAATGTCGATGCGATAGTTGTGGCGATTGGACGGCCATTGGCTATGGCCCCCGGAGGTATCAGTAGGATCAAGATTGGCATCGAAGTTGATGAGGCTTGGGTCCTGTTGGCCTTTGACATCAGCCACCATGATCATATCGACGGGTCTGATGACCATGGCTTCGCTCACCTTGCCCTGATAGTATCCTCCATCCACGTCGCCGCCCAATCCCAGTTGTGGATGATGAGTGATATCCAGGCCCCAGTCGTTGTAACCAAATGAGAACCTGGATCTGGGAGTGACGGTGTAGGCATCGAAAGCGCCATTTTCGGCGCTACCGCCGAGGGTTTTGTTGGAGTTAGTATCCCAGGCGGCGTTGGGCGGAGCAGCCGGGCAGTAAAAGGCCCGCCGATTATTCCCCATCAGGGCCAGCATACGGGTCGGCCAAACGTAACACCCGTAAACGGCCGAATAATCACCGGGATAGGCTTTATAATCCAGCAGGTATATGGCGCCGGCGATGCCAATCTGGCGAAGATTATTGATGCAGGAGATCTGTTTGCTCTTGGCTTTCGCTCGGTTGAGCGCGGGCAACAGCATGGCTGCCAGGATAGCAATGATGGCAATGACGACGAGCAGCTCGATGAGGGTGAAGGCGGCGGACCTGGACGGACGCCTGGGTCCGGCGGCGCGAATGAACGGAAGCATATTCAGTTTTGTGCCAAAGCCGGTTAGACTATTGCTGAACAAAATATCGCTCGTTCCTTGTCGATTGTCACGAGTTTAAAAGTAATTCTGATTGCTTGCCGGCGTTTGGATGCTGTACCGTCAACTGTCCGGCCTCCAATGACGCACATGTTTTGCGCCTGCGACGAACCGCATAATTCCGACGGCTCGGATCATGAAACATGAAAACGAATAAATTAAGTTTCACTGGCGTGACCGCCTTGAGCGGGTTAATCGCCCTCACTACGGTGTCTTTTGCCCAATCAGCCTCGGCGGCTTCGGCCGCCAAGCCGTACAAAATCGTCAACACGGCCCAGACCATGGGCACCGGCGGGATCGATTATGTTTATGCGGACAACGATAACCGCCGCCTCTATGTTCCCCGGGGCAATCAAGTCCTGGTCTTTGACCTCGACACCCTCAAATCGGCGGGTGCCATAACCAATGCCCGCGCGCGGGGTGTCGCAGTCGATCCCAAGTCCCAGCACGGCTTCTGCAGCAGCAGCCCCGTGGTCATGTGGGATGCCAAAACGCTTGAGACCATTAAGACCATCGAGGTGCAGGGTCGCCCGGACGGCATCCTTTTCGAACCTATGACGGAACGCATCTATGTTTTCAGCCACAGCCAGCCCAACGCCACAGTGATTGACGGCAAGAACGGCTCCGTGGTCGACACGATCGACCTGGATGGCGCGCCCGAGCAGGCCGCCAGCGACGGCCAGGGCCATCTGTACGTCGATATCGAAAACAAAGACAATGTCGCCGTCGTCGATGTGAAAACTCTCAAGGTGACGGCGCATTACGACCTGGGCGGCAAGGGCGGTGGCCCGGGCGGTTTGGGCCTGGACGCGAAAAATCACGTTCTGTTTGCCATGTGCCACGACCCCCAAACCTGTGTCGTGCTCAACGCGGACGACGGCAAAATCCTCGCCACCCTGCCCATCGGCCGGGGAACGGATGGCGGCGGGTTCAATCCCGAAACTATGGAAGCCTTCAGTTCGCAAGGGGATGGCACGCTGACGATCATCAAGGAAACCAGCCCGACGGGCTTTGAAGTGGAACAGACGGTGCAAACCAAGTCGCGAGCCAAGACGTGCACGCTGGACACCAGGAACAATCAGATCGTTTTAATCACCACGGAACCGGCTCCGGCGGCAGCCACGCCTGCTACGGATTCACAACCGGCCGCTGCCACTCCCCCGGCCGGTGGAGACCAACCCGGCGGTGGCAAAAAAGGTGGCAGGAAGGGCGGCGGTGGCGGCCCGGGGCTGCTCGATATTCTGGTCGTGGGCCGGTAAGCGGGCAGAGCGTGATAAGTTCGGCTGCAACCCCGGCGAACCCTCCCAAGTTGCTGAGGCCACGCCCACCGGAAGTCGATGAGCCTTAATCCGGCGTTAAGGTTCCATATAGTACGCTCTGGGTGGAATATGCCGAAAGGTTTGCCGCACTCTTCGAGGAAAAGAGCAAATAGCTCAACTGCCGCCGCAAGTGTAGGTTTGAATCTGTCCCGCCTGGAAAAAGTATGAGCGTCATGCCTGCAACCGAGTTTTTGCGCGCCAAACCCGCGGGTTGGCTCCTGGCTGCAATGCTGCTTGTTCCCGCCTCCCAGGCTGCGGAGCAACCTGTTCATTCTCCCAAGCCGGAGCAGGCTGAGCGCGCGGCCCCGAAACCCGCCCCCGCCGACCGTAAGGAATTGGCGGCCGCGTTTACCAAAGCCACGCCAGGAGCCATCGCCGACCTCAAGCAGATTGAACAGCGTGTCAAAACGTTAGTCACAAGGGTGTCCCCGGCGGTGGTAGCGGTTGAAGTCGGTTATGCCAGCGGCAGCGGCGTGGTCATCTCGGCGGATGGCCTGGTCCTGACAGCCGGCCATGTCGGTGGCAGGCCGGGTCGCGACGTGCGCTTTACGTTTCCGGATGGCAAAACCGCGCGCGGCAAAACAATCGGAGTCGCCCGTGATAGCGACACTGGCCTGATGCGGATCAGCGACCCAGGCCCCTGGCCCCACGCGGCGATGGGCGAACTCGAGCACGCGAGGATTGGCGATTGGGTGCTGGCGCTGGGGCATCCCGGCGGTTTTGATCCAAGACGCTCACTGGTCGTGCGGCTGGGCCGGATCATCCGGCTGGCGCCCGAGGCGTTGCAAACCGACTGCACCATCAGCCCCGGTGACTCGGGCGGACCGCTGTTCGATATGTATGGCCGGGTCATCGGCATTCACAGCGCCATCAGCAGATCGGTCGCTGAGAACTTCCATGTGTCCGTGACGGAGTTTTATGATACGTGGGACCAGTTGGTGAAGGGAGAAAGCGGAAGCAGTTCGGAGGAGCAGCCAAACGAACAGGTAGCGTTGACGCAGGATTCTCCGGCGCTGTCCAGAAATCGTTTTCGGAGCGGCGAGGAGACGCTGCGGGCGTTTGCGCGAGTTTCGGCTGCGACACGCCGTTCCATTGTAAAATTCAATGTGGACGGCGAAACCGTGGCCTTGGGCGCGGTGGTGGGCACCAACGGCCTGGCACTCACCAAGGCCAGTGAACTCAAGAAGGGCAAGCTGACCTGCTGGCTGGCCACCGAGAAGGAGGTGGGTGCTGAAGTGCTCAGGGTGGATGAGGAGGAGGACGTCGCGCTGGTGCGTGTGGAGGCCAAAGGGTTGGAGCCTCTCCGGTGGGCTTCGAGCGAAGTGTCCATAGGGCAATGGGCGATCACCCCCGGGATCGCAGACACTCCCCATGCGGTCGGCATCATCAGCGCACTGCCCCGGAAGATTCGGCCCCAACGCGCATTCATCGGTGTCCAGTTTGATTTCAGCACATCGATCCCCAGGATTGATGAGTTGATGCCAGGGCTGGGTGCCGAGAAGGCCGGACTCAAGCCTGGTGATCTTATTATCGCTGTAAACAGTACTGCGGTGACCAATCGCGCCCAGGTCATCGAAACGCTCGGCGACTTCCGTGCCGGCCAAACGATCAAACTGCGAGTCCAGCGTGCCAAGGAACAGTTCGATGCCGAAGTGCGGCTGATGCCGCCCAGTTCCGGGCGGTCGGGGCGGGGCTTTTATCCTCAGCGAGGGCTCAACCGGCTGGGAGGGGAAGTTAGCCAGCGGGCCGAAGGGTTTGAACAGGCGATCGAGCATGACACGGTGTTGCCGCCCTGGTTGTGCGGCGGCCCACTGGTGAACCTGGACGGCGAAGCGATCGGGCTTAACATTGCCCGGGCCGGCCGTGTCACTACCTACGCGCTGTCCTCTAAACTCGTGAAGCGGATACTCGAAAATCTCGAATCCATGCCCCAACCAACCGTCGAAAACGGCAAGTAATCGAGATTAAGGTTGATACCTTTCGTGGTCGCGCACACCGGTTTTGGACTCGGTCAGGGCACGCACGCCAGTTCCGTTTTCGCTCCCAAATAATCGGGCGCGCTTTGGAGCGCCAGGTTGAATTCGGACCGCGCCTTCTCCTTTTCATTCAGGCCCGCATAGGCCAGTCCGGCCACGTAATGGGCCAGGGCCGCGCGCAAGCGATGAATGGAGCGTTCGCTCGACCCTTCAGGGCCCTCCCTTCGCTCCGTCTCCGAGTTCAACGCTCTCTCCGCGGCTTCGACTATCCCACGCAGGGCCGTTTCAGCTTCCGCGGTTTGGCCCAGTTTTCGCCTGGCCAGGGCTTGAAAGCAGGTCTGAACCTGGCGCTCCAAACCCCGGTCGTCCGGCCCGCGCCGAGGCCCACCCCTGGCGTTGCCCGCAGCTTCGGTCCACAACTCCTTGGCCTTGGGGAGGTCGCCTGTCGCTTCGCGAGCGACGCCGAGCCAGTAAGCAATCTCCGCGCTGTGACCGCCGCGGCGCTGGTCTGAGGGAAGATTGTCCGGGATGGCGTTAGCACATTCGAAATCCGCCAGCGCCTCGGCGGACTTTCCGGCGGCCAGCTCCTGGCGGCCTCGCCGGAGATGCGCCTGGACCCAATGCTCGGCCACTTCGAGCGTGCCGCCTTCCCACACGGCGAACTGGCGGCTGGTCATGAGGCTGATGGCCTCGTCACACTTGCCAGCGAAAATCTTCAGACCGATTTCACGCGACAAGGCGTCATCACGCCTGGAGACCACGGCCTGGTTCTGCTCCAGCAAAGCCAGGCGCTTTTCCGGAGAAACTCCCGCCGAGGCATAAAGCTCGTCCAGTTCGGCAAAGTGAAGCGCAAACCTGGGCGAGCCCGCGACCGCTTGCTCCAGTTGCGCGATGGCCCCGGTAAGATCCGGGGTGGGTTTCCGGTGCGAGTAAGCCACCGCCAGGTTGCGATGGACGAGCGGGAACGCCGGAGCGAGCGAAGCCGACTGCTCCCAAAGTTTCGTTGCTTCCTCGGGTTGCCAATCGTAAAGCAGGTTGCCCAGGTAATAGGGCGCCCGGGCGTCATCGGGGTTGGCGGCCGTCGCGCTGCGGAGCGCGGCGATACTTTCCCATTGAAAAGGGAAGGTGTAATCGGGTTTCGCCAGACGCGCCAGGCGCCGGTATTCGGCGGCCTTTTCCCTGTCGTGGAGTTGTTCGGCGAAATAAGCCAGGTAGTAGTATGCCATCGGTTGACGCGTTCCCTTGTCCGGGGAACAACTAATCATTAACTCGAGAAGGTCCATGCCGTCCTGCCACAAGCCGGCATTGCCGTACTCGACGGCTGCCTCAAGACCGAAGTTCGGAAAGCAACGGAGCGCTTCGAAGAAGTGGGCATCATCTGCTTTGCTGCCGGCGAGATGCCGCTCGGCCATCAACCGCACATCGAGCGGGCCGGTCTGCTCTGACGCGCCGGCCAGCACTCCGAGCGCCTCTTTCGTCCGGCCTAAGTGGCGCAGCGCGGCAGCCTTGAGGGTGAGGGCGCGAAGGTTCAGGGCGTTGGCTTCGAGCGAGCGGGTCACATAGTCCAACGCGGCGGGGAAAGTCCCGCGCCTTGAAGCGATTTCCGCCATGGCATAACCGGCCGGTCCGCGCCAGGCCTCGCTCCAGATTGCCTTGCCGAAATTGTCGAAGGCTGCGTCGTCCTTGCCCTGCGCCTGCTGCGCCACGCCCAGGTAGTAATAGGGCTCGCCTTCTCTAGGCGCCGTGTAATTCTGAGTCAACCTCTTCAACGCAAGGCGCAAATGCCCCTCCGCCTCGGCAAAGCGCGCCTGTTTGAGCTGGCGAATGCCCAGAGCGACATTGACCCGCTCATCTTCCGGGTCCCGGCGCAGGGCCTCGTCCCAGTAAGGCTCGGGTTCCTGCCCGGGAGCATGGAATTGTTCGATGCGCCGGCCAGCCAGGTACAGTTCCTCGACGGTTTTGAGGTCGCTCGGCGGCGGCGGCCCTTTGACGGGCTCTGGCTTTTCCACCGGTGTGAGCTGAACAGGCGTATAGGCGACCAATTCCTTCCCGGCGACCGAAAGCGAGGCGCGCAGGTTGTGCTCTTCGATTCCCCCCGGAAGGGGAATCTGCTTCAGGAACGGCTTGGCCGGATTGATCTCGATGCCCTCCTTGAACAGCACCTTGTCGCCCGCTTTGACCAGAACCGTCGCCGCGCGATGGGCGGCGGTCGTGCAGAAACCAAATTTGGCAGCCTTCGCGGCGCCGGCGGCTTGTGCAGCCAAACAGCTTGCCGGCGGGGACGCCGATGCTCCCAAGACCTCGAGATTCACGGCGGCATCGAGGTTGGCGTTCTTGACGCCGCCGATGTCGCGGAAGGGATACCAGTGCAGCTCGAATGACTTGGTTTCGTAAGGCTCCAGCCAACTGTAATCGGGCTGGTTGTCCGAGAAAGCCCCGACCATCAGCTCGATGTAAGGGCCGTCGTTGTCGGTCAGGATCTTGTCCCACATCCGGCCGCGAGGACCGTTGCCCCAGGTCCAAAACTTCTTGCCGGGAACGACATGATGGTCGGCGACGCTCATAGTGCTGGCTTCCTTGCCGTGATCGTAGCCGGCGAAGAAATCGTCCTGGTAATTCCAGGCGAACATCGAGTTGGCGGAGATATGGTTGGAATACCAGCTCACGTCGGTGCCGTTGCCGAAATCGGCGCCGGAGTAGCGGCCGGTGGCGACCGGCCAGGCGGCGAACTCGCGCTTGCCGTGATAAGTCACAAATTGGGTGCTGGGCGGGAAAATGACCTGATAATTCTCGTTCACCTGCACCGCCAGGTTGGCAAAGCAGAGCATCGTGTTGGCGAACGGCGTGCGATTGATGATGCGCACCTTTGCGGTGAGACAGGAGCTGCCCGGCGAGAGCGTATAGCCGACGGCCCACCGCATTCGCTGGCGCAGCTCCAGCTCGCCCACCCAGACGGTCTGGCTGCCGTCGGCATTGGCTTCGATGCGCGATTGCACCGGCAGGAAGGTCGTGGCGCGATGGTGGTGGGGGATGTTCCACTCGATGCCGCCGGACATCCACGCGCCGATGAGTCCGATGAGCGCCGGCTTGATGACGTGCTGCCGATAAACAAAATTGTAGCCGTTGCTCTTGTCCACCGCCTCGAAGAGCCGGCCGCCGATTTCCGGCAGGATGCCGGCGCGGATGTATTCGTTTTCGAGATAGACGATGCGAAAGGTCCGGTCCGCTTTGACGTGCGTGAGCGTGTCATAGAGCGGGTAAGGGTACACCCGCCCCTGCGCGCCCTGGGAGTTGCGCCCGAAATAGAACATCGGGTCCGGCTCGGGCTCGCCTGCAGCGTAAGTGGGAAGAGTAACGGTGGTTTCCCAGGCCTTGACGCTCGCGGCCGAAGCTTTGCTGAATCGCCAGTCGAAGTCGAAAACTACCGAAGTCCTGCCGGAAGAGGCTGGAGAGATCAGCTCACCGGAGGTCACGTCCGCGGATTCGGCTCCCCAAACTGGAGGTCTCGCAGCAAACAGGAACAGGCAAACGCACAAACCCGTCTTGAGAATCGCCGACTTCCCATTAACACCTCGCTTCAGCGAGGTGTCGGAAGACGCACAAACGCCAGGAACCGTTTCAACGGTTTTAGGCTGCCAAGGATTCTCCCTCTCCCCGGGGGAGAGGGCCGGGTGCGCCGCCGCATTCTCGACATAATACCGGTAGGCCGCTCCGCGCTCCTCCTGGTTGGCGCACTGGACCAGGCCGGCCGCCAGGCCCCGGCCCGGCGTGCCGAAGTGAAATTCGCCAATCAGAATCGGTTTGCCCGTGATGCGGTACGCGGTTTCGAGGCTCTGGCGGTTCACTTCGTACGCGTAGCTGTTCATGCTGAAGACATCAAATCCCCTCGAGGCCCGAAGCATCTCTTCGGATGGCCGATTGCCGAACCTCAAGCCGAGGTTCAAATGGTTCGGGTCATGCCGGCGAATGGCCGCGTTGACGACCTCGAGGAACTTCTCGACACAGCGGTTGACGAATTCACGGCGCCGCGCCGGTGTGTCCGCGTCACCCAGAAAGGTTTTCAACTCGCGTTGGATGGGATTGGCCGGCCCTTCGAGAATCGCCGCGGCGATCTGCGTTTCACGTCCCGGCCACGGCGGTTCGTTGGCCACGAAATAGCCCACCAGCCACGGGTCGTCTTTGCGCGGCGCGCATTGCTCGGCCGCTGCCGCGTCAGCTTTCTTGGGGAACTCCTCCGAGAACACGTCCGGCATTCCCAAGTAGGCCCCCGCGTCAATGCCCCAGCCACGCAGCATCACGATGTAGGGCTTGCGCCTGGCCGCCCAAAGCCTCGGGTCCGACCAGTTGGCAATCGTGTTGAAACCCCACGCGTCCATGCGGCGCAGCGTCAGGTCCACCCACGGCGGCGAGTAGTTCGTGCCGAATCGCCGGGCGAGGTTCCAGGTGTAGAAAGAGGCGAGCGGCCCCTGGTTGGTGCGATAGGTGGGCGCGCGCAAGTCCCGCGGCGGGAGCGCGGCAAACACGTCGTCACGGCCCTCTGTCCGCGTTCCCATCCAGGTGGACGTGGAGTCCGCGCCGGTCGAAAAGAACAGGTGCCCATCCGGGTCCACAAACCACCAGCGGTCGTCGATTTTCTCGACTCGAAAAAACCCGGTGCCTTGGCCTTCGTGCTTTTGTAGCCGCCATACTGGCAACTGTCGAACGGGCCTGGCTTCAAACTTTTGTCTTCCTCGGCCCAGGCTCGCTTCAAGTCCTCAAGCGATTTCGCCTTTCCCGGCCAATCGTTATGAATCCATTGGCCGAATTCATCCACCAGCGGCTTGGGCTCGAGGACCGCGTCGCCCGGCGATTCTTTATCCAATCGGACCGATCGGATCTCGATCGTCGGAGCCCCGAGCGGGTCCCGCATGGCGAAGCCGATGGCTTCGACCGAATCAACGGGGCCATAACCACCCATCAGGTTCAGCCAATAGGAAGCGCGAGACTTGTTGCCCAGCGAGGCCAGATCGAACCCTTGCCGGTCCGGCCTTTGAAAGTAGGCCAGCGGAACCGCCGCGCGAATCCAGGCTCCCTGGAATGGAAGCAGGCCCACGTGGCGCAGGCCGTTGGTCGTGAACACCCGCAGTTCGAATCTCTGGGCGGTGGACGCTCTCAGCTCCATCGTCAGGTAGGAATAAGCCGACCAATCCGATGGCAGCTCCGGGTTTAGGTCCTTCAAGTTCCATCTAACTTCCGAATTGCCCTCTTTAAAGCTGGCCGTTTTGACCTCGGCGCCAGCCACCCTCGCAGCGAAGACCAGCGGCAATAACAGCGAAAAAAGTTTCATGGAAGGAAGTCCGGCTGGTGTCCGCGCGCGCACAGAAACGTGGTGTACCAAAAGGCGCCACCTGCCGCAACCTCGTACGGGTCGAAAGGGGCACAGACGGGCGAAGGGGCAGGGTTTGGTTTCTCTGTTAAAAATCCAGACGTGCAATTTTTCTATTGCGCAATAGATTAATTGTGCAATAATTACATTGCACATATGAAACTCAGAATAGGTCCACCTGTCACTGGCGAGGATTTCTATCCTCGACCGCAACTCATCCAAACACTGACTCGCGCTTTGAAAGGGGGCCATGTCGCCTTCCTCGGTCCGCGTCGCACGGGCAAGACCTCGTGCCTCAAATCAATCGTCGCCAATCCACCCGCCGGCTACGTGCCGTTGCTGCTGAACCTCGAAAAGCATCACTGCATCACGGATTGGTTGGAAGAGATGGTCGCCGCCACTCGGGTTGCGCTGAACACACCCGCGCATAAACTGGAATGGCTCAAGGGGAAGGGCGCCGAATTCCTGAAACGCCTCGAGAAAATTGAGTTCCACGGCGTCAAAATCGAACTCGCTGGTTCCAAACGGCCCGTTTGGCGCCCGGCTGCGGATGCGTTTCTGAGACTGCTTAAAGAATCCGATGCACCGTTGCTCTTCCTGCTCGACGAGTTTCCCGCCTTCCTGAATCTCGTCGTGAAAAAAACCTCGCGCGACGAGGTCGAAGCCGCCTTGAACTGGTTCCGCGCGGCGCGCCATGAACTCAGCGATTGCTCCGCTCGCTTTCTGGTCACCGGGTCTATTGGTTTGAAATCCGTCGTTCGCCGCCTCGGCCTTTCGCCCACCATTAATGATTTCGATGTTCGCGAAATTCCTCCGCTGAAAGACGCCGAGGCGCTGGACCTCCTTGAGCGCCTGGCTGCCGACAACGCTGTTCCCCTGGATGAACCCGGTTGCCGTCATATCCTGCAGCTTCTCGGGGCGAACTGGCCGATCCTCCTCCAACTCTTCGTCTCCGAAATCCAGAACGAGGCCCTCGCCAAACCGCCCGCGCCGGCGGCGCTGGAACGCCTCTACCGCGACAGCCTCGTGTGCGGCAGCCGCAATAAATATTGCGACAACATGTTCGACCGCCTCAAAGAAATCTTCAGCGAAAGCGAATGCCGCCTGGCCCGCGAAATCCTCCGCACCCTCTGCCGGGCGCCCCGGCCTTTCTCGCGCAAGGACCTCGAACGCATCCACGCCGGCCTTATCCCGCAAGACGCCCATCGCTCGCTTCTGGCCGATGAACTCGATTACGTCCTCGATGCCCTCAAACACGACGGTTACCTCCTCCAGGCCGCCGACGGCGACCAGCGCACCGGCTTCGCCTCCCATATCCTTCGCGATTACTGGCGCCGCAAAATCTCCTGAAACGATGCAACAGAATCTACGAATAGAAAGGAATAACGCCATCACAGGCGGAGGGCTTCTCCCTCTCCCTCGGGGAGAGGGTAGGGGTGAGGGGAATTTGTTGTTCGGGACGGCCTCCTCTCGCTTTGGCGCATGCGTGGGGACTATGAATGGGACCGGGGCGCAAAAGCCTGGCTGGAATTCTCCCTCTCCTTGGGGAGAGGGCTGGGGTGAGGGGAAAGCCGGCGTCCAATGACCTCACACCGTCCAAACTCTCTCCACACGAGCGCCGGCTCATGCAAAAGAGGCGCGTCGCTGGCTCACCTGGCGCACGTAAACTGCAAAAGTCCATTCGTGTTCATTCGCGTCCATTCGTGGTTGAATTGACTCATGACTTCCTCCCAAACATCCCCTCAACCGCTGGCCCTTTACAACCCGGCGTTGCTGCCGCCTGACCTCCTCCTGGCCGAGTTCACCGCCCGCCGGCCCCTGCTCAACTCCTTGCTCGACGTCATCCGGCACAACGCCCCGGCCAAGCCCCTCCAGCATGCGCTGCTGGTCGGCGCGCGCGGCATGGGCAAGACCACCACGCTTTGGGCTGTGGCCTACACCGTGCAACGCGACCCCGAGCTGTCCCGGCAATGGCTCCCCGTCGTGTTCGACGAGGAAAGCCGCCGCGTCGGCGACCTCGCCGATTTCTGGCTCGAAGCCCTGCGCCAGTGGGAACACGCTGCCCACGACCCCGAAGACCGCGCCCACGTCCTGCTCGACAAACCCGCTGCCGACATCGAGAGCGCCGCCCGCAATGCCTTCCTCGAAAAAGTGGACCGCAGCGGCCGTCGCGCCCTGCTGCTCATCGATAATCTCAACGACCTCCTCGCCTCTATCCACGACCCCGAACCGCTCCACCGCCTCCGCGCCTTCCTCATGGACGATTCCCGCGTCATGCTCCTCGGCACCGCCACCCGGTACTTCGACCAAATCACCGACCTCGACCAGCCGTTCTACGATTTCTTCCGCGCGTTCGAGCTCCGCCCCCTCACGCTCGAAGAAATGAAAACTTCCCTGCTCGCTCTCGCCGAAGCCCGCGGTGATAAATCCGTTCCGAAGACGTTGGCCGAACGCGCCGGCACGATCCAGGGACTTTACCTTCTTACCGGCGGCAACCCCCGTCTCATCAAAACTTTCTACCGCCTTATCACCGAAGGCCTCCGTGGCGATATCCGCACCGACCTCGAACGCCTCCTCGACGAGTTCACCCCCTATTTCAAAGCCGTTGTCGATGCCTTGCCCGTCCAGCAGCAGCGCATCTTCGATGCCGTCGCCCTGGCCTGGGACCCGGTCGAAGTCGGCGCCATCTCCCGCGTTACCCGCGTTCCCAGCAACCAGGTCAGCGCCCAGCTCCGTGCCCTCGGCAAAGCCGGCCTCGTCTCCGAAGCCGCCGGCCACCCGAAACGCAAAACCTACCTGCTCGCCGATCGCTTCTCCAATATCCACTACCTCATGCGCCATGGCCGCGCCGCCCGCAACCGCTTCGATTGGTTCGTGGCCTTGGTCCGGTTGGTCTTCCCGGATTCCCAGGCCGAAACTCTGGTAAAGCTTGCGCGCCACGCAGCCGAATGTGGCGGCGACGGGCTCCGTGACGCCCGCGACCTCCTCCAAATTGCCATGGCTCGCGCTGAATCTGCCGAAGCGCGACAGCGGCTCCTGCACGCCGCGTTCCGGGAAACTTGGGATACGCAGACCTTAGCCTCTCTTTCCGACTGGCTGGATTTGACTGAGGCGAAAGAATACATGCCCGAGGTCGAAGTTGTCGAATTCTTCAGTCAGATGCCACGGGACTTGCGAACAAAGCTGGGCTACAAGCCTGCCGATGCTCGCTGGTGGTACGATGCTGCGAAGACGCTTTACAACAAGGAGGTCTGGTCCCTTGCTGAATCGGCCTGCCGGAAGGCGGTCGAACTCGATCCCAATTTCGCTCCAGCTTGGGCGTTTCTCGCCTGCCTCTTGGGGTTCGAATTGTTGCAAATGACAGAAGCTGAGGAACCTTTGCGCAAGGCCATCAAAATCGATCCTAAGGACGCGTATTACCGAACGATCCTCGGCAACGTTCTTGGGCACCTTGGTCGAACTGCCGAGGCCGAAACCGCCTTCAGGGGAGCCATCGAGGTGAATCCGGACTACTCCTATGCATGGGCGTGGTTGGGTGTCCTGCTCACCGCGACGAACCGGAACATGGAAGCGGAACAAGCATTCAGAAGGGCTATCCAAATCGACGCAGCAGACGGCTTTTCTTGGTCATGCTTGGCAGAATTGCTCGCCAGGGATCCGTCGAGGTTCTCTGAGGCCCGCTCGCTCATTCTGAAGGCCCTTCAATTGGACCCTGACTCGGATTGGAATCGACCACTATTCAGCAGGTTGTGTGGCGATTCATCCGCCGACTGGCGAATCGTGCTGCCGATTTTGGTAGCCTGGTGCGCGGCGAATCCCAAAAACTCCAAAGTTTTCGACTTCACCGTGGACGGCTTCCTTCATTACGCGCGGCTCACCAAGCCTGCCGATGCGATGGCCCTCCTGCGAGCCTTGCCAGACCCCACCCCCTTCGAAACCTTAATGGACGCCTTCCGTGCTCACGCTGATCGTGAGCACCTCACCCGCCTCGCCCCTGAGCGCCGGGCCCTAGTGATGGAGCTTCTGAAACGTCTGAATGGTTCGGAAGAGGCCCCGCTTACTCAACCGGCGGATCCGGCCGACCAAAAGTGAGTTACGCGAACCTGTCCCACGCAGGATCCGGCGTCGAGATTCAATTGTTGCTGACGCGCCCCGTTCTGCACTGTATAAATCGTAACGAAGATGCGAAACGGTTCCTCTCACAAGCACAACGGCACACCAACGACGCGGCCGGTGCGGTATTCGCGTGAAAGCCCCCGGCCGGCGGAACTTCGCGAGACGGTAGATGCCGTGAGCAGCACGCTTCAAAATCTGCCTCCGGCTGACAATGCCGCCGGCGCGGTGGAGAAAATGCTCCGGGCAAATGCCATTTTGCGCAACGTGCCGTGGCCCCCACCTTTCGACGAAACCAGGCATCGGCTTCATCACGGCGACGCCCGGGACCTCTCCTTCATTGAGAAGGAGAGCGTTCATCTTGTCGTTACTTCACCGCCTTACTGGACACTGAAGCAATACGAGCCACACCAGGACCAACTGGGCGCGATTGCGGATTACGAGCGGTTTCTTGTGGAACTCGACAAGGTCTGGCGCGAGTGCGTCCGCGTTCTGGCTCCCGGCGGACGGATTTGCTGCGTCGTGGGCGACATCTGTGTGCCGCGCAAGCGCAATGGCCGTCATTACGTGATGCCGTTGCACGCAGACATTCAAGTGCGCACGCGGCAGTTGGGTCTCGACTGCCTTACGCCGATTCTTTGGCAAAAGATCGCCAATGGCGTCACCGAGGCCGAGGGCAACGGGGCCGGTTTTTATGGCAAACCGTATCAGCCCGGGGCCATAGTAAAAAACGACGTGGAATACATTCTCTTCCTGCGGAAAGGGGGAGAATACCGTTCTCCGTCGCCGATTCAGCGCGCCCTTTCCATGATCGCCAAAGAGGAGATGCAAAGCTGGATGCGCTCGTCCTGGACAGACATCAAAGGCGAATCGACCCGCAAAGGTCATCCGGCGCCTTACCCAACCGCTCTGGCCGAGCGCCTGATCAAGATGTTTTCGTTCGCCGGCGACACTATCCTCGACCCCTTTGCCGGCACCGGAACCACTTCGATCGCGGCATTAAATGCGGGGCGCAACAGCATCAGCGTTGAAATCGAGCCTAAGTACGTCGCCATGGCGCGCGACCGTCTCCGGGAGGCGACCTGGCTCAGGCCCCAGGCGGGCGCGGTCCGAACCCGCGTCACGCTCGAATGATGCCGACGCCATCTGATTTTCATCTGCTCCGCACGTTCCGAAGCCTGTTCGAAGGCACACTATACAAACATCGGGATTCCAGCCTCGGCGATCTGGTGGCGAGCCAGTTGTATGAAGACCTCGTCGCGCTCAACAAATCTGAAAAGCTCACGCGGCGTGTCCAGGCCCACGAGCGCGTCGTAAATCTGGCCAACAAAGCCATCGGCCGGCCCAGCCGTCGCGGTGATGGCACGTTCGGGGAACTGGTGCCGACCGCTGTCGCCATTACCGAATCGGGCCTGCTCGTGGCGCGCGGCGAAGTCGCCAACATCGAAATCGGCGCTGAAACGAAAATCCTCGCCAAGGCCATGATCAAACAGATTGACCGTGTGATCGGCGACCTCATTCGCCAAGTCGAGGAATTCAAGCGGACTGGAGGAAGTCCCATCTGCGTCGGCGTCGTGGGAGTCAATTCCGCGCCGACTTACACCTCTTATGAGGGCGAGCGCGAATGGCCGACGGACGGCAAAAAGCACAAGCATCCAATCCAGGAAGCCGTCGAGGCCGAGCGACGATTGCTCAGCCGGGCTGCCGGGAAATTCGACGAGTTCCAGATTCTCCGCTTCCGAGCAATCAATGTCGCGCCGTTCCCATTCGAGTGGATGGATTTGGAACAGACCTCAAAGGAGTACGGGGCGCTGCTCATCCGTGTTTCCCGCCAGTATGACCGGCGCTTTCCATAATTCCCGTTCGGAGCCCAATCAGTCCTCGCCCTCAGGGTCCCATTCAGCCCCAATCAGAGTTTTTTGCGACCTCGTACCCACCGTGGGAGCTGGCAGGAATACGAGTTCCATTTTCTGGTATCCGGCGATTCGCAAACCGTGCTGCCCAGTGTGGCGGCGTGGTGCACGGTAAATCCCAAAGACGCCAGGGTCTTCGATTTTCACGGTGGATGGTGTCCTTCAATACACCCAATGGAGTCAGTTTCAACCAGGAGAGTGCAGCTCTAAACACTCATTCAACCGCAAAAATTGCTCACCAAAAATCCCCCGCGGCCGCTGCAGTTTCATGTCTTTCCCGCCCCGGTGGGAGCCATGAGTAAAATCCGGCCCCAAGTGTGCCAAAATGTCGCACTTTTTTGGGCCGTGGCACACCGTGGCACACTTTTCGTGTCACACTTCGCCGCCCATTCCGGCAGCCTGAACCCCGCCGCCCAGGCGACTAATCTGCATAAGTGAATAACTTAGAACACCTTACCATTCCTTTTGGCCAGTGAACTCCACCCGCCGCTCGCCACACAAAATCTTGGCACGCCGATTGCGCTACTACCCAGGCAGTGAAAAAAGGAAGTGAGAAGAAGAAAAACCCAGGGGAAGCGTTACACCTGTAACACCTTCTGTGGCCCCATACATAGTGAGAACAACACTCTAACATCAAAACGGCGCCCCGCGCCCACATCGCCCATCACAAAGAAAGTTTAAACAAAATCGCCGCCCGATGGAAAATTCCGCCTTCTGACCTTCCTATATACATAGGGGGTCGTGTTGTCACGGCCCCCGCCGCCAAGGGCGCTCATCCGCCCGAAACGCCAATTATTTGAAATATGAAAATTCGAATCGACAATATCGGCGGCACAGAAAAGTGCCAAACGCCGAGTGCCCTGATTAACCCGCCGCTTCCGCGGGGCCGACGCCTGCTTCCTGGAAACCCAACCGCTTTGGAGGTGTCCCTCCCGCTCTGGCTCGCCTTCGAATTAAGGCTGAATCTAACCAAATCAAGGTATTTCAAACCAAATGAAGCCTATTCGCGGATAAAAAGTGCCGACCCATCTGCCTCAATTCCCAAACTCCTCGGTGCGTTGGTTCCTTCGCATCTTCCCGCCTTCGCTGTTAATTCCCTCCCGGCCGGCCACCCCAAAAATAATTTCAAAAATATCGCCGCCCGATGGAAAATTCCGACTTCTAATCTTCCTATATATATAGAGCGCTGCATTGTCGCAGCTCCCGGCGGACCAACTCCGCCCAACAGAAAATGAAATATGTGGCCCAAAGCCACCATCGAGAATGAGAACTCCCGGCCCAGCCGGGACCGGGCGAAGTCCGCATCTGACTAAATCTGACTAAATCTGACCAAATCTGAGTATTTTTTGATCTGCCACGAAAACCAGGCACATACGTGAACCGGATAAACACCCA
>DATMQA010000012.1:0-25704 GCA_035566895.1 Binatia bacterium
CCAAGAGCGATATAAATAGATATTTCTGACCGGCGCAAAAGGCGCATAAAAATGATTAGTCAGGAAGGGTTGAGTGCTGGAGCCAAGGAGGGGCAGCCATCTGAGCAAGTTCGTCCGAAAAAAGTTCATGGCCCCTACCCTGTCGAAGGGATACTGGATGCTGTAACCGTTCCAGTTCAGGTTCGCGGTGTTGGTGCCGAGGCAGACGCCAATTTGGTTGAAAATCCCGTAAGTTGGCGCCGTCGGAGGGTCGGTAACGAGTTGGTTAGTACACCACATGCTGCCGATGAAAGCGTCCTGCACATACCTTTGGTCCGTGCCACAATGGGCTCCACTCGTGATCGCGGTGGTGAGGTCCTCTGGCCCATCCGCAGAGACCAGGCTGACGTAGTCCACGATTCGGTTGGCCTCGGTATCGACCATGATGAAACGAAAGCGAGTTTTCAGGTTGAGCCACCACCGCGGGACCGGGAACCCGGCGCCGGTTTCAAAGCTCGTTTGAAACGGCACGATAAACTGGCGTTGGACCTGGGAATAACTGCAATTGGTTTGGAAAAAGAAGAAACCTCCGTTGCTGGAGGGCAGAAAGGGGGTTTGGAACGAGTATTTCGCGTATTGAGGATGACGCAGATCGTCAAAGCCAGCCCAGGTATTGCTGGGGATCACGAGAGCGGGCGGCGGCGTAAATCGGATGACGCGATTGGAGGCCGTCGTGGAACCCGAGTTCGAATCAAACACCGGCACGGGCTGCCCGGATTCGTCGGTGATGCCTTCGGTCATGTCGGCCACCACCACCATCTGCAGGTCGCGCGGATAGATGTTGCTATACGAGTTCCAGGCCTCGACCCCAAAGGCATTCGAGATGCTCAGCAAATACATCTGGTTGGTTTGGTAAGGCTGCGCGTCCAGGGCATCATGCTTCAGGAACTCAAGCTTGCGGCAGATCTGCACCTGGGTTTGCATCTCGAACTCGTTGAAATTGGGGAAACCTTTCCTTGCGCCGATGACCAGCGGAATCCCGGCAACCAGCGGTTCGTTCTGATCACTGGGGTCGAATGGTGTTCCGAGCAGCGGGATCGTGTTGGTGTTTTGACCCGAATCCAGATCGACGAGCGATGGAGTGGTGGCGGCGTACGCCAGGTCGGCGTTGGTCACTTCACGGTAACCGGCAATCACGATTTGACCGCCGGCCGGGTCGCGGCGAAACAGCGGGCGAAACACGGTCGGAAAACCATTGCTGGCTGTGGAGACACCGTATGTTCGGTTTGTGGCCGCATCGTAAAGGTTGGCCGTCACTTGCAGCAAACGATGGACGGCTGGCGTATATTGGTTGGTCGGATAAATCGAGATGTAGTTCAGGTCCAGGTTCAGTTCGGATTGGAGCAGGCGGCTGGCGACGTTGGTGAAAAAAGCGACCGGACTCTCCGTGCTGACGAGCGGACCGGCCGGGCTATCAACGCTGAGCGAGATCACCAATTCTATTAATACGCATATCGATAGGCGTCTCAGGATTCGTGAACCTGCATGTGATGAATATCTCCACAGTTGCATAATGCGGCTGCATCGTGACAGAAATCCACGGTGGTGTCACGTAAAATTAATCTCTTGGCGTAGCCAAGAGGGCTTCAGCACCGATAGGGACAATTCCAAAAATTGGACACCGCCAACCTCCTTTCCTATCCCCGATATTTTGCTCCCTCCCGCCTCAATCGCCGTCTTCCCTACTTTTCCAGCCAATTTTACTCACTCCCATAAGCTTCCCAAACACATAAGATAACCTTAACTAAGTGGCAGCGGAAATGCTGTATTTTTGTCGGCCTATTGAATGGTGGCCAGGTCTTAAAAAGAGACCGCACCAAGTGACCAAGCGCCGACTGGCCATCGGCAGACAGAAGGGACCCAGATGTCCGCCATATTATGCCGGCTGCCCGACAGCCGATTTTGTCAGAGGAGCACCACCTCCCCACTCCCAAGCTCTGCCCTCTCTACTTTGCATTTGTCGGCGCCATCCAGCATCCACCATTCCGCATCCACCAATCCATTAATCCATTAATCCATTAATCCACTAATCCATCATCCACCATCCATCATCCTGCCATGAACCCCATAATCGTCGATCCCATCCCTTCCACCCGCCCGTCTCTCCCCTTTATGGCCTCCGCCCAGGACGCCGCCAAACTCAACGCCCAGGAGCGCACCACCTTTTACCTTACCGCCTTCATGTTCCAGTGCTGGCTCAGTCAGCTCTTTAATGACGGCATCGCCCAACTCGCCGAGAAGCCCAACCCCGCCGACCGCGCATTCCAATCCGGCCAGGCCCGCGCCGCCTTCGCCAAACTCTTCGGCCAGGCCTCCGACGCCGAATTCTCCGAGATTTTCGACAGTATCACGCGCTTCGCTGGTTACGACGACATCTTCTGTCAAGTAGTCCTCGACGCCGTCTTCCCGCTCTCCCTCGAACACGAGCTCACTGGCGATTACCTCGGCAAACGTACCCCGCCAGAACTGGCCCTCCAACCCAAAAAGGTCATCGCCTTAATGCGCCGGACTACCCACCGCCTCTGCGATTGGGTCGACTCCGTCCTCCACTACCAGGTCTTCCAATACTGGCACCTCTCTGCCGACTCTTTTGCTCCGGACCCCATCAACCGCGAATTAACCGCTCTCGCTCACAACCAGCGCGAGTTTGACCTCCTCGACCAACCCGCCCAGGCCCGTTGGCTTCTCCACATGTCCGACGCCGCCCTCGAATACAAGCACACTCCGCAATGGGCTGCCTTCCGTCAGACCGCCAACGGCTCCGGGCCCGAACCCCGCCCTTGGCCCAACCGTCAACTCGATCGAACCCTCATCAAACTCTGGCCCCTGCTCAAACCTTATCACTGCTCTGCCGCCGACCTCCTCTGCCTGCTCCAGGAGGTCCTCCCCGCTTCCAGCCTAGCCCCGTGCCAGACTGAAACCGCCCTCGCCCTCCGCCTCTGCGCCCCTGACGACACCAAACCTTCCGGTCCACTTATCCATTAATCCACCAATCCATCATCCATCATCCCCCCATGAGCGCCATCCTCCCCTGTCTCGCCATCGACTCCGACGCCAGGCTCGCCAAACATTTCATGTTCCATCAGCTCCACTGGATCAAGGCTGAGGAGGCTATCCACGCCCAGCATAAACAAGCCTACGCCCTTGCCGAAAAATCGGTTCGTATCGGCTGGACCTACGCCGACGGCTTTAAAAACGTCCGCAAACGCCTCCGCTTCAAAAAACGCCACTACCTTTTCGCCACCAAAGATTGGCCCAGCGCCCTCGAATACATGAACCAGGTTTACGAGTTCGCCGATTTCTTCAACCTCACCGGCACCATCGTTGCCCACGGCGAAGAGTCCATTAAAGTCCCCCGCCTCGACCTCGACGGCCATAAAACCCCGTTCACCGACGAAGTCAAAATCGGCACCATCAAATTCGACAACGGTTCCCGTATCATCGCGTTCTCCGCCCATCCCCAGGCGATGGCCGTTTACGGCGGCGATGTCGGCCTCGACGAATTCGCCAAACATCCCAATGCCAAACTACTCTGGGAAACCGCCCAGGCCCGCATCACCTGGGGCTTCGACATCGCCGTGTGGTCCTCCCACGACGGCGAAGACACCGAGTTCAACCAATTCGCCCAGCAGGCTCGCGCTGCCTGTAGCGCAGATTTCCGTAGCGCAGATTTCCAATCTGCTGTATCGCAGACTTCCAGTCTGCCAACCAGTACCTGCAACGGCGCTTCAAATACTTCTTCACTCGCCTCATTGGCTGAAATCAAAAATCAAAAATCAAAAATCAAAAATCCGGCCGTCCTTCCCTCTCCTCGGGGAGAGGGTCAGGCTGAGGGGAAACAGGACGTACCTCAGCAACCAGTCGCGCGAATCGAAAATCAAAATTCAAAAATCCAAAATTCCCACACCCCCTGGAACCTCTACTACCGCGTCACCATGCCCGACGCCATCGAACTCCGTCTCCTCGATGTCATCAACCGCACCCAGGGCACCCATTTCACCGCTGAACAGTTCCTCGCTGATTGCCGCGCCCGGGCCGGTTCCGAGGAAGTCTTCCAGCAATCCTACATGTGCAACCCTCTGGGCGCCTCTGCCGCTTCCATCGTCGAGTGGTCCGCTATCGAACGCTGCCGCTCCGATTACTCCATCGAACGCGTCCACCTCGAATCACCTCAGCTTCTCCAGCAGTTCGGCCAGTTCAATCCCGCCGCCCAGTCCGCCCGCGAATCCCAAATCCACGACTTCCTCCGCGCCAAGTTCCCGGTCCTTCTTGGCGGCGATTCCCCAATCGAAAATCAAAAATCAAAAATCAAAAATGTTCGACTCGGCTTTGACGTCGCCGCCTCCGGCCAGGGCAACCTCGCAGCCCTTTACATCGACGAAGCCAAAGGCGACCAACTCTGGCTCCGCGCCCTCCTCACCGCCCGCACCGAAGACTGGCACTTCCTCAAAGAAGTCCTCTTTTACTTCCTGCGCTCCCTCCGCAATCTCCAGGGCGCCGGTGATGAGTCCGGTCTCGGCCGCCAAATCTGCTGGGAGGCCGCCAACCATTTCTCCAGCCGCTTTCTCAAAGTCAATTTCGCCTCCAAAAAACACGACCTCGGCTTCGCCCTCATGAACCAGCTCACCATGGCCGAAAAACACTTCCCCCGCAACGAAGCCGACATCGCCCAGGATTTCTTCGCCCTGCGCAAAATCCACACCGGCACCAAATGGGTCTTCACCGAAGGCCGTAATTCCTTAAACCCGGACAGCCACTGCGACATCGCCTGGGCCGCCGCGCTTGCGTCCCATGCCCATACCAACAAACGCGTGCAAGCTGGGGGTATCGTCGTTTATGATACCGAAGAAGAGCAAAACGCCGCCCCGAACCGCGGTTACTTCGGTTGCGAGCCGCCTCCTTTGCCCCCGGCTCCGGTGGTCAACCCCAACCAGGAATACACCTTGGCTTGCGCCTTTTGCACCCATCGGCCCAAATCCTTCAACCCCGTTCCCAAACGATGCGAAAAATGTCGCTCCTACCTTCCCTCACCCGCATAGATACCAATCAACCAATCGCGTTTCACGTTTCACGTTTCACGCCCTGCAACTTTCAACTTTCAACTTTCAACCTTCAACTCTTGCCCCCCCATGACCGGTAAAATCTCTCGCCTCCCTGGCGAAATCCGCGACCAGCTCAACCGCCGTCTCGCCAACGGCGAACCTGCCGATACCCTCCTCCCCTGGCTCAATGGCCTCCCCGAAGTCCAGGCCGTCATTAACGACCAGTTCGCCGGACTCCCCGTCAACGAGCAAAACCTCTCCGACTACCGCAAGCGCGGCTTCCGTCGCTGGGAAATACGCCAGGCTGCCCTCGAATTCTCCGCCGAGGCCCAGGCCGACCAGTCCCCTGGCGCCCAGGTCTTCGCCGAACCCCTGCTCAACAACCTCGTTCACTGGCTCACTCTCCACTTGGCCGCCGTCGCTCAGTCCTCCACGCCCACCGATCAATCAGAAGCCGAGTTCCGCCAAATCCGTCATCTCCTCGCCGATGTCGTCGTCCTGCGCCGCGGCGACCTCGTCGCCCGCCGCATTCAACTCGAACAGCAACGCCTTGTCCTCGAACAAACCAAAAACAAGGAATCCCTCGAACTCCTCTTCTGGGAATGGACCAAACGTCCCGACATCCAGGCCAAACTCTTTCCCCATCGCGACCCGGACAAGATGCGCCGCGACGTCGTCCGTTTGATCGACACTGAACTCCTCGGCGTCCCTCGCTCCTACGATGATGACTCCGAAATTGACCCCTCCTGCCTCATCTAGCCATGAACCCGCCCAACCACCGCCGCTCAAGGTTAATCAAGGTTCAATCAAGGTTGGCTCAAGGTTCAATCAAGGTTTCAATCAAGGTTTCAATCAAGGTTAAATCAGGCTCAATCAAGCTTGATCAAGGTTAATCAAGGTTGAAAAAAATTCCCGGGAAGGACAAACCGAAAAGTTCTGAACCTTTTCTGGTTTTCGGCATTCTACTGGGTACAAATGCTGGTCGTGGCCGAACCCGAACAACTGCCGGTGCCGCAAGCCAGGGCCGGAGACCCTGCGGCCTGGGAGGGGTTATTCCGGCGCTACCAGCTCCCGTTGTATGTCTATGTTTTTGAGCTGGTTCGCGACGAGCAAGCCAGCCTGGATATTGTGCAGGAGACGTTCATCAACGCCGTGCGCTACCTGGGCGGGCTGCGCGAGGACGGGAAGTTCGGCAGTTGGGTTTTCGGCATCGCGCACCAGAAATGCGTCCAGCGCTGGCGGAAACAGAATCGGCAACAGGAGGCCCTGGAAGCCCTGGCGGCGGCGCCCGAGGATTTCGAGGACAGCCCGGATGACCTGCTTATCCGCAGGGAACAGGAGGCGCGGTTCATGGCGTTGCTGGAGCGGCTGCCGGTGCCGCAACGCTCGGTGCTGCTGCTGCATTATGTGGAGGATTTTTCCCTCGAAGACATCGCGGCGGTTACCGGCGCCGCGGTCGGCACAGTTAAATCGCGCCTGTATTATGCAAAGCAGGCGCTGCGGAAATTAGTGGAAACCTATGAAGACACCCCGTGAAGTTTTGTTGGCACAGCACCGGGCAATCCAGCCCAAGCTCGACCGGATGCGGGAGGAGCTCCTCAAATCCGAAATGCGAAATGCGAAATCCGAGTGGAATCCGGATTTTAGATTTGGACTGGTTAGTGCGGCCGCGACCGTTTGGCGCCGGTTGATCTGGCCGAGCCGGCGCGTCTGGGCAGGCCTGGCCGCGGTATGGGTCCTCCTGCTTCTGATCAATCTTTCCGACGGTAAACCCGCTTCGTTGTATCCGCACGCCGCGTCGGGACCAGCCGTAGTGCAAGCGCTGGTTGAGCAAAAGCAATTGCTAGCCGAGCTGCTGCAAGCGAGCCAGCCTACCCCAGCGGAACGGCCGCGGCCTACTCCCCGGCCCCGGAGTGAGAGAGCTTTGGATTGGCGAGCGTGCTAAACCTGCCGCCCCTATCGCGATGAAACACAACTTAAGCGCGAAGCGCACGCACTCCAAACGCTTCGCGCCGTAGATTAATATGAACAACATTCCCACTCCGCCGCCGCCATCATCGGGTTCACCTTTAAAGGAAGCGGCCCTGGAGTCCTTCGGATGGCGGTTGACCCGGCGCATTTTGTTGGCACTCGCCGCCCTGGCGACGCTGCTGGCGATATTCTACACCGAGGAAAACTGGCGCGGCAAACGCGCCTGGCAAAACTACCGCCACGGATTGCAAGCCCAAGGGATAGTTGTGGACTGGGCGGCTTCCATTCCGCCACCGGTGCCCGACGACCAAAACATCCTCAAAGCGCCCAAGATCAGCGAATGGTTTGTAAAGAACGCTCCCGGAATGCAAAGTCCGAACGAGCTATCACGGCATCTCGGCGCGGGAGTTTTTCATGGAAGTTCCAACCCGAATAACAATCGTCCCACGTTCGTACGGATAGCCGAGTTGACCGTGGCGCCCGAGGCCAAAATGCCGGACGCAGGCACAACGAACATCGTTTGGCGCGCAGGCACACCGGAGGCACGGCATGAGGGCGAGAAGTTGGTGCAGGATGCGGTCGGACCGACGCTTTTGGGCGCTCAGGGGATTCTCCTCCTCGCTGCCCGGCCACTCGAAGAATTCAAACCTGTCCGGGTGCTGGTCCAGGCCGACCAACCGCCCAGCGCCGAGCAGCTCAGGGATTTATTCCCCACCAACACCGCGCTGCCTGGCTCCACGCGGTTGCGCGTCGAGCCCTCGGGCACAAATTCCTTTGGGGTTTGGCTGAGTCCGCCGGCGGCGGTGGCGGCGGCGGATTACCTGGATTGGGACGAGCAATGCGCGACCGATTTCGAGTTGATTCGCGAGGCGCTCAAGCGGCCTTATGCGCGGATGGTCAGCGATTACCAGCAGCCGTTCGCGATACCCATTCCCAATTTCGTGACGGTGCGGATTGTGGCGCAAACGCTGGCTCAACGGGCGCAATGTTATTTATTGCTGGGTCAGCCGGAGGCGGCCTGGCGGGAGCTGGCGCTGGTGCCGGAGCTTTGCAAGCTGCTGGAGGCGAGGCCCACGGGTAAACCGATGACCTTGGTGTCGGCGATGATTCATGTGGCGGTGACCGGGTTGTACGCGCAGATAGTCGCCGATGGCCTGCGGCTGGGGGCCTGGCGCGAGCCGCAACTGGCGGCCATCGAGGAACAACTCAAGGACACGGACCTGCTGCCGTATGTATCGGCGGCGTTTGATTGCGAGCGGCTGGGGGTGTGTCGCACCCTGGAAATAACCTCGGAGCGTGAACTGGGCAACCTGTTCTACTTCGGCACCCGCAACGCCACGCTGTGGCAGAGAATCAAAGAAGTGCCTAACGTGCTGGTGTCCGTCATGCCGCGAGGCTGGATCTACCAGAACATGATTTCTTGCTCGGCGCTGGACCTCGCGGCGATGGATGCGATCGACGTGAGCAACCGCCTCGTCATGCCCGTTCGAGCGGAAAACAGCTTCCGGGGAGTTCAAACTGCATTGGGCCGTTTTTCCCCTTATACCTTCTTTGCCCGCTACGCCGTTCCCAATTTCGTCAAGGCGACGCAAACGCTGGCGCGCAACCAGACCATGGCCAACGAGGCGCGGATCGCCTGCGCGCTGGAGCGTTACCACCTGGCGCACGGTGAATATCCCGAAAACCTGCCGGCGCTGGCGCCGCAATACCTCGAGCACCCACCGCGCGATTTGATGAATGGAGAACCGCTGAAGTATCGCAAGACGCCGGAGGGCAGCTTCGTGTTGTACTCGGTCGGGTGGAATCAGACCGATGATGGAGGCGCACCGGGCAAAACGGTTGAGGAAGGCGATTGGGTGTGGGGGAAGCTGTAGAACTATCTACTCGCCTGGGCGGCTTGGGTGGTCCGGGCGGCCACGGCGGCGCCGAGCGCATAGAATCCGCGCGCGACCAACTGTCGGGCCTCGCTGTTCAAATGGCCGCCGTCCTGGGTATAGCGGCTGCAGAGCCGCTGAGAGACTTTGCCTTTAAAGGTAAATGTGCACGGAGCGCCGCTGGGGTCATGGGCTTCGATGTCGGCAAGGTCGAACAAGACGCGGCCCCTGGTGCGGCACCAATCGCGCAGGCGATTGTTGAAAAGGTTCCGCAGGTGATTGTCGGCATCCTCGGCGGTGGTCAACGGCATGGTCGTATAGACAAAAACGGTTTCCGGGTAAGCCGACTCGAGGTTGGCCATCGAGTTGAGGTAATAGGTCAAGCTGGCGGTCTGGTCGATGAAACAGAGCTTGTTCATGGCAATATCGACGGCGGGGAACCGCCAGCCGTTGCTCACGCAGGAGTGAAACCCATCGAACTTGGCCTTCCAGCCCGGATTGCCGCGGTTGTGCTCGTAAATCGCGCCGGGCTGGGTCGGGGCTGGAGGGGTACCCGTGGCGGAGACGGCCCGGAATTGGTAAGAGGTGGCATCAAGTTGGTGCAGGTCTCCGATGCCGTCCATCATGTTCTCACCGACGGAGGCATGGGCGAAATAGCATTTGAGCCGGCCAATTTTTTCGAACTGGGCGCGGGGATAATTGGTCACCGCGACACACTCGGTGTAACCGATCTGGATGAACTTCTCCTGGGCCCCGGCCCCGGCGGCAAAGAGCCAGGGGGGAAGAAAGAACAGGAGCTTCTGTATTCGGTTCACGGCAGGAGCAAAACGCGATAGTATCGCTGGGTTGAGGGACCCGGGGCGTTGGTGGTGGTGGCGGTCGGGCCGGCGGCGGTCACGTCCGGGAGCAGGTCGCTCCATTGGGGGTCGCTCCAGTTGTTCTTGAATTCCAGCCGGTAGGTATGGCCGGCGACGGCGCTCCACGTGATCGTCACGAGACTGTTGGTTTGGCTAATGGCCTGGATGACTGGCGGAGGAGGAGCGGAAACGCAACAGGTTCCGCCAAGGACCGCGATGGAATCGATGAACCACCCGTTCCCGGCGCCGCTGCCGTTGCTGCTGTCGGTGCCGCAGCTCCAGCGCAGATGAATGGTCTGGCCCGCGTCGGCCGCCGGGAGGTTTACCAGAGTTGTGATAAAGCTGCTGGAACGGCCGCCCCAGGCCTGGCGTCCTCCAAGCGGGTTCTGGAACTGGGTCGAAATGGTTCGGTTATAACCGCCGCTGAGGAAACTGCCGCCGGCGGCGAGGATGTCGGTGAAAGCGTTGGTGCCAATCTGGATGTCCAGCACGCCGCCGTCGTAGGCGGTCACGGAGTCCGAGGCGGCCTCCAAATCGCAGTAATTCTGGAATGAAAGCTGGGCCGGCCCGGCCGGAAGGGTAATTGGCGGGGATACCAACGCGGTGAGGCCCACGCTGGCGGCATCGGGGGCGAACGCGGCGTTGGGAGCGGTGTCGTAAGTGGCGGATTCCGTTACCCAGTTGGTTTGGCCGCCGCTGGCCGAACTTGTCCAGCCGGACGGCAAGGCCGGCGCGGTCACGAGGTCAAAGTTCTGGGTGAAGAAGGCAGCCGTCTGGCCGAGCGGCAACGGTACCGAGACGGTGCCGAGACTGGTGGCGCCATCCTGAAGTTGCAGGGTCGCGGAAATACTGCTGCCACAGATTCCCGCTGCGGTGAAGGTAAATGGCCGGCTCACCGCCGCGCCGGAGGCGACGACCGACCCGTAAGTTTGAGGCCCGCTGGGGGAGATCACGCCGTTCGTGGGGAGCAGCGTTGCGACCAGATTGGTCGTGTTTCCCGGTCCCAGGTTCTTCAACGCGAACAGGACCGTTACGGCCTCGCCGGGGTCAATGGCGTTGTTGGTTGGCAGGCAGCTTTCGGAGACCAGGATTGTCGAGTCAGACGCCAGCAAGGGCGGAGAGCCGCAACAGTCCCCGCCGGTGATCGCGAGCGAATCGACGTGCCAACCGGTGCCCCTGAAATTGCCGCTGTCCACATCGGTGCCGCAAATCCAGCGGAGTTGGATGGTCTGGCCCGCCGCCGCGGGCGGCAGGTTCACCACGGTGTTAGTGAAGGTGCTTGCTGGTCCGCTCCAGGCCTGCCGGCCGCCGAGTGGGTTCTGAAATTGGGTCGAAAGCGTCCGATTATAACCCCCGGTGACGAAGCTGCCGCCGGCGGTGAGGATATCAGTGAAGGCGTTGTTGGCGATTTTGATTTCCAGGACCCCGCCATCGTAACCGGTGACGGAGTCGGGCGCGGGTTCGAGGTCGCAACGTTGCCGGAAAGTGAGCTGGGTGGGGCCGAGCGGCAGCGTAATCGGGGGCGACACTAGTGTGGTCAGGCCCACGTTGGCGGCATCGGGGACGAAGGCGGAGTTGGGCGGGGTGTCGAAGCTCGAATTGACGGTCACCCATGGGCTCTCGGAGCCGCTGGCCGAAGTGCTCCAGCCGGAGGGCAGAGCGGGGGCGATGACGCTGTCGAAAGCCTGCGTCCAAAGAGCGATACTTCGGCCGAGTTGAAAGGGGACGGTCACCAGTCCGAGATTTCCGACGCTGTCCTGGAGCTGCAGCACGGCCGTGAGGATGCCGCCGCAGGTTCCGGTCGCAGTAAAAGTGAAGGTGCGGCTGACCGCGGCGCCACCTGCCGCGAGCACGCCATAATTTGCGGGACCGCTTGGCACGTTCACTCCGTTGATGGCAAGCAAAGTAGCAGAGAGATTTCCCGTGTTGCGTGTGCCGGTGTTGCGCAACGCGAAGCTGACGGTGACGGTTTCGCCAGGGTCAATCGCATTGTTGGTCGGCATACAGGTCTCGGAAACCAAAGCAGTCGAGGCAAGCTTGATGACCGGCCAGGTAGCGCCGCCGGGGAAATCGAGGTTTACCTGCACGCCCCGGTTGGTGAGGCTCGAGTAGTGGGCGTAGCCCGCATACGACGGGTATTGGGCGTTTTGCGTCAGGTCCACGAAGGAGAGGGCTGGGTTCCAATTGTCCAACTGGGTCAGCAAAGAGTCCAGGACCGCGGAAGGCAGCTTGTTGGCGTGGGCATCGAAGGTCTGGAGGGCCGTGCAACCCGTGAGAATAAGGTTGGTCAGGACATTGTTGAAAACCCAGCACTCGAACATGTTGCTCTGCCCTGTAAAATCAGCGTAGGTGTACTGGTTGATGAACACCTCGACATCCGTCAGGTTGGTCGAGACGAATTTGAGCGCGCCGCTCTGGTTGGCATTCCAGAACCATGGCTCCTGGAGGGAATAAAAGTTGGTGAGGACTTGCGCAAAGTCCTGGGTGATTTGTGGATTATCGCGAAAGCACCAATGCCAAACTTTGGGGCCGGTGCCGCCGCCGAGGGTCACGCTGGTATAGGCATTGAGCGCGCCGCGGACGTCCTCGAGGTTTGGATTGTTGCTGAGGTCCAGCTCCTGCAGGTTGCACGCCTCGAATGAAACTCGTCTTAGCGAGGGGAGGCCGGACACGGCAACGTGCTGCAGCGTGGAACAATGCCAGCACTCCACATTCTGCAAACCGGTGAAACCAGTAAAATCCAGCGTATTGGTGATGGGGTTGTACGAAGCCGTAAAGTACTGCAGGTTGGTCAGCGGGTGGGGGAAGTAAACCGCGCGGACATTTTGCGGCGGCCAATTGGTGCCGAAGTATATGTTGGTCCAGCCATCGTCCGAACCGTCAAAGCCCAGGTTAATCTTGGTCAGGACGTTCTCTGGAGAAACGGACAAATACTGGAACCGGCTGGCTGCCGAGCCGAAATTCTTGGTGGCGATGGGGAAGCTGGAGGAGGTAGAGTTGTCCGACCAGGTCCAAAGGAAAGTTTGCGGCGTCCCGCCATCGCAATAGGCGGCGGGAGAAAAGGAACTGCCGAGGGTCTGGAACCGCGCAATATAATTGGCCGGCTGTGCCAGCACGGGCAAGCCGCAAACAACAAAGAGGGCAAAGTTAATCGCCGGTTTAATTCTCACCACAGCAGACACACGTATCACGTTCAAATTCGCACAGGGCCAAATAATCGCACGGCACACTGGGTGCCCGTTCCAAACCGCTTGAGTCTAGAGCATAAGCTGGTCTCGTTCACCACCATCGATTACGTAATGCCCTCCGTAAAAATGCGGAACGGAAACACCAAGCCCCAAACACCAAGCTCCAGAAAATCTCCAAATTCAAAGCTTCAAGGCCCCCCTTCCTCTGTCATGGGAGAAGACGGGCGATGCCGGTTGGAGGCATGGGCGAGCAACTCTGCGCGGTGCGCACTTGCGCGGGCGACCGGCAGTCGGTTTTTCAGCAGTTTTCCCGATGATCGCTCCGTACTTTACTGAATTGGCTTTTGTTAAACGCGGACTACATTGAACCCTGATTTTCGCCATACTAAGTAAGAGTCAATGACACGATTGCAACGGCAGTGCGCGGGGTTGTACCAACGGCTCAGAATCCTGAAGTTCAGGTTCTTATCCGATTGTAAACGCGTGGAGGGGAGCGCCAAAATACGCCAACCGGTCCAACTGCTGGGGGAGGGAACCATCCGGTTTGGAGCGGGAGTGACTCTGGGCTGGTATCCTTCGGCGTTTTTTTTCACCGGGTATATTTATATGGAGGCGCGCAGCGCCGGGTCGTTCATTCATTTGGGCGACGGGGTCTGCATCAATAATAACTCGGTGCTGGTGAGCGACGGGGCGGGGATAACGATTGGCAAAGGGTCGATGCTCGGCACGCATTGCGAAGTGATTGACTCCGACTTTCACGATTTGCATCCGGACCGAAGGTCCAACGGAGTTGCCAAGACCGGACAGGTGGTCATTGGAGAAAACGTTTTGATCGGTTCGAACGTCAAAATACTCAAGGGGGTGCGAATTGGCCGGAATGCGATCATCGCCAACGGGTCGGTGGTGACCCGTTCGGTTCCGGAGAATGCGGTGGCGTTTGGCAATCCCGCCAGGGGTGGTTTTGGCCTGGCCCCTGAACCCGTGGTCCCAGAACTACAGCCGGGAATGCAACGTTGAACGGCACCGACAAAAAATCTTACGGTCAAATACTGAAGTCCTCGGCCATCATCGGCGGGTCCTCGGTGTTGAATATTGGTTTTGGCATTGTCCGGACCAAAGCGATGGCGCTTTTCCTCGGACCCGCGGGCGTGGGGCTGTTGGGCCTTTACGGTTCGATCGCCGACCTGGCGCGGTGCCTGGCCGGGTTGGGCATCAACGGCAGCGGCGTGCGCCAGATTGCCGAGGCGGTCGGCACCGGCGACAACGCGCGAATCGCCCGGACCGTGACGACGTTGCGGCGCGTGGCGCTCTGTTCCGGCGCGCTGGGTGCGGTGCTCCTGCTGGCCCTCAGCCGGCCCGTCTCGTGGTTGACCTTTGGCGATACGCATCATGTGAGCGCAGTGGCGCTCCTGGCGCTGGTGGCCTTTTTTGGCGATGTCTCGGCCGGACAGATGGCGCTGGTTCAAGGCATGCGCCGAATCGCCGACCTGGCCCGGATCAATGTCCTTGGGGCTTTCTATGGAACGGCGTTCAGCATCGTGATTGTCTATTTTCTTCGCGAAGCGGGATTGGTGCCTTCGCTGGTCTGCGTCGGAGCAATGGGGGTGCTCACTTCCTGGTGGTATGCGAGAAAAATCAAGGTGGAGGCGGTTAGGATTACGCTGCGCCAAGTCATTGACGAGGCGGGCGAGCTGCTGAAGCTGGGCGTCATTTTTATGACCAGCGCGTTGTTGACGATGGGGATGGCTTATGTGGTGCGGCTGGTCGTCCTGCGCTCGATCAACCTCGAGGCGGCCGGGTACTACCAGGCCGCCTGGGTGTTGGGGGGACTTTATGTTGGGTTTATCCTGCAGGCGATGGGAGCGGATTTTTATCCGCGCCTGACTGCGGTAGCCAACAACCACCCGGAATGCAATCGCCTGGTCAATGAGCAAACCGAGGTCGGCCTTTTGATGGCGGGGCCGGGCATCCTGGGCACTTTGACCTTCGCGCCGCTGATCATCACGCTGTTTTATCGGGCGGACTTCGCCCCGGCAGCCGAAATCCTGCGCTGGATTTGCCTGGGCATGATGTTGCGCGTCGTCACCTGGCCAATGGGTTTTATCATCGTGGCCAAGGGCGCGCGGAAGATATTTTTCTGGACCGAGGTTTTAGCCAACGCCGGCTATGCGGGCCTGGTTTGGGCCGGGGTGCAGGTCTTTGGCCTGAAAGGCACGGGGATCGCTTTCTTTGCTTTGTATCTGATTCATTTCACGGTTGTCTATTTGATCGTGCGACGCTTGAGCGGATTCCGGTGGTCGTCGTCCAATCGGCAGTTGGCGCTGTTGTTTATCCCGTTGGTCGGCGTCATCTTCATCGGCTGGTATCTCCTGCCGCTGGCGGGAGCGGTGATTCTCGGGACGGTGGTTACATTGCCGACGGGGATTTATTCTTTGAAACTGCTCTGCACCCTGGTTCCGCTGGACCGCCTTCCGCGCGCGGCGCAGAAACTCGTCCGGCTTTTCCGGTTGGCCCCGGCAAATGTGTGAGAACCACGAATTGACACCAATGAACACGAATTATGTGAGCGGACTGGAGGTAGGGCGAGTTGTCCTCAACGCGCCGCCAGATTGTGTTCCGGGTGTAGCCGGCGCGTTGAGGACAACTCGCCCTACCTTGTTTTGTGCCCACGCCGATGCCATTCGTGTCCATTCGTGTCCATTCGTGGTTAAAGCCTGTCCGGAAGAGGAGGGCTGGAAATGCTGATCCAGGATTTTCTACGACGGTGCGCGGCCGAACGTCCGGACAAAATTGCCCTGGTTTGTGGCGGGCAACGCATCACCTATGGGCAACTCGAAGCGATGGCCAACCGCCTGGCTCACGGATTGCGCCAACAAGGGGTCCGGCGGGGTGACCGTGTGGCCATTTACTTAAACAACTCCGTCGAAGCGGTAGTGGGCATTTTCGCGGCACTCAAAGCCGATGCGGTTTTTGTCATTGTGAGCCGTACTTCCAAGCCGGAAAAGGTGGTTTCCATCCTGAACAATTGCCAGGCGGTGGCAGTGCTCCTGGACGCTCGAGCCATTGCCCAGGGCGTTGGTGAGAAGTTGCTAAGCGGCGTTCCTTCGCTTCAGGGGATCGTGGTTTGCGGCCAGAAGAATCCTGCTGCCGATAACGGCCACGCACGCTCCAAGGACCTGGCCTCGATCCTGGCCACCGGCTCGGCTGAGCCTCCGCGCTGTGAAAACATTGATCTGGACCTCGCCTGTCTCATCTATACTTCCGGCACCACCGGCGAGTCCAAGGGCGTCATGTGCGATCACAGCAATGTCGTTTTCGTAACTGAGTCGAATGTTGCGTACCTGGAAAACAACGAGCGGGACATTGTGCTGAACGTGTTGCCTCTGGCCTCCAGCTACGGGTTGTACCAGTTGATGGCCAGCGTTTGCGTCGGGTCCACGCTCGTCCTGGAGGAATCTTTTGCGTTCCCCGATGTCATCCTCGAGCGCATGGCACAGGAGCGTTGCACCGGATTTGCCGCCGTGCCCACGATCTATGCGATGCTGTTGGGGATGGATCTGTCGCGCTACGATTTGTCCGCGCTTCGCTATTTGACCAACGCCGGCGCGGGCCTGCCGGTCGAGCATGTCAAACGCCTGCGCCAGGCTTTCCCCCAGGTGCCGCTCTTTCTCATGCATGGCCTCACCGAGGTGGCCAGAACGATGTATCTGCCTCCCGACCAGACGGATCTTCGGCCCGCCGCTTCCGGCATTGCCATTCCCGGCGTCGAACTGTGGGTCGAAGATGAGAATGGCCGCCGGCTCGGGCAGGGCGAAATCGGTGAATTGATCGTCCGCGGCCGCAACGTGATGCGGGGTTATTGGAATGCGCCTGATTTAACGGCTAAGCGTTTTCGGCCCGGTCCGCTCCCCGGCGAGCGGGTTTGTTGCAGTGGGGATCTTTTCCGCATTGACGAGGAAGGCTTTTTCTATTTCGTCAGCCGCAAGGACGACATCATCAAGAGCCGGGGCGAAAAAGTGGCGCCGCGTGAAGTCGAAAACGTGCTGCACACGTTGCCCGGGGTGCAGGAGGCAGCGGTCATCGGAGTTCCCGACCCGCTCCTGGGCCAGGCGATCAAAGCCATCCTGGTTGCGCCCGGGACCAAGCTCACCGAGTCCGAGGTGATTTCTCATTGCAAGGCGCGGCTGGAATACTTCATGGTGCCACGCGAAGTGGAGTTCCGAACTGAACTGCCCAAGACCGGCTCGGGCAAAATTCGAAAAATAGATTTACGATAATGTGCGGGATTGCAGGCATGTTCAATCGCTCGGCCAGGGAGCCCGTTAAGGAAACGGACCTGCGCCAGATGCTGGCCTTGTTGCGCCATCGCGGGCCCGATGAATTTGGCATTCTGCTGGACCGCGAAGTTGGGCTCGGCAATGCGCGCCTGAGCATCATCGATCTGGGCGGTGGCAGCCAGCCCATCGCCAATGAGGACGAATCGCTCTGGGTCGTCTTTAACGGCGAGATCTTCAATTACCTTGAACTTCGCGCCGAATTGGAGCAGCGCGGCCATCGCTTTCGCACCTCCTCGGACACCGAGGTCATCCTCCACCTCTTCGAGGAATACGGTCCCCAGTGCCTCGAACGGATGAACGGCCAATTTGCCATCGCCATCTGGGACACGCGTCGCCGCCGCTTGTTTCTTGCGCGCGACCGGCTCGGCGTGCGGCCTCTCTTTTACACCCAGACGGCAGACACGCTGCTTTTTGCCTCCGAAATCAAATCCATTCTCAGCGACCGGCGCGTTCGCGCCGAGCTCGACCCCGCAGTGGTGGAACAAACCTTCCGGTTCTGGGCGCCGCTAGGTCCAAAAACCGTTTTCCGCGATATTGTCGAGTTGCCGCCGGGCCACTTCCTGCTGGCGGACAATCGCTCCGTCCACGTTGAGCCGTATTGGAAGAACCGTTTTTCAACCGAACCCGGCGTCAGGACCAATGGTGCCCCCGAACGCCCCATCGAGCAGGTGGTCGAGGAGTTTCGCGCTTTGCTGATCGATGCCTGCCAGATTCGCCTGCGCGCCGATGTGCCGGTCGGCGCCTACCTCAGCGGCGGACTGGATTCTTCGACCATTGCTTCGATCGTCCGGCGCCATACTTCCAATCGCCTGGTGACCTTCTCGATCGCCTTCACCGACGAGAAATTCGATGAGAGCCAGTTCCAACGCCAGATGGCCGCCCATTTGGGCACCGACCACCACGTGGTGGAAGCCACGCACGAGGACATCGGCCAGGTTTTTCCCGACGTCGTCTGGCACACCGAGGTCCCCATCATGCGCACCGCGCCGGCCCCGATGTTCCTGCTCTCCAAGCTGGTGCGCGAAACCGGGTTTAAAGTGGTGCTCACCGGGGAGGGCGCCGACGAATTCCTCGCCGGCTACGACATTTTTAAAGAAGCCAAAGTCCGCCGCTTCTGGGCGCACCAGCCCCACTCGAAATTCCGCCCGCTGCTTTTAAAACGCCTCTATCCCGATATCGGGGGACTGGCGCAAAGCAATCCCGAGTTCCTCGCCGCGTTCTTTGGTGAAGGGCTCAATGAAGTGGACTCCCCATGGTACTCGCACGCAGTGCGCTGGCGCAACAACCGGCGCACCCGGCGCTTTTTTGATGACGGTGTGCTCGCCGCGAACGAGGCCGCTCCCTTCGAACAACTCGCCGCCGCGTTGCCGGCCGAGTTCCAACGTTGGGGGCCGCTGGAGCGGGCGCAGCACCTCGAGATTACGATTTTCCTCTCACAATACCTGCTCTCTTCCCAGGGCGACCGCATGGGTATGGCCCATTCCATCGAGGGACGTTTTCCCTTCCTGGATTGCCGCCTGGTGGAATTCTGCAATGCCCTGGAGCCGCGCATGAAGATGCGCTGTTTGCGTGAGAAATATTTGCTAAAGCGGGCCGCGCAACCTTGGCTGCCCGACCTCATCCGCCAGCGGCCCAAGCGCCCCTACCGCGCGCCGGTCCACCGCAGTTTCTTTAACCGCTCCGCTCCCGGCTATGTCCGCGAACTGCTGTCCCCGGCCGGCCTCAAGGCCGCGGGCTTGTTCAAATCCGGACCCGTCGAGCAGTTGGTCAAGAAGATCCGGGGCGGCTCCCCGATCGGCGAAACCGATGACATGGCTTTGGCCGGCATTCTTTCCACGCAGCTCGTCCACCACCTTTTTGTCCAGAATTTCCGGCGCCCCGAAGGGCTGTCGGCTAAAGACCGCGTCAAAATCTGCAACCTCAACCCATCTGTCCCGTCTGAAAACACCTATGCGCTTCGCTAAAAACGTCCTGAACCTTGACCCCGCCGCCGAAACCGATCGCATCGTCAAATTTCTGCAAGACAATGTCCGCCGGCAAATGCGGCGGCACGGCGGCGTCGTCGGCATCAGTGGCGGCATTGATTCCGCTGTTGTGCTCGGGCTTTCCGTCCGCGCCTTTGGTGCCAGCAATGTGGTCGCCGTCATGATGCCCGACAAAGATTCCGACACGCTGAGCGAAAAACTGGCGCGCGAACTGGCCGCCCGGTATGGCGTCAAGCCCGTGCTCGAGGACATCACCGGCGCCCTCCAGGGCTTCAATTGCTACCAGCGGCGGGATGACGCGATCCGCCGCGTGGTCCCCGCCTACGACGCCGCCAAGGGTTACAAAGCTAAAATCGTCCTGCCCCAGGACTTGCTGGAAGCCGGCACGCTCAACGTCTTTTCCGTCACGGTCATCGCTCCGGATGGACGCGAGGAAACCAAGCCATTGCCGCCGCGCGAAATGCTCGAAATCGTCGCCGCTACCAACCTCAAGCAGCGGTCCCGCATGAGCACCCTTTATTTCCATGCCGAAGCGCGCCAATATGCGGTCATCGGCACCGCCAACAAAAACGAACACGCCCAGGGCTTTTTCGTGAAGTATGGAGACGGCGGCGTGGACCTCCAACCCATCGGCCACCTGTTCAAAACGCAGGTGTACCAATTAGCCCGCCACCTCGGTGTGCCTGAGGCAATCCAGAAACGCACTCCCACCACGGATACCTACAGCGCCCCTTGCGACCAGGAAGAGTTTTTCTTTCGGTTGCCCTACCAGACCCTGGACCTCATCTGGTTCGCGCTGGAAAATAAGATTCCCGCTGCCGAAGTCGCCCGTGGCATGGACCTGGACGAAGAACAGGTCCAGCGCGTGTTCGACGACATCGCGCGCAAACAGCGCACCACGCAATTCCTGCGGCTCCAACCGCCGCTCCCCGAGCCGCCCCAAACCCAGGCCGCATGAATCGGGAGAATTTAAAGAGTCTTAAACCTGGAACCATTTTTACCTTATGACTGACAAAGCCGAGAACCAGCAAATCGAACCCGCCATCCGTGAATTCATCGCCACTCGACTGCTCTACAGCAGCGACGGATTTTCCTACGCCGACGACGCGCCCCTGTTGCGCGAAGGCATCATCGACTCGCTCGGGGTCGTTGAGTTGGTCGAATTCGTGCAGGGCCAATTTGGGGTTAAAGTCGAGCAGCAAGAGGTTCGCCCCGACAATTTCGATTCGGTGTCCAAACTCGCCGCGTTCGTCCGCCGTAAGAAGGGAATTTAACAGAAGCAAACAAAGAGAACAAAGGCCTGAGCAGAAGGGCTCACTTCACGGTCCTTTGCTATCTCCTGACCTACCCCGCCGACGCCTTTGGTCCAGCGGGCCTTCCCTGCTGGTCGCGAAGCGTATGGAAAAAGCGGCGCCGAGCGCACGCACTCGATACGCTTCGCGCGGCTCGCCCGGTGCGCCTATTTCGCCGGCGCTATCCCGGCGCCCTTCAAGCCCGGTGGCACGGGTGAAAACATTTTGAAGGTGAGCCCATCGACATTTGCGCTGTCGCCATAGACGCGGAAATAAAAATACTTCGCAATTTTATCAAAAGGCGGCAGCAGGGAGAAGTCCATCCAGTCCTTCAGCTCCTGTCCGGCACCGGCTATTCCCAAACCCGGCACCAGATTGGCCGCGGCTGCGGAGGTCGAATTGCTCGTGGCCCCTGAGCCCTTCCTCAGCGACTCAAAGGACGCCTTGGTGCTTTCAACATCGTTTTCATAACCGAACAGGCTCGTGCCCGGCCCGGTGACCTTTTGCGCCGCCTCGGCCAGGCCGGCCGTTTCGCGCAGCGCCTTGGCCTGGCTATCGCTGCTGCGCAAATATTCCTCGAGCAACGACGCGTCCGTCGCAAGCGCCACGTAACCTCCGCTGGCGGCATAGCTCAGCGTCCGCGCGGCCGACGGCTTTGGGCTGGTGGTTGGGAACGGCAGCGCGGGCAACGGCACCGAATAAATTTTGCGGCCCAAAAACTCCCGTTCCGCGACCGTATCGCCCTGGGGGAAGATCACAAACAGACTTTTGAGCGCCGTGGTCAGCACTTCCGGCTTGGGAGAGCCGAGCAGGAAGATGGACGGCGGAGACTGAAGTTCCGCGGCGGAGCTGCCGCGCGGGGCTTTTTCGTAATAGACGATGTCGTCGCCCAGGTTGCCAATGAGATTCTTCCGGATGTCAAACTCCGAATCTTTTTCTTTGGCCCGGGCATCGGCGCTGTCCAAAACGAACTTCAGGACCCCGTAGGCTTGCTGGGAGAAGTCCCCCAGCATCTTCTCCAGTGTGGCCCAGGCCTTTTTCCCGTCGATCCGCCAGCGCTGGAATTTCACCGCGTCCGCCGGTACGAACGGCGGCGGGTTTGAATCCTTCGGTTCACCCGCGAGGATCTTGAACACGCCTTGCCGGCTGGCCTCCGGCACACCCGCGGAAACCTGCAGCAACTCCCCTTCATTGGAGCTTTGGAAACTGAACGCAAGGGTCTTCAGCCCGGATAACCCGAGCGCCGCGAAAACCTTCTCGGGCTTGAAATCAAACGGATTGGGCGCGTCCGGGTTGTCCTTCTTTTCGGCCGCCGCTTTGGTCAAAACATCCATAAGTGTTTTCACGTTGACCCAGCCATAGACCGGGGACTCCCGGAACATCGGCTGGCAAGCTTGATACGAAGCCTGCTCGCCCAGCGAAGCCACCGAACCCCCGGCCAGTCGAACCATGACCTTCTCCACAACTTTGGTCGAGTTGCCGAAAATCAGCAACGAATCGACCTGGCCGAGCACCAATTCGGTTTTGGGCGCGGCCTTTTTGGTTTCCTTTTCGTCCCCCAACTCCTGGACTTCGGACGAGGGCGGGAAAAGCTTGCGCAGCGTCTTGGGAACATCATTGCTGGACAACGGCAGGACGATGAACTCGACGTCCCGGATTTTTTCGGTTTTCAGGCTCTTGCCGGCATCGACCCATTTCTTGCGGAGGTCGGCCAGGTTTTTCTTCAACTGCGCGCCCTTGTCCCTGGTATCGAGCAGCACCAACACGCCCGGCGACGCATCGTCTCCGCCTTGCCAACCGTTTTGGGTGACCGCAAACGTCAGTTGCCCCTGGAGTAAGCTAGTGTAATCGTCGCATTTCGCGTCCAGTTCCCGTTCCAGAGGTTGGACCACCTCTTCGTTCCACTTCGAAACGAACTTTTCACGGAACGGTTTCATGGCCGGGTCATCCCAGAACTGCCGTTGCGGCAAGCTGCGCCACATCGCGCTCAGTTTTCCGAAATCCGGCGCCGTCACCACTACTAACGTATCCTCCGGCAGCAACTTTTCCGGGCTAGGGATGGCCGCCCTCAAGGCCGCACAGAAAGCAAAGCTCGCCGTCAGCAAACCAAAGACCAACCTTGAACGCACTACGCCCCTCTGCCGCGTCTCCCGTTTCTCACTTCGATTCTTTATCATTTATTGCCCTTTTCTTATTAATTGGCCCGATGCGACATCGACCTTACGGTAAAACGAACCTCTGTCACAACCGGAATTTCAAAAATTGAAATTGAGTTGCGGCGTAGCTTGAGGCAAATTATCAGCGTGAAAGCGACAACGAAACGCCGGGCAAAATCCGAGGCAGAACTCCTGGAGCACGCTACGAACAACCTCTTGCGCTCGCTCAAACGGGACATGCTAAAAAAGGATGGTCGTGTCGATCGCGAAAAGCTCCTTAAAGAGGGCTACAGCGAACGTCTGCTCGCCCGATTGGACCAAGCCTGATCTTTACTCATTCTTCCGCAGTCGTAGAAACTCCATAACGGAGATGTCGAGCAAAGGAGCTGCTTTCCTCGCCAACTTCAAGGCCTCTGCGTAAGATAGGCCCGAGGACATCTCACGCACTATTCTGTCAGTTGGCCAACCCCGGGCCCTCGCCATCTGAATCACTGCCGCCAAATCCGTATATCGCAAGATGTGCTCGTCGCTCATGCCACAGAATTCCGGCAGGGTAACAGCGCGCCTGCGTTGGCTCAACGTGATTCCCCGTTCGGTAGTGCCTTAAAATTAAGGCACAACCCAGAATTCGAGAGCAGAAGCGTTCTGCCAACCCCTTGGTTTTTTCGGATTTCGGCCCTCGGATCTTTCGTCACTCCTCGGCCAGGTTCTTGCGCGTCCGGCTCGGTGGTTCCAGGTAACGGTAGGCATTGCTGGGATTGTCGTTGGAGTAGGCATATGCGTCCCGATGGTCGAGGAAGTACTTGACCGACTCAACCGGGATGGCGAACCCCAGGCCCTCGCCAAATACGATCTTCATGTTCGTGATGCCGACCACCTCGCCCCGGAAATTGAACAACGGACCGCCGCTGTTGCCGGGATTGATCTGAGTGGTGGTTTGCAGATAAAGTTCGCCTGCCAATTGGCGCGTCTTGGTGCTGAGAATCCCTTCGGTCACGGTTCGCTCCAGCCCGAGCGGGCTGCCAATGGCAAAGACACCCTCGCCCACCGACAGCGCATCGGCGCTGCCCAACAGCACGTATTTGAATTTGGGCGCGTCCTTGTCGTCGATTTTCAACAGCGCGAGGTCCGCGAACTTGTTAATCGCGATAATCCGCACCTGCTTGTACACCTTGCGCTCCAGCTCCCCGCTTTTCTGGAGATAGACTTCCACCGAAATCTGTGTCTCGCCCTCGATGACGTGGAAGTTGGTCATCAGGAAACCGTCGGCGTTGAGAATGAAACCCGACCCCAGCCCACCGGGCGTGCGGACCTGCACGACCGCCTCGCCGAGTTGATTGACCAATTCGCGAACCGCCCGCGAAGCCGGCGGCTTGCTCGCGCTGGAGTAAAAACCGGACTTCGCTTCGAAGGAGGGCAGGCTCTCCGCGCCGCTCTCGACGGTGGGCGAAGGTTTGCTGCTGGCAACCGGCTTCACGGCGGTTTCTGGCGCGTCGGTCTTCAGAATCTTCAGCACCTGGTTGCGCGGGATGACCAGCACGGTGTAGCCAACATCGACCGCGATCTGGTCCCGTTTTTCCGCCAGCACCGTGCCGGTGATGGCGGCTTTATCTCTCAATTGGATCGTGTCGGCCAGCCCCGATTCCAGGGCGCAGAAGGTGAGGGCCAGCAGAAAAAGGCACTTTTTTAGCATCGCCTGACATTAGTGAACAAAAGTGCCTTTGACAAGCACGTAGAGAAATACCTGTTGCTCCCGGCGCCTTCTCTGCTATAGTTTGAGGCCCTTTTTGCCGGCGGTGCACAAATGCGCAAGCTGGTGAAGGGGGTTGAACGGCCTTAAATCGTCCCGTGCCAGTGAGTGCGGGCGGCCATAACAACACTAAACTGAATCCCGTTTTCCGCGGGATGGTTCGCCCAAGGGCGAGCTTTTAACAAAAGGAAACTTGTGATTAGTATTGGGTTAAAGGAATTGCTGGATGCCGGTGTTCATTTCGGACACCAGACCAAGCGGTGGAATCCGAAGATGAAACCGTTCATCTTCGATGCCCGCAACGGGATTCACATCATCGACTTGAGTAAAACACTCAGCCAGTTGGAGGCCGCCTCCAATTTCCTCGCCGAGACGGTCCGCAAAGGCGGCAAAGTGCTGTTCGTCGGCACGAAGAAACAGGCACAACAAGCCGTGAAAGAAACGGCCAAGGAATGCGGCCAGTACTTTGTCACCGAACGGTGGCTGGGGGGCACCATGACCAATTTCGCCACGATCAAACGCTCGATCGGGCGCCTCAAACAGATTGAAAAAATGGAAGCGGATGGCTCCATTAACGTTTACGTCAAACAGGAGCAATCGGTCATCCGCCGCGAAGCCGCCCGCCTGGTCAAGTTTTTCGACGGCATTCGCGCTATGGACAAGTTGCCCGGCGCGATGTTCGTTGTGGACATCAAGCGCGAGCACAACGCCGTCGCCGAGGCCCGGCGCCTCAAGATCCCCGTCGTGGCCATCGTCGATACCAACTGCGACCCGGATCTCGTGGAGTACCCCGTTGCGGGCAATGATGACGCGATCCGGTCGGTGCGGATGGTCCTGGCAACCATCGGCCAGGTGATCACCCAAGCGCAGGCCGAATACGAAGCCAAGTACGCCCGGCGCAAAACGCTGGAGGAAACCGCCTCCGAGCAGCCGGCCGTTCCTTTGGAAGCCCCACCAGTGCTCGCCGAGACGACCGCCTCCGCCGCCACGGCTGCCCCACCGATCTAATCGGGGCTTGGAATCGTGGGTTGGCGAGTGGTCTTCATCTTCGCCTTCCCGCCAGGAGCCATTCACTCTCAGTTGTCCGAGCTATCAACCGTCAATTTTTAACTATCGACTAACTATATGGAAATTTCTGCTGTCGCTGTGGCCAAACTCCGCGAGATGACCGGCGCGGGCATGATGGATTGCAAGAAAGCCCTGATCGAAGCCA
>DATMQA010000013.1:0-21629 GCA_035566895.1 Binatia bacterium
TTGGTGACGCGGACCGAATATAAGCCACTGTCGAGGACCGTTGGGTTGGCAATCGCGAAAGAGGTTGAGGTCGCCCCAGGGATGTCCTTGCCGTTGAGGCGCCATTGATAGGAAAGAGCGGGTGTGCCATTGGCCGCGACCGTGAAAGTCACCGGAGACCCGGCGAAAGAACTCTTGCCCAGGGGTTGGCTGATAATGAAGGGCAGCGTGACGCCAGGCACGTAACCCACCTGATCGACCCAACCGGCGTCACTCCCGGCGCTTTTGGCAGCATCCTTGGTGTAGGTCCATTGGAAAGTTTGAGAACCGGAGGGCAGGAATATGGTTTGCTGATTCCAGTCCACCTCACCGGAGATTTGGCGCGAATCGACCAGACCGCCACCAGAGGCGACGAAACTCAAAATATCGGCATTGGTTTGCGAGGAGACCTTCCACCAGAAAGTGAGTTTGCCGGGACCGTTGGTGGTGGTGTTCAGGACAGTTTGTTGATTGTCTTGAATGAAGTAACTCTTGGCTGAGGCCACGCCATCGTGAGAGACGTTGGTCTGCCCATACCAGGGAGAGGTGATATCTGAGCTCCACAAAAGGTTGCTGTTATTGAGCGCGAACGGCAACGGCACAGTCGGAATGACGGTGAGGATGGCGGCACTGCTGGTGACTGACCCGCCACGATTGGTAACCGTAACGGAATAAGTGCCGGCATCGGTCACCTGAGCGGCGGCAATCGAGAAAGCGCTGTCAGTGGCGCCCGAAATGCTGACGCCATTAAAGCGCCACTGGTATTGGAACGGTGGCGTGCCGAGGGTGGTAACGCTAAAACCTGCCGGCAGGCCGGCGAGAACGGTCAGATTTGTGGGCGTGGGCCCGGCGGTTATGGCGGGGGCTTGCCACGGCAAGAGATTACCCCACCAAGTGCTCCAATCATGGAGAGCGGCGGACCTGGCCCACTCGTGAGTAACCCAGAAGGTTTGATCGACCGGATCGGCTGAGACACTGCCAAAGTCACCCCACCGATCGCTATTGGAGAACGTGGGGCTGACCTTCAGAACACCAGACGGCTCAAATGCAGCTTCACTCATTAGCTGTACCGTGTACATTATGGTCGGATAGGTAGTGCTTGCGGCAGACTCCGTGTACACCATGCATACATCGCCAAAACTATTGCCCCCAATCGACGGCTGATAGGTCCAAATGCCTGGGCCACCGTCAACGCTGCCGGATTGCGCCAACGTTGGCTGACTCGCCGGGAAGCTCGAGACATCGACTTTGTAGTAGTAAACCGATGAGCGGCCTGAATGACCAGCCGCGGTATGGCAAAACCAGATGGCCCGGCTATTCCAGAAGGCGTTGCCTTGCGTGCGGCCATCCAAGGTGTCAACGGTGAGGCTGGTGCCCGGTTGGGGAGCGCCGCTGAATGGGGGCGTGCCGCCGTTATCTGGGATGGTGACCAGGGCTGATTTCAGCGTTCCTGCGCCGAGCGGGTCCGTCAATGCCCAGACCCGCACGCTGGTGTTGTCGCGATTCGGGAAAGTTTCCCCAAAATAAGCGACATTGCCCGGGTCACTGGCGCCGATCACTGTGCAAGGCTGCAAAGTGAAAGCGCCCGCCTGGCCTCCCGGAGGATAGATGAATAAGTAATTTGTCCCGCCGCTCAAGAGAGCGGATTTGTCCAATACTGTGATCTGGGCATCGCCGGTTAAAAACCCTGAGAAATCGTACATATTCACGGTGACATACACGGCCTGACCGTCAAAACCGAACCCGGGGTAATCCCCCCAAAACGCAGTGCCATTGACGGTGCGGGTATTCTCGATTTGATAGAAGTACCAGTCTGCGGCGGTGCCGGAGGCGGGATTCGAAGATTTCGACACGGCAATATGGAGAAAGGATTGTTGATTGACGTTATCGGATTCGAGCGCGACCATATAGAACCGCCCGGCGGTGGGGTCGTAGAGCGCGTGGGGATCAAAGACAAAACTATTCGCGGGAATGGAAAAGAAAGTGGAGAATTGAGTTGGCCCCCAGATGGGCTGGCCGGTCTTACTCCAGTAGGCAACTCGCGTGTTCACAACCTGGAAGACCCCGTTTGGCCCTGCCGCTCCATGTGGATCAGGGGGGCGAAGGAAGCTGCCGGAGATTTGGTGTATTCCTTCCCAGGAACCAATTACGGTGGGCAGTTGGGGTGCTTGTGCATAGGCGGGCTGCGATAAAGCAGCAGCAGCAAGAAAGAGAGCACGAAAACCTGTGAGAAATGAGGGCTGAGCAGGACTTGCGCCGGACGAACCGATTAACCCCAATTGGAATCTTGACATAAAAGATGCTTTTCCGAATCCGCAGAGCCGAGAAACGGATCGATAACTCTGCGTGCTGTTTCAGTTTAAGAACCTCTTTTCGGCAGAATCAAGCATAATTGAGCGAAGAATCCCCAGAAAGCCGATACCACTGGAACCGCGCGCTTTGGATTCTGCCGATTCGGGGCAGAAGAAGCTACCACTGGCGCACGCGGTAAAAGCGTTGCGGGCCGGTGGCCGCAGAGTCGAGCAAGAATTGCAGTGCGCCATTGCCTCGGACGGCGGCGGCAGGACTCCAGCCTGTCGCAGAGAACGAAGTCTTGTATTCCAGGGTATAGTTCTTGCCGGCAAAGGTGCGCACCGCGACGCTGAACTGGTTGGCGTTCCGAACCGGCCGGAGAATCTGGGGTGCAGCGAATCGATTGCCTTGCAGGATTACTGTATGGGAATTACCGGCAGCGATGGCGACCACGTTCGATAGGCCGGACGGGAAACCAATCTGGCCGTTCTGGTCGCTACCCCAACCGATTACCGTGGTGTCTGCCTTAAGCGCTACGCTGTGATTGCCACCGCCCGCTACCGCGACGGCATTGGCGAGGTCCCCCGGCGGTTGGGATTGACCGGCTGAGTTATCGCCCCAGCCGACGACTGTGCCATCCGCTTTGACCGCCAGGCTGTGTTTCTCGCCCGCCCCAATCGCGACGGCATTGGTCAAGGAGACCGGCACGTTGCACTGACCGAAGCTGTTGTCGCCCCAGGCTGCGACAGTGCCGTTGGCACGCAAGATCAGGCTGTGCCGGCCACCTCCCGCAATCGCCACGCAGTTGGTCAGACCGGGCGGCACGCTGCACTGTCCCGAGTTGTTGTCGCCCCAGGCAACTACCGTTCCATCCGCGCGCAAGGCGAGGCTGTGACGCGTGCCGGCAGCGACCGCAATTACATTCGACAGTCCCGCCGGGGCGTCGGTCTGTCCGTAATTGTTGGCGCCCCAGCCAATTACGGTTCCATTGAATGTGAGCGCGAGGCTATGATACCCGCCAGCGGCGACGGTCAGGACGGCGCCCAGCCCTCCCGGCACATTGCATTGGCCATAGTCGTCCTGGCCGGAAGCTGAGACCGCGTCGTCATTGCCGAGAACCAGGCTATGCCAGGCTCCCGCCGCGATGCCAAGCGCATTAGTCAGGAACGCCACTGGAAGCGGGGCGATGGGCAAAGCGTTGTAAGCGACCAAAGCAAAATCCTGATCGAGCGGGAAGCTATTATTCGGCACGCCGTCGGAATTGATGTTTGCGGCAGTCACCTGGACCGTGAACGTTCCTGAAATTCCAGCGGGCAAAAATACGCTTTCGACGTTGTTCTGGGCATCGGCGGTGCCGCCCGCCACCGAGTAAGGCCCGCTGAAGACGTTGCCTTTATAGATGGTGGTGCCCACCGAAACGGTCAAATCGAGATCATTATTGTAGGCGTCGCCGCTCGTGCTCCCTGGCGCGTCGGTCCAGGCCAGAGTGATTCGCACCGGTTTGGTTGGGTCGGCAACGTTGTTGGTAAAAGTGCGGGTTTGTCCGCTGGCGGTAAAGAGGTCCTGGGGCAGTTCGTCGCGCAGAACGCGCGGGAGGCCATCGAAGGCGGCCCCGAGGTTCATCTCTCCCATCCCCTGGTGGTCCGACCAGAGGGTATCGTTGGCGTTGGCGCCGGTCAGGTAGCGAGCTGAGTTCATCAGGTAAGCCTTGGTCATCGCGGGGCTGGGTGGTCCGGCGAAACTATTCATGAAATATTGGCGCAACAAGGCGCAGCCGCCGGCCACGCACGGTGAGGAATGGCTGGTGCCCGAGGAGAGCCCGAAGAACTGTTGCCCGTTGGGGTAGAAGTAGCTGGCCGGCCCGCCACAGAGCCCGTTGCCCGTAAAGCAAGAATCCACCGTGCCATCCGGCCCGGGATTGGGGGCTTGCGGCAAGCCTCCGATGATGTGGGTGCCGGGGGCCACCAGGTCCGGCTTGTGACGGCCATCGGCGCAAGGTCCGCCGCCCGACGAAGAAACAAGATCGTTTGCGTTATCGGCGTCGGCGTCCGAGAAACCACACCAATCAGAACCGCCAATGGGTTGCACATTTTCACTGGCCCCTACCGTTATCACATTCTTGGCGGTGCCAGGCGAGACGATGGTTCCGGTTCCGCCATCGTTGCCTGCCGCAAAGAGCAGGACCATTTCCTGATCGCCTGCCGCAGGAAAAGGGGCTCCGGCGGGTTGCGCGTCGCGGACCAGGCTGTCGTACTCCTGGGCATCCGCGTCATAAATGGCGCCAACGCTGGTGCCCCAACTGTTATTGCTGATCCGCGCGCCACTTTGGTATGCCCGCGATTGCAAGTCGGTGTAATCGGGAGAAGTCCAAGCATCAGGGTCGAAAACGACCGAAGATCCCAGTCTCACAAAAGGGCAGACTCCCAACCCATAGTGATAGCCCGCGTTATCCGTGTGTGGAAATCCCGATAAATCATCGTAACCGCCAATCAGATGAGAGTTCAACGTGCCGTGGCCGTCGCAGCCGGTGAGGGTGCTGCCCGGATTATTGGGCGTGCCCTCCAGCCGAGCATAAGCGACACGGCTGGTGTTGGCGGTGTCGCCTTGCAGGTGAAGTGCGGGGTGGTTGGGTGTGGTGGTTCCGTTATCAATCCCGCTATCGGTGACATCAACCACGAAGCCTGAATTGGTAAACTGGGCCTGGTTAAACCCCTTGCTCTCCAGCCAGGTCAAATAGCCAGGGCCGGTGGGCACCGCGCCGCTGAGGTTTCCGGCCACGATCTGATCCTGGCGCTCGTCGAGTTTCCTGGGCGGGAAGCAGGGCTGGATGGAGACCACATCGGGCCGGGCGGCAATTACATCGAGATTCTCGGGGGCCAGGCGGACCACTACATCGAGATAATTCAGGACCCGGTGTTGCTTCTTGATCGGCTCGAGTTGGTACTGCTTCAGGAGGTCCAGTGTCGCCGGATTGGCCTCGGCATCTGCCGCAAGCTGCACCGCGAACATCTCGGTTCCAATCCTCCGCGGAATGCCCTTGGCATCCATCAGTTGCGCAGCGGGATGAATTTTATATTTGTCCAGATACGGTGCTTCCCACTGGATATAGGCGTTGGCCGCCGCCATTCCGTGGAGCCTCACAAGGCTGGGAGCATCACCACAAACCAGGTAACAGTTCTCCGGGATATAGGTAACCATCTGGATTCCTGTCTTGAGCAGTTCCTCGCGCCAGGCCGCTTGCACCGGCCCTGAGAATTGGACCAGGTGCAACCGTTTACCAGGGAAAGAGCCGACACTCTGCTGGAGCGCCTGCGCCTTGGGTGTGCGCGTATCCAGTCTGCCCGTGTTCAGATGAATAAAATGGTATCCATCGCGGACTTCCACTTCCGGCCGCACCGCCAGATCGGGGCTGATTTGAGGCACCTCATAAAGCTGGTAACCGCCATAGTCGCCTATGAGTCTTCCGCCTTGGGCGATGATCCGCCCTGCCAGCGCGGGATCCTGAACCTGGACCTTGTGATGCGCCGCCGGGAGCGCGGGCGAGGCTACGCGGTCGGCCACTGCAGCAATACCCCCAAAACGCATCAGCAGCGCGAAAAAAATTGTGAGCAAAATCAGCCGCCGAGAATGCGCCCGAAGCCCGCCTGGCAGCGACCAATGAACCTTTAACATCGTGGTGTTGAAACCCGCTAGGAGAAAGCGCCCGTTCTCCGTGCGTATCATTAATTAACCACAGTTTTGGTGTTGAAATCAAATTAAATTTGAACCCAAGATTGCGCATTGAACCGATCCTTGACACAATCCTCACCGTGCTGTTTATGAGAAAAAGTGTCGGAATTTGTTGGCTGTTGCTGCTCGCTGCCTCGGCCGGGGCCGGAGACTGGAAACTGGTGTGGTCGGATGAGTTTGATAAGCCCGGCCTGCCTGACCCGGACAAGTGGAACTACGAACAGGGCTTCATCCGTAATAACGAGGAACAACTTTATACCAAAGGACGCGCCGAGAATGCGCGGGTAGAAAATGGGATGCTTATTATCGAGGCTCGCAAAGAGCGGTTTAAGAACCCGGGATTTAATCCCAAGGAAAAGGGGGCCGGCTGGATTCGGCGAAACCGTGAGTCCGCCGAGTACACCTCAGCCAGCCTGACGACGAGCGGCAAAGCCAGTTGGACCTATGGCCGGATCGAGGTCCGGGCCAAGTTGCCTTCCGGGCGGGGCGTCTGGCCCGCGATCTGGATGCTAGGGACCAACACCCCCTCAGTGGGTTGGCCCACCGGCGGCGAAATCGACATCATGGAATTTGTCGGCTTCGACCCGGGAGTCATCCACGCCAACATACACGTGAAGAAATACAATCACATTCACAATAACGGCAAAGGCAGCCAGATCACCATTCCGGATGCCTCGGAGGCTTTCCACGTTTATGCCCTCGAATGGGACGCGCAGCACCTGGATTTCTTCGTTGATGACAAAAAGTATTTCACCTACACCAACGAGCAGACGGGCGCCGACGCCTGGCCGTTTGACAAGGGCCAGTACTTGATCCTTAATCTGGCTATCGGCGGGTCCTGGGGCGGGTCGCAGGGAATTGACGAGAAAATCTTTCCGCAGAAGTACTCTATTGATTACGTGAGGGTTTACCAAAAAAACAGATGAAAAAAACATTGGCTTCCGGTCTCGGAGCGCTTGCGCTGGTCGCCTTCAGTGGTCAGCCTGCTTCCGCTTGGGACTATGAAGGCCATCGGTTGGTGAACGAACTGGCGCTGGCCTCGTTGCCGACGAATTTTCCTGCTTTCGTCAAATCGCCGGTCGCCGCGGAGCGCATCGCTTTTCTGGCCGGTGAACCGGACCGCTGGCGCAACGCGCAGGACCTTCCCCTGCGGCACTGCAATGGGCCGGAGCATTACATCGATCTGGAAGAACTGGCTGTGTACGGCCTCAAGCCCGAGCTGCTGCCGGTTTTTCGCTACGAGTTTGTGGCGCAACTCGCGCTGGTCCGCAAGGCGCACCCGGAAAAATTCCCCGAAGTGAACGCGGCCCGCAATGAAGACCACACGCGGGAGTTAGTCGGGCTATTACCCTGGACCATCGCGGAGAATTATTCCAAATTAAAGTCCGGCTTTTCCTATCTGAAGGCATATCAGGATAACGGCGGCACGCCCGACGAAATCGCCAACGCCCAGGCCAACCTGGTTTATGTCATGGGCGTGATGGGCCATTATGTGGGCGACGCCTCCCAGCCGCTGCACACCACCATTCATCATCATGGCTGGGTGGGTGAGAATCCGCATAATTATTCGAGCAGCACCCGCATTCATAGCTGGATTGACGGCGGTTACTTCTTCAAGGTGGGCGGAGCGAATCTGAAGGAAATGGAAAGCAAGTTGCGCCTCGCCCAACTTGTGAGCCTAAACGGCCGGTCAGCTAAACCCGAAGAAATGTTCCAGGCGGCTCTGACCTTTCTGATCGAGCAGAACAAGCTGGTGGAGCCGCTTTATCAAATGGAAAAGGACGGCCGGCTTTCGGGTGAGGGCGACAAGGGACTGGAAGGCAAGGCCTTTCTGGAAGCTCAGTTGCTCAAATCCGGGCAATTGCTCGGAGATATCTGGTATTCGGCCTGGCAGCAGGCCCCGCCCGATACCTTCCTCATCGGGCAGCTTGCGCGGCGGAAGCACGAGCCGGCCGAAAGCGCCGAGAAGAAATAGGTCGTGCCAACGAGGAGTCGCCCACGAATGTCGCGAATTAACGCGGATCTCTGCCGGTGATAAGCTCAGAGGACTCCGCTCCTCTCAAGAGAGAGGAGGTTATACTCGCGGGTTTCGTATTTGCCCGACTTGCGCGAATGCCATTTGAGGACACCTTGAAAGGAGGATTTTGAAATTCTATGAAAACTCCGGGTTTGGCCTCAGGTCGCAGGAGTCGGGCAGCACGGTCGGCCAAGGTGCGGCCGGCCCGGTACACGCGGCGGTTTCCAATCGGAGCGGAGCTAGCCCCGCGTGGCGGTGCCCATTTCCGCGTATGGGCGCCAAAGTCCAGTTCCGTGGCCCTGCAACTCAGCCCCACGACGAAGTTTCAAGAGGGCGCGGTGGAAAGAATCGAACTGGAAGCTGAGCAGCAGGGTTATTTCAGCGCCTATGTCGCCGAGGCCCGGGCGGGGATGTTTTACAGGTACGCGGTCGGGACCGGTTTATTTCCTGACCCGGTGTCGCGATTTCAGCCCGAGGGCCCGCACGGTCCGTCGCAGCTCATCGGGGCGGATGAGTTTCCCTGGCAGGATCAGGGTTGGGGCGGGGTGCCGCGGGCCGGGCAGGTGATTTACGAGATGCACGTGGGCACTTTTACCCGCGCGGGCACTTGGGCGGCCGCGCAGGAACAGTTGTCCGAACTGGCGCAAATGGGCATCACACTCGTCGAAGTGATGCCGGTCGCCGAGTTCCCGGGACGGTTCGGCTGGGGTTATGACGGGGTGGCTTTGTTCGCTCCCACGCGCCTGTACGGAACACCGGACGATTTCCGGAAGTTTGTAGATGAAGCTCACCGGCTTGGCCTGGGGGTGATTCTGGACGTAGTCTATAACCATCTGGGCCCGGATGGGAATTACCTCAAGCATTTTTCCGAAGACTATTTCACCGGGCGCCATCAAAATGAGTGGGGCCAGGCGCTCAATTTTGACGGCCCCAACAGCCGGCCGGTGCGCGAGTTCTTCAGCACCAACGCCGCCTATTGGATTTCTGAATTTCATCTCGACGGCCTGCGGCTGGATGCAACGCAACAGATGTTCGACGCCTCGCCGCAACACGTCCTGGTCGAGATCGCGCAGGCCGCGCGCTCCGCCGCCAAAAGCAGAACGATTTATCTCGTGGCCGAAAACGAAGCCCAGCACGCCAGGCTGGTTCGACCGGCCGAGGCTGGCGGTTACGGCCTGGACGCGTTGTGGAACGACGATTTGCACCACAGCGCCACGGTCGCGTTGACTGGACGCAACGAGGCCTATTACAGCGATTACCGGGGCACGCCCCAGGAATTCATCTCCGCGATGAAATGGGGATTTCTTTACCAGGGCCAATGGTTCTCCTGGCAAAACAAACGGCGCGGCATGCCTGCGTTCGACCTGGCGTCCGAGCAATTCGTGATTTTTCTCGAAAACCACGATCAGGTGGCTAATTCCCAGCGCGGTTTGCGTCTGCACCAGTTGACCAGCCCGCGGCGGCTCAGGGCACTAACGGCGCTGCTTTTGCTCTCGCCACCAACGCCGATGCTCTTCCAGGGACAGGAATTCGGCGCCACATCACCCTTTCTCTATTTTGCCGACCACAATCCCAACCTCGCCCGACTCGTTGCCCAGGGCCGGGCAGCTTTCCTCAGGCAGTTCGGCCCGATCGCGTGCCCGGAGGTTGAGCCTTATCTTTCCAGCCCGGAAAGTGAGGAAACGTTCCGGCGCTGCAAATTGGATTTGTCCGAGCGGGAAAAACACGCGGAGCTGTACCGGATGCACCGGGAGTTGCTGGCGATGCGTCGTGACGACCCGGTGTTCGCGCGGCCTCGCGCACGGGGCCTGGACGGGGCGGTGCTGGGGCCCGAGGTGTTCGTACTGCGGTTTTTTGGGCGCAAGGGTGACGACCGTCTGCTGCTGGTAAACCTCGGGCTGGACCTGCACCTGCACCCGCTCCCTGAGCCGTTGCTGGCGCCGCTCGAAGGCTGCCGTTGGGCGTTGAAATGGTCCAGTGAGGCACCCGCCTACGGCGGCTGCGGCACCGCCCCGCTCGAAAAGGAGGGCCATTGGTATGTGCCGGGACCGTCCGCAGTGGTAATGGCGCCGGAAGGGCAGAATCGTTACACGTGAGGGTTTAGTCCTTGGCGATTGCCAATCGGCCCGCTGAGTTGTTAACTCTGCTCCGATGAACTGCCTGCCGATCGTGGGCCGCGAACTGCGGGTGGCCGCTCGCAAACGCAGCACTTTTTGGCTGCGCGTGGCGGCTGCTGTCACCGGGTTGCTGCTTGGGAGCGGCTGCCTTGCACTAAGCTCTGCGCAAGGCACCAGCACAGCCCAGATGGGCAGCGTCCTGTTTTACGTTCTGACCTGGACCTGTCTGGTCGCGAGCCTCTCCGCCGGGCTATTCTTCACCTCGGATTCTTTGAGCGAGGAAAAACGCGAGGGCACTTTGGGTTTGCTCTTCCTGACAGAGTTGCGGGGCTATGACGTCGCGCTAGGCAAACTGCTGGCAACTTCGCTCCGGGGTTTTTATGCGCTATTGGCGGTTTTGCCGATTGTGGCGATAACCCAGTTGATGGGCGGCATCACCGGCGCGCAGTACTGGAGAAGTTCGCTGGCACTGGTGAATGCCTTGTTCTTTTCACTCGCGGCGGGGATGTTCATTTCGGCGCTGAGCCGCGATTCGCAGAAGGCGCTGGCGGGAACTTTGTTTGTGATGCTTCTCCTGGCCTTGGGCGGGCCGGTGGCGGACGGAATCATTGCTGGCGTAAAGAAGCGCGGCTTCCTGCCTGTATGGAGCCTGTCCAGCCCGGCCTACGTGTTCACGGCTGCAGGCGTCTGGGGCCGCTCCCCCTACTGGAAAGCGTTCGCGCTAACGCAATTGCTTGGCTGGGCAATGCTGGCGCTGGCCTGCGGGCTGGTTCCGCACACCTGGCAGGAAAGAAAGGGGGCAGGCGCTCGGACCAGCCGCGGCTGGGCCTATTCCTGGAAATACGGCGGGGCGCGGCGGCGGCAACGACTGCGCCGCAGACTGCTCGAGCGGCGGCCGTTGGCCTGGCTGGCCTGCCGCGAGCGCTGGCAGTCCTTGGGCCTGTGGGCCGTGGCGATTCTTATCGCCGGCGGTTTCGTTACGGGGCTGCTCCTCCGGCCGCACCAAGGAGTTTGGATTTTCTGGAATTATGTGGGAGGACTCTTCGTTCTGATTCTCTACCTATGGGCGGCTTCACAGGCCTGTCGATTTTTGGTGGAGGCGCGGCGGAGCGGGCTGCTCGAGTTACTCCTGGTGGCGCCGGTCACCGAAAAGGAGATTGTGGGCGGCCAATGGCGGGCGTTGGTGAGGATGTTCGGACTTCCGGTGCTGCTGCTGCTCAGCGCGCATGTGGCAGCCGCGACGCTCTCCCAGCTTTCGTTTCAGCGGATAGCCGCCCAGACTGCAACAGTGACGACCGCGGCGATGACTAACCAAAGCGGAACCATCTCCAATCAAGCCTATGCCACTTCGTTCACGGTTTCGGTCGGTCCGGGGACGAATTCTGCGCGTGCGGGAACAAATGCCGCAGTGGCGCGGCCCGGTTTCCGGGTGGCAAGCACCGCGCAGCAGGCGGGTATGGCCGCGGCAGGCGCGGCGGCGGCGGGCCTGAGTTCGGGCGGCAACCTGCTGGCCCTCGGTTGGTTCGGCATGTGGATGGGCCTGACCTCGAGGAGCGCGAACCTCGCCACTTTGAAAACTATCCTTTTTGTTCAAGTCATACCCTGGTTTGTGATCGCCTTCGGGAGTACCATGGTGCTGGGTATAGTGATGGCGCGTCTTTTTTCCGGCTCGACTCAACCCACCATGTGGTTTGCGTGGTGGCCGCTGTTGAGCGGTGCGCTGGGCGCCACCGCGGCGCTGGCCAAGGACATCGGGTTTATTGCCTGGTCCCGGAAGAAGCTGCTTTTGTCACTGCGCGAACAAGCAGGGCGAGACCTGGGCCACCCTCGGTTTGCGGCGCCGCTGCCTTTGCCCGCACCGCCGCCCATTCCACCAGTGATAACCGTGCCAAATTGAATTTTAAGAATTTCGGCGCTTGGATGACTTCGGATGACCTCGGCGCGGTGCTGCTCGCGACTCATTGGGAATGGCCACAGGCAAGGGGACGATGGAAGGCATTCATCTATTTCTCTATTTCCGGAATGGCATCAAGCCGAAGTGGAGTACGAGCCAGACCGGCACGGCGAACAGCGCAATGGCGCCGAGCGCGTCCCAGGTCCAGGGCAACGCATGGGCCTGCATCGGGTATATGGCGATCATAAAATAGTTGGCGAACCGAGTGTAGCCCAGAAACGAGCACCCTGGGGGATAGCGCCGCCGCAGCCCGCTAAACAAGGCCAGCGCGCCGAGCGCCAGCACCACGATGGTGACCACGAAGGAAATCGGCCAGGCGCGCGGTTGGCCTGCCGGGGGGACCGTGTGGGCAGAGATTTGGTAAAGATAGAGCCATTGGGTGCCGGCCCACAGGAAACTGAATCCGGTCTGAATCGCCGTGCGGAAGTTAGCCTTCGCGGAGGTCAGCTCGTTGAGCAACAAAGCGAAATAGAGTGGCACAATTCCCCAGACCAGCGACAGGTGCTCAAACGGTGTGCGCAACAACAGGACGAAAACGCTCCAGTAATCGTGGCTCATGAGCGCGGGCGAGAGGCTTCAGTTAAGCGGTTTGAGGCCAGGGTCGGACGGAGCCGCGTCCCTGCTCTTATAGACCTGGAGCCATTGATCCGAGCGAGGATTCGACGGATGCGACCAGGAATATTCCGTGTGGCCATCGGGGAAGATGTCCACCAGTGCCACCGGTTCCAAGTGTTCTCGGTTGAACTCAATGAACAGCTTCAGGATCGAGGGGTCCGACTGAGGGTGCGAGAGCCACGAAGCGCGCTGGAAAACAAAAACAACATACTCGGGTCGGTTTAGGGTTATTTCGCTGATCATGTCCTGCTGCATGGCTTTGGCATACGGCTGCGGTTCCGTCAATGGATACGTATATATATAACCGGTGGCGGAGCGGCGGTGGCTGTAAAAGTATAACTGCGGTTCCGAGCCCATCACCGCGATGCGCGCGCCCGGTCCGCAATGCGCTCGCAAGTACCGCCCAATCTCCACCGACTCCGGGAACGGATTGAGCCCGTAAAGCTGCCGGGATACCGCCTTGGGTGCGAGGAAAAAGAAAACGTCCCGCGCGCTGTAAAGTGACCAGCCTGCGGCCAGCAGAAAAATCCAAATCGGGGAAACCTTCGCCCATGACGGCCATGGCTGCCTCTCTGCCAGCCTGGCTCCGGCGTGCGTAAAAATGCCCGACAACAATCCTATAACCGGAAACAGCAGCAGAAAATAGTGACCGCGAAAGTAGCCGCTGGGACAAACCCCAATGAAAGAGAAAATCAACAACCCAACCACAAAAGGCAGCCATTGCCGCAACGAGCGGTCCCACCACAGCAACATCAGACCGGCGGCTGCCAGCGCCCACAATCCCGGCGTCGCCTTTAGGATTCTCCCGCCGTGGTAAACCAGCCAGTGCGCTCCTAGTCCGACGGTGTTCACCCTCACATAGGCCCTGCTATACCGGATCGTCCAAAGCCAGAACCGCCCGAATACACCAGCCGCCGCCAATAGCGCGCCGGTTGTTACGAGCGGCAGCAAACCCCCGACAGCCAGAAAGACCAGACGGTTGCCTGCTCGCAGCCAGTTGCGGTCGGGCCCGGAAAGTTCCTGCCACAAGACCCACGCCGCCGCGAACAGGCCAAACGCAGCTCCCGCCTGCTTCATCAGTGCCGCCAGACCCAGCAGCACACCAGCAATAAAAACGCGCGAGGGACGCGTGTGCCCATCCAAATTCTGCAGCAGAAGAATCCCGGCCAAGGCCGGGAGCAGGACAAAATGTGTCGCATGGGCGGCCAGACCAAAACTGTGAGGTGTGATGGAAAGAAGAGCGAAGGTTGCAGCGGCAACAGCCCCGGCACTGGGCCCGCCGATTCGCCTGGTCAATAGAAAGACCAGCGCCGCGTTGCCCAGGGTGACCAGCAACAGCCCGAAATGAATGCCGCTGCTCGTCTGGCCGAAAACCGCCATCAGCACCGCATAGGCGGCAAACGTGCCCGGCCACTTCATGCTGTAGAACGCCTCATAGGGCGGAACCCCTTGCAGCAGGAGTTGGCCTGCATAGGCATATTCGCCCTCGTCCCTCTCCAAGGGCAGGTCGAGCAACCGAAGGCGAATCCCAATAACGACTGCCACAACCAGAAGCAAGAGGAGAACCAACGTGAGTGGGAGGGGAGCCACCAGACCGGTTTCCTTTGGTGCGGACTGACTTGGACTGCTGGGGGCCAGCGCGGAATTGAGCTTAGCCGCCTTGCTGGAACGGTTGCTCATCAAAACAACGAGCCAAATACCGGCGGGATCTTGCGCGCCGAGTGAGTGAGTCGCTGGCTCAGCTCGACCAGCCAGTCTTCGACCTGGCGAGGGTGTTTTAATTCACGGCGTGGCATCTGTCGCCATTTTACGGCAGACCTGCGTGGCTGTCAGCCGGCAATTACGCCAGATGCCATCAAGACTTGAGAGTCACAACCGTCAAGCCGGGCAGCGGTTCACTTGCCTGGAGTTTCATCCTCTGCGGCCATTTTCGGAGCAGCGAAGGTTCCCAAATGAATGTCGCCGGAGCTTGCCCGCAAAATCAACGCCGGGCCGCCACCGTTGATTTTGCCATGCAAGGCGCCAGGGTGGTGGTCGCCTTCGACGGTGACCGTCACCGGCAAATCGGCTATCACGCGGCCGCCGCTGGTTTTGGCGTCCAGGTCCAGCGCAGCGGACTGCGGCAGGTCCACATTGATGCCGCCACCCGCCACCTCTAACCGGCACCCGTCCTTAGGCTGACCGGCAAAGCGGACGCGGATGGTCCCGCTCGAAGTCTCGGCGGCGACCACGTCCCGAGCTTCTCCGACCTTGATGTCGCCGCCTGAGTTCCGGGCCTCCACCTTGCCTTTGGCCAATCCCAGCACGATTGAACCGCTGGTGGTGCGGATTTCGCAGTCCCGGGCAGCCTCTTCGATACTAACATCGCCGCCGGCGTTCCTGGCTTGCAGGTTCCCATTCACCGCTTTGATTCGAATCGAGCCGCTCGAAGTCTGCGCCGTGACCTTGGCGCCCGCGATTCCGATGCTGATGTTTCCGCCGGCATCTTTCGCTTCGACGTCACCTCTGGCTGCCTGGATAGCAATGGAGCCGCTGGTCGTCTCGGCGGCCACGCTGCCCGTGGCTTCGCCAATTTCAATGGTGCCACCCGCGTCCTTGACCTTTACCCGTTTGCCTTTCACTACTCCCAGGTGAATCGAGCCGCTGGTTGTCTGCGCCTCGACGTCGCCGGAAACCGAGTCCGCCTTGATATCGCCCCCGGCATTGCTGGCTTCGAGGTTGCCGTTTACCACCCCCAACGTTATCGAACCGCTCGTGGTCCTTACCGAGACATCATTCCCAGTCTGCGTGATCCGAATGTTGCCGCCGGCGTTTAGAGCTTCCACCTTGCCCTTCACCTTCCCCAGGCTGATCGAGCCGCTGGTGGTATGGGCTGTGAGGCTGCCGCCTGCTTCCGCGACGGAGATATTGCCGCCCGCATCGACGGCTTTCACGTTCCCGGTCACACTTTGCAGATTGATCGAGCCACTTGTCGTGTGCGCGCTGGCCTGGCCGTCCAGGTCATCGACCTGAATGTTGCCGCCTGCAGTCTTGAGCTCGACGTCAAACTTGCGCGGGATGCTCACCTGGTAACGCACATCGAGGTTCGCCCGACCGAGACTCCAGAACCCGGACCGCTCCTTCCTGTTCCTGGCCACGACCGAGACGGTGTTTCCGTCCTGGGCAAGCGTCACCTCATGGTTATTGAGCAACTCGTCTGCCTGCGCTTTGCTTCCGCCTTTTACTTTGCGAAACACACGCACCTCGGCTTTTTCGCTCCCGTCGGTTGCCACCTCGATTGACCCCCGATCTGCCTGGATGTCAAGCTTGCCCCCGGAGGTGACGGAAAAGGATTTATCAAGGTTTTGTTCGTAATCTGCAGCAAAACCGGTTCGGAGGAATAGCGCGACCGTGGCCAGCCGGCAGGCAAGGTGCAAATATTGTGGTTTCGTGTTCATAGCGGAAACGATGGTTTCACCGGTTCGGTTAACCCTGCCAAAAGCAACCGCACTGGGTCAACCCAGTCCAGCATCCAGTTTCGACGCCGGAGCCCCGCATCCAGTATCGCTGCCGGCCCACCTGGAAGACACGCCAGGCTGAAGAAAGTTTCGTTGTTCGTCGAGAAATTGCTCACGCCGTTCTGGGCTTCACCGGATCGGAAACGACGATAATCAGCGTGCAAATGGGCCCGAAAAACAGGGAGGCAAACCACCACGCCAGACCGCTCCTTCCCTTGCTCTGTGCCAATCCCGCATTAATCAGTGAAAGGGTGAACCACCCAACCGCGTATTGGCCCGTGTTTTCAATGGCTGTCATACCTATTGGCTGTTGAAATAGTGCGAACCTTAACCTTCTGACTTGTGACTATAACTTCCGGCTGGTAACGGTCCATTACAAATCACGGCATACAAATCACGGTCGGGGTTGGAATCGTCGCGCCTCCGTTCGTCGGTCCATATCACAGTCCGGTCTCAGTGCTCCTGTACAAATTCTTTCTTAATAAAAACTTGGTCCCGCTAAGAAGACTTCCACCCCCGGCCACTCTATATTTTCCTCATGATATTTTGAAAAAGATGGCCGCCCGATGGCAAATTCCGCGTCTGACGTTCCTACTATAATATATATACTACATTGCAGTGATTATGCACCGCTCATTGCCCTCAGGAAGCTCGGGCCGATCAAAGGATTTCAAGGGATTTCAAAGCATTTCAAAGGAATTCAAGGATAAATTTCGCGCTCCGGCACTCCACCACTTTATCATCCCATGAAAGTCATGATGGACGACGAAACTCAACCAACTGGGGTTCTGGTGAGCACAAATAAGAGCATGCACGCCATTTTTCGATTGTCGCCGTCTCGCCGACGATAACGGAAAGCCCTTGGCGACCGAATCCGGTCGGTCTTCAGGGATTTGCGAATCAGGATTTCCGAATCAACTTGCCTTGTACCCGATTTCGAGCAAAGTATTTGCCCGATGGAGCGTGTGGAAGGGTGGCTGAGTGGTTAAAGGCACCTGACTCGAAATTGTAAACCTACCGTTTTTGCCCGTTTTTCCCTGCTTTTCCCTCTTTGTCTCGACTTGTCCGAAACGTCAAAACTGCGTCCCAGCCGTGCTATCTTGAAATGCTTTTCACGTCTCGATTATCTCCTCTTTCCGCAAATTATCTCAATAACCATCGACCAGTATCAAAAGGCAGTATCAAAATTTTGCCGCCGCCCCGAACGACGAACGCCCGCGCGCGGGAAAAACCGCTCCGCCGCCGTTGCCTCGCTTCGCCTGAAGCCAGCTACCGAAAACGCCGCGAAGCCTGGAACCCAACGGAACCAAGCCAGGACCTAATTAATTGCGCGCGACTTCCCGCGTCGCTTGGCGCTTCGCCGCCTCCCAAAAATCAGTCCAGCACCCCAGCCCAAGCCCGTGCCCCTCTCAACCATTCCCTGCGCCCTTCTGCCGCCCGCCGGCAGCGTTGGCTTAGCCCGAAGCTCGTCCGAGCCCCTCCGCAACCGCTTGGACCCCAGCCCCAGCCCCTTTGGCCGGCGCACAAATCCGAGCCCCAGCTCGCCCGGCACCGCTGCCCGCCCGGTAGGTCTCCACCCCAGGGACAAGGGTAGTGGTACAGTTTGAAAATCCGTGCCGGCCTTCGCTCTTGACTCTGGTCGGGGCAGGCGCAAGGTTGCGCCATGCGAAAGCTTAAGCAGTCAAGCAAACCGAAAGACCTAAACGAAACCGCATTCAGTGTGGTGCAGCAATCCACGGGTGACGCGCAACCGATACCAACTAAGAACCCTGCCGCCGTTGCCTTGGGCAGGCTTGGAGGATTGAAAGGCGGCAAGGCTAGGGCGGAAAATCTCTCTGCCCGCAGGAGAAAAGAGATTGCTACGCGGGCCGCAGAGGCACGCTGGAGAAAAAAGCGCGATTAATCAGCGGGCACCATGACTAAAGAATTATCGTTTTGGTCTGGTGCCTGCTGTTGTTCTTCTAGCGCCGCCGCCGCCGCGTTTCGTGCCGCCGAGATTTCCTCTTTGAAAAGTTCCTCTACCGCTGCCTTTTCGCTTTCAAACCCCTTCATTCTCGCTCGCTTTTGACGGGCATTGGAAGTTTTTGTTCTCATGGTGTTGGAGTTGCTGTTGGCGTTGTCCCGGTCGCGGATGGCGGGGCAATGCTTGCGTGAATTGGTGGATTTATCACTGGGGTTACGGGGGTGACTGGCTTAAAAAGCTTAATGTGGTCCGATTCGTCCTCTCCTAACTGGAAAGTCAAATCCCTAATTTCATTCATGACTTTTGCGGTTTGTGAATCTGCCAATTTTGCGGGCAGACCTATATCTGTCATTTCTTCGTGGTCAATAACAAAATCATGAGAAGGATAATCCTTAACCAGCCTTCGGACGACTTGAGTCGCTTTATCTTTCGGCCAATTCATAAACCTCGTTAGTATAATGATACCATATTTCTCTCCCACGTCCAACGCTCTGGCGTATTCCCCTATCTTTTTTGGGTCAAGTTGAGCATATAGCGTGCCGCTTGTTTCCCCCGCAAATCTGGTAGCAAGCTCAAATACGTCTCTCAGTTTCATGTTATGCCGTCGTATCATTCGGGCGGCAATCTCAAGTGTCTGGAGAGTATGCAGTTGAATCTGCTCAAGGGCCTTAAATCCATTTAATGCGGAACTAAACTTGGAGCTACTGCCCTCCTGCTCCTCTCGAATTTGGCTATCGAGCGGCCCAAGCTCGGTAACTTCGGTGACAATTAGCTCGTCGGCACCGAGACACATGAGAGTTCCAGCGCTCTTTGCGTAAACCGGAATGAGAAAGAAGACCCTCGTGCCGTGTTTTCTCAGAACCTTTGTGAGAAGATAAGCAGCGTCCGGATCACCACCGGGTGTCTGTAAAACTACGTCCATCTCATTGAATACAGACCCGCTTAAGGCATCGCACGTGCTGATAACGTCGACTCGCTGAATGGTCTGTAATAATAACAGTAGCAGGGGACGTTTTCTGAGCTTAACGAGTTCCTCGCACTTCTCATAGATTTCCTGGGACATGGTTTGGTATTTTGGATCAAACTCTCCACAAAAGTCCAGAAAATTTATTGTCAACAAGGCTTGAACGCTCAAGCATATTGTATCCATGAACAAATTGAGCACCGAAGAAAAGATTCGGGTAGTTACCTGCTTGGTCGAGGGCAACTCGCTCCGCTCACCCTGCCCGTTGACCGGGCCACGCACCGACGATATTTTGCGAGCATGAAACTGCGAAGGGCTGCTTTGCTCAACCCATGACGGCCCCGCGATCACTGACCAATCGGGAATTCGAGCAGAACGGTTTTCAGCTTGTTCCGGCTGTTCTCACGGCCTCGGAGGTAATCGGCTTGATTGGCTTGCTGGGCGAAGCGGCCAAGGCCGGTCGGCGCGCCTTGCTCAACGCACCCGTTCAATTGCTGGCGTCATCGGACCGCCTCCTCGATCTTGTGCGGCCTTACCTGTCGGTCGAGGCTCGTCCGGTAAGAGCAATCTACTTCGATAAAAATCCCGACGTGAATTGGCTCGTCACCTGGCACCAGGACCTCACGTTGGCCGTTCGCGCGCGCTTCGACCTGCCAAGTTTCGGGCCGTGGAGCCTCAAGGACGGTGTCCATCACGTTCAGGCTCCGCCCGAATTCCTTGAACAAATGATAGCGATCCGGCTGCACCTGGACGATTGCGACGAGGACAACGGGGCGCTTCGCGTTCTGCCGGATACTCACCGTCTTGGTCGGCTTCTCGTCGAGCGCATTCAAGAGTTGCGCAAGACCTGCCCTGAATTCATCTGCCGCGCTTCTGCTGGTGACGCCCTGCTCATGCGGCCCCTGCTGCTTCACGCGTCCAGCCGCTCTCGGACCAATCGCCACCGCCGCGTGCTGCATATCGAGTATGCGGGCTTCGATCTGCCGGAGCCGCTGGAATGGTTTGAAACTGATTGACCCAGAGGCTTTACCCGCCCGTTGACCGGGCCGACTGCAACCAAGAGCCTATTTCGCTTTTTCGATCTCCCCCCGCACCTCGGCCCGCCGCCGAAATGCATGACACCTGCGGGGCCATTGGTGTCATCATTCTAACGAGTGTTTCAACCGAAAATTCTTCCAAAACACCGCAAAAACCTCGGGAAATGGCCCGGGGAATTACCCGCGAATAAGCTGCCGCTAGGTTCCAACAACATTCGCTAGCTGGTCGGTGTCATAAGGGAGTAAAAAAGAGGACAGCAGGGCAACCTGTTTAATGGTCTTGCCAAGACTGCCATTGACGGCACAGCGGACCAACGTTAGCGCGTTACAGGCTGCCCTGCTTTTCAATTTTTGTCCTGCGCGTAGGAAAAGTCAATCTGGTCGTTTTCGGGGTAGTCGAACATCGAACAGTTTGGCCAGAGCAATTTACGGATGTCCAAATCCGAGACAAAAACCGCCCCAGTTTGATACTGGAGCGGTCCGGTTTAAGTATGATGCCGCGTTGCTGGAAACTTACTTAGCACGTAGCATACCAGCTTTGCACATTTTTGCTTGCCTTGCGCTCACCTCAGGTCCAATCTGGCCGTGGCTACGGTGAGCTGAGCCTCAACACAATTGGTAATTGTGTAGCCCCGGGGTTCGGCCCGCCGTGGCCCGATCAACTTTACCATGGGCCTTCCAGGACCGGAATGGGATCGCATAGCGAGGGAGAGTTTCAGCGAGAGAATCGCCGGCAATCAGCGGAGGGCCAAGCGCGCGCATGAACGCGCGTGGCTGGTCCTTTGCACTGTGTTGTTGTTGGCATTTGCGGCAGCGGTGACGTGGTATGGGCGGGGGCTTTACCGGCACGCCATCGACATTGCTAACAGTCGCGATGAAAACGTTCACATTCGGTGAATTGCCACTGGGCACGCCATTTCTATTCCGAGGCCGTCGATTTACCAAGACCGCAAGGAACATGGCGGAAGACGAGGAGCGCTACCCCTTTGTTTTCCTGAATGTCGTTCCTGCCCAGGTGGACGAAGCAGCAGAAGAGTCGTCGGGCGAGGAGGAGAACCCGTCGTGAGCCGGGGCCATTAATCTCGGGTTGGAAAGCAATGTGGTTTTGAGCGAAAAAGAAAATCTCGCGCCGGAGGATAAACGTGCGAAAATCGCGTCATGTCCCTCCGAGCGATTGACAAATGGCACCTTGACGCCGCCGAAGGCTGGCTTGGTTTAGGGGACTGGTCGGAAGCGATCAAGGAATTGGAAAAACTTCCGCCGCAGGCCCGATTGCATCCTGACGCTCTTTGCGCGCGTTACATGGCTTTTTGCACGGCAAAGAAATGGGACTTAGCCACGAAGGATGCCAGGAACCTGTGTCGGATCGCGCCGCACGAGGTAGGAGGTTTCATCGCTCTGGCCTCTGCGCTCAACTTCCAGGGTC
>DATMQA010000014.1:0-13172 GCA_035566895.1 Binatia bacterium
CTGTGCAGGTCGATTCCTGCGATTAATTTATCTATAGGTCTTCTCATGGTTTTTTGCGTTGTTTGCTGACTGCTAACTCACGAACAACGTTTTACCGTGGGGAGACCTTCGTCTCAACCGCCCTTAATGTTTATCAACCCACAGCTTGGTTCGTTTCCGCCAACTCCTGAACCAAACTATGGGTTGACCCTGGGTTGACCCCGACTTTTCCTCGGCCACCGCCGCAGACCGTTTTGAAACCACAACCGCCAGACCATGATGAGCGCCTCCTGCACGATGTGGCCGGACATCTTGGAATGGCCGTGCAGCCGCTCGGTGAAGACGATGGGTTACCTCGACGACCTTGAATCCATCGCGCCACAGCCGGTGCGTCATTTCGATTTGGAAGCTGTAGCCATTCGAGCGCACGTCGTCCAGATTGATGGCCTCAAGTGCGCGACGGCGGAAACATTTGTAGCCACCCGTCGGGTCGCTGATGGGCATGCCGGTGATGGCGCGGACATAAATTCCCGCGCTCCGGCTCAGCATCAATCGCTTCAACGGCCAGTTCACCACGCGCACGCCGCCGGAATAGCGCGAGCCGAGGACCAAGTCCGCGTTCTCATTTTTCGCAGTGGCAAGAAAATTCGGGATCTCATCAGGGTCATGCGAAAAATCGCAGTCCATTTCCATGATGAACCCGTATCCTTTTTCCAGCGCCCATTTGAATCCGGCCATGTAGGCGCGGCCCAGCCCGCCTTTCTTCGTCTCGTGGATGACGTGGATTTCCGGATGCTTCGCCGCAAGTTCATCTGCGACTTGTGCCGTGCCATCGCTGGAATTCCCGTCCACGACGAGCAAATCCACTTTCACAGGCAGGGACAAAAGTTGTGCCGCCATGCGCGGGAGATTTTCCCGCTCGTTGACGGTCGGCACGATGATGAGAGTTTCGTTCACGTGAGACGCAACTGTTAAGAACAATTGACCGCAAAACAAGTCACCAGTTCACCGGCCGCAAAAATCGGCTGTTATCTTTTGCGTTCTGCGGACATGAATAGGTGGATGCAAGCGCCGGATGACATGGGACTGCTGCGCGAGTACGCGTGGGGGCACTCCGAACAGGCGTTTGCCACCCCGGTCGCACGACACATCGACCTCGTCTATTCCGCCGCGTTTCGGCACCTGGGCAATCATCGCCAGGCCGAGGAAATCACCCAGGCCGCCACTTTGTCCGCCATCGGACACGGTTTGTCGCGCCGTACATAGTAGAAGGCTGTGTTGCCGAGCACGACCGGCCCCAGGAATACCGAAAATGAGAAAACAACGGCATGATCGAAGACCTGTCCTCCGAGCCAGAGCCCATTTCACTGGTTTGGCCGAAATCCGCCAGCTCCCTGCTAATCGCGCGAACGGTTCCTCGCCCATCCCGATGTTAACACTAATTAACACTCCTGCACCCTCTTGCAGGCTCTTGTGCGATAATAAATTTTTTTCCGAAACCCTCACGCTCCACACTCCTGCAATTCACAAATCCGTAACGAATTTTTCCACGTGCTTATGAAAACGATTCCCCAGCCCGCCGGGTTCCGCTTTTACGATTGCGGCCCTTCTGTCTCCGATCTCATGCCTGGTACCGCGTGCAGAACCTGGCTCGGCGAAAATAAGTGTCCCAGGGTCGGTCCAAGAGATTGTACAGCAACTCGCTTCCTCCATAGACTGAACCGCACCGTCCGAGGCTTTTCTACGTCCGACCCCGCGCACGCTATTCCTTCATCTTGCGTGCGTAATAATCGATCATTTCCTGCCGGTGGGCTTGGGTGTTGGCAGGGACATTGGGCTGCGAAATTTGCGGGGCATTTTCATCCAAAAATGCGCGGCCAGGTCTGTTCGGGCGCCAGGTTTGAATAGCCTCGACGAGTACTGCGACGTCCTTTTTGAAAGCCGGTTCTGCGTAGGCATTGGTCATTTCCAGCGGATCGTGCTTCAGGTCAAAAAATAAGCTGCGGGCGGGGTTCCTGGTGTTATAGAGCAGTTTCCGAGTTTGGGTGCGTGCCATCACGGTATCGGCAGTTTCGCAAAAGACGATGTCGCGCACGGCGGCGGGGTCGGTGAGGTCGAGTCCTTTCATTTCGGGCGGGAGCTTGCATCCGGCGATTTTCAGCACCGTAGGCCCGACGTCGATATTGCTGACCAGTTTGTCGGTGACGGAGCCGGCCTGCCGGTTTCCGGGGAGTTTGACGATGAGCGGCACCTTGGCCAACGGATCGTACATCTGTCCGCTCTTAAGCAGTTGATGGTGGAAGCCAAGGTACTCGCCATGATCGGAGGTGAAGATGATCAGGGTATTCTGGTAGAGCCCCTTGGATTTGAGCCGGGCCAACATTCGCCCAACCTGTTCGTCAATTTCTGAAATACTGGCGTAATAGAGGGCCGTGCACCGCCGAACCGCCGCCTCGGTCAGATCGGCATTGGTGAAATAGCCTCTGACATCGTAGGGAAACATCCGGGGCGTCCACCCAGGCAGCAACGATATCTTCTCCGGATCATACCGGTGCGCCCAGGGTTCTGGCGGGTCGAAGGGATGGTGCGGTTTGATGAAGCCGACCATCAGCAGCGCGGGCTGCTCTGGGGTCCATTTCTGCAGCGTCTCCATCGCCCGGTCGGCGATCCAGGTGGTGCTGTAATCCTTCTCCTGAAGATTGGACGGCAGGGCGCCAAAGGAATCCCAGTAAATCTGACGGGCGCCGCGGCGGTATTCGGAACGCTGGTCCTCCAGGTCGTTGGCATCCACCAGCCCGAACTGGCGCAGGTAGCGATGGTAGTCGTCATCCCACCGGCCGGGGCCGTCTTGTTCGGCTAATTCCATTTCAGCAAAACCGACATCGAGGTAAGTCGGGGTAAAATGCATTTTGCCCACCGCCTTGGTGGCGTAGCCCGCCTGGCGAAGAACCGAGGCGAAGGTCGGGGTGCCGGGCGGGAGCGTGCAATGGTTGTCCCAGCCCCGGTGTTCGTGAACGGGCAAACCGCTCAGCAGCGAGTAACGCGAAGGGGTGCACACCGGAAAAGTGCAAAAGCTGTTGTTGAAGCGCACGCCATCGGCGGCGAGGGAATCGATGTGGGGCGTTTTGATTTCCTTGTTGCCATAGGCGCCCAGGCAATCGATGCGGTGTTGATCCGCGTGGACGATCAGGATATGGAGGGGGTCAGCCGAGGGGCTAGCGGCCAGAACGACGGCCCTGCCGGCGACGATGCCGGCGCAGCCGAGCGACACAAGATGCAGCTTCATGATGGCTCAATCTAGTGGCGAATCAGGTGAGAGTTTGGTTTTTTGGCGCACATATTATGTACGCTGCCCGGGTGAGGAAGAATTGGTTTTTGCGGAACACCGCGGTGAGTCTTGCATTAGCCTGCGGAGTAGCGGGATGAGGGCGACCAGCGCCACGCCAGCGACGAAGCTGCCCCAGCCGAGTCGCGCGAACAACCTGGAGTAATCGGGGTTGGTGGCCAGGGCCGTAGTGCCGGTCGGCTCCGGCACCATGCCCGAGAAGTCTCCGGCAAACAGGGAGGCCAGACCCGTAACCAGCATCCAACTGCCCATCATGATGCCCTGGTATTTGCTCGGCGCGAGCTTGCCGATCATGGCATATCCAATGGGCGAGATGAGCAGCTCACCTATGGACTGGAGGACGTAGCTCGCGAACAACCAGAAGAACGGCGAACGACCGGAGGCATCGGCCAAGGTAATCCCGACCGGGAGCGCCAGGAAGCCCAACGCCATCAGGATGAGCGAGGCGGAGAACTGCTGTGGAATGTCGAGCTTCCAACCGCGCGCCCGCAAACGAGTAAACAGCGCCGCCAGCAGCGGCCCGCCCAGGACAATCACGACCGTGTTGATGTTCTGCACCCATTGGGGCGCCACCGCGATGCCCCACACGCGCAGGCGGACGTTGTTCACCGCGAAGAGCTGCAGCCCGTTGGGTGCCATCTGGTAGAGCGACCAAAAAACGAGCGAACCCAAGGTCAGGATCAGATACGCCCACATCTTCCTTCGCTCACTGGCCTGGGGATGTCTTAACGTCAGATAGATGAGCGCAGCCGCCACGGCGCCGCTCGCCCCTTTGAGGATAATGCCCGTTGGACCCGTGTGTTGGAGCATGAACCAAACGACCAGCGGAACGCCCAATAGGATCGCGATTCCGACCGCAAAGCGCGCCCGAAACTGAGTGCTGGTAGCCTCCAGCAGCGGTGTTTTTCGATCGGCGAGGACTTTCCAGTTAAAGAGCGCCAGCACGATCGCCAGGAAGTTCCCAACGGTGGCGAAGATAAAGAGCGGAGAATAGGCTTCGGTCTCCTGATAATGACCCGCCACGGAGAAGCCGATGAAGAAGCCGATGTTCATGCCGGCGTAATTCCAGAGGAAGGCGCTCTCGCGGCGGTTGTCTTCGGGGGAGAAGCGCTGGGTGAGCATCATGTTGAGACAGGTGACGTTCAAGCCCGAGCCGGTCAGGAACAGCGCCAGGCCCCAGTACATCCCAGCCATTGACCCAAGTGCGATGGCGCCGCAACCAAAAACCTGCAGGACCATTCCGCCGACAAACAGATTGCGATTGGAGAGGAACCGCCCACCGAGATAGCCGCCAAATAAGTGCAGTCCGTAGTTGAATGCGCCGAACACGCCCATGATTGCCGAGGCCTCTTTCGCTGAGAAATGCAGGTGCCGCGTCGCATACAGCACCAGCGTCGAATAAAGGACGGCGAAGCCAAGGGTGGCGAAGATTTGGATGAAGAATAGCGCGGCGCTTCCATCGGGGATGTGGGCGAGCCGGTTTTTCCAAAATTCCTTCGTCGTATTCACGCGTTCGCCGGGCGGTTTAAGGGGGAAAGGAATAGCATTTTCGCATTTGGTCGGGCAATGGCGTTGTTTAGAACCTCGGTGACACGCCCCCACACATTCAAAGATTCAAAGCCTTGGAGGTAAAAGGGTCGCATCTCAACTTTTGTTAGTGGCGTCCAAGTGCTCAAGTTACTCGATGCTTGAATCGTGAACGGATCGCCGAGCTGGAAGGGGGTCAGTTGCACTGATTTGCATATCGATTTGTGAATCCGCGCCACTGACCCCGTCATGGAGGTGACGCTGCTCGCCAACAGCGTATGCCTCGGCCAGCCATGCCCTGAACTGCGCGTCCACATCAGCGGGTGGGTGGGGTCAACAAGTAACAAGTACAAGTGACCTATTACGGCTTGACTGGCAGTCTCACTCGAGATTTCTTGTGGTGGTAGCGACCAAGTCAGATTCGCTAACTCCAAATGTATTGACACTGCTCAGACTCCTTCGCACCGTTGCCTAATGGTTTCCACGACCCAACCGTTAACGGTGATTTTCTTTTATCTTGCGGCAAGCCTCCTCACATCTTCCGCGGAATCGCCATTCAAATTCGAATCCACACCAGGCAAGCTGCCCAAGGATGTTGTTCCACGGCATTACGCCATCCGTTTGCAGCCTGATCTGGAAAAATTTGTCACCACCGGAAAGGTGGACATCAACATTGACGTGCTAAAGCCGGCGCGGGAAATCGTGCTCAACGCTCTGGACCTGGAAATCACCAAAGCCGCCATTACCGCGCCAAAGACAATCCCCCTTGAGTCCAAGGCGGATGCCGAAGCGCAGACGGTTTCCTTTGGGCTTTCGGAGACTCTGGCGCCGGGCAAATACTCGCTCACCATCGAATTCACCGGCCATCTGCGCGAGCAGGCGCAGGGGCTGTTTTTCGTTCGCTACTCGGCCGGCGCCGGCAAGAAGGTGATGCTCGCCACGCAAATGGAGGCGACGGACGCGCGGCGCATGTTTCCTTGCTGGGATGAACCGGTTTTCCGCGCGAGTTTTGAGCCGACGGTCATCGTGCCGAAAAAGCATCTGACGGTCTCCAACATGCCGATCAAAAATGAAAAATCCCTGGACGGTGGGCTTAAAGAAGTCCACTTCGAAGCGACACCGCCGATGGCCAGTTACCTGATGGTTCTGGTATCGGGCGAATTGGAGGCATTGGAGGATTCTTTCGAAGGCGTGCGGATGCGAGTCATAACAACCGAAGGCAAGAAGGAACAGGGGCGTTACGCGTTGGAATCGGCCAAGAAAATTCTTGGCTACTACAATCATTACTTCGGCATAAAATTCCCACTTCCGAAATTGGACCAGATCGCCATTCCTGGTGGTTTTGGGGGGGCGATGGAGAACTGGGGCGGCATTACTTACAACGAGTCCATCCTGCTGTTTGATCCCAAAACGAGTTCGCTGGAAACCAGGCAAAATGTTTTCGGCGTGATGGCGCACGAAATGGCCCACCAATGGTTTGGTGATCTGGTCACTACTGCCTGGTGGGACAATCTCTGGCTCAATGAAGGATTTGCGTCCTGGATGGGCACCAAAGCCACCGACCATTTTAACCCCGACTGGCAAATGTGGCTGGATGCGGGCTCGGCGAAGTCCGGCGTTATGCGGCAGGACTCCCTGCCTTCCACGCATCCCATTCTCCAGCCCATCGCCAACGAAAGCCAGGCCAACGATGCCTTTGACGGTATCACTTACATCAAAGGCCAGTCGTTTCTGCGCATGTTGGAAAATTACCTCGGCGAGGAAAAGTTTCGCCACGGAATGCAACTCTACATGTCGCGCCATCGTTATTCGAGCACGACCACTGCGGATCTTTGGGCGGCATTGGAAAAGGCTTCCGGCAAACCCGTTCGCGCGCTTTCAGCAGGGTGGACCGAGCAGCCGGGCCTGCCGGTCGTCAATGTCAGCAGCCAATGTGAGGGAGGCAAAGACATCGTGCGCCTCGAACAAGAACGCTTCACCGTGCAGGACCCCGGCGCGAAGCCGTTGCAATGGATGGTGCCCGTCGCACTGGCGGACTTGACCCGGACAAAGTCCACACGTGTGGAACTGCTGACGAACAAAACCACAACCGTGGCTTTCCCGAATTGCGACGGCGTCATCAAAGCCAATTTCGGCGATGCCGGTTATTACAGAGTTTCTTACTCACCGGTGATGTTTCAAAAATTGAAGTCGCGGATGAATTCCCTGCCGCCAGAGGATCGCCTTAATTTGCTGGGCGACGCCTGGGCCATGGTCACGGCCCAACGCGCCACTGCCGCGAGCTACCTGGATTTGGTGGCGTCGCTTGGGCCCGAAAAAACCGCCGCCATCTGGCAGGATGTGCTTGGACGGCTTGGTGTCATTGATGGCCTCCAACGCGGTCAGCCGGGGCGCGCGGCCTTCCGCGCGTGGGCTATTCAGATGGTCCGTCCACAACTGCAGCGGCTGGGATGGGAGCCCAGAGCCGGCGAGCTGGCCACCGATACCTTATTGCGCAACAGCGTCATCAGCTTGCTCGGAGAATTTGGCGACAAAGAAATCATCGCTGTGGCGCGGACACGGTTCCAAAAGTTCCTGACCCAACCCGAGAGCCTGCCGCCCAATTTGCGGCCCTGCATCGTCAATATCGTCGGTCACTACAGCGATCGCCCGACTTACGATCAACTGCATCGAATGGCCCGCGCTGCCAAGGGGACTGAGGAACGAAGACGCTATTACGGCGCGATGGCGGCGGCGCTCGACCCGCCGCTCGCTGCGCTCACGCTGCCAATTTCGCTGACCGATGAGACCGTTCCCCAGGAAGCGATCTATCTCGTGACCGACGTCGCGCATTCCGGTGAGCAACCTGAATTGGCCTGGAAATTTGCACAGGATCACATGACCCAGCTCTTAGGCCGCGCAGAGGAGTTTAGTCGGAATATGTACGTTCCGTCCATCATGAGCGCGTTCTCAGACGCTGACCGCGCGGATGAGCTGGAGAAATACGTGAAGGAAAAGGTATCCCCGAAAGGCGCCACCAAAGCCAAAGAGATTGCCGAAAGCATCCGCCTCCGGGCCGCCCTGAAGCAGCGCGAGCTGCCGAGCATCGACCACTGGGTATCCGCGCGCTCATCCACCATCGATTAGAGCGACGGACCCTGGAGGTGGGGTTTGGAATCGGTCGCCTTAAGCATCGAGAATACAGCAAGCGTCTGGCTCAGTTCCGGATATTCTTGACTTCATCTTTTTGACTTTCCTCCCCTGCATCCGTCTCCCGACCCCGCCATTCGGGTCAGACCGGGGTGAGACCGTGGAAATGTCTCTGGTGAGCTCGGCCAGCGTGTCCTCCGTATCCCTCTGGTGCTTGACAGTGCCGATAAGTTTGGCAACCCCTACCGATGCCGCGAGCGTGGCGCGTCGAATATCCGGGAGCGATCTATCACGTCATGAGCCGTGGCGACCAAGCGTGACAACATTTTCCTGGACGACGTGGACCGGCACGACTTCATCAAGACTCTGGCCGAGGCGTGTCAGAAGACCGGTTCGCAGGTGCATGCGTTTTGCCTCATGTGCAACCAATCCTGGAGTAGTTTTCCGCTGTATTTGTCGGACCGGGAGCATGAAGACCAAGGGATCCTTCTACGGTCCGACCCCGCCCACGCCCTGCTTCAGTCATCCGGGCCGGGTTGTTTCCTGTTGTCGGGGTCAAACCTGAGGTTTGCATTTCCCGATTTCAAACGGGCGGCGCTCCGCTTGAGGCCAGAATGTGACACATTGTGCCGGCTGTGCCGGCTTGTGTCGCCATTTGTGACGGCTCGGCGTTTAAGATTCCTCGGTAAAATGCAGGTTGTGACGCTGTGACGGCTCCACGAGGGTACTCCCACCCCCACTCCCTCCCGGACCGTCGCCCGTTTCGCCGTTGCTCCGAGCAGTTGTGAGTAAATCGGAGTAAATCGGAGTAAATCCGACTAAATCCGAGTTCAAAAGAAGGGTCCGCATCATCGCGTAGCCCCCCCACTCTGGGGCAGAAATGTAGCCGCGAATCTCGTCAAGGTCTCGCTGGGCGCGTTTGCTGATCCTTGCCGCGCTCACGCCCGCTGCCGCAGTTGCTCATCGCCAACCGTTCAGCCCTTTCCGCAGCACTTCTTAAATTTCTTGCCGCTGCCGCAGGGACAAGGGTCATTGCGACCAATCTTCGGTTCGCGGACGTAAGGGGTCGGGGCTACGTAACTGGAGGGCGCGGGCGGTGAGGACGCCGGCGCGAGGACTTCAGACTCTGGCGGCTCCGTTGGCCCCGAATCCTTCGGGCGAAAACACGCCCAGTCTTTCATTTCGGCAATGGCATCGGTGATTAGCGCGGATTTACCCCCGGACGGCGGCTCCGGCGCAGCCAAGTCCCGCTCGATGCCCTTAAGGTCCGCGATGTCCTCATCAACCAGGTCCTCAGCGTATGCCCGCCGCACTTCCTCCAGCAACTCCGGCGCGGGCAGGTCGGCAACAGCGGAGACCAAGCAGGCCCAGACAAACGAGTTGAGGCGCTGGAGCTTCCCACGGAAAAGGCTGCGGAAATATTCCACCACCTCGGCAGGGGGCATCTGACCGGTGTGTTCCAGCACCAGGAAGGCGCCGAGAACGGCGGAGCGGACGTATTCGTTGGTCTGTTCATTCTCGAACAAACCCTGCAACGGCGCGGGATTGCCGTCATATACCGAAGCAAAAATCTGCTTCAGCCCTTCGGTCACCGTGTCGCCCACCAACTCGTATGAGGTTTCGCCGGGAGCACTGAACATTTCCACGATCGCCGGGTAGGCGCGTGTTTCACGGAACTGAGCCAGCAGGTAGAGCGCAAAAACAGGCAGCATGTACTCCTCCCGTTTCGCCACTTCGGTGGGATTGGCTGCAATGGCTTCCACGATACCAAGCAGCTCCGTCGTGATGGCTTCGCGCTGCTCAATCGCCGCCCGCATCGCCTCCATGGGGAAGCGCCGGTTATACGGCTCCAGTTCCTTGATAATTTCAGGAATTGTCATCGTTACCTGGTGATAGTAAGGACATCGGGGAGTGGCGACAAACCCGTTCGAGCATAGGTGTCAGAACAAAGTTTTCTCCCCAAACCACTTCAACGGCCAACGGCGAGGCTCCGCTTGAAGCCATAATGTGACGGTGTGTGCCGGGTTGTGCCGCCATTTGTGACGGCTCGGCGTTCAGAATTCCTCGGTAAAATGCAGGTTGTGACGCTGTACCGGCTCCACGGGGGGCACTCCCACCCCCGACCCCTCCCGGACCATCACCCCGTTCCGCCCTTGCTCTGAGCTAATCGGACTAAATCCGACTAAATCCGAGTTCAAATGAAAACCTCCGCACCATCCGTACCCCCCCACTCTCCAGATTTTTGCAGGACGGGCCCCTGTTGCTTTCACAAAAGGCTTGAGAACGTGCACCCCGGGCATAACGGCGTTGGCTGGTAACGAGATCGGGACTGGTGTTTGAATGCGCCAGAGGGCAAGGCCCTCTGGACTCGATTACGGCATAGCGCGTCTTCGTACGCTTTCGCGGATCATTTCGGTTAAATCGGCCGCCGGCCGGATCTCGAAAGGCCCGGCCTTGACTCCCGGATGTTTCGACATCAACTGGATCGCGTGATTCAGGTCTCGCGCTTCGAGGATCAGAATTCCGCCCAGTTGTTCTTTCGTTTCTGCGTACGGGCCGTCCGTGACCGACGCCTTGCCATTCTTCCAACGCAAAGTCGTAGCCGTGTAGGGCCCCTGAAGCGCTTCACCGCCAGCGAAGTGCCCGTTCTTTCGTAACATGTCGTCGTAAGCGAAGCACTCGTCCAACATCGCGTTGCGTTCACTTTCGGACATGGTTTCAAACTTGTTCGGTTCGATATAGCCCAGGCAAATATATTTCATAGCCGCCTCCTATTTCTTGATCGCGAAATCGGCCGCGTCGAAAATCTGGCGGATTTCAATCACGTCGCCCGGGTCCGCGGGGCAGCGTTGCGCCCATTTCACGAGCTCTTCTTTCGAATTGGCCTCGACCATCCAATAGCCGCCCAGCACTTCTTTGGCTTCAATGAAGGGGCCGTCGGTCACGGTCGCTTTGCCTTTGCCGAACGCCACCCGCGCGCCGGTGGCCAACGGATGCAGACCGTTCAGTGAAATGATTTTAACGGCCTTTCCCAATTCCTCATTGAACTTGCCCATTTCTTCCATTTTTTTTGGATCAGGTACAAAGCTCGGGTCCACTTTTTTACCGCCTTGATAAACGGCGGGGATCATCAGCATCATAAAGTTCATAGTATTTTCGTTTGTTTTTGTTTGTTTTGATTGTCTGTTCAATAGGTAGTCGTTCGGGAATCCCGGATTTCGACAGTTCCTCGAAAATATTTCTTACTCCAATTCCCGCAGCCGATTTTGGAGGAAACGCTGCTCCGGTTCCTGTTGCGTGAGAGCCAGGGCCTTTTCGTACGCAGAACGCGCCTCGGCCGTCTTTCCCAACCGACGGCACAAATCCGCCCGGGCGGCATGCGCCAGGTGGTAGGCAGTCAATTCGCCGCGCGCGAGGATCGCGTCAATTAGCTTCAAACCGGCCTCGGGACCGTCGCGCATCGCCACAGCCACGGCGAGGTTCAGTTCGATTACGGGTGAAGGTTCAACTCGTGCCAGCACGCTGTACAAGGCGACGATTTGCGGCCAGTCTGTCGCCGCGGCCCTCTTAGCTTGAGAATGCACCGCCGCAATGGCTGCCTGTAGCGTGTACGGCCCAAACCGACGCGATAACAACGCTCGTTCCATCAGGGCCACTCCTTCCTTGATTTGCTCCTGGTTCCATAACGAACGGTCCTGGTTCTCCAGCAGGATCAACTCCCCTGTCCGGGAGGTCCTGGCTGACCGGCGCGATTCCTGCAAAACCATGAGTGCGAGAAGCCCCATAACCTCTGGCTCCGGCAACAGCTCGTTCAGCAGGCGCCCGAGCCGGATCGCCTCGGCCGAGAGCTCAGCCCGTGTCAATGATGCTCCGGACGAAGCGGAGTACCCTTCGTTGAACACCAGATAGATGATTTGAAGCACGGTATCCAGCCGCTCCGGCAACTCCGCTGGCGGCGGCACTTGATAGGGAATGCGCGCATCACGAATCTTGGCCTTGGCGCGCACGATACGTTGAGCGAGCGTGGGCGCTCCAGTGAGGAAAGCGCGCGCGATTTCTTCCGTTGTCAGTCCGCACACCTCGCGCAAAGTCAGCGCCACGCGCGCCTCCGGTGCCAATGCCGGATGGCAACAAGTGAAGATCAGCCGGAGCCGGTCATCCTCAACACTCTCCTCATCCGATCCCGTGGCCTCATTCGAGTGGGTTTCGAGTTGTTCGGCGATCTTTTCCTGCGCCGCATCGAATCGGACGCGTTGACGCATTACGTCGATCGCCTTGAACCGCCCGGTCGAAACGAGCCATGCCCGTGGATTGGAGGGCACACCGTCCTTCGGCCATCGTTCCAGTGCCGCAGCGAAGGCATCATGCACCGCGTCTTCGGCAAGATCAAAATCGCCCAACAAACGAATGAGGGTCGCAAGAATATGCCCAGACTCGGCGCGATAGACGCAGTCAATCTTTTCTCGTATTTCAGCCGTTGAAATCTCAGACATTTACGGCACACCCATAATCCATTCATGCTCGACGCGCAACCGGACGGACGTCCTGCTTTGCAACCACGGCCTATTCGGAGGTTGCCTGTCAACGGGAACTGAACTGTTATCTTGAACGCGAACGGAAATGGGGCCAGTTGCGCAGATTTGCATATCGATTTGTGAATCCCTGCAACTGATAAACATTAAGGGCGGTTGAGACGAAGGTCTCCCCACGGTAAAACGTTGTTTGTTGACTGTTAACTCACGAACAACGTTTTACCGTGGGGAGACCTTCGTCTCAACCGCCCTTAATGTTTATCAGAAGCGCTTTTTTTCAATCATATTGCAGGCAGGCAACGCTGACTTGCGCTGACTTGCGCTAACTTGCGCCAAGTTGCACTATTTTCATCAACGCCCTCATGAAGATCCGGGGGTCTGGCTACCCCAAGCGGAGCCAAAGCCAATCAACGCTTGAAAATTGTCCCTTCCCCCGCCGGCCGGCGGAAGGTTACGGAAGGTTGCGGCCAAGCCGTTGTCACCCTCAGTGGCGAATCAAAAATCAAAAAATCAAGAATCAAAAATGTCTCACGTTTCACGCTTCACATTTCACGCATCACGCTTCACGCTTCACGTTTTACGCATCACGCCTCACGTTCCTTCAATGCCTGTCTTTTTACCACCCGCAGCTCTTGTTGCTGACGCAAGAGCTCGTTGCG
>DATMQA010000015.1:0-26242 GCA_035566895.1 Binatia bacterium
CTTTGGCTTGTTGCTGCTGTCTTCGGTACTTTCTCACATTGGTTCTCCTGGTTGATTGTTTCTTTTACTCAACCGCCCATCCTGTTTGATGGACGGCAGGAGAACCACCTCCAATTCCAACTATCGCCGGGACATCTCCGATGGGTTACCGGAGCGAACGGTCTTGGGTAACGAAACGAACCGGTTTGAGGGAGAATCTGCGGATAGTCGCTAAAAGCGGGTCCAGGAAGGCGGTCTGGCGGTGTTGGACCGGAAAGTCTGTTCTGCAGCAAATCTCTAGATGCACGTTAGTTAAGGCGCGCACCAATGGCGGGCCCTCGAAGTATCGGCTCACGCTTTGCATGAACGCGACGATGTCGCGGCGGGATCGGGCCGGGACGACACTCCATTCATCAACGAACCGCTTGCGCTCTGGAGCGTTCATTTCAATGGAGCCGCAATAGCAAGGTCAGGACCCCGATTCCGCCGAGCCCCCAGTGCAAAATTAGCGAGGACCAGCCCTTTGTGATGCTTGAGAATTTCACCGAAGACGGCATGCGCCGCCAGGAAAAAGAAGCCCCCGCCGACGTGGGCTACGACGGCGTCCAGCCAAATCCCGCTGGCGTTTTGCAGGAAGAACCAACCCAAAACCCCGCCGAACAAGGTGGTGGCCTCGACCGCCGCAACGCGCGCGAGGACTCCACCCCGCCTGAAGCCGGCGCCGACCAGCAACGCACCCAGCGCGAGGCCCTCGGGGACCTTGTGCACGCAAATGGCCATGACCAGCGACAGGTCCAGCAACCGGTCGCCAGGAACCTGGGCCGCTTTGGCCTCATGGTCGGCGGCCAGCGCCACGCCGTCGGCGGTGCAATGAATCGCCAGGACCACCATCATTGCCATGGCAATCTCGCTAAACCGATGAGTCGTCGCCTCGTCAAAATGGCTGGCGGCGCAGGCCGGGCAAATATGATAGATGTACTTGCTGACGAAAGAGAAACCGCATAACCGGAGCCTAAAGCCAGGACCAAGCCCCACCAGGGCAGCCCTCCCATCGTCTCAGGGATGATGGCAAAAACCGTAACCCCGAGGAGCGTTCCGGCCCCGAGGCTAATCAGAGCGCACAATCGGCGATGCGAGTTGCCGAGGGAGGTGCTCAAGGCGCCGCCGCCAATCGCCAAGGCGAAGGCCAGTAGCAAATAGCCGGCGGATAGGTCATTCATCATCCAGGCACATAGGCCAAATCCCTGCCGCGAAAACCATTCGAGTTGCGAATCACGGTGCAGTCCCCAAACACTTCTCGGCGTCCAGACGATAAATGCCCACGAGGTCGCCGTTCTCCCGCACGTCACCCACATGAAAGGTCCCGCAGATCGTCACCGGCTCGTCAATAATGGGCTTGGCGCCTTTTCCAGCGAGGTGAACGTTGACCCATTCAGTAATCTTTGGAGGAACCCCAAAGCAGCATAGGCTCTGGTTTCTCATGAGAAGGAAGTCTGTGGCCAAGGCGCCCTCGAATTTCAGCGGCAGCATAAAACCCTTGAGGGAGACGCGTCGCTGGTCGAGCGCTTTTATTTCCTCGGGAACCTGTTCCAAGGTGCTGCGGGAAGCAACAGCAGCGCCTTTGGGCGCACTCACCATCTGAGCGGTGACGACAAAAGGGAATGCCGCTAGCCGGTCAAAACCGATGGTCAGATACACGTTGTTGCCGCTGGCGAGACCGGTAGTCGGTTGGGTTCCTGCAGGGGAAAGCGCTCCCCAGGATGAGTTGGTTTGCGGTTTGGGATGAGCCGGTTTCCCCCGGACCGCCTGTGCCCAAACCATCTGCCTGGCGGACCCTGCAGGCGCCATCAAAAGCGGCGGAACGACTATGACAAGGCCCACAGCTATACCAATTCCGAACCAGAGGTAAGCCCGACGGTTTGCCGCAGCCTGCGCCTTCGCTTTTTGAATTTTCGGTCTTTTCATGATAATCAGGCCGGTTAAAGCTATTCCGGAACTTCCAACTTTTCTCCTTCGAGCTGGTAAATGCCAAGCATGGTGCGGTTTTCCCGATATTCTCTTACATGCAGCTTGCCCCAAATCGTTACCGGGGTGTCCATAATGCACCTGGCTCCTTTATCGCCCATACGCACGTGAATCCATTCGTTGATGTTGGGCGGCATTCCGTAGCAACACATCATTCGACTCCGCAGCAGGATGAAGTCGGTTGCGAGCCCATTTTCCTGGTGCAAAGGCAACATGAAGCCTTTCACCGCAACCTTCTGGTCATTGAGCGCCTGAATAGTCTGCGGGATCTCGCCGGTCATTTTGGTGGCATGGGCGAACATGACACCATTCGAAATGGTTCGTTCAAAGATGACCCCAGCGGAGAAACCCGATAGCTTGTCGAAACCAATCTCCAGGCGGCCCTGGTTTGTTCGGATGACTTCGGCTTCAGAACCGGGGAGTGAGGTCGCCGGGGACAAGTTGGTGGGGATTGGCTTGGGCTGCGACCCAACGGGAGCGGGGGGCGTGTTGGTTTCGGGTGGTGAATCAATGGGTGTCCCGCGGATGGGCAGCCCGGAGGCGGCGGGCATCGGAGCGCCGTTCGAAATTTGGGGGAACACCGCCAGAAACGCGATGGCGGCCAGATGCAAGAATGAAGTGGAGCTACTTTGCAGATTCATCGGTATCGTTTCCTTTCGGGAAGGTAAAGGTGACGTTTTGGTAGGTCGTGCCACGCACGGTGAGTTTCCGCAGTACGCCGTCGAAAGCCGCGTTCGTTTTCAACCAATCGGCCTGGACTTCGAATAAAGCGGTGTCGCCAATTGTTTCGCCAGTGGCGTTGTTGGGAACAGCTTTGAAAGGCAGGAACTCCTCCCGGTTGGGAAGATGGGCGGCAACTTCAAAGGAAGCGGCAGGGATGCGGATGAAGTTTTCCAACTCGCCATCCAGGATATAGGCTTGGAGTCGTCCGGCCGGCGCATCCAGGACCAACTCGACGTGACACTCTTCCTTGCCAAGCACAACCGGTGTGCCGTGATGCGGAGGTTTATGCTCATGCCGGTGCGCGAGGGTTTGCTGCGGAACCTGTGATTGCTCGCCTCCACAACCTGCAAACAAACCAACTGCGATTCCCACGGGCATTAGAGTAAAGCACTTCATTTTGGATCACGAGGTTGGCGCGAGGTGTTCGGCCACGTCCGTGCGGTAGGCCTTGACGGCGGGAACCAAGCCGGCCAGACCGCCCAGAGTCACGAGCATCCCGGGCGCCCAGAGCAAAACGGGGTTGAACTTCAAAGGGTCCAGCACCACCCCAGTCTGCGCGCGAATCAGCCCGGCAACGATAACCAGGATGATCCCATAACAAATGAAGCCCATCGCCATACCCACAGCAGCAATGGCGGCGGCTTCCAGCAGGATGGCAGAAAAAACCGTCATCCGACGGGCTCCGAGAGCACGCAGGATTGCGATCTCCCTTCGGCGTTCGTTCATGGAGTTGTAAATCCCGGCGAGGATGGACGCGGTTGCGACCAAAGCCACCAGGTAAGCCACGAGTCCCAGCACGCGGTCGAACCACCCGAGCTTGTCGAACAGTTCCGCCATGACGGTGCCGATGGGCCAGGCAAAGGTCAGCCGATTGCCCTGTTTGTTGTACATCATGTCCATTTGGAAGCCGGCAATAGCGCTGCCCTCTTTGAGTTTCACGAGGACGGCGCTGACGTCGGTAGCAGCGTGGGGGTCGTGCCCGGTCATTTTCTGGATGCCCGCCAGAGGGATCCAGAGCACGCGATCCGCGGGCGTATTTGATGGCTCGAGGATGCCCACAACCACGTAGGTTTCCGAATGCTGATTTTTTTCGTCGAAAATGAGGCCGTGGAACGGATGAAACGTATCGCCCGGTTTCAAGCCGAGCTTTCGAGCGGCGAAGCTGCCAGCGACCGCCTCACGCAAAGTTGGCTCGAAGAGGCGCCCCGGGGGAATGACGGTGAAGTGCTTTCCTTTCGCATACTCGGCGCGGTTAAACAGATCGACCGTTGTTCCTACGAGCCGATAACCTCGGTAGTTGTCCCCGACCGCGAGGGGAACAGCAAGTTCGACGCTCGGGTTATTCCGGACATCGAGGAAGTCGGACCAGGACAGGTTTCCGGGCGAGGATTCGAGGTGGAAGATGGCGTTGAGGACGAGCTGCAGCTTAGACCCGCGCGCCCCCAAAACGGCGTCAAACCCGGCATTAACCCCAGTAAAAGTTGCTTGCGACTGCTCCTTAACCGACCAAACGGACATCAACAAGCCGCCAGCCAGGGCGATGCAAAGCGCTGTGACCACGGTCGAAAGAGCGTGCTGCCGAAGGCTTTTGAAAACGATGCGCCAAATGGTCATACTCGGGCTTCCTCCCGCGAGGCGGCGTTGATGCGGCTGAAGGGCTGGATGTTATCAAATTGAGCCAGCACCTCGCGAGAATGGCTGACCAGCAACAGCGCGGCGCCGTCTTCCCGGCAGGCCTCCCGAATCAGCGCCAGAGACTCTCGCGCGTTTTTGTGATCGAGGTTTCCCGTCGGCTCATCCGCCAAAACCAATTTGGGAGAATTGGCCAGGGCCCGCGCGACCGCGACGCGCTGCTGCTGCCCGGTGGAGAGTTGGCGGGGGTAATGGTCCAGACGATGGCCCAGGCCGACTCGCTTCAGAAGTTTCTGGCTATGACCGCGGTTGGCCCCCGCTCCAAAAGACATGCCCAATAGCACATTTTCAAGGCAGGTGTAGCCTTGCAGCAGGTTGAAACTCTGAAAGATGTAACCAATCGTCGTCGCGCGCAGGCGGTCGCGAGCCGGTTCGTTCAGCGCCGACATTTCCTGGCCGCTCAGAACGATTCGGCCAGAGTCAGGCTTGAGAATTCCGGCAATCAGGTGCAGGAACGTGGTCTTGCCCGAACCACTCTCGCCTTCCAGCGCGACCTGGGCCTTTCTGGCCAGAGTAAAGCTCTTCACGTTCACCACGGTTTGTTCAGTGCCGTCCGGAGCGGTGAATGTTTTCTTGAGGTTCGAGATCTCCAGCAGGGGCATGGGAAGATTCAAGAGTTATGGGGCCTCGGTTGGTTTCTTATCGGCAGGTCTCGGGATGTCGGGCGTTCCACGGTCGAGTTTCTGCCGGACTTCCTCGATGAACTTTTGAACCGATTCGGGGCTGGGCGAGCGTGTCTTCCACATCTCCAAGTAAACGAGCGCCTGGCGGTAGTTGCCCTCCTTTTGCTCGAGCATGGCGAGGTGCGCGGCGATTTGGTTGAACAGGTACTTATCAGGCTCTGCCTGGGCAGCTTCCTGCCGTTGCCACTGACGAAGAGCGGCCTCCCACAGATTCCGTGCCCGTGCGGGGTCGTTTTTGTTCTCGGAATAGACGCGGCCCAACTCGTAGAGAATCTCGTAACTGCCCGGGTTTTCCCGCAACCCATCCCGCAAAAACTTTTCGGCTTCGGCAACCTTGCCCATCCGTTCGCGCAACCAATATGCCGTAACGGTGTAGGTCTCGACCCGGTTTGGATCCAGGTCCGCCGAGAGCCGCAGCCAGGGCAGTATTTCACGCACCTCCGAGCCTTCCCCTAAATCTCCGGCACCGTTCGCTTGACCCTGTGCTCCTCCCTGGTCCAGATGCGTGTGTTCTGAGGGGAAAAACTGCCGGCTGAAGGCGTCGATCCAATCCCTCGGTTTGCCTAAAAAGCCGGTCTCCTCTCCCTGGTTCCGTCCGCCGACCGTCCCGCTGTCTTCGGCCATGTGCGCCGTTTGGAAGGCCTCGCGATTATCGAAAACGGTAGGGTAGAATCCACTGTGGAAGTAAGCGTCGGCCTTCACATAGAAATGGTTGGCAAACATCCGGCGCCCGTCTCCGAGGAGGACATTCAACATGTCCGCAGATTGCGCGCGGTTGCCCGCCCAGGCTTGGAACCATGTGTCCAGTTCTGCCGCGAGACCGAAGCAGAGAACCGCCAGGGCGGCCACCAGCAAACAGGAAACTCGCGGAGCACTCATAACTTTAGTTGATCGCCTTGCGCCGAAAGACCAGGGAAGCAGCAATCAGAAAGGCCGTTGCGTAGGCCAGCGCGTACACAGTGGCCAAAATGCAGACTCTCCAGGGAATCGGCGGCCAGTTGTGGATGATCAGGTCCCGCACGTCGAACAGTTCGAGGTGCGGTATGCAATAATAGACTGCATACAAAATGGAGCGGCGCGGTTCGGGCAGGTGCAGCGCAACTTTATTGAGATGGCGGCCCAGAATCAAGATCCCCGCCACAGCCAGAAAACAAATCGTGGTGTTCGAAGAAGGCGCAGTGAACACCAGCGAGCCGAGCAGCGTGAGCGCCACCACTACTCCGAGCATGACCCAATGCAAAACCGCTGCCTGGAAATAATTGATGAAAGACCAGTGTTGCTCCCGGCTCCCGGCCAACAGCGCAAAGAATAGATAGAAACACAGCAGCGCCAGCCCGCACGCGAACCAGCAGCCGAGAAATTTCCCCACCAGCAGTTCCGTCCGGGAAAGCGGCTTGGCCAGCAGCGGAAACAAGGTTCGATTTTCGCGTTCCGCCGGGATTTGCCGGGCAGTGGTGGTGATCGCGATCACCAGAGAAGAAATCCATACCAGCAGGAGGCAGATTTCTTTGAGATAACGAGCGATTTTGGCGTCGTTAAAAATCCTCACCGAGCCCATCACCACGCAAATGAGGATGGTCAATACGAACAGAACGTAAAAGTCCTTCCGGCGGTACAGTTCTTTAATAACGACGCCGGCAACGGCAAAGAGGTTGTTCATACGCAAGGCAGTGGTGGGGTGTCGGGGTGGTGCTCGTAACCGACGACTCTCAGGAAGAGTTGTTCGAGGCTGCATCGGTTGCTTTCGGCAAGTTCGCTGAGGCGGCCATCAAGCTTCAATTCGCCCTGGTGCAGAATGGCCACGCGGTCACAAACGGTTTCCACTTCGCCCAACTCGTGGGAAGAGAAGAAAACCGTCTTGCCTTCGTTCTTGAGGCGCTGAATCACTTCCCGGACTTTCATGCGGCCCACGGGGTCCAGGCCGCTGGTGGGTTCGTCCAGGATGAGCAGCTCGGGGTTATTGACGAGCGCCTGGGCCAGCCCCACGCGTTGCTGCATCCCTTTGGAGTAGGTTTTGATCTGCCGCTTGCGGGCGTGCTCCAACTCGACCAGCTTCAGCACGTCGTCAATCCGGCGCTCCCGTTCCGCCTTGGGAATCCGGAAGATGCACGCGTAGAACCGGAGCAGCTCTTCAGCGCTCAGGAATTTGTAGTAGTACGTCAACTCGGGGAGGTAGCCGATTCGCTGGCGGGCGATCGGCTCGCGGACGTTCTCGCCGAACAGCCAGGCTTCGCCGCTGGTGGCGTTCGTGAACCCCAGCAGCACGTTCATCGTCGTGGTCTTCCCGGCGCCGTTCGGACCGAGAAACCCGTAGACCTCACCTTCTTGCACCGACAGGTTCAGGTTGTTCACGACCGGTTTGGTCGCTCCGCACAATTCCCGGCGGCGGTATTCGACGCAAAGGTTTTCGATTTTCACGATTGCCTTTCGCGCCAGGAGTGGCGACGGCTTGATCATTGAAACGTTTTCAGCAAGCGTGTTCATGGATCAGCTAGTCATTTCCCGCTGGTGGCCTGAAATTTTTCAACCTGTTTGGCCAGAGTGTTATACTTGTCCACAATATCATTACGGTCCTTGACCTCGTCGTTGTACTTCTTCACAAACTCATCCCGTTGCGCCGCCAGCTCCTTAAGCGCGTCATTTTGCTTTTGGATGCCGGCATAGGCTTCTTTCAGTTTTGCTTCGAGCGCATCAATTCCTTTTTTGTACTCGCTGATTTGGTTGGTCAGCCCCTCGGCCGTCGTCTGCCAGCGGTTGATTTCACGCTTCTGCGTAACGAGCAGCTCCTCGTTGGTTTTAAGCGTCCCTTTCAAGACCGTTAGCCGCGCGTCCATTTCGGCGATTTGCCGGTCCATCGCATTGATCGAATTCGTGTAACCCTGGATGGCGACGGACCTGTCATAAACCATCTGGTTAAGCTTCTGAATTTGGTTGCGTTGCAAAGTCTGGCCATACCACTGATAAACGCACAGCCCGCACAAGCTGAGCGCCAGCACGATGAGCAGGTTTTGGTGAAAATTCTTCATGACGGATTTCCGCCCGACCCCGGCGCAGCCTTCACGGAAATAGCCACGCGCTGGATGCCCGCCCGCTTCACGAAATCCAGCACATAAACTATCGAGCCATGGGTGGCATCCTTTGCGCCGGTGATATAGACGGGAAGGTTTGTGTTGAGGCTGAAGCGATTGGTCAGCAGGGTGAACAGTTCGGGAAACGTAACGGGCTTGTGTTCCACGGAAACCTGTCCGTATTTGTCCACCGAGAGATTCACCATGTCGGGTTTGACGGTGGAGGTGGCGAGGGTGGCGGTGGGGAGACCGGCCTTGAGCGTGCGGACCTTCTGCATCTGCAAGCTAACCATCATGAACGAGGCCAGCAGAAAGAACATGATGTCAATGAGCGGGATGATCTCCAGGCGCATTTCTCTGTGGGGCAGTGGCGAGCGGATTTTCATCGGCTGCTTTCCTTTTGGTCTCCGCCGATGGCGAAGGCGACTTTTTGGATACCGGCAGTGCGGACGGTGGCGAGCACCTCCACCATTGCCCCATGGAGCGTGTCGCGGTCGCCGCTGATATAGACGGGCAAATTGGTGTCGATCCGCAGCCGGTTGCTGAGCACCAGGCTCAGTTCCGGCAACGAAATCTGCTTTTTTTCCAACCAGGCCTTCCCGGTCTTATCTACGGCGATATTGAGCATGCCCGGCCTGAAATCGTGGCGCGCCTCAGGGGCCGAAGGCAAATTGACCTTGATGTTCTCCGTCCGGCTCATCTGGAGGCTGACCATCATGAATGACGCCAGCAGGAAAAACATGATGTCGATCAACGGGATGATGACGAGCCGCGAGCGTTTGCGTTGGACGGGAGAGGTTATCTTCACGGGACGGTTCCGTTTGCCTTGGCCGCGCTGACCATGACCTCGACGTTGGTGGCGGCGGTTTCCAACTCGAATTGCAGTTGGGTCACCTTGGCGGTGAACAGATTGAAGGGGATGAGGGAAAAGATGGCGATGCCCAGCCCGCAGGCGGTGGCAATCAACGCCTCGCCGATGCCGCCGGTCACATTCACGACCGAGAGTTCGGCACTGCCGACGCTCAAAAAGGCGCGCATGAGGCCCGTCACTGTTCCCAGCAACCCCAGCAGCGGGGCCAGGGTCACGAGCGTATCCATGACCGTCAAAAAACGGCCGGCGCGTTTCAACTCGATCCCGGCTGCCAACTGCAACGCCCCCTGCATGGAAGTGTGAACGTGGCTCAGGCCCCGGTAAATCATGCGGATGACCGGGTCCTCGGAGCCGTCGGCAAGGGTCGTCGCCGTTGCCACATCTCCATTTTCCATCGCGGCCAGCACTTGCTCGAGTTTCTGCGGTTCACGCCGGCCCCTTTCCCTAACCCACCAGAAGGCCCGCTCGCCGACCACGGCCACGGCCACCAAGGCGCAGAAGAGAATAGGCCACATGACGGGGCCGCCTTTGAGAAAGAATTGGAGGACAATATTGGCGAACATACGTGGGGAAATGGTTACATGGTTAAGTGGTTACATGGTTGCATGGCAGAGGACTTCATCAGCCGGCTTGGAGTTTGTAGGTGATCGTCGCTTCGAAAACGTGGGCTCCGGTGCCGCGCGGGACCGTCCAATGCCGTTTGACAAACTCCAGCGTGCTGCGGTCGAGGAGAGGGGAGCCGGAAGGGGTTTTCACTTCAACCGAGATGATGTTCCCCGCTTCGTCGGCCCGCAGCAAAAGCGTGACGGTCCCCTGCTGGGCCTGTTCGAGCGCGATTTTAGGATAGGGTGGCTGTGGGCGTTCGCCGCCCGAGCCTGTGTTCTCGAGGTTTAGCGGCTGGGTTTTAAGGGGCGCCGGGGGCTGCAACGGCGCCAGGGGCGGGGCTTTGGCCAGAGCGTTCGGCACGACGAGATTGCCGATAGTTGGCACGGCAAAGCTAATGTTCGGCGCCTCCGGCGTCACCACGACGACTTGCGGCGTGTCCGGCCGCTGCTGCTCGTTCTGCTGCTGGTTCTGCTCGGTGGCGGTCTGCGGCGGCAGGGCTACCGGTTCCACCACGACCGGAACGAGCTCCTCCGGCGCTGGCGGCAGCGGTTTGATGAAAATCCCGATCGATTTAGTCCCCAGGATTCCGACCAGCAGGAAAAGAATGCAAACCGAATTCACCCAGGCGAGTTTTCGGTTCGGGTCGCGCTGTGTTGCGGGCAGGCAAAACCGCGCCAACTCGTCGGTCAACTCGTACCTGGGTGAGATTCGGTCCATGTTCTTCCTCGGCGTCAGGCGGTCAGAACACGTAGGTGAGCCCGCCGAAAAATCCCAGGCGCATGCCATACTGCGGCGCGAAGACACCGATGCCACTGCCGCTGCGGAGTTGGTAAATGTGGTCCGTCACGTTCACGACATCGAATCGGACCTTCAGATGCTCCTTTCCGTGGATTTTGATGGCTTCCTCCAGGCCCAGATTCAACGAGTAGTAGCTCGGAACGGTCGCGCCGTTGGGTATCGGGGCGCCAGTGGCCGTCCCGTCCACTGTTCCCCCGCCATCCTGCCTGAGGCCGCTGCCGTAAATGGCATCGACGTAAAACCGCGTGCTGCCGCAGGTGTGCCTCCACAGGTAGGAGGCGCCGACCGAGCCGGTGAACCGCTGATCGTGGTCGAGGAATATCCAATTGTTTTGGGTATAATTCAGCTTGTCCGCAGGGAACAGGAATTGCGCCGAATCCAGGGCGAAGCCCTGAGCGTGCGAGAACGCGAAGTTTACGTAGGTGGAAAAACCGTCCTTGGTATAGGTGGCGGTAAGTTCAGCGCCATAAACCTCGCCTTTGGCATAGTTGAACGCCGAAAGGATTAAGGTGTTGTTAAACAGCCCATCATCCAGTTGCTGCCTGGCGGTTTTGTAATACCCGTCCACCCCGATCTGCAATCCGGGCGCGAGCTTTTGGCTGACCCCGGCATCGAAATAATTCGCGCGCTCGGCTTTGACTGGATCGCTCTGGTCCGTTCCGGCGGCATTCGAAGTGCCGTCGAATTTTTGCACGCTGGTGGTGGGCACGTTTTCCAGTGGCGGCGGCGTGAAATAGCGGGCATATCCCGCGTGCAGCGTCGTGGCGTCGGTGGGTTGGTAGATGAGATTGACGCGCGGGCTGGGCTGATTTTCATGATCGGCCGACGCATAATAGATATCAAACCGCGCGCCGTAGTTGAGTGTGACTTTAGGCAGGATTTTCCATTCATCCTGTATATAGATGCCGCCAAACCAAGCATGCTGCACGCTGTTGTCCGTGATGTTGGTAACCGCCGTGGGGGCGCCGGTGATCGGGTCCAAATTAAACGCCGTGGTGGTCGAGTGTGCCGACAGGCTCTCCGCCAGCACCATCACCCCGCCGCGCAACGTATGCTTGTCACCCAATTGGTAGCTTGCGTCCAATTGCAAGCCCCCGGAGTAAATGGTGCGGTCCACATCGCTGGCTGAGCCGTTGAGGAACAAGTCACCCTGATTATCGGGCTTGAAGTGGACGCTGCTGCTCCGACCGAATGTAGCCACTTGCATGTTGAAGTCCCCGGCCGACTTTTGATAGGCAACGACGCCGTAATAATTGGCCTCGAGTTGGTTCTCATTGAGGTTCGCGGAATCAAAGGTCGCCGGCTGGCCCGGCGCGCCCGGGAACGCGGGCGTGGTGTTACCGGGAGTGTTGGGAACCTCAAAGGTGCTATATGAGCCGCTGCCCATCACACTGATTCGGCTGGTGTCGTCCAGGACGTAAGACAAATAGGTGAAGGCTTTGAATTGATCGCTGTAATCGTGGAGCGGTATTTTGCTGGGCGTCGGATTTTCGATGCCGATGCCGGTGTGATTGAAGCTGCTGTCGGCAAAGAAATTCAAATTGCCTTTGGACCCGCCCAGCTCCAGCCCCGGCTTGATCGTGTCGTAGCTGCCGCCGTAGAGGGAGGCTTCGCCTCCCGGTTCGAAGGCGCCGCTCTTGGTGCGCAGGTCAACCACGCCCGCGGTGCGGAAACCGTACTGCGCTGGCAGCGAGCCGGTGATGAGGCGGAGGCTGTCCACAAACCGCGTGTCCAGCTCCTGGCCAAAGCCTGAGATGCCTTCCGGCAGCAGCACGTCATTTATCCGGTACTGGAGGTTGGCATGCTCGCCCCGGAGATGGAGGTCGCCGTTGGCGGCCGAATCCTGTGCCATCCCCGGCGTGCGCAGCAGGACCTGGTTGAAGGGCGCATTCTCGCCTCCCGGCTGCGCCGCGATTTGCTCTTTATCGAGCGTGTAGGTGGTGGCTCCCAGGTCGGGGACGATCTGGTTTCGCGCCACGTCCAGTTTGCCGACGACGGTGGTCGGGGCAAGTTTGATCACGTTAGTGGAACCGCCGCCGCCGGGCGTCGCCGCCGGCGCGTTGGTCGTTTGGGCCACGGCGGCGCCTCGGCCACAGGTCAAGGAAACCGCGAGGATAGCAGTTCGATAAATTTGGGCATTACGCGCACTAACGCGGTCGCGGAGCGGCGCCGGCCCGGAGGAAAAACAGTTCGCTTTCATAATCGGATTAGCATTGGTTACGTTCAAAAATCGGAATTGTTGTTTCAGTACAGCCTGACATCTTGAACACCTGACCTCCTGATAGCCTGACAACCGGTGAGGGTTTTTGCCTGGACGAAGGCCCAAACAGCGCAGGTTGCTCCAGGCAGGTCAGCTCAGGAAAGCACGCGCGAGCCCTCCGCTGAATCCAGCGCAGGGTGGGCGTGTCCGGCGAATGCTAAACCGAAGGCGGGGCGCGACTCGGCGAGAGCCGGTAATCGCGAGAAGGAAGGAAGTGAAAATCTCCAAAGCAAACCGGTCGGAAGCCGGGAGGAGGGCTGGGGGGAGCCACGCACGGGACATAACCTGCCACCACCGAGTTGTGCTGCTGGAGCTGGGTTACCAGGCAATGGTGGTTTGGACTTTGGGCATCCCGGTGGAGAAGATGGTGAAGTTGCGGGGCGGCGGTGAGCGCGGACGTGACCAGCCACAACAACAACATCAGCGCGACGGCAGTGAGCTTGCCACTAGCACGCCGACCTTTTGATGTAGGCCAAAACTTCACGCCAGGCTTTAACTAAGCATTTAATGTGCCCTTATGCAAGGCCCGTCGGAAGTTTTCTGAGTGCCAGTTGTCAGCACCAACTCCCGCCCCGCCTCACCGAAGAAATCGACTTCAATTACTGTGCCCAGGAGCGCCACGGCATAAATCGTAATCCTGGTAGTAATCACCTCATCCCCCGGTCCCGGGTTCTCGCCACTGATTTGATGGGCTATAATGGCGGTGTCACCAGCACTAGCCGGGCACCGCCTCCGGATTCGGAGCAGGCGATTGCGCAAGCCGAGCACCTGACCATCGAGAGTTATTGCCTGGATTCAGTTTTTACCCACAAGTCCGCACGATATGCCCTGGAAGGAGTCCTGTATGGTTTCGCGACCGAAAGCGCCGTGAGCCGGCTGGCCAATCCCAATTTGCGTGCCGGCATTTAAAACATAAAGCTGACGCTCACCTTGATGAGGAACGGCGCGGCCAGTTGATTGCCCGTGAAGTTCTGATACACCGGAAATTCCACGTCCGCATAAAGCCTCACCGGATGTAGATCGCATTCAATCCCAGGTGAAAGCATAAGCCGCTGGTAGCCCGACGCGACCGGACTGGCCGAATTTGCCCCGCTGTCGCTCGTCCGTTCCGAAAAGATCATTTGCGCGATGGGGGAAATTCCCACCCGTCCGAACGACAAACCTTTGTAGTAAACTCCAGCAGCGGCATCCAATTCAACGCCCGGACGGTATTGATCCTGTATCAAAACAGGCACGTCCAATTCCGCCTGTGCAAACCAATTCCATAGGCCGTCTCGCGTGATGTTGTGCGGGAAAAAACCGCCGATAAGAACGTCCGTGCTGCCCGTTCCGATCTGCGTGTCACGATCAACCTGATCGGGCTCGAAATCGAAGTCGCCCGTAGGCAGTTTAACCCCAAGCGTGACGCCAGCCGACATGTCCGGGAGAAACCCTGTGTAAATACCCCTGACACGTATGTCGCCAAGCTGGCTCCAATTTCGGGTTGTGATATTACCCGCATCGTCGGCTGATTTGAATGTCCGAAAATCGTAAGGGACCTCGGCTTGGATTCCCCAGTCATGATTGAACATGTATTGGAGGCCCACGGAGAGAAAGTGCGTTTGAATCTCCCGATCAGCATTATTCTCGGTCGGCGCTTGCGACGTGCCGCTCCAATTCCGGTCTTGATCCTGGTAGTCATAGTTTACAAAAAACCTGGAGCCGTCGGGAACATCGAGCTTGTCCCTACGTCAAAGACACTACACCCGCAGGCGCAGGCCGGACCGGTGTTGGGCACCAGCGCAGCGGCGAGCAAACCGCACGTGATTTTGGTTATCGAGTTAAAGTTCTTATCTTTCATTTTCAAATCTTAAAATTGCGAGAACACCGCAACGGCGGGTCTCAAGGTTAAAGGGAAAAAAACTGCCGACCTACTCCAATCGCGGGGTAGGCACACAAACAGGGAGGATCAGAGGAAGCTCCGTGGCGGAGGCGTAGGAGGCGTGAGGGAAAGTGACCTAAAGAAATTGTCCGCAATCGGCACGTGGCGAAAATGTGCGGGCGCTGTGAGGAGGAATTGCGCTGCCGGGGTCAGCAAGTCGAGTTTATTCAACTGCTGCGGGAATTCGGACTTCTTCTCAGAATGCCTGCCCTTGGCGATCTCCTTGCAAAGCGAGCAAGGGTGCTTTCCGTCGAAAGTTTTTACCAACGCTTCCTTTAAGGAGGCGTCCTGCGAATATGTCACCACCATCCCCACCCACGCGACTGACTGGAAAAACGCCCAATGCAGTCCGATTGAGCTGGCCAAGGCCAAGGCCAACGCCACTTTGGCGAGTCGCGGGAGCACAATTAACTTTAGTCCGTTGTTACAGTAGTGTCAAACGTATGGCCGCTCCCGAGACAGGTTGACGATCTGTATTACTGCTTTAGGTTGGGGCTGACCCAATAAGTATGAACGTTGGTCTCCCGAGATTTCGCCCCGGCAACGTTGGCGCCGGACGAGGTTTTGCCGCCCGTCCCGCTTTCACACTCATCGAACTACTCGTCGTTATCGCGATCATCGCTATTCTGGCGGCGTTACTGTTGCCGGCGATGGCCAAAGCCAAGGCGCGGGCGGAACTGACGGCCTGTTTGAACAACAAAAGGCAACTCGGCCTGGCCTGGCACATGTACAGCAGCGATGCCAGTGGGAAGCTCCCGCTAAATTTCCCAGCCTTTTACCAGCAGCCCACCGCTCCCTGGGTCTCCAGTTACCTGGATTGGGATGCAGAAGATCACAATACCAACTTGATGTACGTCCTGGACCCGCGTTACTCCTCGCTGGGTCCCTATCTCAAAAACGCGATGGTCTATCACTGTCCAGCGGACCGATTCCTCAGCCCGGTCCAAGTCAGGGGGCGTTTTATCAACCGCGAGCGGAGCGTGTCCATGAATCAGTGGGTTGGAAGCTGGCCCATCAATTCGCTTGAGGCCCCGAGCTTTCAAAGCGGTTACGTTAAATACCATTTGGAATCCGGGTTTCGCAAATTATCCCCGGCCAACGCCTGGGTGTTCATGGATGAGCACTCCGATTGGCTTCGCTATTGTGCTTTCTGGATCGATACGGCAGGCCCGAACACGTCGCTGCCTGCCAGTTACCATCAAGGGCTTGGCTGTTTGTTATTCGCTGACATCCATGCCGAAACGAAACGGTGGCTCTCACCGGAGAGTTGGCAGCCCGTTACTTATCATGCCCGGTCCGGGCAAGCGTTCATGACGGAGAGCCTGGATTACCAATGGCTTTGGCAGCATAGCACCGAATCCGAGTAACACCATGAAGAATCAGACGCCAACTGGTGTACTGTTTCAGAACAATTGATTACGGCGCCACAGCGCTGGCAATGTTTGAGGGTCCCGACTGGCCGCCGGTGCTCACGGAGCGTACGCGGTAGAAATAACGCGTGCCGGAATTGAGGAAGCCGTCAACAATGCTGCCTTGGTTCGGACCAACCGAGAAGGCGTCCTGGAAGTTAACGCCATCGGTGGAGCGCTCGATGACCACGGACACGGAGCACGACGCGGAACTGTTTTGCCAGGCCAGGACAATCGCGCTGCCGTCGAAAAGATTGGCCTGCGTATTGGGGCTGGCGGTTAGATGGCTCGGCGCGGCGGGCACACCCTGCGGATCGGCTCCGAGCACACTGGAATCAGGACTTTCTCCGGCCGAATTGACCGCGCTGACGACGTAGGAATACAGGGTGCAGTTCACCACTGACGTATCTGTGAAACTGGTGCCGCTGACCGAGGCGATTTTGGTGAAGGGACCGGTGCTGGAGGTGGCCCGTTTGACGTTGTAGGTCGTGGCGCCGAAACTCTCCAGCCAGGTGAGAGTTACCACGCTGTTGCCGGACGTTCCCGCGAGATCAATAGGCGCGGTCGGTTCGGTCACAGTGGTCGTCGGGGTCAACAGGAACGCATGCTGGATCTGGTTGGTGGTACCGGTACCAACGATGATACCCCCGTCGTTGATGCCGTGGGCGGATTGCAAAACCCATGAGCCGGAATTGCCGGGGATCAGGCGATTCAAGTCTGTAATTTCCCCATTCTGGGCAATGAGGGCGTGCTGAATACCCCGGTAGCTGCCGGCAGCAGCCACTCCTACGACCGCGCCATTGTTATTCAGCGCGTTGGCGACGCTGGACGAGAACCCCAGCGGCACACCCAGGTCAACCACCAGGCCATTCTCAAAAACGACGGCGTGGGCGAACCCATTGGTGGTGCCGCTGCTGCCGGCTACCTGGCCGCAAAAGGCGAGTTACCGGAACCATTGGAATTCCGCGAGCCAACAACCGGCTTAAGATTTCTTCAGAGACTGTGGAGAATCCTGCGGGCGTGTTCGCCTAGCTACTCGCGCAAGAAAGGCGGCAAAGGCAGGGGGCAAGGCGAGCAAGGCGCCCAGGATCAGGAGCAGATATAGCAAGTCCAGTTGGTGCATAAATTTCAATGCCTTTTCCACCACGCGGCGGCGATCAAGGTGGCGAAAAAGCGCCCCAGGGCAAGCAGTCTGCCCCCGGACAAATAATTGAGAATACGAGTTGCCTGGCGGTTGAGTTGATGGGCGAGCGTCACCCAGGAGTTGTCAATGACCCATTTGACGTCCATGGCTGTGCAATCGGAGCTCTCTGAGTACCTTTGGTAACGATCCGGGATGAAGCCTTCCGTGGCGAGATGCCTGATAAAGAAACGCTTGGCTAGAGCAGAAAAGTTGTCGCGGGTGAGCCGGACCACCACACTAGTGCCGTAATTCTCGACTTTGACGAGGTGATCAAGAACCCGATGGTAAAGCTCAACCTGGCCGGGAACGTCAGATGTCGTTGGGTTACCAGTCGATGTCTTCATATGTTTGTCCTCTGCGAGGAAAGTTCATTTCACGAGTGCAAGGTGGACGCGGATGTCAAAGAAGGATAATTAAAAGGGGAGGCAGGAGCGTTAATAACATGCAAACGTCCTCAATCGTCGGCGCGACATCACGCAGGCGGCAGGTTGGAACGACGAATACTGCGGTGTCAGAGTTGCCACTGACCCTCTTATGATCCCCTTATGTTCGTTTTGGGCCCGGGCAGTGCTACCGATGTCCTGACTGCGCCCTCTCATCAATCATTCTGCACTCTGAACTCTGCATTCTGCACTTAAATGGTGCCGCTCCGCCCCAGCAAGTGCTTGGTTTATGAGTCTGAACGGATCTTAAATACGCTGGCGGATGGCCGTGTGGTTAAAATGCCGGCACCACAACGTTGATGTCCTGCGCTTGTTTGTAGCTGGCGGCGGTGGCGTGGCCGTCGCCGTATTGGACTTCCGCCTTGCCGCTGTGGCGCATGGTCAGCGTGTCGTTTTTGCCATAGTATGGCACCGGAAACCGTAGCTTGAACGGTGACCACTGCCCATCGTTAATGATCGCTGAATATCCCGGCGGCATCTCTCCTGGTTTATTTGCCGTTGGCTCTTCTGCCAGCATGATTTTGAGGCTCGGGTTGCGTACCTGGCTGGTTTTGAAGAGCTGCGCTGCCCCGCTGGCAGAAAAGATGGTGGCAAAACCAAGGTTCTCGTTCTGGCCATCCTCCGCGTCATACTCGATGCTCGCGCTATTGAAGCTATAGCTGTAGAAATAATAGGGCGCTCCGTTGGCGATTCGCCCGCTGTTGTCTCTATCCAGGGGGCAGCGGAACAGGGTCGCATCGACGCTGCGCATCATCAGCACAATCGGACTCTTTTCAAACGGAGACGCCGGATTGTTGGTCCGCCAATAGATCCAGTCGGCAGTCTGAACCCCATAGAGGTGGGAGGCCCAGCCGGGATACACATCGTTGTTTTCCATCGCATACAACACCACTGCGATCCCAATCTGCTTGAGATTGCTCATGCACCGCACTTGGGCCGCCTTTAGCTTGGCCCTGGAAAGGGCTGGAAGCAGCATTGCCGCCAGAATGGCGATAATGGCAATGACGACCAGCAATTCAATCAATGTAAAAGCCCGCACCGCGCCCCTGGCAGGACGCCCCTTTCTTTGTTGATTCCAGTGCGAAGCCCACCGCGCAATCTCGCGAACGTTTTTGCTCATGGAACAATTCCTGGAAATTGAACTTGCTGATTTTATAATTCAAACTTTGTGCCCCTGGCAAGTGTGCGTTCCAATGCACACCAAAGATGTCAGTTTAAGGAGGGCGAGGAGTTCGGCGGCGGTTTTGGCGCCGGCGATGCGTTCATCCCAGGGGCGGACGACGATGTTGGGGTCTCTGATCTCTGACCGGGAAAGGCGCCAACCCGCTCCATGCCATTGCGCGGCGGATGGAGGATCAGAGACTCCTTACGTCGTCTCCTACATTCCGGGTAGGTGATCAGAGACTCCTTGCGTCGTCTCCTCCATTTCGTGCTCTCCGGAGAAGCGCAGGCCACTCATCGTGCGGAGTTCCCATTGTTTCCCGCTGAGTTCAATGGTCGTGGCGCCTTCAGACCGCGTGTAGATTACCGGGATTTTTCTTTCGGCCAACCGCTCGCGCAATTGGGGGCTGGCCCGTTCCGAGGCAGGAAACTCGGAATCGGCAACGATGATGACGCGCGGGTGAATCGCTTCCAGCAGCGGTTCGCAAATCGGTTCACCTACCGACGGTAACCCGGCGACCACAATGTCGGCGCGCAGGTCCGGCGTCCGTTCGAGCAGGGCATCCTGTCCCGGCCGGCCCAGGTCCGAAAGCAGCAGGATGCGCGTGCCGCGGAAATTGCCGGCCAGGACCAGCGCGTTGTCATCGGCGCGTGAGAACCGGTCGCCTTCTGCCGGGTGCAGGACGGTCCAGGTGCTGACGCGGTCGTTGCGGCGGAGCGTGCGGACCAGGCCCGGGGTTTGGCTGAAGTGATTGAGCGCAATGCGATAAGCCGGCGAGCGCGAACGCGCCGGGCTGGCGCAGACCGTTTTCACCGGGAAGAGGGACGCGACCATTTCCGCCCCGCCGACGTGGTGCAAATCACCATGTGTCAGGAGCAATGCCGGGAGGCGATTTGCACCCTGAGCGCGGAGGAAGGGTTTGGTGAGGGATTGGACTGAGTTGGTCGGTCCGGTATCGATGAGAAGGTCATTCCGGATACCAGGCGCGTTGTGATAAATCGCGATGCCGCCGTTGACAGGCAGAATGGTCAGGCGGGTGATGGAGCGCTCCTGCCAACAGCTCCAGCACCAGGCCAGAATGGCGAGGCTGAACGCAGCGAATTTCCAAGTGCGAAAAGCAGGTTTGACCAGCCAGCCGGTCAGGACAGCCAGCAGTAGAGCGTAATAAAGCACGCTGGTGAACAGACTCGGCGCCGGAATATAGTAGTACGCAGCGGGCCAATGGGCGAACCAATGGCTGGTGACACGGATGCATTCCATGAGGAACCAACCGGCATGATTGAAGAGTTCGGCGGCGGCAGGAAACCAGCCTACCAGGAGCAGGCTGGCCAGGTTGCTGACCAAGACTAGCCCGCACAGCGGCACCGCGACGATATTGGCCGGAGTGCTGACCGGGGTGATAATGTTGAAGTAATAAGCGACCAGGGGCAGCGAGCCAATCCAGGCGGCAAAAGAGGTCAGCAACAAATCACCGGCGTACCTGGCGGGCACGGCCAGGGCCGGCGGCCAATGCCGGCGCAGTTGAACCGGCAGCAAGGGATCAGGGGCGATCAGCCGCTCAATCAATTGATAGAGCGGTTTGAGCATCAGGATGAGACAAAGGACGACGAGAAATGAAAGCTGAAAACCGGCCTGGAGGAGTTGCTGTGGTTCCCAGGTTAAAATGATGAGCGCAGCGGCGAGCAGTGAGTTGATGAGATTGCTGGGGCGTTTCAGCGCCCACCCGGCGAGCACGACGGTCAACATCACCGTGGCGCGAATGGCAGAGGCGGGCCAACCGGTCAGGGCGACATAGAACCAGAGCAGGGGAATGAGGACCACGCCACCAATGGCCCTCGGGATGGCCAGCGCGCGGAACAGCCCAAAGAAAATGCCAAAGACGATGGCCATGCGGAGGCCGTCCACGGCGAAGATGTGGTAGGTGGCAGCGCGGACGAATGGTTCGGAAACCTCTTCCGTGAGGGCGGTTTTCCAGCCGAGAGTCAGCGCCCATTCCAGGCGGAGCGCCTCATCCTCTTCAGGCAAACCGCGCGCGAGCGCCTGGCGCGCCCAGACGAGGAAGCGGTCGGCCAGCGGCGGGGCAGGGGGTGAGGCGAGGATTTGCCAGTCCTGCTCGGAGGCTGCTTTTAACCGATAGTAAATGCTTTGCTGATTTAAGAACGCGTGGTAATTAAACGTCCCTTCTGCCGCCGCTGCCGGGGGCAAATCGACCACGCCAGTGACCTGGACAGTTTGCCCGCCGAAGAGATTGGTGAGCATCCCCGGAGTGCTGACCGCAATGCGGCCAGTCGCGGGCTGCCAAGTCCCTTTGTTCAAGCACAGAGATGTGGCATCGATGCGGGCGAGGGTCCGCCAGGTGGGTTTGTCGTCCTGCTCGTAAACGCGGAGGGTGGGAGTTTCGCGGAGGACGCCCCGAATGGTGGCCAGTAGGGGCTCAGGGAGCAAAATTCGGCGCAGGTCATTTGGTGAAAGGGTGGCGGTGTGGAGAGTGAGATTGGTCCAGGCGGTAAGGAGCACCAGAGGATACAGCACAAAGGGGCGCGCTCTGGTCGAAAGCACCGCGACCATGGCCAGGGCCAGCGAGCAAGTCAGGACCAGCCATAGGGAAAGCGGAAGGAGGCGGCCCATGAGGATGCCGCCGACATAGAGCACCGCCACACTGAGGAGTGGCCGTTTCATCCGGGGACTACCAGCGTCGGCGCCAGCGTCCTATAGCCCAGAGAAAAAGCAATGCGAAAACACCGCCGGCGGTATCGAGCAGCACGTCCATTACGGAGGCTTGGCGGGAGGGAACGAAGAGTTGATGAAATTCATCGGTGGCGGCGTAGAGCAGGACCAGCAGGGCAACTTGACTCGCCTGAACCCATCGCCAGGAGCGAGAGTCGGTTTTATGCATCTGGCGCAGGGCATGCCATACCAAAAGCGCCAAAATCGCGTATTCCGTCAGGTGGGCGCATTTGCGGATGAAGACAACGACCGTGTGGATGGTTGCGTCGGAAGCCTGCGGAAATAACCAGTGGACGATAGGTCCGATAATCCGAGAGGAATGGGAGAAGGACATGCTGTCGCTGGACGCGGAGAAGATCACGGCCATCCAGACAAGCACAAGGAGCCAGGACATCAGGGTGGAAGGTGTTTTGAGCACCGGGCATGGAAGCAAAAGGATTCGAGGCGAGGCAAACGAATTTGTGCTAAACTTGAGCGCACCGGGACGGTGCCCGAACTCGCAGCCGGGACGGCTGCGCTACGCTGGCAACTAACGAAGGAAGGACGAATTATGGCTGCGTTATTTGAAAAAGAGTGTGTGGCCTGCAGAGGCGAAGTGCCGCCGTTGAAAGGGGATGAGCTGGCCAGATTGGCCGGACAGCTAGGCGGCGGATGGCAGGTGGTGCGAGAGCATCAGCTCGAAAAGAACTACAAGTTCAAGGACTTCCGCGAGGCGCTGGCCTTTACGAACAAGGTGGGAGAGTTGGCGGAGTCACAGGGACACCACCCCGACATCTTTCTGGGCTGGGGCAGGGTGAAGCTGACGATCTGGACGCATAAGATTGATGGGTTGACGGAGAGCGATTTTATCCTGGCGGCGAAGGCGGATCGGTTGCTGGGGTGAGGTCTTACAGGAGGGAAGGAGGGAAGGGAGGGCTGAACAGGAGGAAATGGAGGGAAGGGATCTAAACAGGAGCAAACGAAGATAACGAAGGGAAGGGATTTGGGATTCTTGGATTTTGGGGTTCGGTTGGTTGCGGAAGTGCGGGTGCCGTGGATTGGGTGTGCTCCGGATTTTTAACAGGAGGGAACGGAGGGGAAGGGGGGGGAAGAGAATTTGGATTTTTGAGTTTTGATTTTCGATTGTTTCTAAAGTTCAGGCGCCGAGTTTTGGGCGTGCGAGTGCCCCTCACCCCGGCCCTCTCCCGTGGGGAGAGGGAGAGCGGTCAGAAATGGTGATTTTTCGCGAAGGCATACTCCGCGACGATCTTTCCGTTGATGAGATGCTCCTGGATGATGCGTTCGAGCACTTCAGGCGTGCAGGAGTGATACCAAACCCCTTCCGGATAAACGACGGAGATCGGTCCTTGTGTGCAGATGCGGAGGCAATTGACTTTGCTTCGATAGACCAGCGGTTCCGGGCCAACGAGGTTTAATTCCTTCAACCGCCTTTTGAGGTAGTCCCACGATTGCAGGCCGCGCTCTTTGGGCGCGCATTTGGGCTCGGTCTGGTCGGCGCACAAGAACATGTGCCGCCGGTACTTTTCCAGACCCAGAGACTGGGCGAGGTTGTGCAGTTCGCTCGACATGCGGGCCTTTGCAGGGCAAGGAAAGGTTAGCAAAGTCGTTCCTTTCGGGGAAAGAGAATTGCCACAAAAGAGCACAAAGAGCACAAAGAAGGGATTGAGACAGGAGAATTGAAGACAGGATATTTTCCAGTCTATTTTCCTGCCTTCAATTTTCCTGTGTGTTCTTCCCGTTGCTGCTTCGCCGCGCACCTTCGCCTGCCCATTGACATTTGCGGAGTGTTTGCCAATCTCCCGGTCATGACGCGCTTCTTCCTGGCTAACTTTCACATTAGGAATCGCCTCGCGCGCGAACGGTCCGCTGCGCGGTTTGGGCGTTGGTGCCGCGATGGCATGGCGTTCGCCGTGTTTATCCTCATGAGTCCTGCTTTGCTCAAGGCGGCTGAGCCTGCGTCGTCCCCCAGGGAGCGACTCTCTTTCAATTCGGATTGGCGTTTTATCAAGGGCGATCCCGCCGGGAGCGAAGGCAAACTGGATTATCAGACGCTCAAGCCGTGGCTGCTGGCGTCGGGCCCTGAATTCAGCGTGAACTCAGCGCTGGCGACACGTCCGCAGGATAATCCAGCGGGAGATGTGGTTTATACGCTGCCGGCTTGCGATGATACGAGTTGGCGAAAGCTGAACCTGCCGCATGATTGGGGGATTGAGGGCCCGTTTAAGCAGGAGTATCCCGGGGAGACCGGGAAACTTCCCTGGTGGGGCGTGGCCTGGTATCGCAAACACTTCAGCTTGCCCATGAGCGACAGCGGCAAAAAAGTGTTTTTGGATATGGACGGCGCGATGGCCTACGCGAGCGTCTGGCTCAACGGCCAATTTGTCGGCGGCTGGCCTTACGGCTATGCGTCGTGGGAACTGGAGCTGACGCCGTTCCTGAAGTTCGGCGGGGAAAATGTCGTCGCAATTCGTTTGGATAATCCTCAAGATTCATCCCGCTGGTATCCGGGCGGCGGCATTTATCGCAATGTCTGGCTGATCAAAACTGCGCCGGTTCACATCGGGCATTGGGGCACATTTGTCAGCGCGACGGTGGAAGGCAAGACGGCGACAGTGAATCTCAAGGCCAATGTCGAGAATTCGTCTCCGGCCGGCACGCAGATCCGCTGCGGCGCGGAGGTTTATGAGTGCAACGCGGAAGGGCAAAAGTGGGGCCGGCCGGTTCTTTCGTTTCCCCCGGCCCTCCTGAAGCTCGGCGCACATGCTACCGGGGAATTTGCGACGACAGGCGCGGTGCACAGTCCCAGGCTTTGGAGCGTGAAGAAGCCCAACCGCTACGTTGCCGTCACAAGCCTGGAACAGGACGGGAAGATAGTGGATACGCACGAGACGCTCTTTGGCATCCGCACGCTTCAGTTTACCGCCGACAACGGTTTCATGCTGAACGGCGAACGTATCGCTCTCAACGGTGTTTGCGACCACCATGACCTTGGCGCGCTCGGCTCGGCCGTGAGCACGCGCGCGCTGGAACGCCAGCTCCAAATCCTGCAGGAAATGGGCTGCAACGCCATTCGCACCAGCCATAACCCGCCGGCGCCGGAATTGCTCGACCTGTGCGACCGCATGGGTTTCGTGGTGATGGATGAGGCGTTCGATTGCTGGCTTCAGCCGAAGAAGAAGAACGATTACCACCTGCTGTTCGCCGATTGGCACGAGAAGGACCTCCGCGCAATGATCCGCCGCGACCGCAATCATCCCTGCATTATTTTGTGGAGCATCGGAAACGAGATCTCCGAACAAGGCTCGCCCAATGGGCCGAAAATGGCGGGCGAATTAGCGGCCATCGTTCACTCGGAAGACCGCAGCCGGCCCGTCACTTCCGCCTGCAACAATGGCCGCGCGGGCTACAACGGATGGCAAAAGGAAATGGATGTGTTCGGCTACAATTACCGGCCTTACGAGTATGGCCGATTTCGCGAGGCCAATCCCGCCCTTGCGCTTTTCGGCAGCGAGACCGCCTCGTGCGTGAGTTCGCGTGGCGAATACTTCTTCCCGGTCAGCACCAACCAAGCCCAGGGTCGCGCCGATTTCCAGGTCAGTTCCTACGACCTCTATGCGCCGCCCTGGGCGACCCCCCCGGATAGGGAGTTCCACGGTCAGGATGAGTTTCCCTTTGTCGCGGGCGAATTTGTCTGGACCGGTTTCGATTACCTGGGTGAGCCAACCCCTTACGGTGGCGACATCAGGAACCCGAGCTTTAACAACGACACTGGCAAGAAGCGGCGGCGCAATACGGACGTCGCCGACCTGCTCAACTTTACCGACCCGGCAGAAAGGGCTCGCCTGATGAAGGACTTCAATGAACAGGGGCGAATCCAGGTTCCTTCGCGCAGCTCGTACTTCGGCATTATCGACCTGGCCGGGTTCAAGAAGGATCGTTTCTACCTCTACCAGGCGCGCTGGCGGCCGGACCTGCATATGGCCCACATCCTGCCGCACTGGAACTGGCCCGACCGCATCGGCCAGGTGACGCCCGTCCACGTGTATACTTCGGGGGATGAAGCCGAGCTGTTTCTCAACGGAAAATCGCTGGGCCGCAAGAAACGCGGTCCGCTCGATTATCGCATCAGGTGGGACGACGTGGTCTATAAACCGGGGGTGTTGGAAGTGGTAGCCTTCAACCATCACACCCGTTGGGCGCATGACTCGGTCCGCACCACCGGCCCCGCCGAGCAGCTCCTGCTTGCGCCCGAGCGCACCACGCTCAAACCCGACGGCCAGGACCTGAGCTACGTCACCGCGACCGTCGCGGACAAAGGTGGACTTCAGGTTCCTCGCTCAAAGAACCATATCTCTTTTGAGATCAGCGGCCCGGGCGAGATCATTGCCACTGACAATGGCGACGCCACTTGCTTCGAGTCCTTCCAGGCCAAGGACCACAGCGCTTATAATGGGTTGTGCCTCGCGATCGTTCGCTCGACGGGCGAGCCAGGTACGATTGTTCTCAAAGCCACGTCTCCGGGACTTAAGGCAACCGAACTGAAGCTACAAGTCAAAGCCGATAAAAGATAGCAGTCCGTTGAACAAGGGGTATTTTCTCGAAGCATTTCAATTCGCTACCGCCGCGAGGATTGGAAGAGTTTCGTGAGTTGCAAACGAGATCCGGGTGCGAGCTGAAGTATATCGGCGAACT
>DATMQA010000016.1:0-22771 GCA_035566895.1 Binatia bacterium
TATTCGTGTTGCTGTTCGTCTTAACGAAGTCGTAAAGCACTCCGTTTTTGACCTCATACCTGCCCTGGATTATATTGCGGTCTGACGCGCGGTTCGAGACGGCGACGGTAATGTGGCAGATGTAGGTTCCGTTGGAAGCGATCGTGATCGAGCTGGTGAAATGGCCCACGCTGTCGCCGAAATCCATCAGCCACCTCCCCGGCAAGCTGCGATTCGCCTCCAAGTCCGCCGGCACAGGCGGGGGTCGCTGACCACAGCTCACCAGGAACAGGCCAGCGAGTGCAAAGGTGCGTGTGAACTTCATGGCGGATAAACTATTTCAGGTTATGGAAGACGGCGAACCGTTGCAGGAGTTCATTTCTCCTTCGATTTGCTATCCGCCTTGGCTCGCTTCCACACCGTCGAGGTGCGCTGGTCGCCCGGCTTGCTCGTGAAGTCTGTCGGCCGCTCCGCCCCGGGCGCGCCGAAACAGGACTTCAACGTGTCGCCCTCCAATTCGTAAATCCCCAAATGCTTCTTCCCTTTGGTCGGACCGTCGAGGACGTCGTAATCAATTGTCTTCGGCTGCTTCGAGGGGTCGATAGTAATCCTGGCTTTCAAGACGAGCTGCCCTCCGACAGTCGCCGTTATCTCGTCACCTTTGCAGACCCGCTTGGAATTGGGAATCATTTCCGCCGGAATCGGATATCCGTCCGCCGTGCCGGAAACCATTGACCATTCCCCTTGTAACCGGGCGAGGTCTTTCTTCGTGGCTTCATTATCTTCAGCCCAGGCGCTCGAAATCGCCGTGACTGCCAGCACGATCAATAAGGTAGTTCGTATTGTTTTCATGATTGGTGCGTGTTTATGAAAGCAGAGGTGCGAATTTTTGTCGAGAATGATTGAAAATGTGAGGGATTTGGGGTGCCCTCGGCGGGGGACGCCGGGGCTTTCACGCATCACGTTTCACGTTTCACGCATCACGCATCACGCATCACTGCGCCGCCCCCCATCATCCATCATCCATCATCCACCCCCACCCCGCCCCTCCCCCCGCACAGCCTTCGCAACATCTCCCCCATATCCCCGCTCGCCTGTTCCCGGAATTCCCTCACCCTCCGGTTCAAACGCCTCCTTAAGCCTGCCACCCGCGCTGGACTCAGTCCCAGCGCTTGCGCGATCTCATCCCGCTTCTCTGTCCCATCCCAAATACACCGAAACACCTTCCGCAGCCCTTTCTCCTGCCCCAAGGACGCCTCAAAATCCTCCTTGAACTGCTCCAGCAATGCCAAATCCTCCTTCTGCATCAAGGCCTCATCCGGCCTTGGGATTCGACCCGCCATCGCGGCAAACACGCTGACCACTCCCCCGCTCGCTCTTGCCGGCAGCACGTCCCACTCGCTTACCGTCACCTTGTTCTCCTTCAACCGTGACAGCCGCAGCACTTCTGCGCTTATCAGCCGCTCCAGCCTGTCGCGCGGATGCTCTCCGTCGTGCCAAATCCGGGTCGGTTTCCTTGCCCTGACGCCGCCCCTGCCGTCACGACCGGGCAACACCACCTCGCCAGTCCAAGATTCCTCCAGACCTCCTTCGGACACCACCTCGTTCAGCGCCTCCGCCGCGATTCCTTCCGCATCTTTTCCATGCGGCAGCACCCGGCTGTTGGACCGGCGCCATCGTCGCCGCCGAATTTGGTCGCGCGCATACGCCACCCCATGCTCATACAGCAGCTCGATTGCCGCTTTTTCCCATTCGTGCTGGCAATCCAAAATCCACCCGCGCAGGTCCACTCTGACCGCCCGTTTCGGCTCCAGCCTCTGGCTCGCTTCCGCGGCCAATACGTCTTTTCCGGCCATAACAAAGGTTCCCTTTCTGAATCTCACAAAAAAGACAGCATAATCCACGCCGTCCGACGCCGCGTAAGGTCCTCTGCCTGCCTGCAAACCAACAGGTCTCCTTATCCTCAGGATTCGCCCGAGTGAAATTTTCAAAAAAAGCGCTCAATCGCGAAGATCTCGATGCCTTAATATATAGAGGCACGATGCTTTTTTGCTGCAGGTCGCCCCCGAAACAACCATCAACCCAGGAACAAAAGCGGCCACGCCGCCAGCCGGCACCGCCACTATCGAGAAATCATGGAAAAAACCGCCTTATTCCCTTTTCCCGCCGATTCCCGGCAGGACCTCCCTCCGGCGGCAGAGAGGACCAGCAGCAGCGTCCCGCAGCTAACGGCGGGTAACAGCGGGTATTCGCGGATAAGTTCGCTCATCCATGGGTGGCTCGGCCCCGGACAGCTCACGATTATCCGATGGCCCCGACTATTCCCGACCAATCCTCACCAATCCTGACCAATCCCGAGCTCGAAACATTTTTTCTGCTCGAGACCCGCTTTCGCAAAAATGAAAATCAACCATCCACCATTCCATCAATCCACTAATCCATTAATCCATCACCCCATGAACCCTCCCTTCCGCTCCCTCGTCCATCGCCGCCGCGCCGGCAAAATTGCCCACCTGCGTCAGCCCATCCGCGATCAAATCAACCTCATGCTCCAGGACAATGTCCCGTATGCCGATATCATCGCCAAACTGGGTGACGCCGGCAAAGGCCTCAACAAAGATAATCTCTCTCGCTGGCGAAAAGCCGACTACCAGGACTGGCTCGCCGAACAGAACTGGCGCCAGGCCAACGCCGGCCGGCCCGAACCGCCGCCCGAAGTCAAACACATCTGTCTTCTCCTCAATGAACTCGACCAAAAGAAACTCGAGGCGATGCTCGCGCGCCGCCCCGCCAAACTACTCTGGTTCCTGAACCTCGCCGCCCGGCTGCCCCGCGTCGCTGCCCCGAAGCGGCCCGACGTCCAAAACGAGACTAAATGAGGGGTCTCTTTGGCTCACGCTTCGAGGATACGATAGGTCTTCCTATGTCCCGTGGTGCTACTGACCAAATGCGCCCGCTTCCATTTGATTCGTAAGAATTTTGTCGGAAATTGCCTGGGGCGGGGATTTAATGGTAAAGGTAAAGAACGGGTTATGGATGACCGGGAGCTGTTGCAGGAGTATGCCGGTTGGCAATCGGAAGCCGCCTTTCGCAAGCTGGTGGAGCGGCATCTGCCCCTGGTGTATTCGGCGGCGTTGCGGCAGGTCGGCGATGCGGGGCTGGCCGAGGACGTGACGCAGGTGGTGTTTATCATCCTGGCCCGGAAGGCGTCGCGGCTGCCGGAAAAAACACTGCTGGCCGGCTGGCTTTATCGAACGACGCGTCATACGGCTGCCAAGGCGCTGCGCAACGAGCACCGCCGCCGCCGGCGCGAACAGGAGGCTCTGCTCATGCAAATCGCCGAACCGAATACGGGTTGGGAACAAATGGCGCCATTCCTGGATGAAGCGATGGCGCAGCTCGGGGAGGCGGACCGCGGGGCGGTGCTGCTGCGCTATTTCCAAAACAAAAGCATGCGCGAGGTGGGACTGGCGCTGGGCTTGAGCGAAGACACGGCGCAGAAGCGGGTGTCGCGCGCGGTGGGCAAGCTCCGCCGCCTGCTGTTGAAACGGGGCGTGGCTCTCTCCGCGGTGGCGGTCACGGGTTTGCTGGCGACGCACGCGGCGCAGTTGGCGCCGGAAGGGCTCGGCGCCTCGGTGGCGGCCGCGGCGTTGAGCAAAGCCGCGATGTCCACCCCGGTTTATGCGCTGCTGCACGAGGCGCTCCGGCAATCGATTTGGCCGAAGGTCGCCGGTACCGCGGCACTCGCGTTCTCGCTGGCAGCGGCGAGCGGGGCGGCGGTGCATTTCTGGCCACGGCCCGCGCCAAAGGCCCCGTCGTACACGTTCGCGTCGAAAATCGTCCGGCACACGCCTGCGGCGCCACGCCTGGAAGAGCAGGTGGTCGCGCTCCCGGCGCCGGCAAAGGTAGAAGAGAGCCCGACCGTAGCAGCGCCGCCGCCTGTGGTTGCTCCGGCATTGCCGCCACGCCGCGTCGTCGCGTTGCCGCCCCGGCCGGCCCCGCCGCGTTTGGGAGGTGGGCTGACGAACGCTGCGCCTCCGGCGCCCGCGCTGGTGGCGAATGATTCCGGAGCCGGACAGCCGCCGGGCACGGGAGATGGAGCGTCAGGGCAGGGGCCGTTCGCGGCCAACCCGAACGGAGCGGCATTCCCGGGCCAGAGGATGTATCCCGCTGGTTACGGGGTTGGCCAAAACAGCCAGGGTGGGGCCGGTGCCGGGCAGTCGGGCTACACCAATCGCCCCGTTTGGGTTCCGGCCCAAACGTGGGTGCCCGTTCAAAGAGTCGGGGCTCCGATGCGGAGCCCCACCATGGTGAGAAGCGCGACAACGCATAAGCCATAACTACCCAGAAGGAGCAGGAGGAAACAGAGATAACTGAGCTTGCCACCCAACAGAATGCGGTACCAAGGTGCGTATGATGCATTACGATCCAGTGAGCCTTGCGAGCTTGAAAACAAAGTTCGGCTTCACCCCTCTGTTCTCTCCGTTTCCTCCTGTTCAACAGCATCGGTATTCAAAGGGGATGACGCTGGTTGAGCTGCTGGTGGTGGTGGCAGTAATCGGCGTGCTGGCTGCCATGATGCTGCCGGCGCTCACTCGGGTGGGGCGCCAGAGCAAGGTGCAGCGCGCACGGCTGGAGGAGGCGCAACTCGTGTCCGGCATTAGCGAGTATCAGTCGTTGTATGGCCGGTTTCCGGTCTCGGATGAGGCGATCAAGGCGGCGGGTGCGTTGGACGAGGATGTAACCTTTGGCGGCGTGATCGAGGAAACGGGCACTTGGGTGGCGGGACCGAGTCTTTACCTGACGAACAACGCCGAGGTGATGGCGGTGCTGCTGGATTTGGAGAGTTACGGTGACGGCGCGCCAACCATCAACCGGAGCCATCTCAAGAACCCGCGGGGAGACAAATTCCTCAATCCAAATATGCCCGGCGGCACCAACGCGGCGCCCGGGGTTGGGGTGGATGGGATTTACCGCGACCCGTGGGGCAGCCCTTATGCGGTGACGCTGGATCTCAACGGGGACGGGCGCGCGCGGGATTTTTTCTATCGGGAGCCGGCGGTTTCGGAGGACCCGCAAGCGCCAGGGCGCGGGCTCAACGGGTTGTTCCGGAGTGTCGATGGCCGGGGGAACGTCTGTTTTGAAGCAACAGTGCCGGTGATGGTGTGGTCGGCCGGACCCGACCGGCGTTTGGATACCAAGGAAAAGGCCAACCGCGAGCCAAACCGGGACAATATTTTGAGCTGGCAGAAGTGAGGATTGTAGGAGGCGAGGGGCATTGTAGGCGGGACATTGTAGGAGACGACGTCAGGAGTCTCTGATCAATCCTTTGCGTAACGACCAAAAACGCCTTCCTTTTGATCAGAGACTCCTGACGTCGTCTCCTACAATGCCTACGTCGTCTTATGCTACACTGCTTGCTTTTTCCACAGAGCGAGGTGATAATCCGGTCATCGTCCGATTGCCGCCCTGGCCGGCGGCTGCTTTGGGCGTACACGTAAATTGAGGCAATAAATCTAATCTATGGCAAGCAAAGTGAAACCTATCCCGGACGGGCATCACACGGTGACCCCGTATTTGATTCTCTCGAACGCCGCCAAGGGCATCGAGTTTTACAAGAGCGCATTCGGCGCGACCGAGTTGATGCGCATCAGCATGCCCGGCGGCAAGGTCGGGCACGCGGAGCTGCAGCTTGGCGATTCGCGCATCATGCTGGCGGATGAATATCCGGAGATTGGCGCGCGCAGCCCGCAGACCATCGGCGGAACGCCGGTCACGCTGGCGGTGTATGTCGAGGACGTGGATGCGGTCGCCAAGCGGGCGCTCGCCGCGGGGGCTAAAGTGCTCAAGCCGGTCAAGGACCAGTTCTACGGGGATCGTTCGGGCACGTTCACGGACCCGTTCGGACATCAGTGGACCATCGCGACACATAAAGAGGATGTGCCGCCGCAGGAGATCGAACGGCGCGCCGCGGCGATGTTCGCGGGGAAGGGGTGAGCGAGCTGAAGTAATCGGTCAGCGAGGGCGGCCGGAGCGCGGACTTTCCTGTCCGCAGCAACTCCCGAACGCCAGCGCCGCAAATCGCTCGGAAAAAGCCAATTTAACCGCCGAGACGCGATAGACGCAGAGGTTTCGCGCAGGGTGTTTTCTCTGCGTTGCAATATTCCAACATGCTCGCAAGCTGCGAAGAATTTGCGGAGGCATCGGAGCGCGGCCTTTAGGCTGCAGAGCGGGTAATGTGGCGACGCGATCCGGTTGTTCCTGTTGCTTAGTCACGTTCTGCAGCCTAAAGGCCGCGCTCCGATATCAGTGTGCTCGTCCTCTCTCCTCGGTTGCGGCTTTCCGCTCTGCGTCCATCGCGTCTCGGCGCTTAAATTGGCTCTTTCCACGCTATTTGAAGCAAAGTGCGGTCGCATCCGGAAGTTGCTGCGGACAGGAAAGTCCGCGCTCCGGCCGAGTCGAACCGTTTTCTCCTTGTTGAACCGGTAGGCTGTGGGCATGTTGGGGCCCGCAGAATCCGTGACTCAAAACCACGCACCGACCGCCATTTATGAGTAGAACCCGCAACGTCCTCCTCCTCACTCTATTCGCCGCCTTGCCGACAACGGGTTTTGCCGCAGGCGCCCAGCTCACCGTCAAGGCGACCAACAAGCTACAGTTGGCACGGACCAGCCAGACCATCGAGCTGTCCGCCAAAGACCTGGCGCCGCTGGGCGAGGCAAACTTGCAAAGGATTCACGTCAAGGACAGCGCCGGCAAAGCCGTGCTCTGCCAGGCGGTGGACACGGATTTCGACGCTTACCACAAACCCGATGTAGTGATCTTCCAGGCCGATTTCGGTCCGGGCGAAACCAAGACGTTCACGGTGTCGTCGGGCGGGAAGCAGGTCTATAAAAAGGAACAGTTTCGGGCGCATGGCCGGTTTGTGCGGGAGCGGTTCGACGATTTTGCCTGGGAGAATGACCGGATTGCGCACCGGATGTATGGCAAAGGCCTGGAGACCTGGGCCGGTGAACCGCTGACCAGCAGCGCCGTGGATATTTGGTCCAAGCGCGTGCCGCAGATGGTCATTGATGAATGGTTCATGGTGGACAATTACCACTCGGATACAGGCCAGGGAGCGGATTTCTATTCGGCGGGCACGAGCCGCGGTTGCGGCGGCAACGGGTTTTGGGCCGACGGCAAGCTGTGGGTGTCGAAGAACTTTGTCGATTCGCGCGTGCTGGCCGACGGACCGCTCCGGGTGATGTTCGAACTGGTCTATGAACCATTTGACGTGAACGGGACGAAGGTGTTGGAGGTGAAGCGCATCGCGCTCGATGCCGGCAGCAACTTCGACCATTTCCAGAGTTTCTTCAAAGCGCAGGGGGACGCGGGAGCTTTGACCTGTGCGATCGGGCTGAAGAAGGTGGCCGGTGAGAACAAAAAGTTCGATGCCAAACGCGGCACGTTGGTGAGCTGGGAGAAGATGGAAAAGAACCAGGGAATGCAAGGCGTAGCGCTGCTGGTGGACCCGAAGGTTTTGCAAAAGGAAACGGAAGACAAACTGAATAACCTCTTGCTGGTGAAGGTGGGACCGGATAACACGGTTTCGCACTGGGCCGGGTTTGCCTGGGACAAGAGCGGCCAATGCGCCAGTGAAGAGGCGTGGCGCGCGCAGGTCGAGCAATTTGCCCAGGGGTTGCAGTCGCCGATCGAGGTCACCGTTGCCGGGGAGTGAGACAGCGATTCCATTTGTGAGTAGGGCGAACACCCCATTGGCGGGGCTGGGGCTTTCGTGTGTGATAGAGCCCCAAAGCTATGAAAGCTTGTGGAGGCCCAATCACCATCAGGGATGCCTTGCGCATTAAGAGCGCCGAGTTCTGGCTAAAGCTGGGCCAGCCGTTCCAGGCGCTCTCGGAACTGCAGGGGCTGACTGAGCGCGGCCGCGAGCACCCCTGGGCCGCTAAGGTTTTCCGGAACGCGTGGCGCGCAGCGCAACGGGTGTAGTTGTGACGATGAGCGGCGGACTTTGGACACCCGCTGTCGATGCGTCCGCTTGTTGTTGAGCTCCTCCACCCAAACAGCCTCGACTGTCGTTCTCACCGCGCGTGGGCCTCTCGCCTTGCGGGACACGGCAAGAGGAGGCCTGGTGCCCCGATGGCTCTCCCTCTCCCCTTCATAAGCGGAGAGAGTTGGGGTGGGTCGCTTGCCTGCCTTAGTCTGAGTGGTGCATTCGGCGGAGGTGTCCAGACCTGAACCACGAAACACAGGGAAGTAAAACCATGCTGTTAGTTCTTCCCATGATTTTGGCGTGATGTCCTGGGGCGCACCCGGTCCAAATGCCTGCGGCGCTTCTTTTTCAGAGCAACAAATTGCCGAATTGAACGTTGCTAAGATCGGACGGTCTGCTTATACAATAGCCAGGTCACAAGTGATCGCGCCGGAAAATGCGGTGGGGAGAACAAACGGATGAATCCTGCACTTTGTCTCTGTCGGGTGAGGAGCTGGCTGCTCTCTGCCGTTCTGCTCGTTGTTTGCGGGGTGGTCGGTCCAGCCCGGGCGGCGCTGCAATTCGACGTGTTTCTCGGCTACGACGGCGTCGTTCCGGAGGCGAGTTGGTTTCCCGTGGTGTGCGAGGTCAAGAACGACGGACCGGCTTTCATGGCGACGGTCGAGGTGGATGGCGGGACCTATAATCAGAGCCAGACGCGGCAAATGGTGGTGGAACTGCCCACCGGCACGCTCAAACGATTTACGATTCCGGTCTTCTCGGCGGCGCGCGGCTTCACTTCCTGGGACGTGCGGTTGCTCGATGAGCGCGGCAAAGTGCGCGCCGAACAACCCAACTTGCGGCCGACCAAACAAATCGCCATCGGCACGCCACTCATCGGCTCACTCTCGCGCGGCGCCGGCTGGACGCCTCCGATCAAACCGATTCTGCCGCAGCACGCCGAGATGCAGCCGGCGGCGGCGCGGTTGCAGCCGTCCATTTTTCCGGACAATCCGCTGGTCCTGGAGCGGCTGGATTGCATTTACTTGAATTCCGAGCGGGCTTCCGACCTGCACGACGAGGCCCAGCTTAAAGCGCTCTATGCCTGGCTTTACGCCGGCGGCCACCTTATCGTCGGGGTCGAGCAACCCTCGGACATCAACTCGACGCCGTGGCTCAAAAAGCTGTTTCCCTGCGACCTCAAAGACCTCAAGACTATCAAGCAGCATACCGAGTTGCAGGATTGGCTGCGCCGTGATTCCTGGCCGACCAATGTTTCCCAGTCCTCCGATTACCGGCGGCAGTTCGGCCGTGCCCGCACGGGTTCCGGCGAGGAGATCTCCGGCAGCAATCCCTTCGCCAATTTGAACAGCGATTTGGACTTCGAAGCGGCGCCGCTGCAGGTGGCGGTCGGCGCGGTTAGCGATGGCGCCGCGGAGGTGACGGCGGGGGACACCCCGCTGATGGTGACGGCCCAGCGCGGGCGGGGGCGGGTCACCGCGCTGATGTTCAGCCCCGAACGCGAGCCGGTGCGCTCGTGGAAAAACCTGCCGACTTTTTGGGCCAAGCTGGCCGAGGTGCCCGGCGATTGGTATGTGTCTTCCGATTACAGCCAGCAGGGCGGATGGAGCAGCGACGGCATCTTCGGCGCGATGATTGACAGCACGCAGGTGCACAAGCTGCCGGTGGGCTGGCTGCTGTTGTTGTTGCTCGTTTACCTCGTCGTGATTGGGCCCCTGGACCAGTTTTGGCTCAAGCGCATCGGCAAACCGATGCTGACCTGGATCACCTTCCCCTGCTACGTCGTGCTGTTCTCGCTCGTCATTTATTTCATCGGCTACAAGCTGCGCGCCGGCGAATCTGAATGGAACGATCTGCACGTGGTGGATGTGCTGCTCAACGGCGACCGCGCGGAACTCCGCGGCCGCACTTATTCCTCGGTCTATGCGCCCTCCAACCAGCGTTATCTTCTGGAAAGCCGTCAGAAGTGCGCCGCCTTGCGCGGCGAGTTCGCCGGGCTCTATGGCGGGGGGCAATCGAGCGAGAAGGCGACGATTGTGCAAAACGGAGACAATTTCAAAGCGGAGATTTTTGTCCCGGTCTGGACCAGCCAGCTCTTCGTGAGCGATTGGTGGCACGCGGCGTCCGTGCCGCTGGATTTCACCGTGCGCCCGGAAGGCGACGGCTGGCAAGCGGAACTGAGCAATCGCACGGACCGAAAGCTGACGAATCTCCAGCTCGTCGTCGAGGAACGGATCATCAGTCTGGGCGAGGTCGGGCCTGGGGAGAGCAAAACCGTTAAAGTAACCAGAGGGCAGGGGATGGCCTGGCGCCAATACGTCAACTCGCAGGGTTCGCTTTTCCAGCAGGCGGTCAGCGAGCGGCAGCACGCTTTCGGCTCCAGTGAGAGCGGGCGGATTCCGAACCTGCCTGATGGCGCGATGGCGGCCTCGTTTCTGTCCCAACTGCACCAGCAGCAGAATTACGGCAACAACTTCATCTCCCCTCCCGGCTCCGATGTTTCCGCCGTCGTCGAGCACGGGAGCGCGTTGCTTCTGGCCTGGGCGGGCGATTACGCGCCGATTAAACCGATGTACCAGTTTTCGCCGCGCCGCAGCCATCGGAATACCTTGTGGCGAATGGCGGTGGAGGTGAAGTAGTCCAATGAAGTCCACAGTCCACAGTCCGCAGTCTATGATGATTTCGCGGTCAAAGTAAAAACATCCCAGAACAGCAACTCAGTCAGAAAGGAACAACCAATGAACACAATCGCGAGGTTTGAAGACATCGTCGCATGGCAAAAGGCGCGGCTGCTGACAAAAGACATCTACGCCTGCACGCGGACCGGAGCTTTTGCAAAGGACTTCGGTTTGAAGGGACAAATTCAACGAGCTTCGGTCTCTACGATGGCGAACATCGCCGAGGGTTTCGATCGGGGTGGCGACAAGGAGTTTATCCAGTTCCTTTCAACCTCAAAAGGCTCCTGTCGCGAGGTTAAATCCCATCTCTACGTCGCTCTGGACCAGGTTTATATCAATCCGGCGACTTTCAATCATCTTTATACGGAGGCCGATGAAGTCGGCCGATTAGTTTTCGGCTTCATGGAGTACCTTCGCCAATCGGCCTTGCGCGGCCGCAAATTCAAATGAATCCTTTAGAAGCTGCCTTCCTCAGACCTGTGCCCGAACCGCGGGATTGTAAACCGTGGACTGTGGACTGTGGACTGTGGACTAATGCCTACCTATGACTGACACCGCTCCCCCCATTCCCGCCGTTCAGACTTATGGGCTGACCCGCATGTACGGCAATATCGCCGCTCTTTACGGGCTGGATTTGACGGTCAATAAAGGAGATCTGTTCGGCTTCATCGGTTCCAACGGCGCTGGCAAGACCACGACCTTGCGCATTCTGGCCACGTTCCTCGCACCTTCGGCGGGCCGAGCCCAGGTGCTCGGCCATGACGTCGTGCGCGAAGCTGATGCCGTGCGCCACGTTATCGGTTACATGCCGGACTTTTTCGGCGTGTACAAGGACATGGAGGTGACCGAGTACCTCGATTTCTTCGGCGCGTGTTACAAAATTCCCACGGTGCAGCGGGAAAAAACCGTCAACGACGTGCTCGAGTTGGTGGGTTTGAGCGAGAAGAAAGGTTCGCTCATCGGCGCGTTGAGCCGGGGCATGCAGCAACGGCTCGGTTTGGCGCGGGTGCTGATTCATGACCCCCAGTTGCTGCTGCTGGATGAGCCGGCCAGCGGTCTGGACCCGCGCGCCCGCATCGAGATGATGGCCATTCTCCAGGAACTGCAGCGCCTTGGCAAAACGATCATCATTTCCTCCCACATCCTGAGCGAGCTCCAAACGCTGTGCAATCGCGTCGCCATCATCGAAAAGGGCCAACTGATTTACAGCGGCCCAGTCCAGGGTGTGCGCGACCAGATGTCCCAGGGCCGCGTGGTTTGGGTGCGCGTGTCGAGCGACCAGGCCCGCGCGCTCGAACTGTTGAAGGCGCGGCCGGAAGTGGCGGAAGCTACCGCGACGGATGGCGAAATCAAGGTGACGCTGGCCAACCATGATACCGACCACAGCATTGTGGCCGATGTGCTGGTTCATGGCGGCGCCCGCCTGCTTGAATTGCGCGAAGATGAAATCGGGCTGGAGGAAGTGTTTATGCGGGTGACGCGGGGCGAGACGCAGTGATCTGAGGTTGCAGGTTGAAAGTTGCAACGTTGCAAGTTGAAAACCTGCAACGTTTGGCTTTCAACCTGCAACCATGACTTTCCTGCCCATACTGGAACGTGAGTTGCGCGTGCGGGCGCGCCGCCGGGCCACTTACTGGACGCGTTTGGCCGTGGCGCTGGTGGGCGTGTTGATTTGTTTGCAGTCGCTCCTGTCCGAGGCTTTCAGCAACTCCGGCCTGCTCGGCAAATTTGTCTTCAACAGCGTGGTCGCCGCCGCCTTCCTGGTGAGTTGCAGCGCCTGCCTCTTGACGGCGGACGCCATCAGCAGCGAGCGGCGGGAGGGCACGCTCGAGTTGCTCTTGCTCACCCGCATTCGGCCACTGGATGTGCTGCTGGGAAAATTAGGCTCGCTGGGCCTGACCAGCCTCTGTGCGCTGGCGGCGTTCCTGCCGGTGCTGATGATCCCAGTCTGGGCCGGCGGCGTGACGGGCGGTGACGCATTTCGCGAGGGATTGGCCTTGTTGGATACGCTCTGGGTTGCCCTCGGCGCGGGGTTGTGGGCGTCAGCCGTGCAACGAGAGCGATTCAAAGCAGCCCGCGCAGCGCTCGTGCTGGTGCTTTTGGTTCTGGTGATTCCTTATTTGGTGTTCGTCATTCTCGGCCGGGGCGTAGTCCATTCAATCGGGCTGGTCAGTCCGTTGGTCCTGATGGTTTTGGCGGGCGACATTTCCTACCGCGTGTCGCCGGGAGAATACTGGACCTCGCTGGTGGCTGTGCACGGCTTGGCCTGGTTGCTCGTCGTGGGCGCGGGCGTGCGCCTTCGCCGGTTCGTGCGCCAGGAGGGCGAGCCGTCGCGTTCGTTGTGGCAGCGGATTCGAATGTGGATGGAGGGCGCCGTGGACGAGAGTCTGACTGCGGAAATCCCTCTCGCCAAGGGAGAGGACAGGGGTGCGGTGGAAAAGGATACGCTGGAAAACACCGCACCCGCCTCAATTCCCCGGCGTGATCCACACGCGTTGGGTCTATGGCATTGGCAACCGACCAGGTCAGAGGCTACCCCGATCGAATGGCTGGTCTATCGCCAGTATGGATTGAATGCGGGCATTTGGAGCATGGCGGTGCTGGCGCTCGCTTACCACGGCTGGGTGCCGCTGGCTCAGCAGCCCGTCGGTTCTCTGGGCGGCTCTACTTCGTTGCTGCTGTCTTGGCCGCCGGGAACGGCGGCAGGCTTGGTCGGGGCGGCCATCACTGCCTGGGTCGCCAGCCGGTTCTTCGTAGCCGGCCGCCGCAGCGGTGAGCTGGAGACCTTGGTGACCACCCCGTTGGGAGCGGCAACGCTCGTCGCCGAACAATGGAAGGTGCTCAAGCGGCTTTTCGTGTGGCCGGTGCTCGTGATGCAAGCGCCGATGCTCCCGCGGGCGCTCGCTATCTTCGATCCGATGTTCGGCGGGGGCGGCGGTTGGCCCGCCTATAACGCAGTGGCCTCGTTGCTCTGCATTGCGAACACGTTTTTTGGAGCGGAGGCCCTTTGCTGGCTGGCGCTTTGGTTCGGTCTGCGTGCGCGCGGGCAGGCGGGCGCGATCGTGCGGACCGTCACTGTGGCCAAAGGCATCCCCTGTTTGGCCGCCATACTCTGCGCTGTGCTCTGCTCGGCGCTGGCGGGCGGCAGTTCCGCCGGAGCGGCGGGGTTGTCAGCCTTGGCCAGCCCGCTAATGGATATTGCCATTCTCTGTTTTTATCTTTGGCTGATTCGATTTGCGCGGCAGCGTCTGGCAGGTGAATTGGCGGGGGTTGAACCGGCGGCGCTCAATCTGCGCCAGACAATCGTCGAAACCATTCGTGAGGTGACCAGCGGGATTCGCGGAGCGCCCGGCTAAATCCGAACCGCGAAACAGTTCCGGCATGACCAACAAAGCCACGAAGAAACAAGGAGGGCGCCTGGACATGACTCAGATGCTACGGATTCCGATTTATCCGTGTAAATCTGTGTCATCCGCGGGCCCATCTTCGTTCCTTGGTTGCTTGGTTGTTCGGTTCCGGTTTGGGCGATGACTTTTCTGCCCATGGTGGAACGCGAACTGCGCGCCTCGGCGCGGCAGGGCAGCACGTTTCATTTGCGGGTGCTGGGCGTGCTGGCGGCCCTCGGGGCCAGCGCCGTATTCGTCCTGGGTCACGGCCTCGGACAAAACGTGGGCGGCGGGTTGTTTGCCGACCTCCACTTCACTCTCTTCTGGGCGATCTGGATTTTTATTCCGTTCCTGACGGCGGATTGCATCAGCCGCGAGCGCCGGGACGGCACGTTGGGGCTGTTGTTCCTGACGCCACTGCGGCCGAAAGATATTGTCGTCGCCAAGGGGCTGGTGCACGGATTGAGAGCGTTGACGCTGTGGCTGGTCGTGCTGCCGGTAGTGGCGATTGCCTTCCTGCTGGGCGGAATCAGTTCGACCGAAGTTACGCTGTCCGGGCTGGTGAATTTTGGTTCGATTTGCCTGGCTTTGGCCGCAGGGTTGGTGGCGTCTTCCCTGAGCCGGGTTTGGACGAGAGTGCTGATATGTGCCGGCGGTTTGAGCCTAGTCTTGTGCGTTGGGTTTGCGCTGCTGCTACCGCTGTTTGTGTCGCCTGGCATGGCGTCCGCGATGGCTCTAATTGAAATTTGGGAAGACCCTTCTTCCTATATTCTGATTGGCTTGCGCGTGGCTACCAATTGGGACGGCGATTGGTCGGCCATGGTCGGTACGCTTACGGGAGCTTCGTTGCGCCAGTTTCTATTGGACTCGGCGGCCCTAAGTTTGTTCGCATTCATAGGGCTGTGGCTGGCGATTCACTTTGTGGCGCGCCGGGTGAGCCGGGTCTGGCGCGAGGAACCGCCTTCGGCGCGAATCCTTTGGCTGGAAGACAAGTTCTGCAAACCGGTTGTGTTTCAATCCTTCTTTCGCCGGTGGCTGATGAGAAAGCTCGACCGGAACCCGATCGGTTGGCTGGAACAACGCAGTTGGACCGGGCGGCTGGTCATGTGGAGCTGGTTGGGCGTGATCGTCTGCCTTTATTGCGTCGCGCTGACGGGGACCATGCCCTTGCACGGCCAAAGCAACCTGCACCAGATGATGGCCTGGCTCATGGGCGGCAGCATGGCGCTCACCGCCGCAGCCAGTTTCCGGCGTGAGCGGGAAACCGGCGTGCTGGAATTGCTGCTGGTGTCGCCGTTGGGCGAAGGCGCGATCATCTCCGGACGGCTGCGTGGGTTATGTGGACAATTCCTGCCGGCGATGGGCCTGTTGCTGGGCATTTGGGTCTATCTTTCAACAATCTTCGGCTTTGCCGGCCTTCTGAATTCGGGCGACGCCGGCGGGATGCTCCTTTTTGCCAGCACGTTTCTGGCCGTGCCGGTCATTGGACTCTATTTCTCCTTGCGCTGCCGGAGTTTTATTGCGGCGTTCCTGTCTACGCTCACGATCGGAATGATTCTGCCGCCGGTCCTGGCAGGTTTGCTCGAGGCGTTGCTTTGGTTGTCCTATGGCGGTGGTCCGGTCTCTAACTCGGAGGAATGGTTCCCCGCCGGAGGGGCGGCCTTCGGTCAATTGGTACTGGCGGCAGTCTGTTGGGAACGCCTCCTGACCCGGCTCAGGCGACGGGCCTTTCCGCTCGAGAAAACCTGAGGAAATCAAAATGAACAACAAAGTAACGAGGGAACAAAGATGTGCCCTGCGGGTGCTCCGGATGAATCCGACTCTTGTTCATCTGCGTCAATCTGCGTTATCTGCGGGCAAGTCAACCGCGGGCAAGACTTTGTTCCTTCGTTACTTTGTTGTTTAATTTCAGCCGTGACGTTTCTGCCTATTGTGATTCGCGAACTGCGCGTGGCGTCGCGCAAGCGCGTCACTTATTGGGGGCGCACTGGCGCGGCGCTGACCGTCATCGGCCTGGGCGCGTGGCTTTTTTTGATGATGCAGGACCGGCCCACACCCGAGATTTCCATGGCTCTCTTTTGCGTCCTCACGGGAAGCGCCGTTTTCTACGCGCTGTTGAGCGGCGTGCGCTCCGCCGATTGCCTGAGTGAGGAGAAGCGCGAAGGTACGCTGGGCTTGTTGTTTCTGACCGACCTGAAGGGTTACGACGTGGTCATGGGCAAGCTGGTCGCCACCTCCCTCAATGCGTTCTATAGCGTGGTGGCAGTGGTGCCGATGTTGGCCATTCCGCTGCTCATGGGCGGCATTACGTTGGGTGAATTCGGACGCATGGCCCTGGTGGCGGTGAACACCCTCTTTTTTTCCCTGGCCCTGGGCATGTGCGTTTCCTCGCTAAGCCGTTCAGCACTCTTTGCGGCTACGGCCACGTGCCTGGTCCTCCTGTTCTTGACGGCGTTGATGCCGGCCTGCGGTGCGATTCTGGCCGAGTTCGGCAAAACGCGCGAGCTCGAGCCTGTCTTCCTGCTACCGAGCGTCGGCTTCAGTTTCTATCTGGCTCTCGACAAGCCGTATTTGTTCAACTGGGACAAATTCTGGTGGTCGATGCTTCTCACCCACTTCATGGCGTGGGTGTTCCTGGCGTTGGCAAGCGTGATCGCCCCTCGCGCCTGGCGCGATCGGCCCGCCGGCATCCAGCGTTTGCGCTGGCGCCGGCTCTGGCAATCCTGGACTTATGGCAACCTCGCCGAGCGCATCGCCTTTCGCCGTTACCTTCTGGACCAGAACGCATTCTTCTGGCTCGCCGCGCGGGTGCGGTTGAAACCAGCCTCCGTTTGGGCTGTGCTGGGTTTGCTGGCCTGCGGCTGGGCCTGGGGCCTGGCGAAGTTCGGCCACGAATGGCTGGCGACACCGACTTATTTGGTGACGGCCTTCACTTTGAATCTCCTGCTCCGGGTTTGGTTCGGATCGGAAGCCACCCGCCAGTTCGCCGAAGACCGCAAAGCCGGAACGCTCGAATTGATTCTATCGACGACGGTGACGGTGCCGGAAATCTTGCGAGGGCAGTTGCTCGCCTTGAGACGGCAGTTTCTGGCGCCGGTGTTGGCAGCGTTGGCCTTGGAGTTCCTCTTCATGCTGGCCGGTCTCTCCCAGGAACTCGGCACCGAGGCCGACCGCACCCTTTGGGTTCTGTTCTGGCTGGCGCTGATGGGGATGCTGGTGGCGGACCTGGCGGCGCTGTATTGGGTTGGCATGTGGCAGGGCTTGACGGCCAAAACACAGAATCATGCCTCCGGGGTCAGCCTGACGCGGGTCCTGTTGATACCGTGGGTCGTGATTGGTTTGGTAGTAATGTGGGTGGCACTGACCTCGCTGAGCCCCGGAACGCGCCAGGAACCTGGAGAAGGGTTTTTCCTGGGGCTGTGGTTCTTCGTGGGGATTGCGGTGGACATCGCGTTTGGCGCCACGGCGCGACACAAATTGCTGAAGGATTTTCGTCGGGCAGCCGAACAGCGCTACGCCAAGCCAGTCGGATTCTGGGCACGGCTGCTGGGCACCTCCGGAGGAAGAGAGTGGAAAGGCACCCAGTAGAGTCCGAAATCCCAATCGGATGACCTTCCTTCCCATAGTCCAGCGTGAGCTGCGCGCAGCCGTCCGGCGCCGGAGCACTTACCGGGTGCGTTGGTGGACGGCCCTACTGGCGATGCTGGTGAGCTTCTTCGCGCTCGTGGGTGTCGGGGCTTCCGGAGGTGGGTCGAGCATCGGGGGGCCTTTGTTCAGTATCCTCACGGGCTACGCCTTCGGCCTATGCCTGCTGGCGGGTGTTTTGCTCACCGCCGATTCCCTGAGCGAGGAGAAACGGGAAGGTACGCTGGGCTTGCTCTTCCTCACGGACCTGCACGGCTACGACGTCGTGCTGGGCAAGTTCATGGCCCGCGCGCTAAATGCCTTCTACGCCCTTTTCGCACTGCTGCCAATGGCGGCTCTGCCATTGCTCATCGGCGGGGTTACCGGTGCTGAGTTTTGGCGGATGACCCTGGCGCTGGCCAACGCGTTGTTCTTTTCGCTGGCAACCGGAGTTTTCGTTTCGGCACTTGTTCGAGATGCCCAAAAGGCTCTCGGGGGCACGCTCGGGCTGTTGCTGCTGTTGGGAGCCGGCCTGCCGGCGCTGGCAGACCTCGGCGCTCGAGCCGGGCTCGCGCCGGCGCTACTCGACCTGGTGGGGCTCAGTCCCTTTTTCCCATTTTCTGGCGCGAGGGAGCTCATTTACGCAGCACACCCTGGTAAATTCTGGACCACTTTGCTCGCTTCGCACGCGCTGGCGTGGACCTTTCTCGGCGTCGCCAGTTGGATATTACCCTGGATTTGGCGGGAAGGGGCCGAGCGCTTCAATCCCTTTCCAAACGCGGGTTCAAAGTGGCGTTGGTGGCAGCGGAGAAACTCTGTTTCGATTAGGCAAGCGATGCTGAAGGCCCGATTGTTATCGAAGAACCCGGTGTTGTGGTTGACGAGCCAAGAGCGCGGGCTGCGGTGGGCGGCATGGGCGGTAGTACTGGCCTGGGGGGCGATGGTGCTGTTCGCTGAACCGGTTCGGCCGCGCGGCGCTTGGAGATTCACCATGGGCTGGTTCGACGACCAGCCCCATACCGCCTTCGGGTTCATCCTAAAAGTCCTGTTCGCCTTCCAGGCCTGCCGCTTTTTTGCCGAAGGACGGCGCAACGGCTCGCTGGAGCTGTTATTGTCCACCCCCTTGACCAACCGGGAAATCATCCAGGGACAGTTGGCGGCGATATGGCGAATTTTTCGCTGGCCGGTGCTGGTGTTTGGCGCTCTCCTGTTTGCACCGCTGGCCGCCCATGTTCTGGACATAATCTTAGGAGGAGATTCCCAGCAATTGCTTTCCGTATTGGGCGTTTCGTTTCTGAATGGCATTTACTGCCTTCGCTTCTGGCTCGATTGCCTGGCGGTTTGCTGGTTCGGAATGTGGCAGGCCCTCTCGATGAAACAACCGGCCCTGGCCTCCGCCAAGACCATTTTGCTGGTGCTTATTCTGCCCGCGCCACTCTGCGTCCTGGACCTTTTCGCTTCTCTGCTTTTCTTTTCCTGGGGATCCATGCGGCTGCAGCAGGACCTGCGTTGGATTATCGCGAAAAACATTCAAGGACCCCCGATGCTGGCCCCGGTCCGGCCATTGCCCGTTCGTCCTGGAGTGCCGCCCGTCATCGCGCGCTGACTCGTGCTGTATTTCGTGACCGCACTAAGCCTCGGGAGCGGACGCACTCCCTGCGCTTGGCGACAAAGCGCTGAAACCGTGAAAAGAAAGCGACATGTATATTGACATATCTACGTATCAGGATATGTTGATTTATCAGTTGCGGCTCCCGCGGGCTGCCGTTACGTTGGCTGCCGTAGCCCGTCGCCCCCGGCTGGGGTTGTTTTAACAATTTGGCCTGTGAACACTGAGAATAATAGATGGCAAGCGGTGGACCAGCTCCTGCGCGAGCGGATTGTGATCCTCGACGGGGCAATGGGGACGATGATCCAATCCCACAAACTTGAGGAGGCGGACTTTCGCGGCGAGCGATTTAAGGATTGGCACCGATCCCTCAAGGGGCTGAACGATCTTTTGAACCTCACCCGACCGGACCTGATCGAGGGCATCCATCGCCAATATTTTGAATCAGGCGCGGATATCGTTGAGACCAACACCTTTAACGCCCAGGCCATCTCCCTGGCCGATTACGGAATGGAATCCTTGGCGTACGAGATGTCAAAGGCCGGAGCGGAATGCGCCCGAAGCGCTGCTGATAAGACCATGGCTGCGCACCCCGAGCGTGTCTGCTTCGTCGCGGGGGCCATCGGGCCTACCACCAAGACCACTTCGATTTCAACTGACGTCAACAACGCGGGCGCGCGCGGGGCGAGCTTCGATGAGATTGCGGCCGCTTACTACGACCAGGCGCGCGGGTTGCTCGATGGCGGCGCGGACGCGTTATTGGTGGAAACAATTTTCGATACTCTCAACGCCAAGGCGGCGTTTTTTAGCATCCTTAGGCTGTTCGAAGAGCGGGGGATCAGTCCGCTGCCCTTCGGCAGAACTCCGGAGCCCGGCAAGCGGGTAATTCCGATCATGGCTTCGGTCACGTTTATTCAGGCCGGCAGCAATCGCGGTGTGACGGGCCAAACGGTGGAGGCCTTTTGGAATTCAATCTCGCACGTCCCGCTGCTGTCGGCAGGGATGAACTGCGCGCTCGGGCCAAAAGAGATGCGGCCGCTGCTCGAAGAGTTGGCCGGCCTCGCGCCGATTTACCTGAGCTGCTACCCCAACGCCGGGCTGCCCAATCCGCTTCTGCCAACCGGCTTTCCCGAGACGCCCGAGTCTCTGGCGCCGCAATTGCGCGAATGGGCCCAAAATGGCTGGCTCAACATTGTCGGCGGCTGCTGCGGCACCACACCGGCGCACATTAAAATCCTGGCCGAGGCAGTGCGCGGCCTGCCTCGCCGTGTGCCACCGAAAGTCGAGCCTTACACTCGCCTGAGCGGACTGGAAGCGCTGACGATTCGGCCCGAAACCAATTTCGTGAACATCGGGGAGCGCACCAATGTCACCGGCTCGCCCAAATTCTCCAAGCTCATCCTTGCGGGCGATTATGAAAGCGCGCTCGCCATCGCCAAACAACAGGTCGAGAATGGCGCGCAGGTTATCGATGTGAACATGGACGAGGCCATGCTCGATTCGGAGAAGGCCATGACCACCTTCCTGAATCTCGTTGCCTCTGAGCCGGACATTGCCCGTGTGCCGGTGATGATTGACAGTTCCAAGTGGTCGGTCATCGAGGCTGGATTGAAGTGCGTTCAGGGCAAAGGCGTCGTCAACTCGATCAGCCTTAAGGAAGGCGAGGAAAAGTTCAAGCGCCAGGCAAGCCTGGTCCGCCGTTATGGGGCCGCGGTGGTTGTCATGGCCTTCGATGAGCGCGGCCAGGCCGACAACTTCGAGCGCAAAGCTGCCGTTTGCGAGCGCTCCTATCGCATCCTGACCCAGGAGGTCGGTTTTCCGCCCCAGGACATCATTTTTGACCCGAACGTGCTGACGGTCGCCACCGGCATCGACGAACATAACAATTACGCCGTCGATTTCATCCGGGCGGCCCATTGGATAAAGAAGAACCTTCCACTGGCGCGCGTCAGTGGGGGCATCAGCAACATCTCGTTCTCGTTTCGTGGCAATAATGCCGTCCGTGAAGCGATGCATTCGGCCTTTCTCTATCATGCGATAAAGGGGGGGCTGGACATGGGGATTGTTAATGCCGGCATGCTCGCCGTATATGAGGAAATCCCGAAAGACCTGCTCGAACTGGTTGAGGACGTGCTGCTCAATCGCCGGCCCGACGCCACGGAGCGGCTGACTAAATTCGCCGATTCGGTCAAGCAGCAGGGCAAGGCTGAAGTGACCGAGGACGAATGGCGAAAGGGCACCATCGAGGAGCGCCTGAGCCACGCCCTGGTCAAGGGCGTCGCCGATTTCATCGACGGAGATATCGAGGAGGCGCGGCAGAAATATGGACGGCCGATCGCCGTCATCGAGGGCCCGCTGATGGCCGGGATGAACGTCGTCGGGGACCTTTTCGGCTCAGGGAAAATGTTCCTGCCGCAGGTGGTCAAGAGCGCGCGGGTGATGAAGAAAGCAGTGGCCTACCTGCTCCCATTTATGGAAGCCGAGAAGCAGGCCTCCGGCAACCATCAGGCCCGGGGTCGCATCCTCATGGCCACGGTCAAAGGCGATGTGCATGACATCGGCAAAAACATTGTCGGAGTCGTGCTCGGCTGCAACAACTACGAAGTCATGGACCTGGGGGTCATGGTGCCCTCGGAGAAAATTTTGCAAACCGCCCGCGAAAAAAATGTCGATATGATTGGTTTGAGCGGACTGATCACACCTTCGCTCGACGAAATGGTCCACGTTGCCAAAGAGATGGAGCGCCAGGGCCTTGACCTCCCGCTGCTTATCGGCGGAGCGACGACGAGCAAGGCGCACACCGCGGTAAAAATTGCGCCGGGCTACTCGAAGCCCGTGGTCCACGTCCTGGACGCCTCTCGGGCCGTAGGCGTAGTGGGAAGTTTGCTCAGCCCCCAAAACAAACCCGGCTTCGTCAAGGGCATCCGCGCCGATTACGAAAAAGTCCGGCAGCAGCACGTTACCGCCCAAACCAAGCCGCTGTTGTCGCTGCCAGAGGCCCGCAAACGCCGGACGCCCATCGATTGGACGGCCGCCGACCTTCCCAAACCGGAATTCACCGGCGCCCGCCTTTTGACTTCCGAAACAGATTCTCGCGTCACGCATCACGCATCACGCATTACGCTCTCGGACCTCGTCCCCTTCATCGATTGGTCCCCGTTCTTCCACACCTGGGAAATGCGGGGCCGTTATCCGGCTATCCTGGAGAATTTGGAAGCCAAAAAACTTTTCGAGGACGCGCAAGAACTGCTGGGCCAAATCGTCGGCCAGAAACTGCTCGCCGCCCGTGCCATCTATGGCTTCTTTCCGGCAAACTCAGTTGGCGACGATGTTGAGCTTTACACTGACGAATCGCGAACCCGGGTGCTGGCCACATTCCATTTCCTCCGCCAGCAGATGGAAAAGCCCTCCGATCAATTCAACCATTGTCTGTCGGACTTCATTGCCCCGAAACCATCGGGACTATCCGACTATCTCGGTGCCTTCGCCGTCAGCGCCGGGT
>DATMQA010000017.1:0-11422 GCA_035566895.1 Binatia bacterium
CGAGCTGGGGCTCAAAGCTCGCCCCCCTGCTCGTTTAACTTGCAATCGATGACCCAACAACATACAGAGACCAAACAGAAAGAAACAAAAACAACAGCGCCATCGGGTAACACCCCTTTTGGCACAACGAATCACCCTCCCGGGTAACAGTTACTTTTGGCGCACGGGGCAGGGTCGCAGGGGCGACAGGTCTTCTCCCCAATTCCACCATCAATTGCAGGTTTCCGCCGACCTGAACACTTGGACCAATCAGGGGGCGGCATGGAAGAAGTCTCGTTCTTTTGTTGTCGAGGTTCGGCACGCCGAGTCGGACTAGTCGTTTTTGGACTCGACGTGTCCTATTTCTCCGACGTTTCCTTGCCCAAGTATTTCTTTCCAACGGTGTCAACGCGGATTATATCTCCGTTAGCGATGAACAGGGGAACCATGACCTGGAGGCCGGTTTCGAGCTTGGCCTCCTTCCATGATGTGTTCAGACCGCTACGTGCCGGCGGAGCGGTGTCCACCACTCTGAGCGGGATTTGCGGCGGCAAGACGATGTCGAGAAGCCTGCCATCGAGCCGCAGAGCTTTATATTCCTCGTTCTCTTTGAGGAACCCGCGGCGTTCGCCAATCAGCTCATTGCTGAACTCGAACTCATCGAAAGTCTCTACGTCAATGAAGACCTGCGTATCGCCATGAGCGTAGCTGTAAGTCACGCGGCGGGTTTCGAGGGGTGCCACGGGCACGCGCTCGTTTTCACCAAAGACGCGGTCGATGAGGCGGCCCGTCGTCAGGTGGCGCAGGCGGGTGTGGAGTTTGTGCCTGGTCTGGGCGGTGCCGCTGGTGTGCATATCCTCGATGACGTGCGGCGAGCCGTCCAGCATTACGACCATCTGACGTTTGAACTCGGAAGGCAGAATTGTTTGCATACAGCGACTAATGGTACAATCTGTGCTCGTTTCTGGCCAATATTATGAATTGTAGCACTGTAAGCACTGCGCCTTCCGGCAACCGGGTCAAGGACATGGAACCTGCCGCGAGTTTTACCGCCAGGCGGGCCTCCGCACGTGCCATCCGGGTTTACCGCGTTTACCTGCGGCGAGACGATCTGTTCTTTATCGTCCTGGCTGATGACCTGAGCGCGCGTCCCGAAACTCTAACCGCCCACTTTGGCCTTCTGGGCCTTCTCATCGGAGCCATGATGAAGAAGCGCGCGAAAAAGAAAAATGCTGCGGCCACGCAGCGGATGGACCAAACCGCTCCCGAGCAACTGCTGACAGAGCACAAGCATAATTTCAAGCTGCACACCTCCGAAATCCGCGAAGGCAGCATCGAGCCACCGCCCTGGATTACTTTGGAGACGAGCCAGGCAGGGCATTGGAAACTTTTGCTTCGCGACGATCGAAAGCTGAAGTTTCAATTCGAGAACAATGAAGAGATGACGGCCGCATTGGATGCGCTGTCCAAGCTTTTCAATGGCGGTTTGAAAGTGAACGTCGAGTGGGACGAGAAGAAGAAACGGTTCAAGAAGAAAAAGTCCTGAGACTGAAAACCAGGCGTTTGAAGGATGAGAAGATCAGTGCGCCTCAAACACTCCGAAGTCTCGCCAGCTAGAAACCCAGGCCCTTGGGCGATTTTTTCTGAACTCCGGCGCGACTACTTTGTTTGGGCTACTGTAGCCGCAACAACTCGAGCCGGTGATTGGCTTCAAGGTGGCGTTTGGAGGGGCCGGCTACCAGCATAGCCAGAGGACCGCTCAGGCCCTGGTCGCGGCGGCAATGTCGGCCAAATACGCACAAAACACCAAGCTCCACTAGTGAGGCGTGGAACGTGATGAGCATCGGGCGAGTTGACGGCGAGGGCGGGAGGGGAAATACTCCGGCGGTTGCGCCACGCCCCGAAAGACAAGATGAAAGGAAGCTGAGTGATGGGACTCTTCGGCAAAGGCAAAGTGCACGCGGAGCAAGACGCGAAACGCTTACGGGGGCAATACGCGGCAGCGGAAACGGCCATTGCCGAACGCGATTTGCAACGGAACATCAGCGAGGCGGAGCGCTGGGGGTTCGACCGCAAAGCGGTTGCGGCGCCCGGTGGAGATGAAGCGAGCATTGACCTGAGGTTCGGCAATCTTTGCGCCGAATACATCGAGCCGTTCAGAAAAGGCGCGCTGGACTTGCAGAAGCTGGCGGCGTTTCTGCACCTGATCGCCACCGACGAGGGCCATCCGGAGATCGCGCGGACGCATCCGGAATTTCCGGCGCTAGTCCTGCAGGTGCTCCAAAAAGGCACCCGCGATTGGTGGCCGTCGGTCGCGCTCAAGCCGGCGTATCGCTTCAGTTACCCGGGGCACTTTCATCTCATCTTCAACCACCTGGACGATGTGGACCAAAGCTTTTTGGGGGTCTGCCGGCCCGCCGCGCTGGGCATAGGGGCGATTGCGCTGCTGGATGAGCAATCAAAATCAAAGGCAAAAGGGGCGCTGCTGGAGGCGGCGAAACAGGCCAGCCTGTTCGACCTCATATTCCTGGCCTGTGTCGAGTACGGGTGGGTTGAGGACCTGGAAAGCGTGCTGCGGCAGGCCGACCGTTTTGACGATGTGCTCAAAGTGCTGCTGTTTCAAAAGAAGGGGTATGCGGTGGTCGAGTGGCTCAGACAACATGGCCGGCATCTCGATTCGGTGAAAGTGCTGGAAGCGCTTGGGCGATTCGGCGAAGCGGCGGAGGTGCTTCAGAAACTTGGTCCTGAAGCGGCCGGCTGCAGTGAGAAGGCGCTCGCCAAAGAATCCGGCCGGCTGATGAGACTGGCCGCGTTTGCGCCCTCCGTGGTTTCGGCGGCGGGTGAAGCCGCGGGGCCGGAGCTCGCTCGCTCCTGCTCCTCGTGCGGAAAGGCCGTTCGGCCCGAGTTCCGCTTCTGCCCATTTTGCGGCGATTCCTTATGAAAAAGACCAAAGCCGGGTTGCGTCCCTCGACTCTCTGCGTGCACGCGGGCACTTACCTCGAGGAGCGCACGGGAGGGGCCAACTCGCCGATTTTTACTTCGACCGCCTTTGCGTATCCGAACCCCGCCAATGAGAATATCTATCCGCGCTATTTCAACGTGCCCAATCAGCGGGTCATCGCTGAGAAAGTAGCGGCGCTGGAGGAAGCCGAGGCCGGGCTGGTCTTCGGCTCCGGCATGGCGGCCATCTCGACGCTGCTGTTCGCCTGGCTTAAGCCGGGAGACCACGCGGTGTTCCAGGCGGACTTATATGGGGGCACCTATCATCTCGTGGCGACCGAACTGGCGGCGCTGGGCATCCAACTGTCGTTCATCCGCTCGGTTGAAGAAGCCGGGAGCGCGGCGCTGCGCCCGAACACGCGCCTGATTTACGTGGAGTCGCCCTCCAACCCGTTGCTCCGGTGCGTCGAGCTGGCGGGCATCGCGAAACTGGCTCGCGAGCGACGCCTGCTGAGCGTCATCGACAACACCTTCGCGACGCCGATCAATCAAAACCCCATTGAATTAGGGTTCGATGCCGTGGTGCATAGCGCGACGAAATATCTGAATGGCCATAGCGATGTAAACGCCGGGGTGGTGGTTTCTTCCGAGGAGGTCATCCGCAAACTCAGGGAATATGCGACGAACCACGGCGGCATGCTCGACGCCCAGGGCTGTTACCAGCTGGAACGCGGCCTGAAGACGCTGGCGTTGCGGGTCCGACAGCACAACGAAAACGCCAGCCGGCTGGCCCAATTTCTCCAGCGCCATCCCGCCGTGGCGCAGGTGCATTATCCGGGTCTGCCGGAGCATCCGGACCATGCGGTGGCCGCCGGGCAGATGCGTGGGTTCGGTGGCATGCTCGCCTTCGAGCTGCGCGAGCCGGCGCGGGCCGACGGCGTGCTGGCGCGTTTCCAACTCGCCATGCCCGCGTTGAGCCTGGGCGGGGTGGAAAGCCTGGTCTGTTTGCCCAGCCGGACGTCGCATCGCACGATGTCGGTCGAAGAGCGAAGGCGGGCGGGCATCAGCGACGGCATGGTACGGGTTTCAGTCGGGATTGAGGATGCGGAAGATTTGCTGGAGGATTTTGAACGGGCGCTTAGCGCCGGGTAGATTCTGCGTGCGCAACGGAGCTGATTGCGTTAATCCAAAGGCGTGACCAGCGCGCGCGGCATACAGAACCTTGCCCTGATCGGGTTCATGGGCACGGGCAAGTCGTGCGTCGGCCGTATCGCCGCGCAGGCACTCCATTTTACCTTCCTGGACACCGACCAGGTCATCGAGGCATGGGCGGGCAAAACTATTGCTGATATTTTTCAACTGGAAGGGGAGCCGGCTTTTCGGGAATGGGAACGTCGCATAGTCGAAGACCTGAGCCATCGCAAAAAGACCGTCATCGCCACCGGCGGCGGTTTGCCGGCCAACGAGGCCAACCTGGCGAGCCTCAAGACGCATTCTTTTGTCGTCTGCCTCTGGGCCTCGCCGGAAACGATTTACGAACGAGTGCGCGGCCATTCGCACCGGCCGTTGTTAAACGAGACCGACCCGCTGGCAAAAATCCGCGACCTGCTTGTGGTTCGTGAGCCATATTATCGGCAGGCCGATGCGCTGGTAAACACAGAGCGGCGCAACCTTCGGGAAGTCGCCGCCCAGGTGATGCACCAGTTTCACCTGGCGCAGGTTGTCCATCGATGAAGGAAGCGATCCGCGAACGCGCGCGGGAATTGGGGTTTGAGGATTGCCGTTTTACGACGGCCGAGCCACCGGAGTCTGCCGCGAAATTCCAGCGCTGGCTGGCCGAGGGCCAACACGGCGCAATGGGCTACCTGGAAAGGAACGCGCACAAACGCATCCAACCCCAGCAAGTGCTTCCCGGGGCGAGGAGTGTGATAAGCCTGGCGGTTAGTTATGGGAGTCCGAGGTCCACAGTCCAGAGTCCGGAGTTAGTAATCAGTAATCAGTGGTCAGCAGTCCTTGGTAAGGACCGGCTGCAAGCTGCCACGAACGACGGACGACGGACTACGGACTCCACTTCAGGTGTGGTGGCTCGCTATGCTCGTTACCGCGATTACCACCACGTTCTGGCCGAACGATTAAGAACTTTGACCGAGTTTCTCGATCATCAAGGCGGCTGTTGTGGGACGCGTTCGCTTTGGTATGTCGATACCGGTCCGCTGCTGGAGCGTGATTTGGCCCAACGAGCGGGCCTGGGTTTCATCGGCAAACATACCAATCTTATCAGCCGGCGACTGGGCAACTGGCTTTTCCTGGCCGAGATCATCACCACTTTGAGGCTGGAGCCCGATGCACCGGAAAAAAACCGATGCGGTTCCTGCAGTCGCTGTCTGGCGGCTTGCCCGACGCAAGCGATTAAAGCGCCATTTCAATTGGACGCGCGGCTATGCATCTCCTATCTCACCATTGAACTGAAAGGTTCTATTCCGGTCGAGCTGCGCCCGCTGATTGGCAACCGGATCTATGGCTGTGACGACTGCCTTGAGGTTTGTCCCTGGAACCGCTTCGCCCGCGAGGGGCAACTGATGAAGCCGCACGCGCGCCCGGACCTGACGACGCCCGACCTGCTCGAATTACTGGCGATGGACGAAGCCGAATTCAAAAGCCGCTTCGCCGGCACGCCGATGCTCCGCACCCAACGCCGCGGCCTGCTTCGAAATGTCTGCGTGGCTTTGGGGAACGCGGGAAACGAAACGGCGTTGCCGGCTCTGGAGCGGGCGGCAACTGAGCCGGAGCCGCTCATTGCCGAGCACGCACACTGGGCGATCAAACAAATCCAGCGACGCACGAGGGGAGACTCTGAGCGATAGTGCTGCGCCCTCTGAGGTTTTTTCTGTGGCGCACGAGATTGGAGCGAATCCGGGCCGCGCCGGTGTTCGGGAGTTGCTGCGGACAGGAATGTCCGCGCTCCGCTACGCGATTACGGGGAGGTTCCATTTGCAACTGGCCGATTTGTGCTATGGTACGATAGAGCGGGCTCCGGCCAACAAGGGACCGGGCCGCTGCGTCAGTTCTTGAGCCAGCAATATGAATAACACATTACTTGTAGTGGCCGACCTGGGAGGGTTCAAGGCCTTCAAATTGGAGAATAACAATCACCTTAACCGCACTCCGCGCCTGGAGTTCCTCGAACAGTTCACCAACACAGAGGCGCATGGACGGCTGGTGGACAAGGTTTCGGACTTGTCCGGCCGTTTTCCGCGGGGCACCGGCATGAAAGCTGGTGGCGCGATGTCGGATGGTGAGCGGCACAACATTGAACTGGAATCGCGCAAGCGACTGGTACGCCAACTGGCGCACCGGCTTAATGCCCTGGCGCGGAACCCCGAGGTGGAGCGTTGTTTCCTGGCGGCCAGCCGGGAAATCAACTCTCAGTTGCTGGAAGAACTTGACCCATCGGTACGGGCTAAGATCCAAAAGAATGTGACGTCTGACCTGACGAAGCTGGAGCGGACGGACATCCTGCGGCACTTCTGAGCCGCCGACCACAAATCGATTCACGAATGGACACGAAGAGACACAAATGAAAAATGCATTTGTATCTATTGCCGTCCATTCGGGGTTCTAAGCGCGCGATTGCTTTGGTGCGCTGTTCAGATATGTTGCCCCGGCTATGATCAAGACCGAGAAGCCGCCGGTGGATCCCGAGTTGAAACGGCGGATCGAAGACCTCATCCGTTTTAAGGGCGGGGGATTCAACGAAGAAAACGTCGCCGACATTATCGAGAACGCGCTGAAGCTTCTGTCGGACGTGGAGGACAGCGGCGACGTGCGCGTCATCCAGACCGCCTTACGCGAGCTGCGCTACGCTTTCAAGCTATTCGCCCCCTACGCGCACGTGCGCAAGGTGACCATCTTCGGCTCGGCGCGCACGCTGCCCACGCGGATGGAATACCAACAGGCGGTCGAGTTTGGCCGGAAGATTGTGGAGGCGGGTTTCATGGTCATCACCGGCGCCGGCAGCGGCATCATGCACGCCGGCCACGAGGGGGCCGGGCCGGAGAAAAGCTTCGGCGCCAACATCAGGCTTCCCTGGGAACAAACCGCCAACCCGGTGATCAGGGAGGACAAGAAGCTGGTCACCTTTAAATACTTTTTTACGCGCAAACTGATCTTCATCCGGCACTCCGATGCCATCGCGCTGTTCCCGGGCGGGTTTGGCACGATGGACGAAGGCTACGAAGCGATCACGTTGATGCAAACCGGCAAAAGCCAGCTCATGCCGCTGGTGCTAATCGACCGGCCCGGCGGCACTTACTGGAAAACCTGGGACAAACATGTCCGCGAACACCTGTTGCGCGACCAGTTGATCTCGCCCGACGACCTTAACCTCTATCAAATCACCGACGACACCGACCAGGCGGTGAAGATGATCACGCGTTTCTATCGCAATTTCCACTCGAGCCGTTTTGTCAAAGACCTCTTTGTTATCCGTCTCAAGCACGCCCCTTCCGAGTCTGCGCTGGAAGCGATGAACGAAGACTTTAGCGATATCATCATCGGCCAAAAGATCCAGCGCATCGAGCCCACACCAGAGGAAGTTGCCGACGACGATAATGTCGAACTGTCCCGTATTGGCTTCGGGTTCAACCGCCGGGATTACGGGCGGCTACGGCAGCTCATCGATGTGCTGAACAGTCTCTGAGGGCCTCTCATCGCCGTTTCGCATCCAGATTCTGCTTCAGGTCCTCCTCGGTGATATTGCTCTGAGCACCTTCGGCCGGGACCTCGACTTTGGCGGTCCAAAGAATCGCGTTGAGCACGAGCTTACGAAACTCATTGTTGCCCCAATTCTTGTGATAATGAGCGCCGGTAAAGCCGAACCCGCGTCCGCCGTCGGCGCGCTCGCAGGCCCAGGCGACGTGCTGCGGTTCCCCGCGCTGGACGGCCGCGCGCACGTCCGGGTTGCCCTCGTGAGGGCCATCCGACCGGCTCATGGTGCTCTCGGGCGGAACAGCCGTGAGCAGCGGCGTCACGCCTTTCATTTCGTCGCGGAAGCGCAGGTGGAAGTACCACTCGTCGCGAAGCTTAAACGGTTTGACTCCGCGCGTGATCGGGTGCTCGGGCAACTTGCTGAAATCCGGTGTCCAGGTCGGGTTCACTGAATGGTTGACCTCGAAACAGCCGCCGATCCAGTCGAGGAATTCTCTTTCACCCTTTTCCTTCGTCGGTTCGACCGCATAGTGAATACAGACCAGCCCGACGCCATTTTTCGCCAATTCGCGGAACGTCTCCAGGTGGTCATCCCGAAGCAAGGGGTGGCCGCCTTCGCCGTCGCTATAAATGACCACCGTCGAAACACCGGCGAACGCGTCGCTTGAATTCTGTGGCCAGCCGTTGCTATAAACCGCCGAGGTGATGCCCGGAACTTTGTCGAGGCATGATTTGAGCAACAGACAGCCGGCGCGGTGTTCGTGCTCGCCCGGGCCGTGGCTGGGCGGGCCGGCAATCAGGACGATTCTTTTGGGCTCGGCGCCGAATAGGGTGGAGGCAATGAAAAGAAGGCCAGCGGTGGTGAAACGAAGGAGGGTTTTCTGAACGGCCTTTTTCATAACCTAGAGCTTCTTAATCCGAATATCCTTAAACTGGACGGTGAAGGGTTGGCCGACATGCAATTGGAGCGCCAGAACGCCATTGGTCGCGCGCAACTTCTCACAGTCATCGGTCACATCAACAGTTGGTTTGCTGTTGATGAACTGCTGCAAGTGGTTGTCTTTGGCGATGATAATGTAATCATTCCAGTCACCTTTCCTGACTCCCGCTTCGATGGCGGCAGCTTCGCCTACGGACCCGACGACCTGCTTTTTGCAGTCCTTGTCCCATACGACTTTCTCTCCGCGCTGCGCCATAATCTGCCGGGGCATTCGTTCCTCGTAGAGGATACCGGTGTAGTTCGGGCCGGCTTCCATGTCGGCCTGGTAACCACCGACAACCCAATTGGCGGGATCCAATATTTTGCTGCGGTATTGAATGCCGGAATTGGCAAAACCCTGGGGATTGTTCGGCACCAGTTTGAAAGCGCAGCGCAACTCAAAATCTCCGACAGTTCCATTGGTCCAAACCAAGAAGGTGTTTACGGTCGCTGGGTTTTCCGGCGTGGTCTGGCCGGTAATGGCACCCTCTTTCACAGACCAAAGTTTGCGGTTGCCATCCCATCCGACGAGGTCCTTGCCATTGAACAGGCTTTCAAAACCTTTTTCATCGGCGTGTTCGTCCAGCCGCACCGGCGCGGCTTTGAGGTCTATGAGACCGGAACGTTGCCCCTCTTGCAGGCGCTGCGCGCGTAGGCTGACCGTTCCGAAAGAAACGGCGCCTGCCAGCACCAAGCCCCACCCCGTTGCCCCAACCCGTTTTGTTGAAATACTCATTTGATCCTTTTTTTGACTGATTAACCAATGTGTAAGCGCTCAGTCCGTGTAATCGACCGACGGAATCGTTGCAATTGGAGCACGCATCCCGGTGTGCGGGGGACCAAGGGTCGCGCGCAGAAACCTCAAACCTTTTACGGCGATGTCGTCCTGAGTCGGTTCGATCTTCCGCCAAATTGCGGCGGCGCGCGCGATGACTTTTACTTTGGTGGTGAACGACTCAATGACGACATCACCCTGGTAACCAATTTCATTCAGGGCGGCCGCAATCCCCTTCCAATCGATGTGGTCATTTCCCGGCGTGCCGCGATCGGAGCCACAGGCGTGGAAGTGCTTCAAATATTTGCCGGCCTTCCGGATGGCGGCGGCCTGGTTTTTCTCCTCAATGTTCATGTGGAAGGTGTCCAGCATGATATTGAGCGCCGGGCTGCCGACATCCTCGATCATCTTGAGGGCCTGGTCGCAGGTGTTGATAAAATCGGTTTCAAAGCGGTTGAGGGGCTCGAGGCAAATCTGTTTGCCGCGTTCCTCGGCATATTTGGAGAGAGTCTTCAGATGCTTCACCACGGTTTTCCATTGCCGCTTGTATTCAGCGGCGGGCACGGCATCCGCACGCCCAACGGCGGAATAAACCGGCCCCATGAGTGTCGGGCAATCCAGCGCCACCATCTGGTCCAGGATTTTCATCATGTAATCCAAACCGGTCTTTTGCTGCCGGGGGCTGCCGCGCAGGTCCCGGTCCGGTCCCATGCAAGCGCAGACGGAACCACAGACAAGCCCATGGCGGTCCAACTCGCCTTTGACCCTCCGTGGGTCAATATGAGCCGGCATTTCAATGGCCAGCTCGACGGTATCAAAGCCCCAGGCCCGGAATTGCTGGAACAGTTTAGTGCTCCGGTTGGTGAAGGGAGAGGTAAACAAAAACGTATTGAGGCCGATTCTCATACAGGAAGTTGAGGCTACCGCCCCCTGCCGGGCTGTCAAAGGCTTTTTCGCCGCTCAAAGAGCCGCATTATCGATCAGCCGGGTTTTACCGATGAAGACAGCGAGGGCCATGTGGTCACCGTGCCTGACCTGGCGGCGCGGCACCAGAGTTGCCGGGTCGAAGAATTCGACGTAATCCAGGCGCGCAGCGGGTTCGCGCTCAATGAAGGTTTTTAGTTGAGCCTTAAGCCGGGCCGCTGGCAGGGCCCGGGTCTCTCGGCCCAGGGCGGCCTGGACCCTTTGAATTGAGCGCCTGAGGACCAGCGCCTGGGCGCGCAGATCACCTCCGAGGTATTTGTTACGCGAGCTCATCGCCAAACCGTCCGACTCGCGCAAGGTCGGAGCGACGACGATCTTGAGAGGGAAGTTCAGGTCGCGGACCATCCGTTTAATGATCGCGGCTTGCTGATAATCTTTGGCGCCGAATACGGCAAACTCGGGTTGGACGATGTTGAACAATTTGGCCACCACGGTGGTGACGCCGCGAAAATGGGACGGACGGGCGGCACCTTCCATCCCACGCGAGAGGGCTGCCTCGGTGACGTAGGTGCTGAAGCCGCCGGCTTGGTTTAGCGGGTACATTTCCGCGTCACCGGGGGCGAAAATCACGTCGACGCCCTGGGCGCGGCACTGACGAGCGTCCCCGGCGAGGTCGCGGGGATACTGGGAAAAGTCTTCAGTGGGAGCGAACTGGGCGGGGTTGACGTAAATGCTGATGACAACTTTGCCGCGCCGGCGGACCAATTGCCTGGCCCGGCTAACCAGGCGCATGTGGCCCGCATGTAGGAAACCCATCGTCGGCACGAAACCGACGCGCACTCCTTGCCGCCGCCATCCCCTGGCCAACCGCTGCATGGCGGCCACCGACCTCACGATTCGCATGGCGTGGGAAAGTGAATTACCCCGCCATGCGTTGCAACCTTAAAGACCGGCTTTACCGTCGAAACTGCAAGGGGGCAGACTGTGGCATTTCGTCGGGGCAGGGCTGGTTGGTGGGGGCATCGGCCGCTCGCTCGGTCGGTTGCGCCAGGCTGTGAGCCAGCAAGTAGGCTTCCACTTCGTCACCACTAACATCGGCCAGCATGTGGCCGTTGACA
>DATMQA010000018.1:0-32385 GCA_035566895.1 Binatia bacterium
CACGACTCCCGCCGCGATCGGTGCTCGCGGGGACAGTTCTTTCTGCAGCTTTTTTGGTACGCTTGACGAAGTGAGCGTTTATAATCGGGCGTTGTCAGCCACGGAAATCCAACGCATCTACGCCGCCAATAGCGCGGGCAAATGCGTGGGCACGATCCCGCCTATAATCGTCACGCAACCTACAAACCAAACTCGGTTTTCGGGAAGCAATGCCACTTTTGTGGCAGTCGCTGCGGGCAGTCCGACTCTGAGCTACCAGTGGTTCTTTAACGCAACCAACTTCATTGCCGGAGCGACCAACTCGACGCTAACGCTGAGTAATGTGACATTCGCTCAAGCGGGCAGCTATTCGTTGCGAGTGACGAATGCCTTCGGTTCGATCCTCACCTCCAATGCAGTCCTCACGGTGAATTTAGTGTGTACTCCTCCGCCGGCCGATCTGATTAGCTGGTGGAAAGGCGATCTCAACGGGCTCGACAGCGTCGCGCACAACAACGCCTATTCCATGCCGAACATCTCTTTCACCAGCGGGTTGGTGGCGCAGGCTTTCGCGCTGAACGGCAGCAATAGCTGCGTTTTGATTCCCAGTTCTGATTTGTTGAACCCCTCCGGCCCATTCAGCGTCGAGGTCTGGGTCCAGGGGAATCCTCAGCAATACAGCCCCGACGGCCAGTTTGTGGTGGTGGACAAATCCGCTGGCTGGGGCAATGCGGACGGCTGGCTGCTGCAAGGCAATCCCGACGGCACGGTGTCGTTTGGATTTGGGATTGGCGGTCCGAATGCAGGGCCACCGGGCTTCCCAGTGGCAACTACCCTGACAGGCATCTTGGATAACCGTTGGCACCATCTGGCAGGGGTGTACACCGGAACGCAACTTCTGATCTATTTGGATGGCGTCCTGCAAAATACCCTCGCCGTCACCAACGTTCCGGTGGGCAATACTCGGGACGTGGAAATCGGACGGTCCTACAGCGGGTATGCCGGGGTGCCCAGCCGGTTCTTTAACGGGTTGATTGACGAAGTATCATTCTATGGTCACGCGCTCACTGCGTCTGAGGTCCAGGCCATATACAACGCCGGCCCTGCGGGCAAGTGCGCCAATAAGATTCAGCCGGTGATTCTGTTGCAGCCGACGAACCAGACTCACTTGGCCGGGAGCAATGTCGCTTTCGTGTCGAGCCTGGCGGGCAGCCCGACGCTTCGTTACCAATGGCTGTTCAACGGAACCAACCTGGTCGATGGTGGCCGCGTCAATGGTTCACTCACAGCCAAGCTGACCCTCCTCAGCTTGCAGACCAATGATGCCGGCAATTACCAGGTCATCGTCACCAACGCCTACGGCTCGGTCACCAGCCAGGTGGCGGTGCTCATCGTCGTTCTCCCGCCGCAAATCATCGTCCAACCAACCAACCGCGCAGTGTTGGTGGGCAGCAACGCCACTTTCGCCGTCAGCGCGACCGGCACCGCGCCGCTCGCTTACCAGTGGTGGTTCAACGGGACCAACGGACTCCCCGCCACGACCGCCTTGCTCACCATCACCAACGCGCTGTTCACCAACATCGGCGGTTATAGCGTTGTGGTCACCAATAATTACGCACGGGTCACAAGTGCCGTTGCCAACCTGTCGGTCGCCTTGCCGCCGCTCTTCCAGAGCCTCAAGCTTAGCAATGGCCAGCTCACAATGACCTGGAACGGCGCGACGGGCTTCACCTACCAGGTGCAGTACAACACTGACCTGACCCAACTTTACTGGAGCAATTTGGGCAGCCCCATCTTCGCCACTAACAATATCGTTACGGGATACGATACGATTGGCCCGAACCCGCAACGTTTCTATCGCGTTTCGCTCCTGCCGTAGCTGCCGTCACCCCCTGGAATGTGAGCAGGCTGGGATCAAAGTTGAGGCTGGGCTTGCCTCGAAAAAACGGATACAGAAATTGCGTAATGCATTAAATTTAGTTAGTTGTTTTGGTTTTCGAAGTCAACGGGCGAAAGATAGCCGAGTGAACTGTGGAGGCGTTGGCGGTTGTAAAACACTTCAATGAAGTCAAAGATGGCCTGGCGGGCCTCGGCTCGGGTTTGAATGGGCGGCGATAAATGAATTCGTGTTTGAGGGTTGCTGGGTTGCAACCGCAACCCAGCAACGCGCCCGAGGAAATAGACTTAGTGAGACAGGCGATAGAACTGAGCGCTCGATGAAGTAGGCACCGTCACCGTGTTTTGACCGTTGGTGATGACCGGTATAAGCGTGACATTCGTCCAGGTCGCCGATGGTCCGAGGGTCGGGGCCGTGGTCTGGAGCGTGAAGTTCGTTGCCCACAACGGCCAACTCACCACGATGTCCTGACCCGATTCTTGGAGGGTCAGCGACGGAAGCGGGTTCACCGTGACCTTTCCGTTAACGTATGCTGTGTTCACCGAAACCGCGTTAGTGTCGGCAACGTCACGCGGCACCGGCGCGTCGCCCAGGGCCAGCGTGTAATTGCCCGCTGCGGAAGGCAAAGCGCGCAGACTGACCTTCACCAGTTCCCTGCTGCCGGCAGCGAAGCTGTTGCCCGCGCCCAGCATCATCACGAATCCGATCTGGCCCGAGGCCGCGTGGTTCGGGTTGGGCACGAACGAAGCTCCCGTGGCGCCGCTGCCCAGCGAAGCGCCAACATAGCTAAAGGCGTTGGTATCGAACGATAGGCTGAAGCCCAACCCGTTCTCGTCCCCTTGCGCTTCCAATTCGACTGAAACGGTTGTCGTTTGCCCTTGGAACAGAGTGGTGTCCAGCACTTTGACCTGGCGCGGCGACAGATCTTGCTTGGTCATGACCGGCCTCGGTGTTACGTCGTTGGTCGGCCCGCCTGCCAGCGTCAGCGGGTCAAGCCCGGCGGCATAGCGGCCGGCCTGGACCCAGTCGCTTACCTTGATGGCGCCATCGCCCAACGTCGCCCGCGGCGCGCAATCCGCCCGCTGATACTCCGAGCCATTGGTCGGGTAATCTAACCGCGCGGCATAGCGGCCAATCAACACCCAGTCGGCGATGGTCACCGCTTTGTCTCCGTCAGGACGCGGCCACACATCGCCCTCGAAGCTCCCCGCGGCGATGTCAACCGTGCCGGCGGTATAGGTAGCAGTCAGCACGTTACCGTTCACGTCCACGATTTGCCGCACGACGGGGATGTCGCCGAAGCTGTTGTTGGCGGTAGCACCGTTCGTCAGGACGGCGGCCGTAAACGTTACCTCGATCAGTTCCTGTGTCCCGACGCCAAAGGTCGAGCCGGCGGGCATGGCCATGGCCACGCCCAGCTTGCCCGTGGAGGCCTGGCTGGCATTGGTCATTAACGTGGCGTGCAAGGCGTTGCTACCCGCCGTCACCCCCTGGAATGTGAGCAGGCTGGGATCGAAGTCGAGGCTGAAGCCCACTCCATTCTCGCTGCCGTTCGCTACCAGCACCACCGGGACGATGACGGCAGCTCCCGCTGCACTGCTCGTGCTCACCACCCTTACCGCGGGTGGCGGCAGCGTAATGGTCAGCAGCGCATTGCTGCTGGTGACCGACCCGGCCATATTCGAGACGATCACTGAATAGTCCCCGGCTTGCGCCAGCGTCACATTGGTCAGCGTCAGCGTCGCATTGGTACCGTTGGTGATACTGTTCCCTTTGAACAGCCATTGGTAGCTCAGCGGAGGCGTGCCCGCAGCCACAACGCTGAAAGCCACGTTCGAGCCAGCGGATACCGTCTGGCGCTGGGGTTGCGTGATAATGGATGGAGCTATTGTGACGACGCACTTGCCAGCGCTGGCTGCCCCGTAGATGGCTTGGATTTCACTGGCCCCCAACGCCCGGTTGTAGATGCTCAGCTCATCAATGGTGCCCAGGAAAGTCTCCGTCAAGTCGCCCCCGTACGCCCCTATCGCCGCCTGCGAATTAAAGGTGTACGTGGTGCTATAAGAAGGGGCCGCATATCCGACTCCATCAATGTAGAACACGACGCTTGTGCCCGTCTTGGTCACCGCCACGTGATGAAGATTGGTGTCCGTTATGCCCGGACCGGCCGTTACCTGGTCCACAGTGGCTCTGGTCAGGTGGAGTGTTCCGTCTGGAAAGATAACCAAACCATAGCCGCCGGCGCCGTAGCTGAAAATCACACCCAAGGTGTGGTAGTCACCTGTCACTATGCTCGCACTGGTTCGCTTGAGCCAGCCCTCAATCGTGAAGTTCTGCAACTGAAGACTAGCAGGATTACCAACCACCACCGCGTCCCCGTTGCTGTCGAACACGAACCCTTGCCCGACCTCGCCTGGACCGTACGTGGCATTCCCCGTCAACGTGCCGTTGGTCGTCCCCGCCTGGTCCAGGGCGTTGCCCTCGGCCCGCCACCAACTGACCAGGCCCGAGGGCGGTGTTACACAGCCTGCAATAGGAGTGGTCACCGTGAGCAGCGCATTGGAACTGACCACTGCCCCGTACAGATTCGTTACACGCACCGAATACAGCCCCCCTTGGTTGGTCGTCACCGATGCTAACGTCAGCGCTGAACTGGTTGCATTGGTAATCGTCGACCCATTGAACAGCCACTGGTAACTCAACGGCGCTGTGCCGCTCGCCGCAACCATGAAGGTTGCGCTTCCCCCCACCACCACGGTCTGGTTTGTCGGCTGACTCACGATGGAGGGCGGGAACGTGGGCACACATTTGCCAGCGCTGTTCGCCGCGAAGATCGCCTGGACTTCACTCGCCCCCAACGCCCGGTTGTAGATGCTCATTTCGTCAATGGCACCGCGGAAGGTAGCGGCGTAATCCATTCCGCGCGCGCCAATGGCCATCGGGCCATTGAAGACAAATCCAGGATCGTAAGGGCCCACCGATTGGCCGACCCCATCGATATAAAAGAAAACAGTGCTGCCCGACTTGGCCACGGCGACATGATGGAAGGAGTTGGTGTCAGTCAGCGTCATGGTTGAGTACACCGCACCATAACCGACCTTGCTCAGGTAGATTCTGCCGTCATCGACCAAGCCCAGGCCGTACCCACCCCATGCACAGTGAAAGATAGCGGCGACGCTGTAGGACGAGTCCCAACTGGAACTGGTGCTGCTGTACCTCCGTATCCAGCCTTCGATCGTGAAGTTCTGCAACTGGAGATTGGTGGGATTGCCTACGTCCACGGCAGCCCCGGCGCTATTGAACCCGAAGGCCTGCCCCACCATCCCGTTGGTGAAGCTTACCGCGCCGTGCAAGGTTCCAGCGTTCCCGTCGCCTGCGTCATTGGCATCGCCCTCTGCCGGCCACCAACTTACTAGCCCGGAAGGAAGGGGCGCACAGTTAGTGGGAGCCGCCAACACCGTAAGCAAGGCATTGGAGCTAAGAGCCGAACCGGACGTGTTGGTGATGAGGACAGAGTAATTGCCGGCGTTGGTCAATTGGACATTGAGCAGCGTGAGCGACGGGGCAGTTGCTCCGGGGAGCGAGTTACCACCAAGGCGCCATTGGTAACTCAGCGGTGCGGTACCCGCGGCGGTGACCGTAAACACCACCCCACCACCGACGGTGACCGTTTGGCTTGCAGGTTGAGACGTAATCGTGGGCGGTATCGGTAGGCGGCACTTGCCCAAACTGCCAGCGCTGTAGATAGCCTGAATCTCACCGGTGGACAGGGCGCGGTTGTAGATGCTCATTTCATCAATGGCGCCGCGGAACGTGGCGACGTAATCCATTCCGCGCGCGCCAATGGCCATCGGGCCATTGAAGACAAACCCGGGATCGTATGGGCCAACCGATTCACCGATGCCATCGATATAAATCACCACATTTGTGGCGGACTTGGTCACGGCGACATGATGGAACGAGTTGGTGTCAGTCAGCGTCATGGTTGAGTACACGGCGCTGTAGCCGACCTTGCTCAGGTAGATTCTGCCGTCATCGACCAAGCCCAGGCCGTACCCACCCCATGCACAATGGAAAACTGCGCCAACGGTATAAGAGGGGTCCCAACTGGCACTGGTGCTGTAACGGCGGATCCACCCTTCGATCGTGAAGTTCTGCAGTTGGAGATTGGGTGGGTTCCCGACGTCAACAGCCTGGCCGGCACCGTTGAAGCCGAAAGCGCGGCCGACGATGCCGTTGGTGAAGCCAACCCCGTTCTGTAGCGTGCCCGAGTTGCCATCGCTTGCGTCTTTGGCGTCGCCCTCAGCCGGCCACCAACTGACCAGGCCCGAGGGCGGAGAAGCACAATTAGTTTGCCCAAACACCCGCTCCGCCGGCACCAGTGACAACGCCACCCCCAACACGAGTACAGTTCTCAGTAAAGGAAAACTTGATTTAAGTAACAGTTTCATAGCACCTCTTCCGATTCTCGATTAATTTTGTTGACTACCCACCGACTTTGGTTGGCATTGTGAGAAAGGAGCGGGGAAACGCCGAATTTCTGCACGAATGTGGCCGTTCAGTGCTTGCGCGTGGAGCGGCGAATTCCGTCGGCTGGGTTTCATAATACCTGATGATAAAAATTAGATGTTTTTCTGAAAAATCCCTCTCAGTTACACCGGTTCTTATTCACGCAGAAAATGGGGTGCCCGTCAACTAAAAAATCGACTGAAAATTCGCCCAAAACTCGAGTTCGCTAGGGGATTTGACGCAGTGAGGAAGCGCGGGAAAGGGCTTTTCGAGTCAAGCGAAAATATCACCGCCTGTTTGGGGACGGGCACGTGCGCTGGAAACCCGTCAGTAAATTTAATATCGCCGCTCTGCATACCGGCAACCCCTCCGGGCCTCTGGTGCGCTACGTCTGGGAGCCGCCCTCCGGTAAAGAGCCCGTTGGCACGCGGCGCATCGCGATGAGCCAGGCCACCAACAGCACGCCGAACGCCGCGCCCGCGCAAGCTGGCATGATGCCAAGCAAAGCTGCCGGCGACTTGCCTGCCCACAGAAGCGTTAACCAGTAGAGCAGTCCCAGCCCGCCGTAGAGCAGAGCCAGCTTGAGCCAGCGGCTGGCCAGGGCCCACAATCCCAGGGCTTGCAGGAGTCCGGCAAAGACCATCGTCAACGCCAGCCGCCCAATCATGTCGGCGGATTCCGGCACCTCTTTGCCGAAAATGATCTTCACACAAAAACCGCGGAGCGCCAGCAGGCAGACCGCGCCAAACAGCAGACCGGCCGCGTAAAAGCACAGATATTTCAACTGCTCGCGCAAAGCGCTGCCGGCGTGCTCGCCGGAGCGATGGGTGAACAAAACCGTCAGCAGCGGGGCCACCACCATCGGCAGCGCCACGGCCAATCTTTCCGCGGCGCTGTAGAAGCCCAAGTGCGCTTCCGAAAAGTTGCGCGTCGCCACCAGCATGTCGCCCTGCGTGAATAAGAAGCCGCCGCCAACACACGCGGCGCTGACGACGAAGTATTGGACGAATTCGCGGTCCCAGGGCGAAACCACCTCGGTGCGCTGTGCCAGTTCCTTGCGCCAGAACAACAGGACCAGGTTTGCCAGCAGAGCGACCGCGGACGCCAGGATGGCCATTTCAGCCGTCGGCAATCTCAGCGTCACCACACCGCCGAACAGCAGCCGCAACACGGCCCCCAGCAGGCCGATCAACGCCAGCCGTTTGAACCAGGCCAATCCCTGGCAAAGCGCCGTGCCAAACGAGCCCCAAAGCGCCGCAAACACGCAGGTCAGCGCCACCAGTGCCAGGCTGGTGCGCGGTAAATGAAGGAAATCGCTCAGTGGTTTCACCACGATGGCCGCCAGCACCGAGCCCGCCAGCGTGAGCCGGAAGAGAAACTTGCGGCAACCCGCCAGCAGGCCTTGTAGGTGGGCCTCCTGGCCGCGCGCATTGAAACGGGCGAGGTAATGGGTGACGGTCGTCGTGGCGATCGCCAGCGGCAGACTGAGAAAACCAACAAAAATCAACGTGCCGTTCGTCAGGCCGAATTCGGTTTTCGACAGATGCCGGCCAATAATCGCCTGAAAGGCATAATTACCCAGCCCGGTCAAAAGGCCCGCCGCGGAAAGCAAAAACCCGCTTTCCAAAAGCTTTCGCAAGGAAGCGTTTCGTGGGCCAGGTTCTGTGTTCGCGAGGCTTGCCGGGGCCGCCAGGGATGAATTTTTGTTGAAACCGTCGGTCACAAATCTTCCTTCTTTAATAGCCGCTTCGACCTTGGGAAACAATAAGGATCCACTCCCATCTCATCCTTGCCAAGGCCGAAACGCTTCGCGCAAGATGGGCCGATGAATTTTCGGGACAAGCTCGTGCCGTGGGAGCGCTTGCCCGCGTGGCGCGCCGAGCTGCGGCGGAAAGGCCAGCGGTTGGTCGTCACCAACGGGTGCTTTGACCTGCTCCACCCGGGGCACGTCACCTATTTGGAGACCGCGCGAAACCAGGGCGATGCCTTGCTGGTGGGTCTCAACGGAGACGATTCGGTGCGGCAATTGAAAGGCCCGCACCGGCCCCTGAACGACGAAAATGACCGGGCCGCGGTGCTCGCCGCCCTCGAGAGCGTGAACGCGGTGTGCGTTTTCCCTGAGCGGACAGCAACTCGATTCCTGGCGGCGGCACAGCCGGACATTTACGTCAAAGGCGGGGATTACACGCTGGAGAGCGTCAATCAGGAGGAGCGCCGCACCGTCGAGCAGGGTGGTGGACGGGTCGTGATTGTTCCCCTGGTACCTGGAAAATCGACCACGCTGCTGATCGAGAAAATCTCACGGTTGTGAGTCGTGGTCCATCGGCTGCCGGTGAATACGGGTTGGTTAGCGGCAGTCGGCCGCTATCGTTTTAGCTTTTCACGGCTTTCCTGTTCTCGGTTTGATGGCTTGTGCTTCCAGCCAATCGCAAGCCGCGGGAAGGACTTTCTGCCATTGCAACGTTTTTGAACGCGTCCAGGCATTCACACGCAGGCGCTCATAGGTCTCGGGCGTCTTCAAAATCCCAAGCAAACCCTCCGCCAGTGCCGCCGGACTCTCCGTTCGTGTCACAATGCCGGTTTGTCCGTCAAGTGTTGAGTCCACCAAACCATCCACCGGGTAAACCACCGCCGGTGTTCCCATCGCGTTCGCTTCGATGACATTCAAACCCCACCCTTCGCGCATGGACGGGTGCACCAGGAAATGTGCGCCGCGAAGCTGAGCGTTCTTCTCTTCCTCGCCAAGCCGGCCGCTGAACGTCACGTGTGCTGATAATCCAGTTTGCTGGACTTGCTGCTCCAGTTGGGCTTGCATTTCGCCAGTCCCTACTACCACCAGGTGCGCCTCAATCCCGCGCTCGAGCAGAATCCGCACAGCCGCGACCGCGTGGTCAACTCGTTTATTCGGCGCCAGGCGGGAAGCCACCACCAGGCGCACCGGTTGGAGCAACGGCTTGCTCTCCAATTCGGCCAGCGGCAGCGTGTCCGTACCATTCGGAATAACAGTTACCTTGCGCACTCTGTGGGCCTCGAGCGTCCTCCGAGTGGATTCAGAAGGCGTCCAAAAAGGGATTCTGCGGTAGAGCCAATGGGTCCACCGCTCCTGCCAGCGCCCGATGGTGCTGAGCGGCCAGGAGTAAAAAGCATCCCAGATAGGCCCAAGCACCTCATGGATATAAGCAATGCAGTTGGTGCGGCACCACCACGGGGCGAACCATGGAATGCCGTGGTGCTGGTCGATGACCAAATCAAATGGTTCCTGCCGCCGGTACCACTCTATCGCTCTCAGAATGGAAGACCCCTGACCCCCGCCGCGGACCACGGTCATCTCATCGATCGGCTCTTGCCGTTGGGCCCCAGCGAACTCGTTGGCGAACCAATACACGTCGTGTCCTCTCCTTCTTAGCTCGGACAAGTAAGCCTGGGTGACTCGCTCCGCACCGCCGGCCTTCGGGTTCTTAGGGTCCCGCCAGTTGAGCATCAGAAAGCGCATTGCGACAGCCGGACAGCTTGGGTGAACGCCGCCTTTGGACCCGCAGGTCTGATCGGGGTAATCATGACTGCCCAACCCGGGCCCTGAATGGTTTGAGCCAAATCAGGATCTTCTTGCGAGAATTCACCCGGAGATTCTGTCCGGAGAGCCACTCGCTTGGCAACGATTTTCACCCGTAGTTTTTTCCGGAGGGTCGAGGTAGAGATAAACCACAAATAAAGGAACGCAGGATGAGCGAGCACCCACCCTCACAACCGCTGCATCTCCTCAATAAACTCCTTCGGCCAGCCTGGGACTTTCTCCCCAAACTCCTCCAGCCGCCGGTCCAGCTTCTTCCGCCTGTTCGTCACCGTTTGCACGTCGATCCCCAGCCGCGCCGCCAGGTCCTCTCGTTTCTCACAACCCTGGCACAGGCACAAAAATAAATCCCTCAGCTCCGGCTCCCCTTCCAAAAAAGCGCTGCACTCCGCCACGAATTCTCGGAACCGCGCTTGCGCCTCGTGCCTGATTGCCTGCTCGGCGGGCGTCTCGTCTGTCCCCGGCACCCACTCCATAATGCTCCGGCCTTCCTCCCGCATCGCCCACGGCGTCAGGTCCTCCGCGTTCCACGTTACCCGCGTTTCCTTTCGCCGGTGATACCGATGCACCTGGTTATATACCAGCCGCATTAGCTCATACTTCAGCTCCTCCGCCGTATAATCGGCCTTCAACCGGCACTTCCCATTGAACATCTCCGCCACCGCCTCGTTGACGATGCCCTCCGGGTCGTATCCTTCCGGCACTACCCCGCCCCATACCCCGCGCCATGGCCGCCGAGCCACCAACCCGCGCGCATGCCACACACTCTCGCCCCACAACTTCTCCCAATTTTCCCCCATCAACCTTGCCCGCAGCTCAGGACCCATCCCTGTTTGGCAGCCGTTCTCATGCCATCAGACATTACTTCCTCCTCGTCCTCACCCTCGAAATCCTCCACGGAACCTGCGCACTTCACGCTGTTCAGGCACTATAATCATACCAAATCCTATTCCTATGTATCTCGACTCAATTAGTCGTGTTTAATTTATTCTAAATTATTTTCTCCAAACATGGAAAATTCCGCCCGCTGCTCGCCATAAATATATAAGGCCCAAATTCGGCCGAAACATTAAACACATCACAAACTAGAGACCGTATCATGAATATCGAATCGAAACTCCCCTCCTCCATAAAATCGGAAAATCAGCCCACCCAAATACCCCAGCCCCCAAACTCCCTGGCTGGCGCCCTCCTCCTTAATCTAACCAGGGCCATCAACGCCCCCCAACCCTGGCATCCCCACCCACGCAACGGCAAAGTCGCCCGCCTCCCCGCGTCCACCCGCGACCTCATCAACGGCATGCTCGAAGACGGCCTGTCTTATCCCGCCATCATCGATAAACTGCAAACCGCCGGTTGCCTCCCCTATCCCCTCTCGGAGATGAACCTCAGCAACTGGTACCATGGCGGCTACCGCGATTGGCTGCTGAACAAATCCAAACGCGCCGGCGGACTTGCTATCCTTCAGCAACTGGCCGCCTCAAAAGCCGCCGCGGCCCAATCCACTAATCCAACAATCCACTAATCCATTAATCCATCCGCTGTATCTATGAACGAAACAAACGTAACTACCGAAACGTCCCAGCCCTCAACCCTCACCCCGCCGGCTCCAAACCTTCTGCCCGTGCTCGTCGCGCCCCAACCGCTCGTCCCGACCGCTCCGGCCACCTCTGCTGCCCCTGCCCAGTCGCAAATCGTCACCGTTGTCGAAGTTCCTCCAGCCGCCGGACCGCCTCGCAAAATCCGCCGTAACGGCCACATCGCCCGCCTCCCCAGGGACTGCCGGGACATGGTCAATCGTATGATTGCTAATGGCGCACACTATAACCGAATCGTCCAGGCCGTGGATGAATGCGGCTACACCGTGTCCGAACGCAACATCTCCAATTGGGCTACCGGCGGTCACCTCGATTGGCTCCGCGAACAGGCCGACGTCGCCCACCATCACCGCATCCAGGACGCCTTGCTCGAGCACGTCCGGCGCGACGACCCCTCCGAGCTGCCCGAAGCCGGCCTTCAAGCCGCCGCCACTCGCATCTCCGAACTCCTCGTCGATAAAACCGTCAACGGCAATCTTCCTGCTCCAACAACACCGCGAAGAACGTAACAAATACCTCGGTCGCTTTCGCGAACTCAACAAGTTCAAAGAACAGGAGGATCGGCAACTCCAGGCCTTCGAGGAGTGCTACACCGCGTTGCCCGCGACCGATGCGCCCAAGCCACAATTGCCGGCCCCCCAGGAAACCAAGGCCCTCCCTCCCGCCCCTCCCGCCCCTCCTGCGCCGACAGAGGCCTCCTCTTCCAGTCAACCGGAAGTCCGCCCTCCCGAGCCGGCGACTTCGGAGGCCTCACCTCCGGTAAGTGGCCGGTAGCTCCTGGAAGGTCCTGGAAGCCCCTGGAAGGTAGCTAAAGGTAATGCCTATCCACCACAAGCGCCGTCACTTCCACTGTACGGCGCTCGCTTCGGTAAGTCCTGGAAGGTCCTGGAAGCCCCTGGAGGGTAGTTAAAGCCTATGCTCATCACCGCAACCGGCCCATCTCAGTACAGTCAACACCCTGCCCGCTTAGCCGGAGCTCGGGCTTCGGGTCTCCCTCTCCCCTTCAAAAGGGGAGGGTAGGGTGAGGGGAATTTCGCGCCGAGCGAGGGGTTTGCATTCTAAGGATGAGTTAAATCCCCGTCGCGTTAATGTGTGTTCATCTAGTCAATCTGTGCTTACATTCTGGGGAGGGTTTCATTTATGGAAGAACAAATTCTGAGATTACTTGGCCGGAAGGATTATGTGCCGGCAAATGTGCCGGAACTGTTGCGGCATCTGCGATTACCGCCCAACCGCCAGCAGGAGCTGCAGCGGACGCTGCAGGGGCTTGAACAATCCGGGCAAATCGTCCGCATCAAAGGCAACCGCTATATTCTGCCGCGCGAGGCGGACCTGGTGCCGGGCCGGATCTCGATCAACCGCCAGGGAAAAGGTTTTTTGCAACCGGACGAACCGGGGTTGAAGGAGATCATGATTCCCGAGGAGGCGACCTCCACTGCGCTCCACGGAGACCGCGTGCTGGCGCGGCGCAACGTCAAAGCCAAGGGGCTGCGTCCCGAGAGTCTCGAGCAGGAAACCGGAGCGGTGATTCGCATCCTGGAACGGAAGCGAAGCCAAATCGTCGGCACCTTGCAGCAGGGCCGGCAGTTTCTGTACGTGATTCCCGATGACCCGCGGATGCCGCACGATATTTATGTGCCGCCGCCACGCGACGTCGGCCGTCCCGCCAACATCGGCGACAAGGTCGTGGTCGAATTGCAGGAATGGGCATCCCGGCATACCAACCCTGAGGGCGAAATCATCGAGGTGCTCGGCGCGCCGGATGCCGAGGGCGTGGATATGTTGTCGGTGCTGCGCCAGTATCAACTGCCACTGCACTTCCCGAAAGAGGTTTTGCAGGAGGCGCACGCCATTGGAACGGAGGTCACGCCAAACGAATTGGTCGGGCGCGAAGATTGCCGCCGCCAGGACGTCGTCACCATTGATCCGGACGATGCGAAGGATTTCGATGACGCGATTTGTTTGCAACGGGTCTCGGCCGAGCAGTGGAAACTCTGGGTCCACATCGCGGATGTGTCGCATTACGTCAAACCCGGTAGCGCCCTGGACCTCGAGGCGCGCAAACGGGGCAATTCGACCTACCTGGTGGACCGGGTGATCCCGATGCTGCCGGAGGCCTTGAGCAATGAGCTCTGCTCCCTGAAACCGAATGTCGACCGCCTGACCAATTGCGTCGAGTTCCTTTTGTCCAACGAGGGCCGGGTGTTGAGCGCCAGGTTTTATCCGGCGGTGATTCATTCACGGCGGCGGTTCACTTACAAGGAGGTCCTGGCGATTTTGCAGCGAAAGCCGCTCGATCCCATCGAGCGGATGTTGCATGACGCGCATGAGCTGGCGCAGAAAATTCGCCGGGCGCGCTTCAAGGCCGGGTCGCTGGACCTGGATTTTCCGGAGATGAAAATCCGCCTGGACGAGCAGGGTCGCATCGCGCGGATCGAAAGGGTGGAGAACGATGTTTCGCACCAGTTGATCGAGGAATACATGCTGCTGGCCAACGAAGCGGTCGCCGGCCGTCTGATGGCCCAGAACCTGAAAGCGATTTATCGCGTGCACGAACCGCCGGACGAACGCCGGCTTCAGGAATATCGCGAGGAAGTGTTGAGCCATCATGTGCCCTGCGGCGATTTAACCAAAAAGGCCGAAGTTCAAAAGCTGTTGCAGCGCCTGGGCACGATTCCCATTGGCGCGGCGTTGAAGATCGGTTTTCTCCGTTCGCTCATGCGCGCGCGTTACGCAGTCGAGCCGCTTGGGCATTACGGCCTGGCCAAACCAAAGTACACCCACTTCACCTCGCCCATCCGGCGCTATGCCGACCTCGTGGTGCATCGGGCTCTGTTTCAAAAGAGCCATGGCCCAACCCATTCGCTCAAGCAGACCGCCGAGCACATTTCCGACACCGAACGCAATTCGGCCGACGCCGAGCGCGACAGCAAGGATGTAAAGTTGTATGCCTTCCTGAAGGCCCAGCTCCAATCCCCTAAACCGACGCCCTATCCGGCACTGGTGATTGACGTGCGCAACTTCGGTTTTTTCGTGGACGTGCCTGGGCTGGCGATGAGCGGCCTGGTGCATCTCTCCAGTGTTGAAGACGATTTTTATCAGTTCGATACGGAGCGCGATCAACTTGTTGGCCGGCGGAGCCGGCGGGTGATTCGGCTCGGGGATAGGGTAGAGGTGCAGGTGGCCAAGGTGGACAGCTTCAAGAAGCAAGTGGATTTCCGGTTGGCCAAGGGTATGCGAAGCGAGCCGGTAGCGAAAGGCCGCGAACCCGAGCGGCAGCAACGATGGGGCCGCGACTCACCTCCGCGCCGCGATTTTGCTAGGCCCAGGAGGAAACGACCGTAGAGGTTAACGCGGGGATGCCACCAAACATAGCGTTGCGAAGCGGCGGTGAGTGCGCTGGGGGGTTTGGCTTGGCGGAAGCTCAAGAACCTGATAAGGTGCCGCTCATGCCGCAGTTCGCTCGTCTTCGGTTGCTCGCCCTGTTATGTTTCTGGGCGGCGCCTTCGTTTGCCCAAACGGTCTTCCTCGATTTCAACAGCGGGGGACAATATACGGCCAACTTCAACCCTTGGAACGGCAACGGAACCGGTGGCAACGGCGGCAATTATTCCTTTGGGGAAAGCGCTTCTGCCGGCGTGAACGGCAGCGGCGGCGTCAGCGTCTTTCAGAGCAATGACACGACCGCAACTTACAAAAGCGGCAGTTGGAACTTTTCCACGAACGGCGCGACGCTCATCTTATCGACGCTGCTCAAAGCCAACGGTCAAACCAGCGGGAATAAGCTCCAGTTCGGTATTCTCAACTCGAACACCAACGGGTTCAACAGCAACACCGGCGTCTCGTTCGAAAGCTTCCGCTTTATCCCCACCAGCGCCACCGTCTGGTCGCTACGCGAGCAATACCGCACCGGCAACGCGAACACCGAAACTATTATCAGCAACGTCAATGTCATCGCGGGTCGTTGGTATAAGTTTGTCGTCGGTTTGACCAACACCTCGGGCGCCTCGGGCAATTACAACGCCGGCTGCGCGTTCGTTGATTTCGGCACGGATGGACTGAGCCCCGGAACGAACCTCGCCACTTTTTCCACTATCCAAATTCACAGCACCGGCCAGGACATCGCCAAACTTGCCGCCGTGTGGCCGGGTCTGCGCGCCTACCAGAACGCCGGTGTTGATGCCTGGGACAATTTCCTCGTCTATACGCCCTCGAGTAAGCCCGTCATCACTTTTCCGCTGACCAACACCACTGCGGTTATCGGCAAACCGGCGAGTTTCAAGATTTTGGCCGACGGTCCCGGCACGATTGCATATGCCTGGTACACGAACGGCACCCTGGCCGCTGGCGCGACGACTTCCACGTACACCTCGCCGCCAATCGACACCGGCTTCACCAATGTGATGGTGGTGGCCGGCAACAGCAACGGCCCGACGACCAACTCCGCAATCGTCACTCCCATGGTGGCGTCGCTGGCCGTGGTGACAAATGCGCCGGCCACCGGCATCCAGGCCGTCTCGGCCACGCTCAACGGCCAAGTGCTTTCGACGGGAGGCGATCCGCCGTCGATTACGTTGTTCTACGGGCCAACGGATGGCGGCGCCGACCCGGCGGCGTGGGCGGAGAGCGTCATCCTCGGTTTGCAGAGCGGCTCTTTTGCTCAATTTGTTTGGGGCCTGTCCGCGAATACGAGCTACTACTTCACCGCCCGCGCGGTGAATTCCGCCGGCACGGAATGGGCCTCCCCCTCACAACCCTTCACCACACTGATACCCATAGCAAAACCTATCACCGTGACCGGTTTTAACCGCGACCTTGTCGTGGAGAGCAACGCTGTTTCCAACAACGGGTCCTACACCAATTATGCTGTCGAGTTCAATCCGGGCGAGGGCCGCGCTTACTACCAAAGCGGCCTGCCCGGTTTCGCCAACGGTTTGCCGGCCTCTGGCTCATTCTCGAGCTTCACCGGAGACGGCACCCTGTTCCAGTTCCAGCCCTATACCGCCAGCAACGCGCTGGTGCTGAGCACCGCAACCGGCGTCACCAACGGGACACTGACAGTGCTCTCGCCAACGCCGTACAGCAGCGTGACTGTCCTCGCCAACGCCGCCAATGGCGATGGGGTAGGCACGGCGCCTTTGACGCTCAGTTTCACTGACGGCTCCAGCCTTAACACCACTTACAACGCGCCGGATTGGTCCAGCGTGTCGGCGCCCAATCTGGCTTTGCAGGGCGTGGACCGCCTCACGCTCACCACTGGCGCAGCCACCGGCGCGCCGTCCAACCCGAGGTTCTTCCAAACCACGCTCAATCTGTTCGCGTTGCTTCCGACGAACAAACCGCTCGCCAGTCTGACGTTCGGCAAGGCGACCGGGACGATTGGCGGGCTGGCCAATGCCACAGGGATCTACGCCGTCAGCGGCGTGAAGAGCGCTGACGTGACGCTCGCCAGCATTACGAATCTGCCAGCAACAAGCATCACAGCGGGTGCAGCCTCGCTCAACGGGCAGGTCACCGCGACAGGAGGCGAGCCGCCAGCCGTCACGGTCTATTACGGACCGGCGGATGGCGGGAGCAACCCCGCTGCCTGGTCGAACAGTATCTCCTTGGGTTACCAGGGCGGGACGTTTTCGGTGGGGGTCTCCGGACTGTCACCCGGCATGACCGACTTCTTCACCGCCAAGGCGGTTAACGGCGGGGGTACGGTCTGGGCGACGCCTTCCAGTTCGTTCACTACGCTGCTGGTTCCGCCTCCGCTCACCGCCTATGTGAATCCCTTTCTCGGCACGGCTCCTGGCGGTGGCAACTTCGGTTTCAGCGGCAATTCCGGCGACACTTTCCCTGGCGCCGCCTGGCCGCGCGGCATGTTTCAGTTCAGCCCGGATACTCCCTCCGATCTGCCCGGCGGATATTACTACCTGGATAACACGATCAAGGGTTTTAGCGTCCGCCATTTTAGCGGACGCGGCTGCACCGTTTATCAGGACTTCGCCTTCATGCCGTGGCTGGGCCCGGTGACCACGTCGCCCGCAACCAGTGGCACGACCTATCATGCCGGGTTTTCTCACACCAACGAAACGGCTGCGCCCGGTTATTATAGTGTTTTATTGGGCAACGGGATCCAGGTCGAGTTGACGGTCACCAAACGGACCGGCCTGGCGCGATTCACTTTCCCTAACACGAATGCCGCCACGCTGCTGATTAACGCGGGGTCCAGCATCACCGGCACCACGCCAAACACATCCGTGACGATCGTCGGGACCAACCTGGTCCAGGGCTACGCGACGGCGCCCATCGGCTGCGGCTCGGAGCTTTACACCATTTACTTCGCGGCCCAGTTCGACCATGGGTTCGGCAGTTTCGGAACCTGGAATGGCGGCGCGGTCAATGCGGGCTCGCGTTCGAGCGCCGGCGCGCAAGCCGGGGCGTTTGTCACATTCGACGCGACCGCCAATCCCGTGGTTTATGCCAAGGCCGGCATTTCATTTGTCAGCATCAGCAATGCCCTGGCTAATCTGAACACGGAAGATCCGACCTGGGATTTCGCGAGCATTCAAACCGCTGCGGACGCGGCCTGGAATAATGCGCTGAACAAGATTGTCGTCAGCGGCGGGACCACCGCCCAGTTGCAGACCTTCTATACGGCTCTTTATCACTGTTTCTTCCATCCGAACATTTTCAACGACGCCAATGGCCAGTACCTCGGTATGGATGGACAGGTCCATGCAGTCGCCAATGGCCGATCGCAATATGAGAACATCCCCGGCTGGGACACTTACCGTTCGGAGACCCCATTGGTGGCGTTGCTCAGCCCGGATGACGCCGGCGACGTCATGCAATCGCTCGTGAACTATGCCCAGCAAGGCGGCGGTGGCCTGCCGCGCTGGGAACAGGCGAACCGCAATTCCGGCGGCATGGTCGGCGACGGGCCCGTGCTCATGCTTGCGATGGCCTATGCGTTGGGTGCAACGAATTTCGATACCACGGCGGCGCTCGCTGCAATGAACCTGGACGCCGGCACAGTCGGCACCACCTCCGATGGCAACGCGGTCCGTTCAGGCCTCAGCGACTGGATCAATTTGGGTTACGTTTCGGGTTCCGCCTCCGTCACCTTGGAATACGCCAGCGCTGACTTTGCGCTCTCGCAATTCGCCGCGGCGTTGGGCGACACCCCGGATTATTACACGTATCTTCGCCGGTCCGGGAACTGGCGGAACCTGTACAACGCCACGAACGGTTTTATCCAGCCGCGGAATGCCGACGGCACCTGGGTGACGAACATCACCGCCTCTACGCAGACAGGTTATACCGAGGGCAGCGCCGCGCAATACACGTGGCTGGTGCCGTTCAACCTGCGCGGATTGTTTGGTGCCATGGGCGGCAATGCCAATGCCGTAGCGCGCCTGGATGCGTATTTCACCCAATTGAACGCCGGGCCGGGCAGCCAGTATGCCTTCATGGGCAATGAACCTTCGGAAGATGACCCCTGGGAATATGATTATGCCGGCGCGCCCGCTAAAACCCAGGTGACGGTGCGGCGCATCCAGACTCAGCTTTTCAATAACACCCAGAACGGACTGCCGGGCAATGACGATGCCGGCGCGCTCTCATCCTGGTATGTCTTTTCGGCCCTCGGACTCTATCCGCTGGTTCCGGGCGTGGGCGGGTTTGTGCTCGGCAGCCCGATGTTCCCCAGCGCGGTCATCAACCTCGAGAATGGCCGGCAAATCACCATTGAGGGCATCAACGCTTCCCCGCAAAACTGTTACGTCCAGAGCTTCACTCTCAATGGCGCAAGCACAACCAGTCTATGGCTGCCTTTTGCTGCCATCCGCAACGGAGCGAATCTGGTCTTCACGCTGGGCGGCACGCCGTCGAATTGGGGGACGGGGCCCGCCGATGTTCCCCCGTCCTTTGACGATAACGCACTGGTGCCCCTGGGGGTAAGCCTCGTCTCAGGCGGACAGCAACTCTCTCTCTCCTGGCCTGGTTGGGCAACCAACTACAGCGCCTATACAGCGACGAATCTTCTACCGCCGGTTCAGTGGTCGCCAGTGACCAATCCGCCCCAAGCCAGTAACAGCCTCCTCTACCTAACCTTGCCGGCGACCAACGGGTCGCAACAGTATTTCCGGCTCGGGCCGCGCGCCAACTAAAGGCAACACAGTCGTGAGTTTGGTATTGAACTTACGCTGCCGGCGCGAGCTCACTCGTTGGTGCCAATCGCGGTTCGAGTAAACGCACAATCGCCCGGGCCGCCCGGCGGCTTGCCCCGGCCCCACCCAACGACGGAATGATTTGCGCGAGTTTGGCTTTGACCTGCTGCTGGCGCCGTTGGTCGCGGAGCAGTTCCAAAGCTGCGCGCGAAATGTTTTCGGGAGTGGCCTCGCCCTGGACGAATTCGGGAAAAATCGTTTCGTTGGCCAGCAGATTCGGCATGGCGAGGTGCTTGACGTTGACCAGGTGCTTGCCGGCCATATAGGTAAGCATGGAAGTCTTGTAAAAGACCACCGCCGGTACGCCAAAGCAGGCGCATTCCAGCGTGATCGTGCCTGACTTGGTGACGGCAAGGTCGGCTTGCCTCAGGGCCTGGTCGAGGTTGCCTGTCTGGATTTCGATGGCGGGAGCGCCATCGAGCAGTCGCCGGGCCAAGTCCGCCAGCGATTCATCGGGCAATACCATCCGAAAAGATGCCGGCTGCACGTCGTTGATTCGCCGTGCCACCTCCGCCAGGACCGGAACATGGCGCAGCAATTCGGCTCTCCGGCTTCCCGGCAACAAAACGACTTTGGCTTTTCCTTCCGGTGCGAGATAGGCCGCGCCGGCTGAACTCTGCGGCGCGGCGGCCTTGCAATTCCCGTAACGGTCCACGAGGGGGTTGCCCACAAACTCGACGCGAAGTTTGGGCACACGTTTGGCATACCACTCCTTCTCGAAAGCGAAGGTGCTCAGCACCAGATCATAATCCCGCGCCATTTGATAAACCCGGCTCTCACGTGAAGCCCATACTTGCGGGGAAACATACTGGACTACTTTCGGGTCCCAATCATGAAACCAGTCCAGGTGCAAGCGAACATAGCTTTTGATCTCGTGGGCAAACCTGCGATTGAAGCCGGAGAAATCGACGCAGATGAGCGCATCCGGCTCGCGCTCGAGCGCGAGCCGGCGGAGTTGGTGAAAGAGCCGGCGGAACTTGAAGTAATGCTTCACGGCATCCGAAAGCCCGATGAGCGAATGCGCTGTCATGTCGAAGGCCAGTTCCACGCCCGCCGCGGCCATGCGCGGCCCGCCGGCGCCGAAGAAGCGCGGCTCCAGGCTGGCATAAAGGGGTTGATAATCGGGAGTCGGAATGGCTCCGGCCGCGGCCAGTTCGTCGCGGACGGCCTGAACCAGTTCAGCCGCCAGCAGGTCGCCGCTGGCCTCGCCGGCGATCAGCATGAAGCTCTTTGGTTTCATGGCCCTTTCACAGCGTCAGACCACCACGCCCGCGCTCTTGATTTGCCGCGTAATTTGCAATGCCAAATCCAGCGCGCGTTTCGCCGATTCCCCGCTCACCATCGGGGTGCGCTGCGTTCGCGCGCATTCGACGAAATGCTGCAACTCCAGCTTGAGCGGCTCCTCTTTGGCAATTGGCACCGGCTCGCGCACGATGCGTTTGCCGCCGAACGCGCTGACAATGGTCGAGTCCTTGGCGCGGAGCAGCTTTTTGAAGAAGGAACTCTCCTCCTCGCTGTCGCGGGCGATGCGATAGATAAAACCTTCTTGCGCGCGATAATCCAGCGAGATGTAACTCGTCATCGGCCCGCCGCTGAACACGCGGATCTTGCGCATCCTTTCCGGAGCGACGCGGCTGACGGTCAGGTTGGCGACGCAGCCGTTGGCGAACCGCAGGCGCGCGTTGGCGATGTCCTCGGACTGACTGAGGACGGGGATGCCGACGGCATCAACACTCGTCACCGGAGACTTCACAAAGGCGAGCACCAGGTCGAGGTCATGAATCATCAGGTCCAGGACGACTCCAATGTCGGTGCTGCGCTTGGGATAAGGGGAGAGACGGTGCGTCTCAATGAAACGGGGTTCGGTCGCGACCGTTTCGAGGTATTTGAATACCGGGTTGAAGCGCTCGACGTGGCCGACTTGGAGCACACAATCATTTTGCTGCGCCAGGTGAACCAGTTCGGCCGCCTGGAGCGCGTTATCGGTCATGGGTTTCTCGACCAGCACGTGTTTGCCGGCCTGGAGAAACCCTTGGGCCAGCTCGAAATGGGTGGGAGTGGGGGTGACGATGCTCACCGCGTCGCTGGCTGCAGCGGCTTCCGCGACGGAACGGAATGCCCGCACGCGGTATTTCTGCGCGAACCTCCACGCGGTCTCGGCCACCGTATCATAAATTCCCGCAAACGTGACCTGCCCCGCCGCTTCCAGCTCGGCGTAAATCCGCGCGTGCTCTTTGCCGAGCGAGCCGGCCCCCAACACCGAGACTCTCAGTTCCTGGGTGGTTCGTGGTGCGGGGTCGATAGCCATTCGTCGGGCCATTGTGGCAGTAATTAATGGCCTATGACAAATGAGTATTCGCCAAACTTTGGACTTTCAAGTTTGGATGTTTGGCCTAATAGGTATCCACGTGCCAACCGCTGGTTACATCGCGACTGCGCTGATTGCGTACCTGTTAGGTTCAATCCCAACAGGCTTTCTAGTGGCCAAAGCCAAGGGGATCGACATCCGCACTGTCGGCAGCGGCAACATCGGCGCTACTAACGTGTTTCGTTTGCTGGGCGCTCCGGCCGGCGTTTTCGTTTTGTTAGCAGACGCCGTGAAGGGCTGGCTCGCGGTGGCGGTGGCCGCTCCTCTCATTTGCGGCTGGCTTTACCCGGACGCGAGCCCCCAGGCGCGCGAATGGTTTCGCATCGTGGCCGGGCTTTGCGCGATTCTCGGGCACAATTACACTTGCTGGCTGCATTTCAAGGGGGGCAAAGGCATTGCCACCTCGGCGGGCGTTTTGGTCGGGCTTGTTCCGTTGGCTCTGCTGATTATTCTGGGGATATGGCTCGTTGTTATTGCGCTGACCCGTTACGTCTCGCTGGCGTCGATTTCCGCCTCGTTTTCGCTGCCTTTTGCGGCGTGGCTCACGGGACAAAGCGCAACCTTGGTTCTCATTACCGCAGCTATGGCGGCACTGGCCATCTATAAACACAGGGCCAATATTAAGCGCCTGCTCGCCGGCGCGGAAAATCGAATCGGCGGGAAGAAAACTCCAGCTACAGGACCTCAACCAACCTCATGAACATCACCATCCTGGGCGCTGGCGCGTGGGGCACAGCCCTGGCACGGTTGCTTTACCAGGGCAACAATAAAGTGACCCTCTGGGGCCACGTGGCGGAATGGTTGGAGGAAATCCGCCAGACCGGACGCAACGACCGCTTCCTGCCCGGAATTGAATTGCCCCGGGACCTGGTTTTACAGAGCGACTTGAACCGGGCCATCGCCGCCGCCGAATGCATCGTAGTGGCTGTCCCCTCGCAGCCCTTTCGCGAGGTCACCCGCAATTTGCGTGATTACGCCGGGTGCATTGTAAGCGTCACCAAAGGGATTGAGTACGATACCGGGCTGACCATGTGCAGCGTGCTTTCCCAGACCGCGCCCAAAGCCAAATGTGCCGGGCTGTCCGGCCCGACCTTTGCCATTGAAGTGGCCCGTGATATTCCCACGGCCATCGTTGCCGGCAGCCGCGAATTGACCACGGCAGCCCAGGTGCAGGCTCTTTTTAACCGGCCGTCCTTCCGCGTCTATACCAGTCCGGACGTACTCGGCGTGGAACTTGGCGGGGCGCTTAAGAACGTCATCGCCATCGCGGCGGGCGTCGGCGATGGGTTGGGTTTCGGGGACAACTCGAAAGCGGCGCTGGTGACGCGGGCGATTGTGGAAATGCGCCGGCTAGGCGTGGCGTGCGGCGCGCAGCCGGAGACCTTCACCGGCCTGAGCGGGCTGGGCGATCTGATGGTGACCTGTTTCTCGCGTCACAGCCGCAACCGTGGTTTTGGTGAGCGCGTTGGCCGGGGGGAAAAACCGGCGGAGATCGCGGCGAGCACGTTGGCCGTCGCCGAGGGTTACCCGACGGCGCGGTCGGCTTATCAGCTAGCGCGCAAGCACGGCGTCATGACGCCGGTGATTGACGAGGTGTATGCCATGCTTTACCAGGGCAAAAACGTGGCTCAGGCAGTGCGGGACCTGATGTCGCGCGACCCGAAACCGGAATAGAAGATTTACCCGGCCATGGCGCCCTGGATGAGCTTCTTCAGGTCCTGATAGGTCTCGACCGCTTTGAATTGCGGGAATTGCTGTTTCACGTTCTCCGGCGCGCGGAAGAGAAAACCGACGTGGGCCTCTCCCAGCATCGCGGTGTCATTGAAGGAATCGCCGGCCGCGATAACGTGGTAATTGAGTAGCTTGAAAGCAGCCACAGCGCGCTGTTTCTGCTCGGGAACACGCAGCTTGTAGTCCACGATGCGGTCGTGTTGGACCACCAGGCGGTGGCACAGGAGCGTCGGCCAGCCGAGCTGGCGCAGGAACGGCGAAGCGAACTGCTCGAACGTATCGGATAGAATGAGCACCTGCACGGTTTCGCGTAGTGCGTCGAGGAACTCGGGCGCGCCGGGGAGGGGCCGTAACGCGCCAATGACTTGCCGGAGGTCCGACAGCTTGAGGCCATGCTGATCGAGGATCTTGAGCCGGCCCCGCATGAGCTTGTCATAATCGGGCTCATCGCGAGTGGTGCGCCGCAATTCCTTGAGCCCGGTCTTCTCCGCCACGGCGATCCAGATTTCGGGAGTCAGCACCCCCTCCATGTCGAGCATCACGATTGATTGTTTCACCGGCCGGAGTTTTTCAAAAGGGGCTTTGGGTGTCCAGCAACTTGCGAATTGGGTGTTGAATCCGTTCTGCGTCTGGTTCAGAATACTCCCGCAACGGAGAGCCGAATGATGGCGCAAAAAATTCTGGTGGTCGATGACGATCCGATCATGCATCGGGTCTTGCAACAATACCTGGCGCGCGAGGGTTATCAGATGATCAGCGCCAAGGATGGACCCGAAGCCATCGCCCTGGCAACGCGTGAACGGCCGCACCTGATTATCCTCGACGTAAGAATGGCGGAGATGGACGGCTTGGAAGTGCTCGGTCGCCTAAAGGAGGCCGAGGCAACAAATGGAATTCCGGTGATCATCGCGACGGTCAATGCCGATCACCTTACCCAGTTGCAGTCCGAAACTTCCGGTGCCGCGGCTTTCCTGACCAAACCTTTCAGGCCGGCCCAACTGCTGGCCGAAATCAAACGCCTGCTTCCAAAACCAGCGCCGGATGACACCCTGGAAAAGCATTAGCAATGCGGCGGGACTGGGTCGCCATTCCATTTCAAGTCAAGCGCCCGGCAGAGCCTGGGTGCGATAGAGATAGAGGTCCTGGACGATTCAACCATTGACACTCCGGCTTGCTCCTTCTTACTTTCTGCGGGCAAAGGCAGAATGCTTTGCCCCGAATTCACATTCGGGGATTTTTATTGAACTATGGCCAATACAATCCTGGTGGGCGCCCAGTGGGGCGATGAAGGCAAAGGCAAGATTATCGACGTGCTGACCGAGCAGACGGACGTGGTCGTCCGCACGCAGGGCGGTAACAATGCGGGCCACACGGTCCATATCAAAGGCCAGAAATATATCCTGCACCTCGTCCCGTCGGGCATCCTGCGCAAAAGGAAGCTTTGCGTCATCGGCAACGGCGTGGTGGTGGATCCCATCAGCCTCGTGGGGGAGATCGAGGGCCTGTGCAAACTCGGCATCAAGATCGACGGGAACCTGTTCCTGAGCGAAACCGCACATTTGGTTTTTCCCTATCATCGCGAATTGGACGCGCAGCGCGAAACGCTCAAGGGCAAAAACAAAATCGGTACCACCAAGCGCGGCATCGGTCCAGCCTACGGGGATAAGGCGGCCCGCACCGGCCTGCGAGTTATCGACCTGGTCAACCCCGAGCGCTTCCGACAGCAGTTGGAGTTCAAGCTCAAGGAAAACAATGAAATCCTCAAGGCGTTCGGCGCGGAACCGCTCTCGTTCAAAAAGGTCCACGCCGAGTATCGGGCCGCGGGTGACTATCTCAAACCGTTCGTTGCGAACACGGTAATTCTTTTGCACGAAGCAGTTCGGCGTGGCGATAACATCCTGTTTGAAGGCGCCCAGGGGACTTTTCTCGACATCGATCACGGCACCTACCCGTTTGTCACCTCGTCCAATACCACGGCGGGCGGCGCCTGCACCGGTTCGGGCATCCCACCCCATCGGATGGACCGGGTGGTCGGGGTAATGAAGGCCTACACGACGCGTGTGGGCGAAGGCCCTTTGCCAACCGAAAATGCGGAAATCGCCGACATGCTGCACGCGATGGGCCGCGAGTTCGGCGCCACCACCGGCCGGCCCCGGCGCTGCGGCTGGTTCGATTCCGTCGCCACGCGCCACGCGTGCATGGTCAATGGCATTGATGAATTGGCGGTGACCAACATCGACGGCCTGGATTCGGTCGAGACCCTGAAGGTTTGCATTGGTTACCGGGACGGCTCGAAACGCTATGATTACGTGCCGAACGATATCGAAGCGCTGAGCCGCTGCACACCAGTCTATGCCGAATTCCCGGGCTGGCGCACCCCGACGCACGAAGCGCGCAAATGGAAAGACCTTCCGCCGAAAACCCGCTCATACCTGAAAGCCATTGCCGAACTGACCGGCGCGAAATTGGTGATTGCCTCGGTCGGCCCCGGGCGTGAGCAGACGATCTTTGTCTAATGTCTGTGGGCGTTTGAAGGGTCTGGCGGGTCCCTGCTATGGTCGGGGAATGCCGCCCGAACGCGTCCCTGAAATCCTTCGTCAACGCCCACTCAACCAGTTACTCACTCACCCAGCTTTCCGCTGCCGCCAGCTTGCGACTCCGAGCCACCCGAGCATCGCCAGCGCGGCGGTTGCGAACAGCCGCAGACCCCAAGTGAAACTGGCCGCCTGATAACTGAACTTCAGGGTGCCGGCGCCGGCCGGGACCACCACGCCGCGAATGGCGTGATTGACCTGCAGAATGGGCACGGATTTGCCGTCCAGCCAGGCTTGCCAGCCGCCGTCCCAGCGGTCGGCGAGGACCACCAACCCCGGTGTTTTCATGTGTACCGTGGCGGTAATGCGCGTGGGACTTTCTTCGCGGACCTCGACCTGGCCCTGGCAGGAAGATGGGAGAGAGACCGGCGACTCGACATAAGCCACTTGTCGCGGGTCAAACCCAGGCGAGGCCAGCTTTTCCAGGCGCTCTTGATCATTCGTTACCAGCTCGACGCGCTGCGGGACAAACACACGGGGCAGAGCGGCCGGATTCACCATCACCCAATAGTCTGGACTTTGGAAAGCCGGATGCATTTCGGGCGGAGGTGTGCCTCGAAAAATGACGTAACGGACGCCCAGCATATCAAGGACCGGAGGAAGCCGGATACCACCGTCGGGAGTCCGGGTAGTTTTGGGGATGAGCCACTGGGTGCGCGCATAATCCGGAGTGGTTGAGTTCGGCTCGCCAGCGGTCCGGACGAGCTCTACCATCCGGGCGGGATCGACCCCATCGTAGCCTCGGATGTCATGCAAGCCGCAGAACACGGGGAGGATGGCGGGCAGGCAATCGTAGCCGATGATGCGGCCAAAGGACGAATTGGCCACCTGCTGCAGTACCGGGATTGGCGGAAAATAGAGGGCCGGGTCGCATTGGGCGCTCCGTCCATCAGCGAACCAAAGCAAATCTCCCACCAGCACCGCTCCCAGAACAGGGACCAGCCTACGCTGCCATGAGCGACGGGACCAGAGGAGCCACCATGCGACAACCGCCAAGCCACATAACAAGGCGGAGGCCGAGTAATGCTGAGCAAACCATGACTGCAGCCGCTGAAGGTCATCGAGATTGTGAATCCATCCGAATTGCCCTCCATGCGCGAGCCCCTTTTTCATGAATTTATCTATCTCGTCAGCCGGAAACAGATTCCGATAAACGCACCAGCCGCAGAAAGCGAACGGCAGGAGCGATGGCAGCAGCAGCCATCGCCGCCATTGAATCGGTTCTCCGGAGAGGGCCTCCAGCCCCACAGCGGCAAGGGCCAGGAGGGCAAAGGCGGTCAGGAAGACGAGGCGGTTGTGGGACATCATATTCAGCCCCGGCAAACGAAGGAGGTGAACCAAGCCAGGGAGGTTCAGGCACCAGCTCAGGCCGAAGCCGGCGAGGAAGACGAAGAACCAGTTGATGCGGCGGTGGCGCCGGCTGCAAAACGCGAGCGGTGCGGCGAAGAGAGTTGCCAGAACCCCAACGTAAGCTGCCGCCGGGCTTTCCTGGAGGTTAATCTGCTGCTGAGGGTAAATCGGATAGCTGCCCTTCTCGAAGGAGCCGTACATGTCAGGCAGCACGACTTCAGGCAGGGAGGCCAATCCGATCGGCGGGCGCTCTTCCCCACCCGAGCTGCGCCAGGCGATGCGGGCTCCCGTACGGGTGTATTCCAGAACCGGGAGGAAATAAGGAGCAGCGAGCAGGAAGCCGAAGGTCCAGCCCGCGACCAGTCCGAGCGCGACGCGGCCATGGTTTAATACCGAGGCCGCAGAGTTTCGCGAACTTGCGCGGAGAGAACCGGCCTCAATGTCATTCGGCATTCTCTGCTCACTCTGTGTCAGGGCTGGTTTGGAGCGTGCCTCCCGGCAAACATCAACCAGACACCAAAGCGCGTATAAACCCGAACCCAAGAGCACCTGGGCGGCGACATCCAAGTGGCCACTGACCAGCGTCAGGGCGGTGGCCAAGCCTAACGCGAGCGGCGCAAACGGACTGAGGCCGCGGACGGTCCGGTCAACCGCCAACAGGAGCCAAGGCAGCCAATACACGGCCAAGCCCGTGTCGAAGCCCTGCCAAAAAGTGAAAAAGCCGGTCAACGGGTAGCACCAGGCACAAATGGCCGCCGGCCAGAAGCCGACCCCCAGTCCCCGGTCAAAGAAAAGGCAGGCGCCCAAGCCGGCAACCACAGCCATCAGCAGTTGGGCCCAGGCCAGCGCTACGGGTGACGGGGTGAGGGATTCAAGCGTTAGGAAGGGGGAAAACCTGGCCCACATAAAAGGCGAGCCGCAGAATTCGTAAGGTATCCAGGCCGGGAAACGCCCGGCGTGGAACTCGGCCGCGGCGAACCGCCGGGAGGGCTCAACATAGTACGCGAGATCCAGACGCGTGTGGTCCACCGACTCAAAGTTTTCGGTTTCAGGCGTCCGCGGGAGGTAGGCGTCAGGCAAGGCGAGAGTTTCGAGCGGCAGGAGAATCTTGCTTCCAATGAGGGATGGCCCGTAGAGGATGGCCTGGCCGAGAACGATTCCCGCCAAAACGATGCCCAGCCTGCTTAGTTTGTGCCACATCTGAGGCAGAAAGATGAGGGCAGAAAAGTGAAAAGGAAACTAGATTCCGGGCTGGAACGTGGAGCGTCGAAGTTCCAACCTGTTTATCGCGCAGGCGCCGGGTTCAATCAGGAAGGTCTGTTCTTCCGCCGAAGGCGCGGTTGATGGGGACTTCCAACTGCGCGGTTGAGACTTGGCGGGCATAACGTACACTCGCTCGTGTTGATGCCATGAACACCGAAATCATCACCAAATCCAAAAAGGCGACCGACCAGGCGACGCTGGAGAGCGAGCAGCGGTACAAGCGCCTGCTGGCGTCGGTGACCGACTACGTGTATGCGGTCATGGTCGAGAATGGGAGGGCGGTGGCGACCTTTCACGGCCCGGGCTGCGAGGCGGTGACGGGTTATACGTCCGGCGAGTTCGAGAGCGACCAGACGCTTTGGTACCGGATGATTCGCGAGGAAGATCGACCGGCCGTGCTCGAGCAAACCGAACGCATTCTCCGGGGCGAAGAGCCGCCGCCCCTGGAGCATCGCATCATTGACAAAAACGGCACGGAGCGCTGGATCCGAAATACGACCGTCCCGCGAAAGGACGCGCAGGGCCGCTTGGTGGCCTACGACGGGCTGGTGTATGACATCACCGACCGGAAGCAGGCCGAGGAACGGTTGACGCGCGCCCATGCGGAGCTGAAGGCCAACGAGGAGGTCTTGAAGAAAACGCTTGAAGAGCTCCAAAGGGCAAATCAGCAACTGAAGGAAACTCAGTTGGAGTTAATTCAGGCGGCGCGGCTGGAGTCGGTTGGGGCCCTGGCCGCGGGGGTCGCTCACGAGGTCAAGAATCCCTTGCAAACGATCCTGATGGGCCTGGATTACCTGGTTCCAAACTTCCCCGCCGGCAATGACAACATCGCCATGGTGCTGAGTGATATGCGTGATGCGGTCACGCGGGCCAACACCATTATCCGGGGGCTGCTGCAATTATCTGCCCAGACCGATTTCGAGGTGAAGGCTGAAGACTTGAACGCCTCGATCCGGCGGGCGCTGCGGCTGGTCAACGCGCAGGTGATTGCCTCGAAGGCGAATGTGGTGCGGAAGCTGGATCCGCATTTGCCGCGGGCGCGAGTGGATCGGGGAAAAATCGAACAGGTGTTCATCAACCTGTTCATCAATGCCCTGCAGGCGATGGCGCCGGGCGGCGAGCTCACGATCACGACGCGCGGCGGGCGATTGGGTGAGAACCTGGCGCTGAGCGAGACGGCCTCCCGCCCGTTCCATCTCGGCGAGCGGCTGGTGGTGGCGCAAGTGCAAGATACCGGCACGGGAATAAAGCCGGATAATTTGCCGAAGATTTTCGATCCGTTTTTTACGACGAAACCGGTCGGGGTCGGCACCGGGTTGGGCCTTTCGGTGGTTAAGAAAATTGTGGACCTGCACGGCGGGGCCATCGAAATCCAGAACGCGGCACCAGGCGGAGTCGTAGTCACGCTCGTTTTGAAAGCCGAGCCCGAGTAAGGGCTATCTTGCGCAAAGGAAGTTTGATTATCATGAAACCGATGAACAAAGAAAAGAAACGGATCCTGGTTGTGGATGACGAAGCCAGCATCACCCGGCTGCTGAAACTGAACCTGGAACAGACGAACGATTACGAAGTCAGGGCGGAGAATGACGCCGAGGCCGCGCTGGCGGCCGCGGAGGAGTTTGACCCGCACCTAATCCTGCTGGATGTGATGATGCCGGGTCTGGACGGCGGGGAGTTGGCGAGCCGTTTGCAGGCCAGTCCCAAGCTGAAATCGGTGCCGATTGTGTTTCTGACGGCGGCGGCGACGAAAGGAGAAGTCTATGCGCGAGGCGGCAAAGTCGGAGGGCTTCCCTTTTTGGCCAAGCCGGTGCAGATGTCGGAAATCATCGCCTGTCTCAAAGAGCACCTGGGGGGCTAAGCGCGGCGAAACGACTCGGTGGATGGTGGATGGTGGATGATGGATGCGGAATGGACGGAGCGTGGGCTAGAGAGGGACCCCGCGACCCCTCACCCCGCCCTCTCCCCTTATGAAGGGGAGAGGGAGACCCGCGGCCCGAAGAGGCGTTATCGAATTGTCAAAGAACAGGGGTGCTTTCGAGTCAGCAGAAATCTGCTAACACTACACCCGAAAATTTTGTCAGGCTTGATTCACCTTGATTTGGCTTGATGGGCCAAGCGCTGGATTCATGGATAGGTGGATTATTGGATTAGTGGCGGGTTGCAGTTCGGTCGAGATTTCTGCTGGGGCTTGATTCACCTTGATTTGGCTTGATGGGGGCGCGGGCGGATTAGTGGATTGGTGGATTATTGGATTAGCGGTGGATTGCAGTCCGGCCGGGATTTCTGCTGGGGCTTGATTTGGCTTGATGGCGCGGGCAGGGAGGTGCGGGCGGCCAGGAGTTCCTGGCTGAGGCGATGTTTTTCCACTTTGACGGCGGAGTTGGACATGTGGCAGAGGGCGTGGACCACCTGGAGATACTTGGCGGGAGTCGCCTGGAACATGTTCTTGAGGGCGTCGTCGCCGTGTTCGCGCATGGCTTCCAAGAGTTGGAGGGCGGCGACGTAGTTGCAAGCGCGGCGGACGTGGGCGATATCGGTATCGCCGATTTCCCGGAGGAGGTCGATGGCCAATTCGACCTGGGCTTTGGCGCGGTCGATGGCGTCCTGGTGTTTGAGGTAATCCTGGTAACCGCCTTTGACCCAGTTAGTGATGTTTTGGGTGTTGAGGCCCTCGCCGGCATCGCCGAGTTCGTCGATGATGACGCGATAGGGGAGGCCATCATCGAGCATGTGGTTGAGCATGTCACGGGTTTCTTTGGGGAGGCGGGCGATTTTACCGTTCCGGCGGAGGTTTTCGGTTGGGGATTGCTGGTTGGCGAGCTCGGTGGTGAGGAGTTCGGTTTCGGGGGTGTCATTCATAATTGAACTTTTGAGTTTTGAGTTTCGGTTTCAGTTGAGTGAAGTCAGGGTGCGTCGGGGGGCAACAAGTTTACCGTTTGTTGACCGATTTGACCGGCCGGGGGCGAGAAGTTTATCCGCGAATAGGCGGGGATAGGCGGAGTTAGGCAGGGATAGCCTAGAGCGGCCTGCATACGGGGACAAGGGGCGACGGGGGGCACTTTACCGTTAGTTGACCGACTTGACCGGGTTTCGGGGCGGAGAAATTGCTTTTTTGAGATTCGGATAGGTTCGGATGGGTTCGGATGACACTGGGCCACCCTGGAGCGGCACTGCCACTGAAGCAGCAGGACGATGTGATGCTTTTGAATGTACAAAGTAAATACATTCTGCTTGTACACTGGGGATGCGAACCAACATCCCGCACAACCACCGTGCCCTCACCCTCATTGAACGACTGCGTCAACCCCT
>DATMQA010000019.1:0-15571 GCA_035566895.1 Binatia bacterium
CAGGCGCAGGGAAATCTCACCGGTTTTGGTGGTGAAGAGCGTGCCGGTGGCGCCGATGAAATCGCCGAGGTCGAGGTGGCGGAAGATATCGAACTGCTGGTCGCCCAGGACGTTTTTCTGCGCATAAACCTGGAGTCGGCCAGACTGATCACGCACGTCGATGAACATGCTCTTGCCCATATCGCGGTGGGCGGTGACGCGGCCGGCGAGGGAGACCTCGCGGCCCTCGGCATAATTTCCGCGGGCGTGCTGGCAGGTTTCGGAAGGCTTGAATTTGTTTTTGAACGGGTCGATGCCTTTGGTCCGCAGCGCAGCCAGCTTTGCTTTGCGCTGCTCGATCAGTGAATTGGTTTCATCCGTAGCCATTGCGGCAGGAATGAAACACGGAAGCGACGGGATTGCCAAGGAAGGAGTGGGGGCGAGGAACACCTCGCCGGTGCCCAGCGCTAGACCAACAAGGCGAGAGGCGCGAATAGGCGATTTTCCGTTGATTTTCCACGATTTTGACGCCCCCCTGGCCGGCTGTTGAAATATGTCACATAATATGCTATATTAGAATGTGATGCAACGGCGGCCCGGAGCGCCGTTATAAGTGCGAATTGGTGTCGCTCTCGCCTGGGGAACAGTTGCCTGTGGCCATTGTAACTCCACCGGAAACAAATGAGTGGCGGCAGCGTAGCCAGCGATGATGATGAAGATGAATCAGAAAATGACCAAAGCTATCGTGGGGGCGCGGCGTTCGCGACCGAAAATGCCGTTGGGCGAGGGTGACGATTCTCTGTTTCCCAGAAGAACCAAACAGAGCCTGATTCAGTGGCCCAGCGAGGAAAAGATCCAGGAAGTTTCCAAGCGACTGTCAAAGATCAGCCGGATGGGAATTCGCTCAGAAGCCAACGGGGATTATTTCAATAGCGGGGATCTGGCTTACCAGATGCAGGAAATCATCCGGGCGACGGACGAATTGTTTAAGAAGAGCCAGCGGCTGAGGGACTCGGCTGCATAGAGACTGTAGGCTGTCAATTGGTTGTGACCGGCCCGAGGCACGGGCCGGTTTTGTTTTCAGGCTTTCAAATTTTCAGGGCTCCTAGCGCTCGGCTGCCAGGCTCACTTGCACCACGTCGACCAGTTTGGTGCGACTGGATGCAGGGAATTGGACGGTTAGCATTTTGTTTGTCCAGGCGTGCTTCAACTCTTTACCCGTGCTGAGCAGTTTCACCCCCGCCGGCTTATCGATGCCCTTAAGAGTGAATGTCTCGTCGGCGGGTGGTAGCAGGTTTTGCTGATATTCGCCGCCATCGAATTGCGGAACGGCGAAGAGGTAGCGCGCGTTGCCGGAAGCGGTGGCCGGGACGGAAGCCGATTCACTCGAGGGCAACGGTTTTGCGCCTTTGACGGCGGCACCGTTTTGTTTCATCCATTCGCTGACCACGGCCATGTTCTGGTAGATGTCATCGCAGAACTCGCCAGTCGCCATCGGGCCGACGCCCAGCAGGTAGTTGACCCCCAGGGAGCGGCATTTGACGTACTGGCCGAGGACGTAACCGTTGGCGCGGAAGGGGATGTTCTGGTGCGACCAACTCGTGGTCCAGGTATTGCAGAACTCAGCCCAGCCATCCGCCACTTTATCCGTTGTCAGCTTGCGCTCGTAAGTGATGAAATCGCCGTGGCCGTGCATTCGGGGATTGATCACGATGCCGGGTTGGAGCTCGCGGATCCGCTCAATCGAGATGCAGTCCCTTCCATTGGGTGAGGGCGCGCGGCCATCAAACCAGAGCAGGTCAATCTTGCCGTAACGGGTCAGCAACTCCTCGACCTGGCCGCGGACCATCTCTTCGTACGCGGCTTTGTGGGCGGCAATCTCCTCGGGTGTGTGGTGATTGGTCCGGGGCTTGAGGTCGGGTCCCAGCGGAGGAAACTCGGGGTTCATCTGGTGGCCCCGGCCATACATAAAATCCTTGAAATCCTTTTCGAAATACCAATTGGGCGGCGAGTAGTAGAAACCGACTTTGATGCCGTTGCGGCGGCAGGCCTCGACGTAGGGCTTCAACAAGTCGCGTCCGCCCATATAATTCTTCGTGTCGAAATTGCCGTACTTGCTGGGCCAGAGCGCGAACCCCTCGTGATGGCGGGTCGTCAGCACCGCGTAAGCGAAGCCGGCGGCCTTGGCGGCTTTCATCCATTTATCCGGGTCGTAGTTGCCGGGATTGAAATCTTTGGCCATCTCCCAGTATTGGTTGGGAGTGATGCTGTTGGGCCGGCCATTGAGGTTGTAATCGTCTTCGCGGATGATCCGCTCCCGTTCCTCGGCGCTGACCTTGCGGTTGGCCAAAGCGCGTCCGGGAATCATCGGCCAGGAGATGTTCATCGCCTTGATCGAACAGATGCCCCAGTGAATGAACAAACCGAGCCCGTCCTGCGGATACCATTGTGCATCCGGGTGCATGGTGTGGGATGCGGCGGTCTCCTTGCCGAGACCGATGTCGGAGTGTTCGGCGGCGACGGTTTGGTTATCGGCGGCCTTCGCTTTGGAGGGCGTGGATTTGGCGGCTTCCGCAGGGTCGCTCTGGCCTGCGGCGACAAGTTGGATGGAGACCACGAGAACGGTGGCGGCAAGGCTTAATCGGGTCATTGGTTTCATCGCGAGAGGCAGTCAGCGCTTAAGGAAGTCATGGAGAGTTACGGCGCATGCACCGGAGTGCTTCATGCCAGGGATGATGCCAAAGCCTCAAGGGCAGGGCAATGCGTGAATGCTGCGTTTGACACTGCCATTTAATCCACGTTGGATTTGGCTATGCCTGTAATTCGTCCAGCCCGCGAATCTAATTTTGGCGCTATCGGGCGTATTTTTCATGACGCCGTTCGCCAGATAGCCAGGCGCGATTACACGGAGGAGCAGGTCCGAGCCTGGTCGCCTGGATAACCCAGCGCTGAGCATTGGCAGCGACGAACGGCCAAACTGGAGGTCAGAGTCGCGGTGGTTGAGGGCGTGCCCGCCGGATTCCGCAGTTGAACCAGGCGCTGGCGGTTGAGTATTTTGCGGTTAGCAGCGCGGACGCAGCGGGGAGTTTTTGCCTGTCACGTGCCAGAGCGAAGAAACGGAAACGAATGCGAATTCTATATCAGGTGTTGCTGGCTTGCGCTTTGCCATTGGCTTTGTTCGGCCAGCAGCAAGCCCGCGTCACGGGCGCGAAAGTTACCGAAGCGGGAATCTATAAGGCGCAGGTTGTGGCTGCGAATACGAATGCCGCGGGAGTGAAACTCCAGGGCCTCAACGAATTCACGTTGTTGAAGAGCACCACGAACGTTCCGGCGCGGATCGGGATTCGGTTCGGGTTCAGATATGAAATCCTGGGCACGCCGACAAACGCGCCGATTATGCTCACGATCGTGGCAAAGCACCCACCGCTCAAAAATCCGGCAACCGGGAAGACCGGGACCCAGGACGCGGACCAACTCCACTCATCGATTGGCAAAACCTATACCTCCAACTCGCTGGACGAGGAATCGGATCTGGTGCCGGGGCAGTGGACGTTCGAGGTGTGGTGCGAAGGAGAGAAGCTGTGCGAACAGTCATTCCTGGTTGTGCGTGATGAAAATAAAGAGGGTTCGAAGACGTCGGGGGAACGCGGTGAGGTGATACGTTAGGCATGCTGCGCGCATGGGCTACGAGCTTCACATCACACGGCGGAAACTGTGGCTCGACGAGAGCGACGATATCACCATTGATGAGTTCGTCAGTTACGTCCGAAGGGATGGCGAGTTTAAGGAAAATCAATGTTTCAGAAAGAACCACCAAACCGCTCCAGCCATCGCGGCAAGGCCGATGAAACCGAAAATCAACTTGAGAATGAAGTGACCAATTTTCAGGGCGAGGAAGAGCGCTACTGCCCCGACCCCGATAATTACCAGCATCAGGTTGCTGCCCTTTAACTGTTCAAAAATGTCGATATTCGTAGGCGGATTGCGCGCCGCTGTCGGTCAAAGCCTGCCGAGCAGAAGCAGGATAATCAGGATGGCCAGAATCAAGCCGAGTCCGCCGCTCGGGTAGTAACCCCAACTCCGGCTGTGGGGCCAGGCCGGCAGGGCGCCGAGCAACATGAGAACGAGCAAAATCACCAACACGGTTCCTAACATAATGTTCTTTCAACGTGCGAATGGATTCAGCCGACCCGCCAGCAGCGGTCGCGCGCTGTCGGACTTTCTACTTCGGAGGGGTCGGCTGGTTTTCATCACCTGAGAACCTCACCTGGAAACCGCGCGAAGGCTATTGGGGATTCCCCGTGGGGCAATTCAGTCAGAGCTTTAAGGCACCTCCAAGCAGCGTCTATTTCTTGAAGCTGCCGGCCGTGGCCGGTTCGGCGAATAACCCCACTTCGGACAGCGCCGGGCACACGGGCGATTGGGTGATGCGGAGGCGGACTTTGCGGGTGGTGATGTAATCGCCGCGAACCAATCGATGGTTGCCGATGCTGGTGGCCCTGGCAAATTCAACCCATTGGCCTTCTTTCCACTGGTCGAGGGCAAAGGCCTCGATGCGCTGGCCGAGCGGCAGGTATTCGCGGAGGCTGACGACGTTGAATGTGACCGGGCGGCGCCACTCGAACACCAACTCCGGCGTGAAGACATTGTCGTCGGTCGCCCAGTAGGCGTTGGGCCGGTGGGCAAGAACATTTTTGGCGGCGAACTGTTTTGCGCCGCCTCGCGTGTTGCTGGCGGTGAGCTTTGCGGACTGAGCCAGATCGTGGGCGAAAGTGGCATCGAGTATTTTGCGGAATTCGTGGAGGGAGTGGACATCGTCTTTGTGGATTTGGCCGCGACGGTCCGGCGGCAGGTTGAGGTTCAGGCAGGCGCCGCGGCCGACTGATTTGTAGTAGATGTCGAGTAATTGCGCGGGCGTTTTGACGCGTGCGTCTTCTTTGGCGTGGTAAAACCATCCAGGGCGGATAGAGACATCGCACTCGGCGGGGATCCAGTCGGTGCCGGGCCGCTCGCCGGAGTTGAGGCCGGCGCTGGAGCCGCCGGGATAACGGCCGGCGCTGTTGAGCGTGGCCCAGCAGGGGTCTCCGGCGATGCCGCGTTCGTTGCCAACCCAACGAATGTCCGGGCCGGCGTCGCTGAACATCACAGCCTGGGGCATCAGTTCGCGGACGAGTTTCCAGGTGTTGGGCCAATCGTAAAAGCTGCGATTATCGATCTTGCGCATCTCCCGGGCGCCGCCATAAAAGCCATCACCGCCGTTGGCGCCATCGAACCAGACGGTGAAGATGTCGCCATAGTTGGTGAGCAGTTCGCGGAGCTGATTGCGGTAGTAAGTGAGGTATTCAGGGCGGGCATAGTCTTTGTGATTGCGGTCCCAAGGGGAGAGATAGATGCCGAACTTCAATCCGTGCCGGCGGCAGGCCGCGGAGAGTTCTTTGACCACATCGCCCCGCCCGTTTTTCCAGAGGCTGTTCTTGACCGAGTGCTCGGTGTAGCGGCTGGGCCAGAGGCAGAATCCGTCGTGATGCTTCGCGGTCAGGATAAGGCCCTTCATGCCGGCGGCTTTAGCGGTCGAGGCGATTTGGTCAGGGTCAAAGGCGGTTGGATTGAACACTTTTTCGTCTTCGTCGCCAAAGCCCCATTCCTTGTCGGTGAAAGTGTTTACGGTGAAATGCACGAACCCGTAAAACTCCATTTCATGCCAGCGAAGCTGCCGCGCGGTGGGGACCGGCCCGAATGGCTGGGGTGGAGCTGGGACGGAACGGCCCTGGGCAGACGATGAGAGGAGCGAGCAAACCAGGAGCCATCCAGATAAAGCGCGTTGCATGACGTCAGTGCGGCGCAATGAGCCCGGGGGAATTCGTTTTGTCAATGACGATGAGGTGGCACTAGCGGCCCGCAGACGACGCGGATTGAGGCAGAGTTCACCGCCGGAGGCGGAAGGAGGCAAAGTTGAGAAACGACTGCAGGGGATGAAAGGAAAGGGTGTGAGTCATCGCCAAGGAGGATTGGTAGGAGCGAGAAGGCACTCGCCGAATAGCGAGCTCACACCCGAAATCGGGTTTGACCGGGCTGCCGGGCTGCCATTTCGGCGCGGGAGCAGTGGTCTGGTTATTCATGCGTGGCAGTCTAATGCTTGCCGTTAAAGCGTCTCATCCTTTATTGCCAATTCGTTGACATTTATTGGGGAGAAATTGGAGAGATTGATTCGAGTGACACGAGGGCCAATTTGCGCTAGATTTTTGGGAACTGAATGAGGCGCAAGGTTTTATTTTTAATTTGCGTGGTTCTCGGCCTGGTGATGCTGGTTTGCGGCCTGTTGGTGCCGGCCTATCTGCGGGCGGTGGACATCAGCCTGCTGCAAAGGGCGGGCCGGAAGACACCTTCGCTGGTGACGCGCGGCCGGGCGCTGGTGGAGGAGAACCGGCTGGGCGCGGCCGAGTTGCTGCTGGAGGCAGCGCGGGAAGAGGCGCTACCCGACCGGGAGAACCTCCGCTCAGCCGTGACCAATTTGGCCCTGGCGCATCCCGGGTGGCAGGCGTGGGGCGGCGGCGAATCCCATTTGGAGCTGTTGTTCGGGTCCCCCACACCAGGTTTGCCACGGTCTGCGCCGACCGGCGCCGCCACGGTTTCGTCACAGGATGACTTTTCCAATTTCGAGCCGTTGACCGAATGGATGGTGCGATTAAAGAACCGCGGGGAAGTGCTCGAACTGTTGGGCACCTCGCGGCGGCCGGTGGTGCAGGAGCTGCTGCGTTGCCGTGACCTGACCAACACGGTCATCTTTCCGCCTTCGTGGACGGCTTCCGGCCAGGCATTCGATGCGGCGCTTTCCATCTGCGGGCTGCTGTTGGAGGAGCAGAAGATGAGCAGGGGGTTGAGCGACGCGATCTTCAAGCTGGCATCGCAAAGCCGGTTGAATTCGCAGCCGCTGGAGCAGTTGCTGATGGATTTGATGTCGCTCGGCCAGAGATTTAACTGGGGCCAGGTCGCGGAGTTCGTGGGCCAGGTCCAGGATAGCGAGACGCTGCGGCTGCTGGCCAACTTCGTCCGGACCGCCGAGGCGCCGTCCTCCGCTGGGGCAGGGGAGAAGCCGGCCGTGCTTTTTGCGGCAGTGGAACTTTCCGGCGAGCCGGCGGCGGTGGCGAGGTATTTGTCTGATTACAGCCAGACAGGGTTGAAGGACCTGGGGACGAGCCTGCGGTTTGGGGCGGGGGGCGTGAATGAGCTTTTACGGCGCAACCAGCGTTTGTATAGTTCGGCTCTGCGGCAGCAGGTGGCCTCGGTGTTTCCCTTCAGCGGAATCGTCCATTCTGCGTTAGAATATGGCTGGCGAACGCCATGGTTTGCGCTAACACTGAAATGGCTATTGTATTTGGCAGGCGGATTCCTGCTGGCGGCCGCGCTGCACTACGGGCGCGCGCCGGTGCCGGTCCTGGAAGAGCCGCTGCAGGTGCGCGGGTTTCATTTTGCGCGCGAGATTTTGTTTGCCCTGGGTTTCTTGACGGTGGTCCTGCTCCTGAGCGAGCCGTTTCTCTCTCAGGAAGGCCAGAAAATGGATTTGCCATTTCGGCTCCGCTTGCCCATGGCGGGCAGCGCGGCCCCGGCGGGAGCCCTCAACGTTAAATTGTCGCTTATGAACGAACCGATTCTATTGACACTGTTGCTGTTCTTCGTGCTGCAAGGGCTGCTCTATACGGCGTCGCTGGTCAAACTGGCGGAAATCCGCCGGCAGCGGGTGCCCGCACGGGTTAAACTGAGGCTGCTGGAGAACGAAGACCACCTGTTCGACGCGGGCCTCTACCTGGGGTTTGTGGGCACGATCATCTCGCTGATTCTGTTCTCGATTGGGGTGATCAAGCCCAGCCTGATGGCGGCGTACTCTTCAACCTCCTTCGGCATCATATTTGTGTCGATATTCAAGATTCTGAATCTGCGTCCGAGCCGCCGCAAGATTCTGCTCGAAGCTGAAAGCAGTCCGGAACCGGCCATGCGCCAGGCTGCGCCAACCCTCGCGACGACGTCATGAACCGAAGCATTCTTATTGTCATCTGTGATTTCCTGCTGGTGAGCCTGCTGGCTTTTTCCAGCGTGGATATCAACAAGGCGGTGGACGACAATGCGCAGAAGAACGTCAAGCTGGACCTGTCTATTGCCACCAACCAGCCCGACAGCGGCAAAGACCTCACCGCCGTGATGAAACTGGCGCTGGATGAAGAACGCAAAAGCCACGACCAATTGCTGGGCGAACTGGTGCGCACGCGGCAGGAAGCCGTCAAGCAGCAGGCGATGTTGAGCGAGCGGGAGAAGCAGGTACAGACGGTCCAGCAGGAACTGCAGTCCCGCGAGCAGCAGGCGCAGCAATTGCAACAGCAGCAGGCCAATTTGCAACAGCAGTTCGCTGCGGCCCAAACCAATATCCAAAGCCTGAACCAGCAGTTGCAGGGCAGTTCGACCGAGGCGCTGATGTCGAAGGAAAAGCTGGCGGCGATGGAAGCCGAAATGCGCAAGCAGATGGAGCAGGCGGCAGCGCTCCAGCAACAGCTCGCGCAATTGGCCAAGACTAACCAGATCGTGCTGAATGAAAAACAACAATTGTCCACCCAGCTCCAGGTGGCCGAGGCGGAGAAACGCTCGGCGACACAACTGGCCAGCCGGATGCAGGAAGAGGTAAAAGTCGAGCGGGAGGAGAAAGCGAAATTGGCCGAGGGCGTGAAAGCCCTGGCCAGCAACTCCGGCGCGTTGGCCAAGGAAGTGCGCGAAAACCGTCCGATGACGCCTAATACCATTTTCAGCGAGTTCTCCACCAACCAGGTCGATGCCCGCTTTGACGCCGTCCGGCCCGGCCTGCTCGGGGAAGCCAGCCGCCATAAGGAAACCCAGACCGTGCTGGTCTCCGATGGAACCAATATCTTCGCGCTGTGCCATGTGCAGGACACACCGCTGAGCCTGGGCAATCCCGGGACGGAATGGGACGGGCTGACGGGGACCTTGAGCCATAACGGCGCGTCGCTTCCAATCGGCACGATCGCCTTCTCCTGGCCCGACCCGCGCGTGGTGTTGATCCCGGTCAGCCCGGCCCAGGCGCGGGAGCTCGGCTCGAAGGTGTATCGCATCTCGCCCGATCCGTTTAAGTTTCAGGATGCGGTGCTGGTCGGGGCGCGGGAGGGTTACTATGGGCAGTGCAAGTTCGAGATGGATTTGAGCACGCCGGAATACCTCAAACTGGACCGCAGTTTTCTGAAGGGCTTGTTCGGCAAATTCAATCCGACGCGGGGCGATCTCGTGTTCAGCCAGCAAGGCGAGTTGCTGGGCGTTATGGCCAACGGAACCTATTGCCTGATGCTGCGCAGTTTCGATTCGGTCGCGTCGTTCAAATTCGGAAACGATGTGCGCGCCCAGCATACGGGCGACATGCTCTCGCGCCTCTACGCGATTGTCTCGGGCTTGCCTTCGAAGTTGCAGTGACGGTGGCGGGGGAAGGCGGCCTCGTAATCCTAATCCTAATCTTAATCGTAATCTCCTCCGGAAGTAGCCACCCGGAATTAAGGTAAAGATTAGGATTAGGATTACGACCAGGATTACCGTGGTAAGACATCCCTGCTAACTTTTTAGCATTTTCCTGTTGACACCCTCCCCTCTAGTGCTAATATTTTAGCACTTAACATGAATACCGAACAACATCTCAGCCGCCGCGAGCGCCAAATCATGGATGTTCTTCATGCCCGCGGCGAGGCCACGGCGGCCGAAGTTCTCGCCGCCTTGCCAGAGCCGCCGGGCTATTCGGCCGTGCGGGCCTTGCTGCGCATCCTGGAAAATAAAGGACACCTCAAGCATCGACGGGAGGGGGCGCGCTATGTTTTTGTCCCGCGGACTCCGCCCGAAAAGGCCCGGCGTTCGGCGTTGAATCGGGTGGTCTCGACTTTTTTCCAGGGGTCGGTGACCCAGGCGATGGCCGCCCTGCTGGAAGCCGCGGACACAGAGCTTTCGGAAGGGGAACTGAACCAACTGCAGCAAATGATCAAAGAAGCCAGGAAGGAAGGGCGTTGATATGGGCACATCGGTCTCAAATGTTTTTGGCATTATCCAACATTCGGGGTTCGCCGCGCTATTTCTGGACGCGCTGTTGAAGAGTTTCGTAGTCCTCGTCGCTGCGGGCGGAATCTGCCTGTGCTGGCGACGCGCGGCCGCGGCCACGCGCCACCTCGTCTGGTGTTTGGCGGTAGCGGGTGTGCTGTGTTTGCCGGGGCTTTCCCTGCTATTGCCTGGCTGGCAAAAGCCGCTCTGGGCAGTAGGAGCTTACCGCGATACCGGCAACCAGCTTACGCTCACCTTCGTGTTGGCACCGACGAAAACCATCGATGTTCGAGAAAGAGCGTCGGCGTCGCCGAGGGCTGACACTTCCCGCGCGAACCAGCTACCAACCGGAAGCCAGCACCTGACGACGCATTTTAACCTGGGGTGGTTTGGTCCTGCGCTGGGCATTTGGATGAGCGGCGTGGGACTCCTTCTGGGCCTGGTGACGTTCGGACGATTGCGTTTATGGGCGCTTCGGCGGCGGGCGGGTCCTTTTTGCATCCCCGAGTGGGCGCCCCTGCTGCGAGCGCTGTGCGACGAATTGCAGATAAGGCGGCAGGTCGCGTTGTTGCAGTCTTATGACGAGGTGATGCCCGTGACCTGGGGTTGGTGGCGTCCGGTGATCCTGTTGCCTGCCGAGGCCGAGGAATGGCCGGCGGAGCGGCGGCGGGTGGTTTTGCTCCACGAACTGGCGCACGTCAAGCGGTGGGATTGCCTCACGCAAATGCTCGCCAGGGTCGCCTGCGCGCTTTACTGGCTCAATCCGCTCGTGTGGGTGGCGGCTCGCCGGATGTGCATCGAGCGGGAGCGCGCCTGTGACGATCTGGTCCTGAACGGCGGCTGCAAGGCTTCCGACTATGCGAGTCACCTGGTGGAGATTGCCAGCAGATTTCGACGGGTGCCGCAGGTCGCCGCAATTGCCATGGCCCGTTCGTCGCAATTGAAAAGCCGAATCGCGGCCATTGTCGATGCCTCGCGGACGCGCCGCGTTTCCCATCCCTTGGTGCTGGCGCTGGGTTGCGTCGCCGTGCTTGGCTTGGTCGCCGTCGCCGCGCAGAAACCGGAAGCTGATCCCGGGTCGCTGTCTGCGGACAATCAACCGCGGCCCTGGTTTGATGCGCGTTTGCGCGCTTTCTTTACAGCGAAGGCCGCCCAGGCGCATCAGTTGGCCGAGGCGGCGAAGAAGCCTGTCGCCCGTGAGGTGTGGCCTTATTTCGACGCTGGGATAAAGGGTGACTGGACGACCGCCACCAATCTTTGGGTCGCGATGAGGCGGAGGGCCCACCAATACGAAGGGACCACGGCCGACGACACGCTGGATGACGTTTGGTCTCCGATTCTGGAAACCGACCTGGCCTGGGAGCAGTTCGCCAATTGGCAGCAGAAATACGTGCTGGCGTATGGCAACGACATCATCAATTCCATTCCGCCCGGGAGCATTTACTTTGGCGGCACCGACCCCGGCAGAGGTTTGCCGACCGCGATGTCGGAGAATCACGCCGAGGCCAAACCGTTTTTCACCCTCACCCAGAACGCGCTGGCTGATGGCACCTATCTGGATTATCTGCGGGAAATGTATGGGGCGAGGATTTATACACCCACGGCGGAGGACTCGAAGAGGTGCTTTGACGAATACACGACCGATGCCGCGCAGCGGTTGAAGGACAATAAGCTCAAGCCGGGAGAAGACGTGAAACTGACGAATGGCAGGGTTGAGGTCCAGGGGCAGGTGGCCGTGATGGCGGTCAACGCCCTGATCGCGAAGATTATTTTCGACCGGAATCCTGACCGCGAGTTTTACATCGAAGAAAGCTTCCCGCTCGATTGGATGTATCCGCATCTGTCTCCCAACGGCCTGATCATGAAAATCAACCGGGAGCCGCTGACGGAGTTGTCCGACGAAATGATTCAGCAAGACCACGACTATTGGTCGAATTACGTGCAGCAGATGATCGGCGGCTGGCTGAACTATGACACGCCGGTCAGTGAGGTCGCCGCGTTTGCCGGAAAGGCGTATGGTGACCATGACCTGAGCGGGTTCGCGGGAGATCCGCTTTTCGTCCAGGATAGCTGGTCAGAAAAGGCCTTCTCCAAAGAGCGCAGTTCGATTGGAGGCCTCTATGCCTGGCGGGCTAATGACAGCAAAGACCCTGCTGAGAAGCAGCGGATGACCAAGGAGGCGGATTTCGCTTTCCGGCAGGCCTTTGCGTTGTGCCCCACCAGCCCGGAAGTCGTGTTCCGGTATGTGAACCTGCTCCTGCCCGCGGGTCGGACTGAAGATGCGCGGCTGATTGCCGAGACGGCGCTGAAACTCGACCCGAAGAACAAGCAGTTTGCAGATCTTGTGCAAAACGTTAGGAATGCAGGGAAGGGCAAGTAGGCGGGATTTTGGCCGGCACATAACCGGACCTCCGTCGTGTGTCGCGAAGAGTATGGGGTGCGTTCGGTTGCGGTTTTGCTGCTCTTTACTACAACAGCGCAATTGGCTCGAAGCTTGCGATGAAATTTTCAGTGCGCTTTTCCTCAATTAACTCAATTAACTCTTTTAACCTTTTTAACCCCTTCCATTTGCACTCTCGGGCATGGTTCCTCTTGCCCCACCTCTGATGACGCATTATTATTTGCCTCATGAAGTTTTCCCGGCGCGATTTTTTGAAAAGCACGGGCCTGGTTTGCGGTGCCGCGGCATTCCCCGGCTGGGTCTTGGAAACCGAGGCCGCCGAAGCCGCCGCCGTTGATAAGCATGCGCTGGCGGAGATAGCTATCACGCGCGCCAAAAAGCTGGGGGCCAGTTACGCCGATATCCGCATCAACCGTTACCGCAACGAGTCCAGTTCCACGCGCGAACAGCAGGTGCTGAACGTCGCGCGCTCACAGAGCTTCGGTTTTGGCGTGCGGGTGCTGGTGAAAGGTGCCTGGGGCTTCGCAGCGAGCTATGTGGTTACGCCGGAATCGGTTCGGCGAATTACGGAACAGGCGGTGGCCATCGCCCGAGCCAACGGAACTTATCAACGCAAGCCCATCAAGCTGGCGCCCGCCCCGAAAGTAGTCGCGACCTGGAAAAGCGCGTTCGAAAAGGACCCGTTTGACATTCCCGTGGACCGCAAGATCGAATTCCTGCTGAAAGTAAATGAGGCGGCTATGAAGGCCAAAGGCGCGAGCTTCGTGACTTCGAGTTTGTCCTTCCAAAACGAGCAGAAGTTTTACGCGTCCACTGATGGCTCGCGCACCGACCAATATATTATCCGGACGCTGCCCTTCTTCACGGTGACCGCGGTGAACCGCAGCGCGGGGGATTTCCAGACGCGCAGCAACCTGGCGAGCCCAAGAACCGCTGGCTACGAGTTCATCGAGCAATATCCCTGGCTCAAGGAGGCCGAGCAGGCCGGCGAGGAATCGGTTGCGAAGCTCAAAGCTAAACCGGTGACCCCCGGCAAATACGATCTCATCCTGCACCCGTCCCATCTGTGGCTGACGATTCATGAGTCGGTAGGGCATTCGACGGAGCTGGACCGCGCGTTGCTGTGGGAGGCCGACTTCGCCGGCACCAGCTTTTTGACGCCGGACAAAGCCGGCAAGCTGCGGTTTGGTTCGAAGCTGTGCAACTTCAACGCCGACCGCACCCAGCCGCATGGGCTGGCTACCGTGGGTTACGATGATGAGGGCGTGCCGGCGCAGCGCTGGGCGCTGGTGAAGGACGGCATCTTCGTCGATTGGCAGACCACGCGCGACCTGGCGCCCCTTATCGGCCAAAAGCATTCGTACGGCTGCCTGCACGCCGACAGTTGGGCGAGTGTGCCTTTCCCGCGCATGCCGAATGTTTCCCTGGACCCGGCAAAGGAAAACGTTTCGCTGCAGCAACTTGCCGGCGAGGTGCAGGATGGCATCCTGATTTACGGCAATGGCAGTTGGTCGATCGATCAGCAGCGCTACAACTTCCAATTCGGCGGCCAGACTTTTTGGGAAATCAAGAAGGGCAAGATCGGCGAAATGCTGCGCGATGTGGCTTATCAATCGCGGACACCTGATTTCTGGAACGCCTGCGACGGGTTGGGCGGGCCGGCCACTTACGAGCTGAACGGCGCGGCCAACGATGGCAAAGGCGAGCCCCAACAGGCCAACGCCGTCAGCCACGGCTGCCCGGTGTCGCGCTTCAGGCAGATTAACGTCCTGAACACAGGAAAGAAGACATGAAGATTGAACCGCGAAGCCCGACACACTGGACGTGATTCTGTCCTGCCATGATTTTGTCTACCCCCTGTCCTGAATTTATATGGCATCGAAAGACCCACGAATAGACGCTTACATCGCGAAATCAGCCGACTTCGCCCAACCCATTCTCAACCACCTACGCCGGTTGGTCCATACTGCCTGCCCGGAGGTCGAGGAAACCTTTAAATGGAGTTTCCCGCATTTCATTTACAAAGGAATGCTCTGCCACATGGCCGCCTTCAGAGCCCATTGCGCCTTCGGCTTCTGGAAACGCACGTTGATTTTCGGCAATGATGAATCCGGCAAGGCGAACGGCGACGCGATGGGGCAGTTCGGCCGAATTACCAGCCTCTCCGACCTGCCGAAGGACAAAGTGCTGCTCGGCTATATTAAAGAAGCCGTGCGCTTAAACGAGGCCGGTATCAAAGCACCTCCGGGCGCAGCATCAAAACCCAGAAAAGACCTGGTCGTGCCCGATTACTTCATGGCCGCTTTGAAAAGAAAGAAAAAGGCGCTGACGGCCTTCGAAAACTTCAGTCCCAGCCACAAGCGCGAGTACGTCGAATGGATCACCGAAGCCAAACGAGAAGAAACCCGAGCCAAGCGCCTCGAAACCGCAGTCGCCTGGATGTCCATCGGCAAGCCCAGGCACTGGAAATACGCAAACTGCTAACGCTTTCCCATTACTCTATCGCCCCGGCGCCTACCCGCCATTAATCCAACAATCCACTAATCCATTAATCCACTCCCCGCCCCATGCTCCTCTCCTCAAACGACACCAAAGCGATTTGCGACAAGCTGCTGAGTTGCATCAAGGCCGACGATGCCCATGTCAGCGTCAGCAGCGAAGATTTCTCCCATCTCCGGTTTGCGGCTAATGGTTTTACCACCAGCGGTCGCGTCGAAGAGGTAGGCGCGAGCGTCACGGTCTGGCTCGACAAAAAACGCGGGTCAGCCGCAGCCAGCGATCTGGAGGACGCGTCGCTCCGGCAAGCGGTCGCGCAGGCCGAAGAACTCGCGCGCCTGGCGCCGGTCGATAAAGAATACCTGCCGAGCCTCGGCGCGCAGACCTACAAACCGTCCGGCGGTTACGTCGAGGCCACGGTGAACCTCTCGCTGGAAGACCGGGCGCGGGCCATCGATGAAATTATTCGCGCGTGCGAAAAGGAGAACGTCATTGGGGCAGGGTTCCACCACGCCAACGGCAGCGCGTCAGGTTTCGCCACCAAGAACGGCAACTTTCATTATCACATTTCGAGCCAGGTCAGCCTGTCGGTGACGGCGCGCACGCCGGACGGAGGCA
>DATMQA010000020.1:0-32661 GCA_035566895.1 Binatia bacterium
CGCCATTACCATCGCGATCACCGGGCGAAGTTATCGAATCAAAGACTCGTTGCCGCCAGTCACGGAAAGCAAGAAAACCAGGAAGTCCAACGAACCGCCGACCGCCGGGGCCGCGAGCTGAGGGCTCGCAGCTCGGCCCCGGCTCGTTTTAGCTCGTAGCCGGGCATCTAAACATCCCTTGAATCAAACCAGAAAAGTGTTATGAATCTCTCACCTCGGATTGGCCGGTTTTGAACTGCCCGATGACACGGTTCGGAGAAGTGGCCCACCGTTTGGAATACGGAACATCGGAAAAAGCATTTGCGAACTCAAACGGCGTGCCGACTCTTCGCATGGGCAATATTAAAGACGGGAAGTTGGACTTCGGAAATCTGAAGTACGTCCCACACGAATGCCCCGACCTTCCGAAATTGTTCCTCGAAGACGGGGACATCATTTTCAACCGGACGAACAGCGCAGAACTGGTGGGAAAGGCAGCGGTCTTCCGAGGGAAGCCAAAGACCTTCACCTTGGCGTCTTACCTCATTCGGGTCTCACTAGATGAAATCGTCGCGTCACCCGATTTCTTCAACCTCGCCATCAACTCCAACTATTACAGGCGTACACAGATCGAGCCCGAACTGACTCAGCAGTGCGGCCAGGCGAATTTCAGCGGGTCAAAACTCGCGAGCTCGATAGTGCCCCTTCCCCCGCTCGCCGAACAAAAGCGCATCGTCGCCAAAGTCGATGAACTCATCCGCTGGTGCGACCAACTCGAAGCGAACCTCGCCACCGCCCAAACCGCCGGCGCGCACCTTCTCGACGCCACCGTGCATAACCTCATCGCTAAGAATGGACACGAATAGCAGGCGCACGCGCGTGCTCCCCATATTCAGGTGGCTGAGGGATAATGTCCGCACCGAATGGCCCGCCCAACTTCTGGCCTTGGCTAGAGGTCTGACTCGCCAAATCAAACCCGGGCCATTCCAAAGCATGGCCATCGATCCCTTTCCGCCTTGGCGCTGCCGTCGAAATACGGCGCACTGGTCACAGGGAGCGGGGCCGTGCGGTGGGTGAGAGTTTAGGTGACCTGAGCTTGTCAAAACGCAAAAACTGGCGCACTAAGTTGTACTTGTCGGTGATGTCGTTCACTTCCGATGTTAGGAATCGTGGTTTATAGGTGGGTGGGCTTTTGCGTGATCCTAGAGCGAGTTCGACTGCGCACAAGAGGAGGAGGGTCATTACCGGGTCTATCGTGTCATTGGGTAGGCTTTCCGAGCCGTAGAAATTGATGGGGTATCCCTCTGCCAGTAGCGTGAGCCTTGTTTTTCGCCCCCTCGCGTTCTCTATCGTGAACTCGTGTTTACCGAGCGCGATTTCCTTGACACGGCCTTTGGCTAGGCGGGCCAGGCTTTTGAGGTCAATTTCCACTTGATCGGATGAGGTGCTGACAATGACGGCTCCGTCGGGCAGGGCGCGAAGGACGGATTGGTCTATCGAGAGGCGTCCGGTGGTTCCGACAACCAGGGTTGCGCAATCACCATAGCGGAGATTTGCGAATTGGTCGGCAGCCTCTGCCACAAATGCCTTGCAATGCTGTGCTCGCAGCTCGGCAAGTTGGTCCGTGTCCACGACGCTGACCGCCATGTTGAAAGCGTTTGTCAGATGGGAAGCGACCTCGCGCCCGACGCTTCCAAAGCCAAATACAATTGCGTGGTGGCCGCTGAGTTTCGTATTGGGTGTGAAGCGGGAGATATTTTGGATGGCCACTCGACCTATCTCGGGTGACTCGTAGTCCTTTTTGAATCTGGACTCTGCGACGCTCAGAATCGGGACCTTGAGCTTCCGCTTCTGGATTCTTTTGCGGTCGTTGTTTATCCCTTTCTGCGTCTGCTCGACAATGCCGACGCAGCGGCGGAGCAAGGCGGAAAATTCGCGTCGGTGAAGGAGCGGTGCAAAATAGCCGCCGTCCTCGATCACTAGGACTTTCTGGCTGCCTGCGGACGGTTTCCGCTCGGCTAGGGCTCTGAGGGTGGTCTCTGCGCACTGCTCGACCGAAACGGAGGCGGACGCCCGCTGGATATTTACGCCTCGGGACTCCAAAGTGTGGCTGACCTCGTCTCGCCTAGAATACGGATAGGGTTTGGCAACGAGGTGAATATTCTCGTAGTCGCATCCGAGGCAGTGGAGGGCGTCCACGAATGGTATAAGGTCTGACAGGAAGTGCAGGACGAGCAGGATGGTGCAGCCGCGAAAAGGGGGACCTTGTCTGGCGTTGTGGAGCTTCCTGGCGTAGAAGTTCGCCAATCGTAAGGCCGTGTCAGCTTGGGCGGACTCGGGTGTTGGCGCGGGCCGGAATGCGGTCTCCCACCAGGCTTGGTTGAGCCTGTTCAATGCCTCCTTGAGGCGGCGTATCCCATCCCGGAACCCGAGCTGGGCTAGGTGCGACTCGCACTGTTGGCAAAGACAATCGAAGCGAGCTTGTGGGTCGGCGGTGGAGCAGATGCAGGTCTGGACTGGTGAGCGGTGGCAGCGGAAGGCTTCCATCCCTATTTTGAGGATATGCCGCGCGAGCAGAATGGCTGTTTCGTCTTGGCTCGTCAGCCACTCGTGGTCGCTTATGATGGTGACACGTTGGCTGTGCCTGTACACACTGTGAAGTGGCGGTAACCCGAGGCTGTTGCTAGTGATGAGAACCGCGGTGCCGGGGCTGGCCGCAGGAATAGATGCCTGGAACCACTTTCCGATTCGGGGGGCGTTTGGCGGGAACGCGCTCTTCAGGTTGGGGGGAAAGCGAACGGGGTTTCCGCTGCTCCGGACCACAAAGAGGTGCTGCAGATCGTTTACCAGGCGTGCGACGCTGGCGGTGTCGGCTGAAACGTTCGCGGTATGGTACAAAGTGATTGGCATCGGTCGCCTGCTATTTGGCCGCCATCAGATAGGAGTGTTCCAGCGAGAACAAAAAGGCCGTTTCTGTAGCGAGTTTTGGCCGGGTTCCAGCCAGCGCAAGACTTTTGATTACCTCCAGGTGGAGGCGGCACGGGTCGGGAATTTCCGAGAGGATAATTCGGCCCTCTCTCAGTAATTGGATGTCCTTTCGTAGGCGCGGGTACGGCGGGTGGAGTCGTTTGGCAAGGCCCTTAATACGGCATGCGCCCTCCAGGGAAGATTGGAAAAACTGCATGATGTGGGTGACGTGATGGACAATATCGAGAGCATTTTGTACGGTCTCGGCTGGCACCTTAAGGTAATCGCGCATCCCTGGGACTTTGAGGATAGCCTGGGTGAACTCCTGCCACCTGTTCGTCAGCCAGGGCGCGCCGTGGGTTTGCCAGCGGTGTTCCAGGAGTGATGTGAACTCATTGAGGCGTGGGCAGATGAACACCGCGAAGCTGCGCGCCAGATATTGCGATTTGCTTTCGCGGACTACTGGGAGGCGTATCCAGGATCGCCAGATCATTTCCAGATAGAATTGTGTGTTCTCCTGGAAGATGTATTTCCAGTCAAACCAGTTGGCGAAGAGCTCGTTGATAAGGTGGTGGTCATCAATTACGTCGTCCGGTAGTGCGTCGCGCACGTACTGCGCGTAGCCGGGCGGTAACCTTTTGTAGACGTCCAGGATTTTGAAGACAGCGTGGGCTGTTTCGTGCGTGATCTTCCACCAGTCCTGCACTGGAGTGAAGAGGGAGGCCGGGGGTAGAGCGAGTATGATTTGATGCAGGACCTGCGGCGACGCCTCGCCGCCGAAAAGCACAAAACCCGTCCAGGTCTCGGATGATCTCTTACCGGGCATGATTTTGTTGAAGATGTGCGACGGGGTGCACGAAGCTGCTGCGACAATGGTTCGGATATCGCAGAGGAGGGGCAGGTGGGCGTGTGCTAAAGTCTCGGGGTGAAATTCGAGGCCGGCGTAACGCTGGTTAATCGCGGCGCGAGCCAGGTCGGCTAACTCTTCGGCGATAAAGGCCGCCTCCGATATGAGCTCGGCGTCATCGGTCAGATGTCGCGTGAGGCTGAGCATGTAGGCGAGAGTGTTGAGCATGTCGCCATAGATCGGCCCCAGTTGGGGATCGTTCAGGCATGCTAGAAGGCGGAGTGTCACATCCGACAGGGCTGCTCGCAATGCATGTGACTTGACGCTATTTAGGAGCCGAAAGAGCTGATTCTGCTCTTGTGGCGTAATAAGTGGTGCAGGTTGCGTGGCGCGCGAGGAAATTAGCCCCTCCATGGTTGAAGCATTGGTCAGGTCGGTCTCGATATAGGTCGTGGTTTTGGACAGGATGCCCTTTTGTCCCCATTTCTTGCGCAAGTCGCTGAGGTACCGCGCTAGTTCGGCAACTTTGACTGGTTCGCGCCAAGCCAGCAGGAAGTCGCTCTTCCCGTAGACGTTGCGAGCATAAAGTTTCTTGTCATCGCTTTTCGGCGCGATGAGATGTTCGAATGCAGGCTCGCAAGAGGCGGTGATGACTGGCTGAATATCTCCCTCCAAGGATTCATAATTCTGGGTTGAATGAACGTTCTTGCACGAGATAAGTGGGAATGTCGTTGTCTTTGAAAAGAGAGGCGCGCGGTGATCGTGGGGGTGTCGTAAATGGCGCATCTGGGTTACCATTCCGAGGAGTCTTTCAACGTTGGCGCCGCCAGAAATGAGCAAGAGTTCGCTGTAGCCCATTCCAAAAAAAACGTGTGTGTCAGGAAAGGATTTGCGGACAGCGGCTGCGGCTTGCCAGCGGGGTTGGCCTCCAATTTGAGCCGACGGCGGGTTGTGGAGCTTTGCGAACGTAAAGATGGCGGCAGGCCAGCGCCCGATGTCCCCCAGAAAGGCGCGCTGCGGGTGGTTTTGCTGGTCGGCGAAGAACCGGAAAGGTGCTGACTCGGAGATCGCTTGGTCGAGGAGGACCAAATAAGGCGTGTTAACCTTTTGAATGGTTCGAACGGCTACGAGATCGAAATAACCGTACGTGCCAAAAAATTGACACCGGAGCCCTTCCTGCGTCGCGGCGAGGGACTTGGCAACTCGGAATTCCGCGCCGACCTTGGTGCGGATAAAAGCAAGTTCGATTCCCCAGTTCGCGATCTGTGCGGTCATAGGGGTCGTTTCGCCTCCCTGAGAAAGAAAAGGCCGTTGTGAACGGCCTTTTCTGCACGGTTGCTCGCAAGGATTTCGGTCATCTCTTTGCTGCGCGAACTAAAGCGGCAAGTTTGGTGCCGGCGGGGTCCTGTTTTCTAAAACCTTCCGCGGCACGATCCCAACTTGTTTCAACGCGGCGGATGTCGCCGGTACCTTGGGGATGGCTTATCGCATCGACGCTTCTTTTGGCCCTGATCCGCTGCTCTTTCGCGTCCCTGGCGGAGAAGAGTGCGGTCGAGATTACCTTGTTCATAAACATTTCCATGTTGGCTTTGTGAGTTTTGGTGTTTTTGGTTTCATTTCCTTGAGGCAAAATAGCATGAGGAATGGCGTGACGCTTGAGAATTGCGGCCCGAATTCATAATGGGCCGAGTTGGATAGGCTACGGAGGCCATAATGTCAAGGGTCTAACGTTAGCAGAACAGCCGCCAAGCAACCCAAGCTGCTTGTCCGACCGGTGTGGCCGTCGATGCGCCCATGCGATTCGGCGATTCTTTTACAGCAAATTGGCGCACCGTTGCAAGAAAAAGTTGGCACGCACCACAAGGTATTGTGGTATCGGTGGTTCGTCAACCATATATAGTGGTTACTTTGATAATAAGATATCATGAGTCACCTGTTGACACATTGCGTTAGCAATATTAAAGGGGTCGTGGGAAAGGGGGCGAACAATAGGGCGGCACGTGAGAGTAAGCGTCGTCAATTTGGGTCGGCGGCGGTATCAATGAAATGAACCGCCCCCGAAATGGCTTGCCTCCCCGAAAGAGTGGAGGAAGCATCTGGCAAAGACATGCCCCGGCGAACCAGGCGAACCAAATTCCGAGACGGCAGCGAGGTCGCCGTTTTGAAGAGCGGCACATATCTCATTCGGGAACATCGGTTGGCACACGCGGCCCCCATCGGCGACCAGCCAGCTCATTATGATGCGCCGCCGCCGGCCCCGCGCGCCCCCGGCAAAAAGCGCAATTCCCGCACCTCCTGAGATTCGAAAACGTAAAAGCCTCGGTAAATGCGGCTCTGCCACCCCACGGCGTGCCTTTGGTACGGCAAAAACCTCGGTAAATAGGCCCTTGGGACGACATTGGGACGACATCTTACCGCAAAAACCTCGGTAAACAGCCGCTTGGGACGGTGGGACGGTATTTTTTGACCCCCTGTGCGCGCGCGCGCCCCCCTCCGTTTCAGCATTTCAGCGTTTCAGCATTTCAGCTTTTGTCTTGGGACGCCTGGGACAACTTTGGGACTCTTTTGAGACGGTAATTTAGCTCAAAAACCTCGGTAAATAGCCGCTTGGGACGGTGGGACGGTATTTTTTGACCCCCTGTGCGCGCGCGCGCGCTCCCTCCGTTTCAGCGTTTCAGCGTTTCAGCATTTCAGCTTTTGTCTTGGGACCACCATCCCTCCGTCCTGGGACGGTCGGGATTACTCCGGCAAACCATCCCCATCGGTCTGGATAGGTCGGGATTACTCAGGCACCGCCAGCCAAAAATCCGGACCCATCCGGACCTATCCGGACCCATCCGGACCTATCCACACCGAAAATTGCTTTTCCAGACGCCTGGCCGACAAAATCAAAAATCAAAAATCAAAAACCCCACCTGCGGACACCTACAGACGCCTGCGGTCACCAATAGACACCACAAACGCCCTTCCCGTGCGGCCCACCTCACCCAGCCCAACAGCGGGTAACCGCGCCTAACCGCGGGTAATCGCGGGTAACCGCGCCTCGTTCCGGTCCGGCCTTTGCCCTATGGCGATCTACACCTACACCAAAACCTCCGTCGTTTCCTGCGGTCGGTTAAAACGGAATCAAACCAAATCAAGCCACAAACGCCTCCCGCACTCGGAAAAGTTGCAGTTAATTTCACCTGGTTTCACCAAATTTCACTTGATTGCACCAAATTTCACTTGATTACGCCAAATTACAGTTCGGCACTTTTTTGAGCTGAACTGAAGCTTCCGTCAAACCGTTTTGACCTGGTCCGCCATCAAAGCCAAACAAAACCAATCAAAGCCAATCAACACCAAAAACGCTTTCTTTGGACCGCGGACTGTGGACCTTGGACTATGGACCGTGGACTGTGAACCGCCGCGCCTATCCGCGCCGCCGCTCGCCCCCTCGGTCCCGTAGTCCGCAGTCCTGTGGTCTCGGGCTTGGAGTTTTCCTGGAGTTTGGTGTTTGGAATTTGATGTTTATTTGGTGCTGGGGCCATCTCCCATCTTCCTCCCCGGGTCTAGCCGCCCGCCATCGCCCCGATAACCAGGAACGGCTCCGCACCCGTCGCCACCGCGTCCGGCAACGGCGTATCGGGCTGTTCATGCGACAGGTCCTGTTCGCATGCGAAAAATCGCACAAACGGCCGGCGGCGCAGCGTGACATGGTCGCGGATGGTCCCCTGCAGCACTGGATAACGAGCTTCCAGCGCGTCGAGCACCGAGCGCAGGGTCGGCCGACCCTCAACCTCGAGCTGCACCTCGGCTTCGAGACGCGCCAGCGTCCGCAAATGAACGGGGAGCAGGACTCGAATCATGGCAACGTCTGGACCTCAACCGACAGGACGGCCGGGAAATCCCGCACAATCGGATTCCACGTGTCGCCGCTGTCGGCCGAACCATAGACCTGGCCGCCGGTAGTGCCAAAGTACACGCCGCACGGTTCGAGCGAGTCAACTGCCATGGCGTCCCGGAGCACATTGAGGTAGCAATCCTTCTGCGGCAGACCTTTGGTGAGCGCTTCCCACTCGTTTCCGCCAGTGCGGCTGCGGTACACGCGCAGCTTGCCGTCCGGCGGGAAATGCTCGGAGTCGCTTTTGATGGGGACCACGTAAATGGTCTCGGGCTCGTGCGCATGAACGTCGATCGGGAACCCGAAATCGGAGGGCAGGTTACCGCTGACCTCGTGCCACGAATCGCCCGCGTCGTCGCTCCGCATAACGTCCCAGTGCTTCTGCATGAACAGGACGCCGGGGCGCGACGGGTGCAGCGCGATGCGGTGGACGCAGTGGCCGACTTCCGCATCCGGGTCGGGCAACGCGAACGGGGATTTCAAACCGCGGTTCGCCGGCCGCCAGGTTTTGCCGGCGTCATCAGTCCGAAAAACACCCGCGGCTGAGATCGCGACGACGATGCGCTCGGGGTGGGCCGCCTCCAGGAGAATCGTGTGGAGACCCATCCCGCCGGCGCCGGGCTGCCAGAGGTGGCCCTTGGCGCTGCGCAGCCCGGCAAGCTCGGCCCAGGTTTGCCCGCCGTCCGTGCTCCGGAACAGCGCCGCATCTTCCGCCCCGGCATACACCGTCTCCGGCTCGCTCAACGAGGGTTCCAAATGCCAGACGCGTTTGAACTCCCAGGGATGCTGCGTGCCGTCATACCATTGGTGAGTCCCGGGGACCCCATCATACACGAACTTGTCGCCGACCGGTTCCCAGGTCGCGCCGCCGTCGTTGGACCGCTGAATCTTTTGGCCGAACCACCCGCTGGTTTGCGAAGCATACATGCGGTTCGGGTCAACGGGGGAGCCCTTGAGGTGATATATCTCCCAGCCGGCAAAGTGCGGGCCGCTGATTTTCCATTTTTTGCGTTTGCCATCCGAGTTCAGGACGAAAGCGCCTTTTCGTGTGCCAATTAAAAGTCGTACGCGGCTCATTCCTTGCTCCTTCTCATCATTTTGCCAGGTAACCAGTGAGTTTGATTATTTTCTTTGGACCATAACGCTTTTCCATACCATTGCGCAGCGGTTTCTTCAACCGGGAAGGAGACCAGGAGAAAAGGCCGACGCAAAACGAGGGACGCAAAACCTCGAGACGGCCCGCCTTTCGGGAAGTCCTCGAGGGCTCACTCTTCTCCGCGCCCGTCTATCGCAACAACGGTCCGCCGAGGCAGATGGGTTGCAGCCGGGTGAACTGGTTAGAACTCGGGGTCGGCATCCTGCTCGCCGAAGACGCGCCAGTCCGGGTGGGCGGGCGCGCGGCGGGGGGCGAACCAGGCAACGGGGCGCGGAGGAAAAAAAATGCTGGCCGTGAAGACTGGGGATATACGAGGAGCGACTGTGGGAGGGTCGGCTCTGACTCGGTCCTGCGCCGGCCAGCAAAATCTGCGTTCGAATGTTACGTCCACATCCATGCTGGCACTGTGCTGGCTGACCCGAGCCGGCGCTAAACATGTTTTGCTATTCTTCAACCAAAAATTGGGGAGCCTTTGAGAGACAGGCTGCGAGCCGTCCTCGGCGTCCCCTTTCCCCGCTTCGAAGCACGGCGAAGGTTTGGCCGTCAGGGGTTCGGCCGGGCGGCCGGCCCACCGTCGCGGTGGAGCATTGAACAGGAAGGCGGGCTTAACTCTGCGGGCTCATCTTTTGGCCGGCTTTAAAAATCGCGCCACCGAGGAGCAGGGTCAGGTAGCCGGCGAAAGGGAAGGTGACAAAGAACCCAAACACATTCCCGCACCAGAAGAAAGCGCCGGCGACAAAGATGAGGGCGCCTAACGCGATGACTAAGTTTCTCATAGTTCCAATATTTATCGTTCGGCGGGAAAGCCGTTTTGGCCCCGCTTCGGGAACTGGGAAGAGCATTTTCGGCGCCAGATTCAGCGGGTTGCCGCCCTCCAGAATACAGCCCGCCGGCTAATCGGGCCGAGTGCGCGCCGGTTGCCGGCAGGCGGTCAAGGAGCCTGGGGTGAAGGAAATTGCCAGGCGCAGGAGATGGTGCGCGATGCAGGATTTGAACCTGCGACCCCTTCCGTGTCAAGGAAGTGCTCTACCCCTGAGCTAACCGCGCTATCCTCGCTCGAAGACCGTTGAGAATCGTTGATTTTCATAGTCTTTCGCGAATTTTGCGAGGGTTGAACGTTATCCGCTTTTGATGGCCTGGCAAGCCAAAAACAGTCAAGGGCAGGACAAACATGGACAAACATCCGGTTGCGCGCCGCACGGACTGAGAATAATTCCCTTGACAGGTTTTCCAGTGTTTTCAATATACGGTTGGTGGGAAAGTGAAGTATGAAGTAGGTGCGATTAAGCGGCGTCTGCCTCGAAACTATCCCTGATAATTTAATGCGGCAGATCCCGCAGGTGAGGAAAGGAAAAGCGATGTCGAAAAAGGCTATTGCAAGAACAAAGAAACCGCTGAGTCCAAAACCCGCGACGAGGCAGGACGACACGGCCTATCTGGTGCGCGAGGACCTCGACGAAGAGCAGGAACGGCTCAAGGAAGCGGCGGCTGCGGGAGCGGGCGCTCTGAAGACGCCGGCACCGGCAGAAACCATTGAACCACCTCCCGCCCCGGCAACGGTGCCCGCGAAGCCGCTCGCGCCGCTCGCGGCGTTGTGGCCCAGTGCCGTCTCGCCAGGAGAAGAAGTGAAGCCGTCCCCCGCGCCTGTACCGCAAGCGCCAAAGGCTCCAGTGGCGGCTGTGGCGCCAAAGGCGCCGCCGACATTACAGGGAAAGTCAGCGGTGCCGGCCCAGGCTCCGAAGCCGGCAGCGCAAAGGCCGGTCAACGTCACTTTTGTCCTCGTGAAGCCCGATGCCAAAAGGGTATCGATCTGCGGCGAATTCAATGGCTGGTCGTCCAGCGCCACAACCATGAAGCGGCATGCTGACGGGCACTGGGAAGCGACCGTTGCCTTAGCTCCGGGGCGCTATCAATACAAGTTCGTCGTCGATGGAGAGTGGATACTCGATCCCTCTGCTCAGAAGAGCGTGCCCAACCAGCAGGGTTCGCTCAATTCAGTGCTCGAAGTCCGGGCCCGATGATTGCGCAGGGGGCTGAGGGCCAAGGCTCGCAGCATCGTCCCGGCGCCTTCAACGGGCATAATCGAAGGCCGGACCGTAACTGCGGCGGACGTGGCTGTGCAACTATTGCTTTTCGCCGCGGCTTTCTCAAACATCCGACGCTCCCCCAAAGAAAAAGCCCCTTCCGAGACAGAGCGGAAGGGGCCTGAGGAGGAACCGAACTAACTAAAACTTGTAAGCTACGCTGGCCAACAGAGTGAAATAGTTGTCACGGGCCGGAGCCGCAGCAGCGGCGCCGCCGCCGATGATTCCGCCGAAGGCGTCGCCGTGCTCAGAATGGTCCCAGCGGAGTTCGAGGCGGCTGAGGACGTTCTTCCACAGGTCGTACTGCAGCGTTGCCGTGGTTTCGATGTAGCCGGCTGCAATCAGCGGAGTTTTGGTCGTTTCGTTAACGGAGCCGCCGAAAAGGCCGGCGACGTCAGTCGTAGCATATTCGGCACGGCCATAGATGCTCAGCTTCTCGGTAGCCTGGAACGAGGCATACAGGCCAAACGCGTTAGCGTAGGCGGAGCCAATGTTGCCGCCACCTGCAACACCGCTGGGCTGTGTGCTGATGCCCGCGTAATCGTAGCAGGCGCCGACCTTCAGGCCAGTGACGGGTGTGCTCACGGTTGCGCCAACATAGAAACTGGTTTGGTCCGCCCCGATGGCATTGTTATAGCCGTTGATAATGCAGGCGGTGAGGGTGGAACCATTTAACACCCCCCAGTTGGTCGGGGCAGTGAAGGTCACCGCGGCCATGTAGGTCTTGTCCGACTCGGTGCGACCTGGTTTAGCCGCCCGGGTGTTGATATTCGGGCCGAAGGTGTCCGCGACGGCGGCGGTGGCAGAAACCGTCGAGCAGAACTGGTAAGTGGCCTGAACGCCGGTATGGGTGGTCGGCTCCATGGTATAGCCATAGGAGCGAGTCACGTTGGGGTTATTGATCGACTCGAATACCTCGTAGCCGATAAGCGTGTCCCAAGTCCCGATTTTGAAGTCCAGCCCATTGCCGACCGGCGCGTGGAGCGCGACGTAGGCCTGTTTGACGGCGAAATCAGCCGAATTGACCGCCCCCGCTGCGAGCGCGGTTTGCGACAGCGTGTTGAAGGCGCTGGCGTCCGGGCCCGCGAGCAGGCTCACTTTATAACCCGCGCCCCAGTTGTCGGCGGCATCCACCGGTTTTTCGAGGTTGAGCTCGACGACATTCAAATTAAAGCCATCGGCCTTGCTCGGAGCGTTCCAGGCGTAGCCCGGCACATGGGCATTGCCAGTCCCCGGATTCCATTCTGCCGAAGTATCGACGTAGCCACTCAGCGTCGTGGCCGAGAGCGCCGTCAAAACCGAGCTTGGTTTTTCTTCTGCTTGAGTGACCGCCGGCAAACTGATCAAGCCGGCGCTAAGCAAGCCTAACGTCCATGGATTGCACTTCATGTTTTTAGATGATTGATTGTTGAGTTGTTGATTCCTGTCACAGCACGCCTCTACACAACGATCCCGACACAGCGTCTGCAACGTGTTGACGGCCACAAGGCACGTGTTGTGCCAAGCAAAAAACAAAATTCACAAGTGCTTGCAAGAGAATTCTTTGCATTTTTATTCTAATATAAACTATGAGCTTGGATTAGGTGATTCTTGCGCGGCCTGCTCAAAACTCGCCAGCGGGGGCCAATGGATTGTGGGATTGATGGATTAATGCCCGACAAACAATGAAAGAAGAAGGGGAGGAAAGAGGGAGTGGAAAACAAAAACCCCTCCCGGTTTTTCACGGGAGGGGTCTCAAGAAAGGTTCTAAACCGGTTTAGAACTTGTAGATGATGTTCGCGGCGAGCATCACGGCATTATTCGCATTAGCGGCGGCGGCGGCGCCCGTTGTCCCGCCGAACAGATTCCCATGCTCGACGTGGTCCCAGCGCAACTCCAGCCGGCTGATCACGTTTTTCCAGAGGTCGTACTGGACGGTGGCAGTGGCAGCGAGGATACCATTCTCTCGCAAGCCGCCCAGGAAGGGAATTACAACGCCCGGAGGCCTGTCGATGTCAGCGCTAAAGTACTCGAGCCGGCCGTGCAGGCTGAGTTTCTCGGTCGCCTGGAAGGAGGCATAGCCGGCAATGGACCAGGCATCCCCTTCGACTTTTGTTCCAGCCGGTACTCCCTGGGCGGTATTGAACGTGGTATCCACGCTCAACAAGTCCCAAGCCGCACCCAACCGGAGGCCGGTGACCGGGGTGGCGATAGTGCCGCCGATGTAAGCGTTCAACGAGGGCATTCCAGCACCCGTGCCGAGGACGGAGTTGTTGTATCCGTTCACCACACCGCCGTAGAGGGTGGAACCGGAGAGGAAGCCCATGCTGTCCGGGGCGGTGAGGGCGATGGACGCCATGTAAGTCTTGTAGGATTCGGGATAGGGATTGGCGCCAGCCGGGATAGACCCCAATTGGGCGCGGCTGTTGATGACCGGCCCGACGGTGTCTGCAACACCGGCCGAAGCGCTGATCATATCGGTGAACCGGTAGGTGCCCACGATACCCGTATGGGTTTGCGGCTCAATCGAGTGGCCGTACGAACGGGTGTAGTTGGGATTGTTCGGGGATTCCACCGATTCATAGCCGATGATGCTGTCGAACACACCGACCTTCCAATCGATGCCGTTGCCGACCGGCGTCCGCAGAGCCACATAGGCTTGCCGGATGGCAAAGTCTGACCGTGCACCAGCCCCTACGGATTGGGTTCCCAAAGTATTCGCATCCGGTCCCGCCCAGAGGTCAACGCGGTAACCGGCGGCCCATTCGGATTCATCCAACGGCTTTTCAATACGCAACTGGATGACGTCCAGGTTGAAGCCGTCGGCCTTGCTGGGCGTGTTGAACTTGTAAGGAGCTGGATGGGCATTTCCCGTCCCGAAGTTCCACTGGGCTGACGTATCCACATACCCGCTGAGGGTGGTGGACGAGAGCGCGGTCATGACCGCACTCGCCTTCTCCTCGGCTTTGGCAGCGGATGCCAGGCTGACGACCCCAACGGCGGCCAGCGCAACTGTCCATTTATTAAACTTCATTCGTTCCTCCGATCATTTTGCTGTGTGTTTTCCTGTCTAACTATGGATCTAATGAGAGCAGAACCGGTCTGCCCTCGCACCAAAACCGGTGCCTCTTGGTTGAATAGATAACAAAAGGGGTTTCTTTGACAACACATTTTTTCGAGCAATTTTGCGGCATTCCAGGCACAAAGTGTACCAACTTGGGACAAAGACGGGTTGGGAGTCGTGGAGTATTGAGGGGTAGAGCGATGGAATCCAACTCCTCGGGACCCGCATTAGCCGATTAATCCATTAATTCACCTTCAGCACCCCACCATTGGGACCCCGAGCTCGCCAAAGATGGAACAATCCCTGCTCCGTATGGTCCAATATGGCTTCCTTTGTCTATGTCGCTCGAGAAACGGCCACCGGCCGGGAATTGCGCAGTTCGGTCGAAGCGGCGACCGAGCAGGCGGCGATCGCGGCCCTGTTGAACCGCAACCTGCTGGTGGTCTCGATCCAGGAAAAGATTGGCAAAAAGGGACGGACCAGCGGCGGCCGAGTAGCGCTGGCAGACCTGGTGGTGTTCACCCGCCAATTGGCGACGATGATCGACGCCGGCCTGGCGATGGTCCAGTCGTTGCAGGCGCTGGCGGATCAGACAACCAATAAGGTCATGCGGGATGTCATCCGCGACGTCTGCACGCGGGTCGAGGGCGGGGACAGTTTCTCCGAGGCGCTGCAGAAACATCCGAAAGCTTTCTCCCGCCTTTACGTCTGCATGGTGGCTGCCGGTGAGAAGGGCGGTCTGCTGGCCGAAATCCTCTCGCGGCTGGCTACCTATTTGGAAAACGCGGCGCGGCTGCGCAAGAAGGTCAAATCGGCCATGATGTATCCGACTGTGGTGACGATCGTGGCGATTCTGATCACGATTTTCCTGCTGATCAAGGTGGTGCCGGTGTTCGGCGAAATCTTTGCGAGTTTCAATCACGCGCTGCCCGCGCCGACCCAATACCTGATCAATGTCAGTCACTTCGTCCAGCGGTTCATCGTTCCGCTTTTGCTGGTAGGGGGCGTGAGTGTTTATGGCTGGTTTTATTTCATCAAAACTCCGGCCGGCCGGGCGTTTTGGGACGCCTACCGCATCCGCATCCCGGTGTTCGGGATTATCGCCCACAAGATTTGCCTGGCCCGTTTCACCCGGACGCTCGCCTCGCTGGTCCGCAGCGGCGTGCCGATCCTGGAGGTGTTGCAAATCGTCTCCCAGACGGTGGGCAATGTCGTTATGGAAAAGGCGATTCGCGCCGCCGCGGTGGATATCGAGCGGGGAGAAAGCATTTCGAACGCGCTGGGGAAGCATCCCGTTTTTCCCATAATGATCATTCGGATGGTGACCGCCGGTGAACAGACCGGCAAAATCGACAACATGCTCGAACGCATCGCGGACTTCCTGGACGAGGAGATCGAGACGACCCTCTCAGGTTTGACGGCGCTGATCGAGCCCATCCTCATTGTCTTCCTGGGCGTAGTCGTGGGCGGCATGGTCATCTGCATGTTCCTGCCGATCTTCAAGATGCCGGAGATTGTGAGCGGACGGTAGGGAAACGGGAGTGCCGGCCCAGGGCCCTCAGGCCACGTGGTGTGTGACGGGTGAACGCCTCGGAACGGGTTCACCCGGCAACGTTCACTCATAATTTCCCGCAGGGTTCTCGCGTCTCACGCCTCAGGTTCCTCCAACTTGCGCTTGCTGTACAGGCCCGTCTTCAACTAGGCTCGCGGTCATGGCCAAAGTACTGTTGGTGGATGACGAATTGACCATGGTGCAGATGGTCGCCGATTTGCTTCGCCAGGAAGGGCACGAGGTTTTCCCCTTCACCAACGGTGTGGCGGCGACAGCCGCGCTGGCTACTCACGCCCCGGAATTGGTCATCACGGATCTTTACCTGGATAAGAGCCGTCCACACGGGCTGGAGATTCTGAAAAAGGCGCGGGAATTGGTTCCGCCGGCGGTGGTCATCGTCATTACGGGTTTCGGCTCGATCGAGACCGCCAAGGAGGCCATGAAGCACGGCGCGTTCGATTATTTAGAGAAGCCGTTCAAGATCGACGAGTTCCGGTTGTGCGTGCAGCGCGCACTTTCGTACAACGCGGCGTTGTCAGAGACGGCCTACCTCCGGCGCCAGCTCAAGAAGAAATACCAATTCAGCCAAATCATCGGCAACGCCGCGAGCATGCAGGAGGTGTACAAGATGATCCAGCGGGTAGCGGACACCGATAGTACAATCCTGGTGCTGGGGGAGAGCGGCACCGGCAAGGAATTGGTCGCCCGCGCGCTGCATTTCAACAGCCGCCGCCAATATGCCCCCTTCGTGCCGATCAATTGCACGGCCTTGCCCGAGGCGTTGCTGGAATCCGAGTTGTTCGGGCATCGCCGCGGGGCCTTCACTGGCGCGATCGCGGATAAGAAGGGGCTCTTCCAGGAAGCGGATGGCGGCACGATCTTTCTGGATGAGGTCGGCTCGATGCCGCCGCTGCTGCAAAGCCGGTTGCTGCGCGTGCTCCAGGAGAAGGAAGTCCGCCGGGTGGGCGACAATACGCCCGTTTATGTCAACGTGCGGGTCGTGGCGGCGGCCAATGAGCCGCTGGAAAAAAAGATCAAGGAAGGCACATTTCGCGAGGACCTTTATTACCGGCTCAATGTTATTCCCATCCCATTGCCGAGTTTGCGGGAACGGCGGGACGATATTCCCCTGCTGACGGCGCATTTCCTGAAAGGCAAAGTCAATTCCCGCTCCAACCAGCCGTTCCAAATGACCCGGCAGGCAATGGACGTGCTGTGCGCTCACGATTGGCCCGGGAATGTGCGTGAACTGGAAAACGCCATTGAACGAGCCGTGGCCCTGTGCGAGGAGGACACGGTTCAAGTCTCAGACCTGCCGCCGAGCCTGGTGGCAGCCGTCAAAAACAAGCATCCGGAGCTCGAGACCCAGGCTGCAGACGCCGCCGCGCTGCCCGTAGTGCCGGAAAGCGCCCTTTACCCGCTCCGCGCGCCGGACCAGGCGGCGCCGGCTGCGGGACACAACGCGTCGGAACCGATTGCGCCGTTGAAAAACTACCTGCGCGATCAGGAGCAAACCCATCTGAACCGCGCCCTGCAACATTGCGACGGCGATAAAGAGAAGGCGGCCATTTTGCTCGGGATCAGTCTGGCTACTTTGTATCGGAAGCTTGCTGGGGAGGATAAGGAAGGCTGAGATTGGCAACCAAGGCGGTGGCATTGGTTTGTCGCATTGCATTTCTCAGACTACGGCAGGGGACAATGAATCGGGTCGTGTCGGGCCTGACCAGTTAGGGAGCGCTCAGGAAGGGTCAACCGGTGGCTTTAGACTTTGGATTTTTTCCTTTCTTTGGCGGCTTTGCTCCCTATGATCTTCGCTCGGTCGCAGACCCTTCCGGCCCGCGGCGGAACCCGATTCACTGATCGGAACGAAACCTATGCCACTGACACACACCAAAGAATTGTTCGCCAAGGCGCTCAAGGGCAAATACGCCCTCGGCGCCTTCAACGTCAACAATATGGAACTGCTCCAGGCGATTGTGGAGGCATGCGAGGAGGAGAAAGCCCCCGTAATGCTGCAGATTTCCAAAGGCGCCCGCAGCTATGCCAACCCGGTGTACCTTAAGAAGCTCATCGAAGCCGCCGTCAGCCTTTCCAATATTCCCATTGCGGTCCACCTCGACCACGGCGACAGCTTTGAATTGTGCAAAGACTGCATCGATGAAGGGTTCACGAGCGTGATGATCGATGCCAGCCATGAACCATTCGAAAAAAATGTCGAGGTTTGCCGCCGGGTCGTGGAATACGCCCACAAGCATAACTGCGTTGTGGAAGCGGAATTGGGCCACCTGGTCGGCGCGCAGTTTGATGAAGGCGAAGAAGGCGGCAGCTACTCGAAGGAGGGCCATTACACGCATCCGGAGCAGGCGGTGGAGTTCGTGAAAAGCTCAGGCGTTGATTCGCTGGCGGTCGCCATCGGTAATTCGCATGGGGCCTATAAGTTCAAGGGCGAACAGCACCTTGATTTGGAACGCCTCAAGGCCATCAAGAAGGCCCTGCTGGACGCCGGCCTGGGCGATTATCCGCTGGTCCTCCACGGCGCTTCCAGCGTGCCCAAGGATCTCGTGGAAGAGATCAACAAATACGGCGGCAAGCTCGGCACCGACGCCGCCGGAGTATCGGAAGCGGACATCGAGGTAGCCCGGCGCATCGGTTGCACCAAAGTTAACATTGATACCGATCTGCGCCTGGCCATGACGGCGGCTTTGCGCAAGGCTTTTGCCGAAAACCCGAAGGAATTCGATCCGCGCAAGTATCTCGGGCCGGCTCGGGCCCGGGTCAAAGAATTGGTGCGCCACAAGGTCAGCGATGTCCTGTGCTGCGCCGGACATGCGTTTGACTGAGGATGGTGGGCCGCAATTGACGGAGTCGGTTCGGCATTTCGCATATTCTCATCTGCCGGAATGAATATGCTAAGGCGTCGCCAGACGATAGAATCCGGACCCGCCCTGCGCTGGAATGTTCAACTGATTGTTGCCGTTGCCGTCCAGCACTACGGAACCGGTGACGGCGGTCCATGCATAGCCCAGCCCCGGTGTCTGCTGCAACACCAGCCCGGCCGCCGAATTTGGCCAGGCTAATACCACCGCGTTAGTTCCAGTCATTTGACTTGAAAGAGAGGTTAAGCTCGCGAATTGAAAGTTACTGACAACCTGCCTTGAGCTGATTCCGCCGTCCGCCGCCGTCAGGCCGACATACGCGGTGTTGGTCCCCAAAAGGCCCGGGAGGTTCAGCACTGCATTGGTGGTAAACTTCACATGGGTGACCGTGTCGGTCAGGGTTATTGACAGGGTCGTTCCGCCGTAGGCGAGCGAGACGCCGATCGGATCACCGCCGGCCAGGTTCACCGGGGCGGTACTGTTGTAGGGAGCGCCGGTCTGGCCATTGATCCGCAAAGCCATCCCGACGTTGGGCGAATAGATATTGAATTGAAGTGCGAGGCTCGGACTAATGCCGCTATAGCCCAGGCTGCCGCCCGGAGCGCCGAGAGCCCACGGCCCTGCCGCGGAGTCTTGCAATACAAAAGCGCACCCATCCGCCCCTCCTCCCCCAATGTCCTGGTAGGTAAAGGAGGCCACAAACGCCCCGACGTATTGCGGATAGTTCAGGAACACCGAGGATGCCTCGCTGGGGTTCCCGTCGGTCAGCACGACGGAGTTGTTTGTCAGCGGACCAGCGTGGCCATTTCGACTCCAGCCTGCCGCGGCGCTGAGGGCGTCGCGTCCCACCGTCACACTGCAAAGCACGCTGGTGGCCGAACCAAATGAATTGGAAACGAGCGCCTGGTACTGTCCGGCATCACCCCCGAACGCCGGGACGACGCTGAGACTTCCGCCCTGAGCTCCGCTCACCCTCGTGCTGTTGGTCACAGGGGCGCCGTTAAACAGCCACTGATAGCTAAAAGGCTGCGCGCCGACCGGATAAACTGTCAGAGACAACGGGAAGCCGGCCGGCAGCTTCATGGTCGCAGGCACATCCTCGTAAACCCGTGGAGCGCCGGAAGCCGCCAACCCCACTGCCTGCCGGTAAAGCATGAATAAATGATCCGGTCGCACGACGACGTATTCACTGGCATTCAACGAATTTAGCGAATTGGCAATCGTCTGGGCATCTGCCGGGGTGATGTTCCAGCCGCTGCCTTGCACGGCAATAAACATCGGCGCGGAACCGTTCCAGTTGGTGGCGGCGTTGGTGACGCCGGTGAGCAACTGAGCGGCGGTCGAAGAGTAGTTTGCACTGGCTGGAAATCCGACAATCGGAAGCGTGCCGTAATTGGTCGTGTAGCTGCCGTCGCTCTGATCGTTCACGCCCAGCAAAGTCGGGCAGTTCGCGGCAAGGTCGTGGCCGGTTCCGCTGGAGACGGTCAACCATACGGTGATGCTCGTCATGCCGCTGCGTTGAAGATAGGGACCGGATGCTTTGGCATAAGCCGCTGCGTTGGCGGGCCCCCAAAAATTGAGCCGCGTGTAACCGGCTCCCGAGGGACCAGCCACCAGGCAATCGTTCGTCGTCGCCGTGCTCCAATAATAATTCAACATCCCCGGGTCCAGGTCCGCCGCCATCGGCTGCGCCGTCCAGCCTATCGGAACGCTGCCACGCGCCGCGTTCCCCCAGTTGTTTTTCATATGATGCTGCATGTACTGCACGTTGTCGCCATCGCTCAAGGTGATTGAAACATAAACTTTATTTTGGAGGGGCGGCGCGGGTGGAATCGGAGGGATGGTGACCGGAGTCGTCACTCCTCCGAAGAGCGACGCATTGTCAAACCAATCGCTGGCGACTACCGGGATCCCGTAGGACGCAATCCAACTCAAGCCGGCGGCTTCGTCCGGCCACCAACCCATATAAACCCCGCCCACCGGTGTCATGCCGGAAAGAAACGGTGCCAGGGCCGAAGCCTCGCTGGGCACCGCCGGGTTCAGCCAGACGGCCGCCGCCTTGACCGCCACGAGGTACTCCCGCAAATGTCCGTGGCCGTTCGTCTCCATCCCCGCGATGATCCGATGCGTGCACTGCGGCCAGTAATTGGTGTAGAGATATTGATAGGCGGCGAACTTGTTTGAAAACAGTCCGCGCAGGTCGTCCTGGATCGTCAGATTGTACGGCGTGTTCGTCAGCGCCGCCAGCAGGTTGGGGTCGCAAATCAATTCATTCTTCAAACCCGCAATGGTGGTCGCCACGTTGAGCGAGTCCGGTTGATTGGGGTCGGTCACCACCAACCCGGTCACGTTGGTCCTGTACTTGAGGATGGCGCTGTAGCCGGTGATCGCGGCGTAGCCCAGATTATGGATGTTCAGCCAGGTGAACTCCCCCTCCTCAGCGGTGATGTACACAGAAGCAATTCGAGGCTGCGCGCGATTCACAATCCCTTGTAACGAGGCGAACAAATCCACCTCCGCGTTGGTGGCCGAACTGACATCGATACGGTCTATACTTGCCGCCGGCGCCGAAAACGTCGGCAGAAAGCGGTTGGTCGGCCAATCCAGCCCGCTTCCCCGGCTCCAACCAGCGGCAGCCAGGCTAACGCACAAAACCAGTACTACTCTCATAATGGTTCCCAGTGTTCCCAAATCAAGCTGAACCAAGCTATCATAAGGTCACATGGCGAATCGAAAATTAAAAATCCCAAAAGACCTCCCTTCTCGTTAAACCCCGGGCAAGTCCGAGTTCGCACACGGCGTCGCGCTCCCCCATCCAGCATCCGTAACTGCTGTCCCTATGGTCCAGCGCCACCCTGCTTCCGCTTTCAGAATGGTCGCGTGGTCCCGTGGTCTGCGGTCAGTTCCACGACTACGCAATCCACCCGATGCTCACCGCACCAATGCCCGATAAAAGCGGCTGCGATGGTTTGTGGCTGCCGGATCGGTAACAGTGACGTTTGCGGTTGCGGCGACGTTGGTGGCAATCGGGGTCCAGGCCTGGAGATCGGTCGAGGCAAAGATGACGTAGGTGAGGCCAACGGGGACGGAGGCCTGGAAGCTGAATCCATTGGGAGTCATGCCGGAAGGGGACAGGGTGATTACCGGGTTTGTAACTGTTACGGTCGCCACGACGCTGGTAACCGAGCCGACGTTGTTGGTGACCACCACCGTGTAGCTGCCGGCGTCGGCCGGTTGGACCTGGCCCAAGGCGAGGGTTGAATCGGTGGCACCGCTCACAGGTGCGCCATTGAAATTCCACTGGTAGGCCAGGGCCGCGGAGCCATTGGCAACGACATAGAGGTAGGCATGCTGGTTCTGGGCCAGCGCCTGGCTTTGCGGCTGGGTCGCGATGGCCGGCGGAACATATACTGTCAGCGTCGCCACCGCGCTGGTCACCGAACCGACGGAATCGGCTATGACAACCGTGTAGTTGCCGGCTCGAGACGGTTGAACGTTGGTGAGCCCAAGCGTTTCGGCGGTGGCGCCCGACAGGGCGTAGTTGTTGAAGCGCCACTGATAGGTAAATGGTCCCGAACCGCTGACGACGACGGAAAATGAAACGTTTTGGCCGTGCGTCACCTGCTGGCTTTGCGGCTGCGTAGTAATGGTGGGCGGCAGGCTCAGATCTAAAGTGGCGGTGTCGCTCATGACGGAACCACCGGCGTTGGTTACCTTCACGGAATAGACTCCTGCACTGGTTCCCAGGACGGTAAGAATTGTGTAGGTGCTTGAGGTCGCACCGGAGATGGGATTGCCGTCCTTATACCACTGATAAGTCATCGTGGTCCCGCTGGAAGCGGTCACCGAGAAGGTTACAATGCCCAATAATGGGGCATTCTGGCTCTTAGGTTGGACAGTGATGACAGGAGGCGGGCCGACGCTGGCGACACAGGGTGTGGCCAGCAGTAAGCCCGGCAAGAGCAGGCATTTGGCTGCTTTTCGCAGCCAGCCGCCTAAAAGTGTCCTGTTTATCGTAAACACTGCCTAAGAAAGAGAGCAGGCTGCGTGCCACTGTCTAGAAGTGATACGTCAGCTTAAGCCGAAAGGTGCGGCCATCCTGCTGGATCAGGTCCTGGACATGGAAGCGTGAGGCGGGATCGTCGTAGCGACGGTCAAGAAGGTTGTAAATACTGGCTGAGAATTCGAGGTTCTTGACGATGTTCTGGCTGAAAAGCGTCAGGTTGACGATGCCATAGCTTGCGGCATCCTCGCCTTGAACGGTAAGGGGCTGGCCGCTCGAGTCCGTGGTGTTGTGGAGTGTTCGCCGGTTGCTCGCAAACCGAAATTCCGCACCCGCGAAGATTTTGTCCTTCCACAGCGGTACGCTGAGATTGAGTTTGACGAGGTGGTTGGGTGAATCCGGCATCTCCCAGGCCACCGATGTATTCCTGGTGTCTTGAAGCGAATAGCTGGCCCGGCCGCGAATTCCGCCAGGCCAGGAACCTTCGAGGGCGAGCTCGACGCCTTTGGTTTGCGCATCAAAGTTGGTGAAGCTGCCACTGTCAAAAACGATCAAATCGTGCATGTCATTGTAAAAGCCGGAGAGGGAGGAGCGCAGGTACCGCCCGATTTCCTGCTCGTACACCAGCTCATAAGCCGTAATCTCCTCCGGTTTGATGTTCTGGAACCTGGGATCGCTCAGCTCGTCAAAATTCGGCGCGCGAAAGGCGGTCCCGTAAATGGCTTTGAGGGTGGAGGTCTCGAGCGGATGGTAGATGAGAGCCAGGCGCGGGTCGAATGACGGGTCGAAGTCCCCGTATTGGTCATAGCGCACCCCGCCGACGAAGTGGAGGTTGGTGAGCAGGGCAAAATCGCCCTGGAAGTAAACCCCGTGACTCTCCCGGGTGCGGGAGACGGGCTGCTGGCCGGAGATGTTCTGTTCCTGGCGAAAATCGTCCCGATACTCCCCGCCCAGGGTGAGGACGTGCCGCTCCCACAATCGTTTGTTCAGTTGCAGTTCCGCGCCCCACCATTCCCCCAGGTCGTGCTCGGTAGTAAACGCGCTAAACAGGACGTTGGTTCCGACCAGGAGGGACTGCGGATAACCAATTCCGTGCGTGTAACCGTCGTAATAGACCTGTGCGGTCAGATCTACCACGTCTGGAAAGCTGTGAGCGTATTTCAACGCGGCGTAACTCCGCTCATCGGTCGTTTGCAAGCGCGGGTCATTGAAGGTCGTCAGGTCAAATTGTGCCGTTGGATTTACTTTCTCGCGATGGTTGAAGCCGCCCTCCAAAGTGAAATCCTCGTAGCCCAGCGAACCAAAGAAACTGCCGAACCAATCGCCATCCATGTTCTGGGCGACGCCGTTATTTTGAGCGGGCGTATTGAACTCCTTGTAAAACAGGCGGTCCTGGCCACTGCTGTCGTAATACGTCCCGGAGAGCATCACCTGGACGCCGTTGGTAAAGAGCTGCCCATAGGTCAGCCGGGTCTTGTAGGTTTCAAAGGAACCGTATTCGCCGGAGGTCTCGACGCCGTTAAGCTGTTTGCCCTGCCGGGTAATCACGTTGATCACACCGAAAAAGGCGTTATTGCCATAGAGCACCGAGCCAGGGCCGCGGATGATTTCGACCCGGTCCACGAGGTCAATGTCGAGGATGAAGGCGGTGTCAATGAAGGCGCCGTCGGTCAGGTTGTTATTGACGCGATGGCCGTTCACGAGCAACAAAATCCGGCTATTGAAATCCCCCAGGCTGACCCCTCGGGCACCGAGGAACGCATAGTTGCGGTCATAAGAGACGTTGAAGCCCTGCACGCTCTGCAACACGTCCGCGAGCGTGCGATAACCAAACTTCTTGATTTCATCAGCCGTGATGATGGTAATGGAAGAGGGGGCTTCGGTTGTTTTTTGCTCGAGCTTGGACGCGCCGTACACCTTCGGAACGTCGAGGTTCATGAGCGCTTCCAGCGGCAGTTCGGTCAGGTCAACCGCTTTTGGCGCGGGGTCGCTCTCCGCCGATGCCACGCCAAGGGCGAGGGAAAGGGCGAGGATTGGGAACGCTCGTCGCATGAGCCTGGAGCACGCAAGAAATGCGCCAGCAGGGGTTGGCCGGGCAGGCCGACTTAAGGTGCTCATGCTTAGGCCCTGAGAGGAACACGCCGGTTTGGGCGTTGGCAAGGCTTTTCAGCCGGCACTCCGGCTGCAAACTTCGCCTTGCGTTTTGACACAAACTGGGTGGAAATGAAATCTTGCGAGCCGCAGGGCGAGGCCGTCACTGCAACTCAACGGTTCATGCGTTCTGGCGCAATCTCAATTTCAGGCCTGAGTCTGCTCTGGCTACTGCTGGCCGGCGGCCATGGCGGCGCGCAAGAGTCCCCGCCGACGGAGTACCAGATCAAAGCGGCGTTCCTGTTCAACTTCGCCAAATTCGTTGAATGGCCGAAGACGGCCTTTGCCGGCGTGACCGCACCGATTGTCATCGGCATTCTGGGCGAAAACCCCTTCCACGACGATCTGGCGCGGGTGACACGGAACAAAACAATCGATGACCACCCACTGGTGATTAAGGAGCTTCGTTCGCCGGGAGAAGCGGCGAATTGCCACATTCTTTTTATCAGCACCTCTGAAAAAAAGCGGCTCCCGGAGATTCTGGGCTCCTTAAGAGGAGCCAGCGTGCTGACGGTAGGCGAGATGGACCGGTTCACCGAAGCCGGCGGCATGATCAATTTCGTCCTGGAAGGGAGCAAAATCCGCTTCCAGATCAACAAGGACGCGGCCACGAGCGCGGGCCTGAAAATCAGTTCCAAGTTGTTGAGCCTGGCCTCGCGCCCGGCGGGTTAGCGCCCCGGGTCCCCCCCAAAACTGAGCCCTTGCCAGCCCCCAGCTATTGGGGTCGCGAAAATCGCCCTTGGCACGTCAGTTGCGGATAGGCACATCTGCATGGAAAACGGCTCGAATGTGAGAAAGATTGGACGAAAACGTCCGATTCCGGAGCAGTTTGCCGGCCTGGGCCTGATGGCGGCGGTGGTGGCCACCCCTCTTCGGGAGGAGTGCCAGACGGGTTGCCGGCGGCCCGCGCCGGGCTGGCTTACGCATCGCCGGTCAAAATTCTTCAAATGGATTAGGGAATCGTAGCGCGCGGGCATGCACCATGAGACGATTCCGAAACCTACCCATTCAGCAGAAAATGCTGGTGATGACGCTGGTGATCTGCGGAGCGGTCCTCTGCGTGGCGACCGCCGCGCTCTTCACCTTCCAAGTCCTGAACTTCCGCTTTAATTTCCAACGCGAGACCGCCACCCTGGCGGCCGTTATCGCCAACAACAGCACGGCAGCGGTCGCCTTCAAGGACGAACAAGCCGCAACCGAGGTAGTGAGCGCTCTCCACGCGAAACCCAGCGTAGTGGCAGTCAGCCTGGTTTTGCCTGACGGCTCTTTGTTGGCCCATTTCGGAAAGGGTGAGGCCGCCCAGGCGCGGTTGCAGTTTCCGGCTGCAGGAGAATCCCGTTTCGCCGGCGGACAACTGCTGGTCACCCAGGCGGTCAGGTTAAAACGAGAGCAGGTGGGCACACTTTACCTGCGGGCGGATTATCGGCAAACGCTTCTGGAACTGCTCAGTTTCTACGGGCAGGTGGTTCTGGGGGTCATGATTGTGTCCATCGGTCTGGCGGCGTTCCTTTCGAGCCGCCTGGGCCGCTCGATTACCAACCCAGTCCTCCAGTTGGCACAGACCGCCCGAATTGTGGGCGAAAGAAAGGACTACTCGGTGCGCGCAGCCACAGACAGCCGGGGTGACGAACTAGGCCGGCTGGCGGAGTCTTTCAACGAGATGCTCAGCCGCATCCAGAGCCAGGATGCGGCGCTGAGCTTTTCGCAACAGAAAATGGAAGCGCTGATCCACTCGATCGATGGCATCGTGTGGGAGCGCACACCGGACACGTTCCGGTTCACGTTTGTCAGCCGCCAGAGCGAGGACATTCTCGGCTATCCGCCGCAGGCGTGGCTGGACACGCCGCGTTTTTGGGAGGAGAAACTGCACCCGCAGGATGCCGCCAAAGCCATCCGGACGGGGCACGACATGGCAGCCCGGGGCCAGCCCTACACTTACGAGTACCGCATGATCGCCGCCGATGGCCGGACCGCGTGGTTACGGGAGAGCGGCACAGTGCTGGTGGAGAACGGCCGGCCGGTGGCGATGCGAGGCATCTTCCAGGATGTCACCCGGCAGAAACAGGACGCAGACCAACTGGACAAGCTCAACCGGCAGTTGATGGACACTTCCCGCAAGGCGGGCATGGCCGAAGTGGCCACGGGCGTGCTCCACAACGTCGGCAACGTGCTCAACAGCGTGAGCGTGGCCGCCACTGTCGTGGCCGACCGGTTGCGCCGCTCCAAGCTGACAAATTTACGCCGTGCGGCGACCGCCTTGCGCGAACAAAACGGCCACCTCGCCGAATTCCTCACGAGCGACCCGAAAGGCAAGCTCATCCCTGAATACATTGCCACCGTGGCGGACCAGTTGGCCGGCGAACAGACCAAGTTGCTCGCGAAAATCGATTCCGTCGGCGAGCACATCGAACACATCAAGGAGATTGTGGCGATGCAGCAGAGCTACGCAAAGGTCTCCGGCGTTTATGAGGGCCTGCCCGTGACGGGCCTGGTCGACGACGCGTTGCGCATGAATGCTGCGGCGTTTGATCGGCATGGCATCGAACTGGTTCGCGAGTTTGCTGAGAACCTGCCATTGGTGCGCGTGGACCGGCACAAGGTGCTGCAGATTCTCATCAACCTGCTGCGCAACGCGAAGTATGCGATGGATGCGCAGCGGGGACACGCCAAACGCCTGGTGGCCCGCATAAGCCTGGCGTCTCCCGACCGGGTAAGAATCAGCATAGTCGACAGCGGGGTGGGGATCGCTCCGGAGCACCTGACGAGGATTTTCAGCCACGGTTTCACGACCAAGAAGGACGGCCACGGTTTCGGCCTCCACAGCGGGGCCAACGCCGCCAAAGAAATGGGTGGCACGCTCACGGCTCATAGCGACGGCCCCGGCAAAGGCGCCGAGTTTACCCTGGAATTACCGACTGCATCCTCCCGGCAAGATGAACCAGGAACGGAAGAGAACACATGCACAGCAACGCCCTTAAACCAAACCGTCGAATCCTGATTGTTGACGACAACACGGACATCCACAATGATTTCCGGGAGATCTTGTGTCCGGACGACCCGGGCGAGGCCGCGGTGAATAAAATGGAAGCGGTGCTCTTCGCCGAAGACCAGCCGACGCCCGAGCAGTTGAGTTTTGAGCTGGACTCGGCCTACCAGGGGCGGGAGGCCTTGGAGTTGGTCGAGCAAGCGCTCGAGGACCAGCGCCCCTACGCGATGGCCTTCGTGGACGTGCGGATGCCTCCCGGTTGGGATGGGATTGAAACTATTGCGCGCATCTGGGAAGTGGACCCCGAAATCCAGATCGTGGTTTGCACCGCCTACGCCGATTATTCGTGGGAGGCGATGCGGGCGAAAGTCGGCCAACCGGATGGCCTGCTGGTCCTCAAGAAGCCTTTCGACAACATCGAAGTTCACCAACTGGCGCATGCGCTGACAAAAAAGTGGCTGCTCAACCTTCAGGCGCGTCTCCAGATGGCCGAGCTGGCGCAGGCCAACGAGTCCCTGGCGATTTCGGAGGAGCGCTTTTCGAAAGCGTTTCATGAAAGCCCGCTTCCCAGCGGCATCCAGAACTTAACCGACCAACGCTTCGTGGACGTGAATCAGCGTCTCGCCGAGGTCATCGGATACAAGCGGGAGGAAATGATTGGCCGCACCCCGGCGGATTTGTTCCTGTGGGAAAAGCCCGAACTGGTGGATCGGTGGTATGAGGGTGTATTACGCCAGGAATCTGTGCGCGATCAGGAGGCCAACATTCGCAACCACCAGGGTTTGTTGCGCGAAATGCGAATCTCGCTCTCCCCGCTTGCGCTGAACGGGCAAACCCATGTGCTGCTGCTGGCCCAGGATGTGTCTGAACGGGCGTTGTTGGAACGCCAACTGCGTCAAGCCCAGAAGATGGAAGCCATCGGCCAGTTGGCCGCCGGCGTCGCCCATGATTTTAATAACATCCTTACCGTCATCCAGGGGCACGCCGGCCTGATGCAGCAGATCACGTCCTCCGGGGGTCCCCAGACCAAGTCGTTGCAAGAGATCAACAATGCCGCTTCCCGCGCGGCCACGTTGATCAGGCAACTGCTCATGTTCAGCCGCAAGCAGGTGATGCAATTTCGCTACCTGGATCTCAACGAAATCCTGCGTAACGCCATCAAGATGCTCGAACGGCTCGTGGGCGAACACGTGGAGCTTGAATTTCACCCACAGCAGGCCCTGCCCTCCATCCACGCCGACAGCAGCATGGTGGAACAAATTGTCATGAACCTCGCCGTGAACGCCCGGGATGCCATGCCCGATGGCGGGCGGGTTTTCGTCACGACCTCCGTGGAGACCATTCACCGCGCACCCACGCCGATGGACCCTGAACGGCGCGATGGACAATTCATTTGCCTGACGTTTCGCGACAACGGCATGGGCATGGATACAAACATTCTCAGCCGCATCTTTGAGCCCTTCTTCACGACCAAGGCAGTCGGGAAAGGGACTGGCTTGGGCTTATCCACCGTTTTCGGAATTGTCCGGCAGCACCAGGGCTGGCTGGACGTGGAGAGCAAGCCCAACCAGGGCACCACTTTTCGGCTTTATTTTCCGGCGAGCCAAAAACCGGCCGAGAAAACGGAGCCGGTGGTTGACACGGCGCTGCGCAGCGGCCACGAAACCGTCCTGGTGGCTGAAGATGAAGACGCCTTGCGCCAAATGGTGGTTCAAGTCCTCAGGCTGCAGGGTTATACGGTACTGGAGGCGGAATCCGGCGTCCAGGCGATCGAGGTGTGGGAACAAGCAAACCGCCCGGTTGACTTGCTGGTGACCGACATGGTCATGCCGGGAGGCATCATGGGCAGCGAGCTGGCCGAACGTCTCTCGAGTCAGGACCCTCGCCTGAAGGTGATTTACACCAGCGGTTACAGCCCCGGCATGGCCGGCAAGGACGCTTCGCTGTTGGAACGACGAAACTTCCTGCCCAAGCCCTACTCGATCAGCAAACTGGCAGACTTCGTTCGCCAATGTCTCGACACCCCGGGAAAGCAAAATGGAACTCTGCCGCCAGCCGCGTTTGCGGTCGGTGCCGGTGGCTAGGCGTTAGGAGTTAGGTGTCGCAGCGGACCGGGGAGAGGCGCCGGAGGTGTTCCGGCAACTGCGCGAATCAAACGCGGTTTTTGATACCTTCCGGGAGCTGGTGGTCTCAAGGGGGAGTTTGCACGCGGTAGAATCGCTGCGGGAGGCTGGCCGCGCCCGGATCGGTGAGCTGCAGTGCGGAGCCGCTGCCGGGAACGCCACTGGTGAGGGTATTCCAAACGTGGGCGCCTAAATTGGTCGTGGATAGGACCCGATAAGAGGCGAGCGGCAGGGTGGTGAAGCTAAGCAGGATGTCCTGGCTGCTGCGCTGAATGGCGGTGAGGCGCGGGGTGGCGAGGGCTTGTTTGATGGCCTGGAGGAGGGGGTCGCGCTGGCCAGCGGGCTGGCTGGGGAAATAAGCCTCGCCCAGCTCCCAAATCATGACGCCGCCAAGAAAGTGATTGCGAGCATAGCTGACCTTGGCCTGGCACGTGTGGGAATCGTCGTAGGAGATAAATTGGTCGTTGGCCGAACCCGGGTTGTCGATACTCAGGTACGCGGCCTGAGCGTTGGTGTCCCAATGATAAAGGTTCGACTGGTAGTGGCTGCCGATGATGTCGAAGTAAGCAACCTGGGTCATAGTGGGCGCGTTGGTCCAGGACTGGCGGGGCAGGGCGGCGCCTCCGGTCGAGGTGCCGCCGCCGCCGGACCAAAGGTCTCCATAAAAGGCGATGCCGATGGCGAGTTTGGCGGCAGCGACGCCATTGGCGAGGAAGTGATTGACGGCGCCATCGACGGAGGGGACCAGGTTGCCGGTACTGGGGATGCGGTAGCCGCCATCGTAGAGCGGTGAATTGAACCAGGTGACCCAACCGGGGTAAGGGCCGGACAGATCGTAGGTCATGACACTGATTTGGTCGAACTGGGTTTGGAGCGTGGCGAACATAGCGTACTCGGAGGCAGGTGGGTCTCCATAGGAAGGATAGGCGCCGGCGGCGACGGTCAGTAGTTTGGGTGTGGCGAAGCCATTGAGCGCAGAGCGCAGGCCTTTGACGAAATTGGTGAACTGGTTGAAATCGGAGGCGGGCAGCGGTTCCCAGTCAAGGTCCAGGCCGTCGTAACCGTAAACGGCCATGAAGTTCGTGAGATTGTTGATGAACGCAGTCCGGTTCACGCTGGTCGTCGCACCCTGGAATCCGGTCCCACTACTCGCACCGCCGACGCAAATGAGAGCCTTTCTGCCGGCGGCGTGAGCAGCGGATACAAGACTTGCCGAGTAGGCTGGAGCGATGCCATTGGCGCCGGTGTTGAGCGAACCATCCGCATTCGGAATGACGGAGAAATGGATGATATGAGTCACCACGGAGAAATCGATCGCCGAGGGCGGGAGATAGCTCTGGCGATAGCCGGGGTAGTAGGCTGTGGTCCACAGGTCCGCCTGGGCCACTGTGGCCAGGCAGCAGAAGGCGCAGGCGGCCAAGGTGGCTACCGTAGCGCGAGAGAAACCATGCAGGACGGCATGCACAAGTAATTATGGGGATAAAGTAGTCTCCCGCACGAGGAAAAGCGACTGCAGACAGAGAGGTCGAGTGTTCAGCGGTTGAGTGAGCAAGATCGGCGGGCGCGGCAGAGGCTGCGCCGCTTTTTGCTCCGGCGATGTTTGTGGGCATTGAATTTTTGATTTTTGATTTTTGATTTCAGTTGGGAGAAGTCCGGGGTAAAAAGTTTACCATTTCTTTACCGATTTGAGCGGTGATTGGAATTTGGAAAAGCGTCTTGACCTTTAGTTACTGCGGTTAGGTCCGGATTGGTCCGGATTGGTCCGGATTGGGCATGAGCAAATAAGGGTTTGGCGCCAGTAAATAAAGGTCGGGGAGGAGTAAGTAAAGGTCAGGGCGTGGGCTACTAAAGGTTGGGCCGGGACCAACTAAAGGTCGGGCGCGAGTAATTAAAGGTTTGGCGGATGGCATTTTTGATTTTTGATTTTCGATTTTCGATTGAACGGCGCGAGTTCGGCGAGTTCCGGTTGAGAGATGCCAGGCAGGTGTCGCTGGAACGGTGAAACGCTTGGAAATGTTTTTCTCGGGGAGAGGTAAAAGAGGCGTACCAGTCGTGCCAAGCCCACGTTTACCGATATTTTTTGAGTTTTTAGCCGTACCACAGGCGTACCGCAGCCGTGCCAAGCTCGTATTTACCGAGGTTTTAGGCGTCCCAATGGGCAAGTGACGGGTGACAAGGGGAGGTGACGGGTGAAAGAATTTCTTTCGAACTTATCCGCGAATACCCGCTGTTAGCCGTCGTTAGCCGCAGGACGCTGCTGCTGGTCCTCTCTGCCGCCGGAGGGAGGTCCTGCCGGAATCGGCGGGAAAGGGGAATAAGGCGGTTTTTTCAGAACCTCTTTTTGGCCCGACCCCGGCCATCTCCCGCGGGGAGAGGGAGAATCGCTCTCGGTCATGCTGCCAGGCTGGGATTCAAAAAAGCCCGGTTTCTGGAAATGTTAATAAAGAATCTTCTTTACGGATAAAAATTGTGGTTTGGGCGAGGAGCGACCACAAGGCGTAGTGGTTTTGGCGATGCCATGAATCCGGCCCAGTAAGAGAGAGGAAATCGTCGGCAGTTCTGGCGCCGTGGGGTTGAAAAAGCAGGCCGACCGTTGCATCTCGGGATTGGGACGGGTTGAACAGAAGGTAGCGGAGGGGGGTGCCAGAGCCGTGCCGGCCGTGGCGGGATGATGGATGGTGGGTTGATGGATGATGGGGAGGAGGAAGAAACGCCACAGACCACAGGACCACCGCGGGGGACAAGCTGGAAATCTGAAAACGTGAAACGCGGCCAAGGTCCAAGGTCGAAGTTCGAGTGTCCGACCAACTGCAGAATACAATTCTGCGATACAGCAGATTAAAAATCTGCGCTACGGGGGAGCGCGCGCACACATCGTGCAAAAATGTCGTCCCAATGGGCAAGTGACGGGTGACAAGGGGAGGTGACGGGTGACGGAATTTCTTTCGAACTTATCCGCGAATACCCGCTGTTACCCGCCGTTACGCAAGGGGAGGATAAAACGAGGTGGG
>DATMQA010000021.1:0-4690 GCA_035566895.1 Binatia bacterium
CCTGCCCCATCCGGCTACCTCAGAGTCGGGCGAAGGAGAAATCGTATGGCAGTCCCAATTGAACGGCGTGCTCGTCCTGGGCCGCACCGCGGATACCTGTCAATTGCCTTGGGACAGTTCTCATTAGCTCGGCGCAAACCATGGTCTGTTTTCCTTTCTCTGTTGGCTGCACCTGCGCTCCTGCTGAGCGGGGGGTGCCAGACCAAACAGGCTGCGGCTCCGTCAGCGACTGATGTTGAGGTCGTGGAGGTCCTGCAAAAGGACGTTCCGATTTATGGCGAGTGGATCGGCACTCTCGACGGGCTCACAAATGCCGATGTCCGGGCGCAGGTCACCGGCTATCTATTGCGGCAGGGCTACCAGGAAGGCGCGTTCGTCAAGAAAGGCCAGCTACTCTTCGAGATTGACCCGCGGCCCTTTCAGGCAGTGCTCGACCAAGCCGAAGGGCAATTGGCGCAGGCCAAGGCCACACTCGCCAACGCCCAGGCAGTGCAAGGAAGGACCGAACTTGACGTCAATCGCTACACTCCGCTGGCAAGAGAGCAGGCCGCCAGCCAGCAGGATCTGGACAACGCCGTCCAGAACAACCTGGCGGCAAAAGCCACGGTGGCCACGGCCCAAGCTCAGATTAGGTCGGCTGAAGCTGCGGTGGAGACGGCAAGGATCAACCTGGATTTCACCCGGCTGGTGGCGCCCATCGACGGCATTGCGGGCCAAGCGCTGCTACAGGTGGGCGCATTGGCCAGCCCAGCGAGCGGGCCAGTGACCTCCGTTTCCACGGTAGACCCGATCAAGGTGTATTTCACGGTAAGCGAGCCGGAGTACCTAAGTTTTCACAAGAGGTATCCGACAGAGAACACGTTGGAGGCGGCGCGGAAGAATTTGCATCTGCAATTGCTCCTGGCCGATGGAACAACGTATCCGCAGGAGGGGACGTTTTATTTCACGGACCGGCAGATGGATCCGACGACGGGCGCGATTCGTATCGCCGCGCTGTTTACGAATCCGGGAAACATTCTGAGGCCGGGGGGCTATGGGCGCGTGCGGGCGACGGTGAGGGTGCAGAACGATGCGCTACTGGTGCCGCAGCGCGCCGTGACGGAGCTCCAGGGCTCTTACCAGGTTGCCGTTGTGGGCGGCGACGACAAAGTTAGCATTCGGACCGTCACGGTCGGCGATCGCGTCGGCTCCCTGTGGGTCATCGCGGATGGCCTGAAGGCAGGCGAAAGAGTCGTCGCCGAAGGCGTTCAGAAAATACGCGCGGGCGCACGAGTAAACCCCAAGCCCTTTGCCGCACAAACAAAGGATAGGTAATCCTAATGTCAAAATTTTTCATCAATCGCCCCATCGTCGCGATGGTCATCGCCATCCTCACGGTGCTCGTCGGGGCCATCACCATCCTGAATCTGCCCGTCGCGCAGTTTCCCAGCATCGCTCCGCCGGAAATTCAGATCCTGGCCACCTACGTCGGCGCGGACGCCCAGACCCTGGAGCAAGCGGTGGCCACTCCCATCGAGCAGCAGATGAGCGGCGTGGACAACATGAACTACATGTACTCGCTGAATGCCACCGCCAACTCCACCACCACCCTGATTGTGAACTACGACCTGAAAACGGACCCGAACACCGATTTCATTCTCACCCAATCCCGCGAGACCCAGGCCGCCTCACAACTCCCGGCGGACGTCACCAATTACGGCATTACCGTGCGCAAGTCGGTATCCGCCCCGCTCATGCTCTTTCCCCTGTACTCGCCGCATGGAACCTACGATGCCACCTTTCTGGGGAACTATGCCTACATCAACCTCGTTGATCCCCTTCTCCGTGCGCCGGGCATCGGCAACGTCCAGGTATTCGGTACCGGCCAATATGCCATGCGCATGTGGGTAAAGCCCGACCGGTTGTCAAAGCTCGGAATCACCGTCCCGGAAATCATCAGCGCCATTCAGGCCCAGAACACGATCAATCCCGCCGGCAGGGCAGGGAGCGAGCCCGCGCCCCCGGGCCAGGAGTTTACTTACACTGTCACCGCTCAAGGCCGCCTCATCTCCCCGGAACAATTCGGAGAGATCGTGGTGCGTGAGACGCCCGACGGAGGCATCGTTCGTGTCCGCGACTTGGCCCGCATTGAGCTGGGGGCCCAGGACTACAGTTGGAAAGGGCGCTTCAACGGCAAACCGAGCGCCGTAGTTTCTGTCTATCAATTGCCTGGTTCCAACGCCGTGGCAGCCGCCGCGGGCGTCAGAAAGCTGATGGCCGAGGCGAAGCAGCGCTTCCCGGAAGACATGGACTACGCTGTTGGGCTCGACACCACTCTCGCCGTCTCGGAGGGCATCAAGGAAATTATTGTTACTCTGGTGATCGCCCTGGCGCTGGTGATCTTCGTCGTCTACGTCTTCCTCCAGGGGTGGCGCGCCACCTTGATTCCGTTGTTGGCTGTGCCTGTTTCGCTGGTGGGCACCTTTGCCCTTTTCCCCGTGTTCGGTTTTTCCGTCAACACCCTTTCTCTGTTTGGTCTGGTGCTGGCCATTGGCTTGGTCGTGGACGACGCCATCGTGGTCGTTGAAGGCGTCGAGCGCCACATCGAGGAGGGCATGACTCCCAAGGCTGCGGCAGTGAAAGCCATGGAAGAACTCTCCGGTCCAGTCGTGGCCATTGCCCTGGTTCTCTCCGCAGTGTTTGTTCCGACGGCCTTCATCCCCGGCATCACCGGAAGGCTGTACCAGCAATTTGCCCTCACCATCGCCATCTCCGTGATCCTCTCCGCCTTCAACGCGCTCACGCTCAGCCCCGCGCTTTCCGCGCTGCTGCTGCGGCCAAAGCAGGAGAGCCGCGGGCTGCTCAGCAGGTTCTTTGAAGGCTTCAATCGTATGTTCGGGCGCGGCACTGAGATCTACGTCAAAATCTGCGCTGGGGTTCTTCGTAAGGGCGCGCTGGCCTTGGTGGTGATTGCGGCCTTCGCCGTTGGCGCAGCCTTCTTTAGCAGCCGTCTGCCCTCCAGCTTCCTGCCCGATGAGGACCAGGGCTATGCATTCATCAACATGCAACTTCCGAATGCGGCTTCCCTGGAGCGCACCAGCGCCGTGGCCGGTCAGGTTGAGCAGATCCTCGCCAATATGCCTGGCGTCCGATACACGACCAGCGTCATCGGCTTCAGCCTGCTCAGCTACGTGCGCACCAGCTACAACGCCTTCTTTTTTGTCACTCTCAAGCCCTGGGACGAGCGCAAGTCCCGCGCCGAGCAATATCAAGCCATCAAGGCCCGCATCAACGGGGCCTTGAGCGGGCTACCTGCCGCCTTTGCGTTCAGCTTTTCGCCCCCGGCTATTCCCGGCGTGGGCACTTCCGGAGGTTTCACTTTTAACCTCGAGGACCGCTCTGGTGGCGATGTTCAGTTCCTCGCCAAAAACTTGGGCATTTTCCTCGATGCCGCACGCAAGCGCCCCGAAATCGCCGGTTTGAGCACCACCTTTCTCCCCAGTGTGCCGCAGAAATTTATCCAAGTGGACCGCGACAAAGTGCTCAAGCAAGGCGTGGCTCTTCCCGACGTCTACAAAACCATCCAGGCCTTCATGGGCGGCTATTTCATCAACTATTTCAACCGCTTCGGCCGCCAGTGGCAGGTGTACATCGAGGCCGAAGGCGAAGACCGCGCCAACGCCGAAAATGTTGGGCGATTCTACGTCCGCAACAACAAGGGAGAGAATGTCCCTTTGTCCACGCTTGCCACTATCCAGTCACGTGTCGGCCCGGAATTTACACTTCGTTTCAACGAGTACCGCGCCGCCCAACTCAATGGCAGCGCTGCCCCCGGTTACAGCGCGGACCAGGCCACCGCAGCGCTTGAGGAGGTCTTTAAACAGACCATGCCGCGAGAGATGGGTTTCGACTATTCCGGCATGTCGTTTCAAGAGCAAAAAGCGCGGCAAGGTGTGCCCCCTGCGGTGATCTTCGGACTCTCGTTGCTCTTCGTCTTCCTGATCCTGGCCGCGCTGTATGAGAGCTGGTCGTTGCCCTTCAGCGTGCTCCTGGGAACGTCGGGGGCGGTATGCGGGGCTTTCGGAGTCTTGTGGCTGCGGCGGACGGTGCTCAGCGCCATCTATCCGGCTTACATGGTGCAAATCGAGACCGATGTGTACACGCAGATCGGATTGGTGATGCTCATCGGTCTGGCCGCCAAAAACGCGATTCTGATTGTCGAATTTGCCAAAGCACAGGTCGATACGGGGAAGCCTCTGATAGATGCGGTGCTCGCAGGGGCCAGGCTTCGCCTCCGTCCCGTCATGATGACATCGTTTGCGTTCATTCTCGGCTGCGTGCCGCTGTGGACCGCCTCGGGCGCGGGTTCGGTGGCGCGACAAATCATGGGCACCACCGTAATCGGCGGCATGCTGCTGGCCAGTTCCGTTGACATTCTCCTCGTTCCGGCGCTCTTCACTTTGGTGGAGAGGTGGGCCGGCGGCGTGCCCGCTTCTGGAAAGTTGCCGGCAACACCCACACCGGCGCCGGGAGACTGACATGAACCACTGCGAGAACTGCGCGCAGAAAGCAGAGTGGGGGAGGCCATGAAGAATCGAGCGCCATTCATTGTGGTTGTCATAGCCGCAGCTCTAGTCCTTGGATGTAAGGTCGGCCCGAACTACCACCGGCCGGTGACGGAAACACCATCTGCTTACCGCGACTTCGCTGA